>NZ_FODU01000001.1:0-905607 GCF_900110445.1 Acinetobacter sp. yr461
CTGGTGGACCGTATTATTGTCGTTAACGAAGGCAAAATCGTGATGGATGGTCCAAGAGATCAGGTCCTTAATCAATCAACAGCCCAACAAAAACAAGTGCAAGGGGGTAATTCATGAGCGAACCACAACAAGAACAAGAACTCACCCGTTCAATGAATGTCTCTTATACTGAGCCACCATTACCACGTGCCAGTTTAGTGATCTGGATTGTGGGGATTGGTTTAGTTATTTTCTTTATCTGGGCATGGGTATTTAAACTTGAAGAAGTCTCTACCGGCACGGGTAAAGTGGTTCCATCGTCTAAAGAGCAGGTTATCCAGTCTTTAGAGGGCGGTATTTTAACCAAGCTGAATGTACAAGAAGGCGATATTGTTCAAAAAGGCGAAATTCTTGCACAACTAGATCCCACCCGTTTGGCATCGAATGTCGGTGAATCAAGATCTTTGCTTATTTCTGCTCAGGCGACAGCTTCACGTTTGCGGGCAGAAGTAAATGGTACACCATTGGCTTTTCCTGAAATTGTGCTGAAAGAACCAAAACTTGTACATGAAGAAACCGCATTATTTGCATCCCGCAGAGCTAATCTCGAACAAACACTTGCAGGTTTTAGACAGGCTTTGCAACTGGTACAACAAGAGCTGGCAATGACCGAACCGTTAGTTGCTAAAGGCGCGGCAAGTGAGGTTGAAGTTTTACGTTTACGTCGCGAAGCAAATGACCTTAGAAACAAAATGAATGATGCGCAGAACCAATATTTCGTAAAGGCTCGTGAAGAGTTATCTAAAGCCAATACCGATATTGAAACGCAGCAACAAGTCGTACTGGGTCGTAGTGACAGTTTAGATCGTGCTATTTTTAAAGCACCAGTACGCGGTGTTGTGAAAGAAATTGCGGTTACCACCCATGGCGGTGTTATTCCGCAAAATGGCAAGTTGATGACCATTGTACCGATTGATGAACAGCTACTCATTGAAGCGCGTATTTTACCGCGTGACATTGCATTTATTCGTCCGGGACAAGAAGCACTGGTTAAGATTACTGCCTATGACTACTCAATTTATGGTGGTTTAAAAGGTAAGGTTACGGTTATTTCTCCAGACACGATTCGTGATGAAGTTAAACAAGACCAGTTCTATTATCGTGTTTATATTCGAACCGATTCAGACAAGCTTTATAATAAAGAAGGTAAGGCATACGGTATTACACCGGGTATGGTGGCAACTGTAGATATTCGTACGGGTGAAAAAACGGTACTGGATTACTTGCTTAAACCATTCAATAAAGCCAAAGAAGCTTTAAGAGAAAGATAATAAAAAAAGCCCCGAGATTCGGGGCTTTTTTTATGGGTTTGATTCTATTAAATTCACGTTATAATTTGATTTTTATTATGCTTTATTTAATTTATGGCTTTTACGATTGCATCACCCGTTACGTTTGAAGAAGAAATTAAAAAAAGTAGATTTCAAGCTATCGCTGCACCAGTAGAAAATGAACAGCAAGTTAAAGAATTTTTAGAACAAAACAAAGATATCTCGACAACTCATCAATGCTGGGCATGGAAAATTGGTCACAATGTTCGCTTTAATGATGATGGTGAACCTTCAGGAACAGCAGGGCGTCCAATCTTGGCAACCATTGAAGGGAATGACCTGACTAATATTATTGTAATGGTTAACCGTTGGTATGGTGGAATAAAGCTAGGGACAGGCGGCCTTGTAAGAGCATACGGTGGCTGTGCTGGGCAATGTTTGCTATTGGCTGAGCGTATTGAACTCATTGCAAAGAAAACTATTTATTTTTCCTGTCACTTTAATGAGTGGGCAATATTTCAATATGAGCTTACTCAACAACAAATTGAATATCAGGAAACCTATACTGCAACGGGTGTAGATATCGAAGCAAGACTACAAATACATCAAATTGAGCCACTTGCCTTAAAACTCAGAGATGTAACGCGTGGTCGTGAAGAGTTAAAAACTGAAGAGGAATTAAATGATGACTGATTCCTTACTCAAATATCGGGAACAACATAAGCACCGTTTAAATTATATGCCATGGCTATATTGGACTTTAAAACCTAAAAATCGTGTTTGGGCCGAAGAGTGGCAACAAGAATATCAGGCTTATTTGATGGAGATGGAAACAGTTGAGATTGGTAAAAACTGTTTTATCTCGCCCTTAGCTCACATTTTTGCTGAACCGGGACGAAAAATTATTATTGGTGATAATTGTTTTATTGCAGCAGATTGCAGTTTGCATGGACCCCTTGAAATAGGTAATGAGGTCGCGATAAATCATCATTGTATTTTAGATGGGGGGCGAGCCGGCATAAAGTTGCATGATCAGGTCCGTATTGCTGCATATTGCCACTTATATGCATTTGATCATGGTATGCAGTTAGATCGTCCACTTTACCAGCAACCTGTCACCTCTAAAGGAATTGAAATTGAGCAGGACGTTTGGTTGGGTGCACATGTGGGTATTAAAGATGGTATTAAAATAGGTAAGCATGCTGTGGTCGGCATGAATAGCATGGTGACCAAAGATGTGGAACCGTACCATATTGTAGGTGGCAATCCCGCAAAATTTCTTCGTTTAAGGGAATAATTCAGTCTCAATAATGTAATAAGATGTTTGATCTTTAAACAAAAAAGTTGATTTTTATACATAAAGCTTAACATACGAATTTTTATCTATGTTAAGTTAAAGCTAAGTTTTAAGAATAATCTCCAAGGCAAAAGACCTGAAGAAGAGAGGCTGACATGAACCGTGTTATTGCGTGTATTGACTCATCACCGTGTATTAATGCTATTGCCGATGCAGCAGCATGGGTTGCTAAAGCAACCGGACGAGAACTTGTATTATTACAAATTCTAGACTATTACCCTGCAAGTTATCATCTTGGTGAAATTAGTGGAGTAATTGGCTTTGAAAGCAATGCAATGCTGCTAAAAGAGTTAGCTGAGCTGGAACAAAAACAAAGTGAACTCGCTTTAGACTATAGCAATAATTTACTTCGTCATATTTCGGATCTTATTCAAGAAAAACATGGAATTACATGTTCAAAAATTCAAGAAAAAGGTGATTTTTTAGAGCAAAGTTTTAATCTCTTGCATGAAAATGACATCGTAATTTTAGGTCGAGTAGGTGAAAGAGCTGCCGAAAAACAGAAACCTATTGGAAGTAATGTAGAAAACTTTATTCGTGGGGCCAATTGTACTGTTTTGACCATTGGCGAAAACTTTAAAATACCGACACGATTTATTTTCGCCTATGAATATTCTCCGACATGCCAAAAAATGATGCGTCGTATTGCTCAAAGTGATTTATTGCGAACACTGCAATGTCATTTGGTTTATGTCGGCGATCATCCAGAAGTACTCAATGAACCTGAGCATTACCTTAAACAAGCGGGTATAGATGTAGTGACCGTATATCGCTATGGCGATGTTGCACAAAATATTTTAGAGTACCAACAAGAGCATGGTATTCAAATCATTGTGCTAGGTGCATTCAGTCATAGCAAAATTCATCAGTTCTTCTTAGGAAGTATTGCAACAACCGTATTCCGAAACGCGACTGTGCCATTGTTGGTAGCTAAATAATAAGATTTGCATATAGTTATCCGCAAATCTTGTGGATAACTATATGGAAAAGCAACTGTAATAAAAGTAATTTATTGATTATAAATAATAAAATAAAAAAGACGATTTTTTAACCATTATTTCACAATTGCAATTGCGAAGCCATCATGGCCTTTTGAGCCAACTGTTTGTAATGCTGTACAAGACAAGATTTGTGGATGGTTTTCGAGGGCTTTAAACATTTCACGGATGCCTTCAATACTTGGTTTTTTATTATCTGGATTTAAAATATCACCTGCGCGAATCACATTATCAAGCACAATAATTGTACCTGATCTGGAAAATTTCAGGCTCAATTCTAAATATTCCGGATATCCCTGTTTATCTGCATCAATGAAAATAAAATCAAAAGGCTCGATAGATTGAGGATCAATCTCAGAAAGAATATCTGCGGCACGGCCAGTTTTAAGTTCAACTTTTACAGGAAGATTTGCATGGTCGATATTTTTTTGTGCCATTTCTGCGTGAGTGTCACGGCCTTCTATCGTCAGTAAATAACCATCTTCAGGTAACGCACGGCCTAACCAAATTGTACTGTATGCAGCAAAGGTTCCAATCTCTAAAACTCGTTTGCATTTATTCATTTGAATAAGCATCTGCAAGAACATTCCTTGGTTAGGAGCCACTGCAAGATGATTTGAGAAGCCGTGTTCATCGGTATTTTTTAATGCATATTCGAGTCGCGGGTCTTCGGGAATTAAATGTGAATCGATATATTCGTCAATGTCTGTCCACATCTGCTGCATAATCAAATTTACCTATATGTTGATAGGGGTATTTTAAACGTTTATGCCTAGAGTGCAAAAATCTTCGTTTCAGTAAATTTTGGTTGATTATTGAATGAGCAAATTACTTTTTCTGAGTTATCAACCCAAATTAAACAAGGAGTATAAAAAGGTTCATTTCTTGCTTATTTTTATCAATGTGTAGTTAGGGATGTATAAATGAGAATTACGTTGTGTGCTTTCACAAGTGTAGATTTTGAAGAGGGTATTGAGGTTTATTGTTCAGCTTTTAGTAATGAGCCATGGAATGAGCAGTTTGATGATTTAGAACCAATTAGAAAATATTTTGAGAGATATTTTCAATATTCATCTTCTTTTGGCTTTTGTGCAAAATGGGGAAACCAATTAATTGGTGTAGGAATGGGGCATATTCACCCAACTATACAAGGACTTCGTTATTATCTAGATGATTTTTTTATTCATCCCCAATATCAGGGAAAAGGAGTTGGTTCTAAGCTTTTAAAGTATATAGAAGGAAAGTGTAGAGAAAATAATATAGAAACCATTGTTTTGCATACTTTAAGAGCATCTATTTCCGAAGATTTTTACAAAAAGCATGGCTTTAAAAACCGCTCAAAACTCATCTCTTTAGCCAAACGTTTGTAATGGGTTTAAGTGAAAACTCCTTTCGATTGAAAGGAGTTTTTTAATTTAAAAATTACACATCGAACTGCTTCGAGTTAAATCAGGTCCCCAAGTACGATAGCCTTGAGTATCGATATGAATTTGTCCGGAGCTATATAAACCAATACCCATATTTAAGCTTTGACCATGCTGAGCCCAGAATTGACAGAGTTTAAATTTGGTATTTTCAATAAATGCGTAATCTTGAGCTTGTGGAAACTCAGGACCAATACGGAAATCAATTGCAGAATTAAATAAATGCTTAGAAGAGCTTGCGCCACCAGCACATTCATTTAAAGGTAAATCTCGGTAAACCGAGGTTACTTCAAAGTCGGTTAGAACTTTTGATGCAACTAAATATTTAAATACGCGAAGGGTCGATAAAGAATTTCCCCAAAGTTCACGATTAGGCACAGCATATTCTGAACGCCCACATTTTTGCCAATCGCGTGCTGAACGTAATAGCTCAAAACTTGGCACAATGCCCGCGACATTATTTCGGGTTAAGAATTTTTCGTATTCACGAACACGTTCGTAATTTTCACCAGAACTTAACCAACCTCGATAAGATGTAGGCTCAACTTTAGGAGGAATTGGGCGCTCGATAATAACGCGCTCTTGTGGAATAAAGATTCGTTTACCACTTGGAGAGGTTTTGCCTGTTGTTGTGTGTTGGGGAGAGCTGACACAACCTACCATAACCGCTGGGATTATGCATAAGGGCACCATACTCTGCAAAAACTTCCGCATAAGAAAAATTAAGCACTTATAAATATTGCGGCTATTTTAATGCAAAACAGTGCACAAATTACGAGGAAATTGCAATGAAATGTTTGAATAGGGTATAAAAAAGATCAGCGGTTGCTGATCTTTTTTGAAATTACTTTTCAAGATATTGTAATTTATCAGGTTTGCCGTTCCATTCTTCACGGTCAGCCGGTTGATCACCAATTTGAGTAATGTTAGGCCATTTTTGAGAAAGGTCAGCATTGAGCTCAATAAATACTTCTTGACCTTCTGGTAACTCATCTTCAGAGAAAATTGCATTTGCCGGGCACTCTGGTTCACATAATGCACAGTCAATACATTCATCCGGATTGATCACTAGGAAATTCGGACCTTCGTAAAAACAGTCTACAGGACAAACTTCTACGCAATCTTGGTATTTACATTTAATACAATTTTCAGTGACAACAAAGGTCATGGCGACAGCTACCTAAAAAATATGGTTTCATTTCGAATAGCTTATTTTAGGCAAAAAAGGGGTAAACAAACAATTGCTTTTATTGATATTCTTTATTCATGCATATGAAGATAAGTTAATACGTTGATAATCAAACGGATCTTCCATCCTTAAGATGTGTTAATCTATAAAATTAAAATTATAATATGTTTTATAAAACAATTACTTAAGAAATATTTCCTTTAAATATTCAGATGTCATTTAAGTCAAGCCATCTATTTTATTAAATACCTTAATTTCTCATTTTTTCTTTTACAAATTTTGATTTTCTGCTTTTTTTGTTGAAAATCACTTAAACCTGTAGAACTAAAGGGTACAGAGCAAATGGATATCTTCAGGTTCTAATTGCCAAAGTTGTTGATCTGGGACACTTAACGGTTCTGCACCATGCTTAATGTAGAAATCTACAGTGCGTCGACTTGGTGTCGCTGAAATATACAGTTGATTTGCACCGAGTTGTTTGGCGGACTCTTTTGCGGCTTGCATAAGTTTGGCACCAATGCCTTTACCTTGTTGGTCTGCATCTACATAGAAATAGTGGAGTAATTTCGCGTGAGGGTAATCCGCTATAAGTTGATTTGAGACTACGCTCACACCAACCAGTTTTTCTGCGGCATCAAATGCACCGACAAATATTGAGCCTTGCTCAAAGAGTTGTTTCAGTTTGGGTGGGTCATTTTCTAAATGATATGAGTCCCAATGTTGGACATCAAAAAAACAATCAACCAATTCTAAGTGTTGATTTTGAATATACATTTGAGTGATTAATTCACGGCGGCTAATCTGCTGCCAAATAAGATCGATTTCTGAACTTTGTAAAGATCTTAAAATCATATAAATATTATTCTCCGATATGAATAAGCAGACCTAAGCCTGCTTATTCAGACGTGATTTATTAGGATTTTAGTGCAGCTTTTAACTCGTAGAGTTGTTCAAGCGCCTGACGAGGCGATAAGTTATCGACTTCAATTTGTTTAAGTAAATCTAGAGCAGGGGATGAAACCTCTATTTCGACAACTTTCTCTATGACTTGTGAACCAGCGTTCGCATCTGGTGGCGCAAACAAATCATTTTGAAAGCTCGTTTGTAGATGTTGCTGCTGCTGTTTCTCCAAAATACGCAAACGTTTTTGAGCTTCTTTAATCACATTGGCAGGAATACCCGCTAATTTTGCGACCTGTAAACCATGACTTTGACTTGCAGGGCCTTGCTGAACCTTATGCAATAAAATCAGGTTACCGTTAAGCTCTTGCGCCGTGACATGGTAGTTATCAATTCCTGCTTCACCACCAAGTTCAGTCAACTCGAAATAATGGGTTGCAAAAAGACATAAACATTTGACGCGTTTGGTTAAATCAACCACGCATGCCCATGCTAAAGACAAGCCATCATAGGTACTGGTTCCGCGGCCAACTTCATCCATCAAAACAAGAGATTGATTAGTCGCATGATGCAGAATTTGAGAGGTTTCTGTCATTTCAACCATAAAGGTCGATTTGCCTGTAGATAAATCGTCGGCTGAACCAATACGAGTGAAAATACGATCGATTGGACCGAGTTTGGCTGCTTTGGCTGGAATATAACTGCCACAATAAGCCAATAAACTAATTAATGCCGTTTGACGCATGAATGTTGATTTACCACCCATGTTTGGGCCGGTAATGATTGCCATGCGATGTTGGCTATCAAGAAAAGTATCATTTGGTGTAAATGGTGCTTTATTTAATGCTTCAACTACAGGATGACGGCCTGCCTGAATTTTAATGCCCGTTTCTGGGGTAAATTCAGGACGCGCCCAATTGTTTAAGCGTGCTTGATGAGCAAAGTTAGCAACCACATCAATTTGAGCAATTGCTGAACTCATCATTTGGAGATGAGCAATATTTTCGCGAAGGTTTTCAAGTAAAGCTTCAAATAATGCTTTTTCACGTGCTAATGCACGCGACTCGCTCGACAGGACTTTATCTTCAAAACTTTTTAACTCAGGGGTAATGTAGCGTTCAGCATTTTTTAGAGTCTGGCGACGGATATAGTCGGCTGGAGCTTGCTCTGCTTGAGCACGAGTGAGTTCAATGTAGTAACCACTTACACGGTTATAACCGATTTTAAGTGTGTTAATGCCTGTACGTTCACGCTCTTTAATTTCTAAATCAATGAGGAATTGACCTGCGTGATCGCGAATTTGGCGTAATTCATCAAGATCAGCATCATATCCTTCTGCAATTACATTGCCATCACGAAGTAATACAGGTGGGTTTTCAACAATGGCTGCCATCAAATGTTGATGAAGCGCTTTAAAATCACCAAGTTCTTGATCAAGTTGAACTAATAGTTTGGATTTTTTCGCTTGAATGACTGGAGTTAATGCCGTTCTTAAAGCTGGAATTTGTGCACATGCATGACGAAGTTGTACTAAATCACGTGGTCGCGCACTGCCCAGTGCAACACGACTAAGCACACGCTCAATATCACCAATTTCTTTAAGGACCAAACGAACTGGGCTTTCATGATATCCCTGAATTAATTGCTCAATGGCATCTAAACGAGCATCGAGTAATGCGGTATCACGAACAGGTTGCATCAGTGTACGGCTTAATAAGCGTCCACCCATTGCAGTTTGGCAATCATTTACCAGTTGGAATAATGACGTTCCGTGTTCAAATAACGGTTCAATAATTTCTAAGTTACGACGTGTGATTGGGTCAAGCGCAATAAAGTCTGTGCTTTGTTCAAGTTGAATTGAACGAATATGCGGTAATGCAGTTTTTTGTGTTTCTTTTGCATAGTGAATGAGTGCAGCGGCAGCAGCTTTGGCTAAAGGCAATGGGTCTAAACCAAAACCTGAAAGCGTTGATACTGTAAACTGGTCACATAAGGTTTTTTGTGCATTATTTTGATTGAAGTCTACATTCGGGCGTTTGGTAACGGGACAATCTAAGTGCTTTTTAATTTGTTCGATAATATTCGTGTCGACCAAGTCTTCATCAATCAAAATTTCACTTGGCATTAAACGCGCAAGTTCGATAGGCAATTGTTCTGGCTTGTAATCTTGTTGTTGAACTTTAAAAATGCCTGCACTTAAGTCGAGTAAAGCAAAACCAATCTGATTTTGATGGATGCATAATGAAACTAGATTGGATGATTGATAACTGCTGAGTAATGCATCATCAGTTAATGTACCCGGAGTGAGGATACGAACAACTTTACGATCAACCGGACCTTTACCTGTTACTTCTCCAACTTGTTCGCAAATGGCTACAGTGCGCCCAGCTTTGACAAGACGTGCAAGATAACCTTCTGCCGCGTGATAGGGAACACCCGCCATTGGAATAGGTCGCCCACTGGCTTTGCCACGATGGGTTAAGGTGATGCCTAAAAGTTTGGCTGCTAAATGAGCATCTTCAAAGAAGAGTTCATAAAAGTCACCCATACGATAAAACAGCAACGCATGTTGATAGTCCGTTTTGACTTTGAGATATTGCTGCATCATAGGTGTATGAGAAGATAAGTCAGCCATGATTTCAGCGCTATTCATGCGTATTAAACCCTTAAAAAATCAATAATAAATAAGTTAACTTTGAAAGTTTGGTTATCGAACCAATTCTAACAACTTCTGTGTAAATCTGACTTAATCTAAGAAAAAAGTATACCTTTGTAGTGTACCTTTTTTAGTGTCAATATTGAGTTAACAGTGTGTGAGAACTTAACTTAATTTTTCACGGTTGCTATCTTAACAAATTGAGACTGATTGACAAAAAGGATTCCTAAAATGAGCGAGGAAATAAATAGCAAAAAGAAAGTGGCCTTATCAGCTCAAACTATCACTCAATTTCTGCTGTATGAAATCAATAAGCGCTCTTGTTTTAGCGGGTAAGTAACGGCGATTTGAATAAAGTGCGAACAATTGCAATGGAGCTGCCGATTGTTCAAACTCAACCTCGATTAACCGTCCATCGCTAATGTATGGTTGGCAGGCTTGTTTGGATAGAATTGCAAAACCGACACCTGATATCGCAGCTTGTCCGGCCATCTCTCCGCTGTTTACTCGATAATGCCCTTTAACCTTGATGGTCTCGAATTCACCCTTTTTATTGACAAATTGCCAAGGTGCACCTTTGAGTGCACTTACCGTTGTAATACAGGGCAATTCTTCAAATTGCTGGATATGACTAGGGGTGCCATAACGCTGAATGATGGAGGGGGCTGCAACAATGGTACAAGGGATAGTCACCAGATGACGGGTGATGTAGTCACTGTTATCCATCTGACCGCGGGTAATAATGATAGCTAAATCCAGATCATCTCGAAGAGATTCGAAACCTGACAAATTGGTAACACAGCTGATCTCTAGGTCCGGGTACTGACAGGCGAAATCGGCAATAACAGAACCCAGCAATGCAGGACCTATTTCATTGGGAATACATATACGTAATGGGCCCTTGAGTTGCATTTGTCGCAACGTTAATTCTGTCTCAGTTTGCTCAAGCGCCTCCAGTAATGGCTTTGCTCGGGTATAGAGTAGTTGCCCCGCCTGAGTGAGTTTCATATGTCGGGTGCTACGCTCAATGAGCTGAAGATCCAGTTTTTCTTCTAACTGAGAAATACAGCGACTAACATTTGATGTCGGCATTTCAAGGATTTTCGATGCCCCAACAAAACTTTCTCTTTCAACCACAGCAATGAACACTTTTAGGGTATTAAAATCCAGAGCTGGACGCATCAATTATCCCATATTTGATAATAATATGTGCCATTTCTACCATATAATAAACACCATTGATAGTAGTTAAACTTGGATATCTTTTATCCATAGGTTGCTTGCTATGCCTCCGGTCAATCATAAAGTCCTCATACGGATAGCTATCGTAATTGCTTTTGTCCAGTTCACGAATGCACTGGAATATATGGTGTTCAACCCTGTTTTTGTTTTTATGGCAGCAGATTTTGCAGTGCCTGTATCGTTCTCAGGTTATGTGTCCGGCATGTACACACTTGGTGCCGTTCTTTCGGGAGTTATTGCCTTTTACTGGATTGGTCATTTCAATAAGAAAAATTTTTTAATCGCTAATATGGCGCTGTTAGGTTTACTAACACTTTTGACTACATTTACATCCAGTTATAGTCTTCTGCTCGCACTACGATTCTGTGCAGGGCTGGTTGGTGGTACGACAATGGGTGTGGGTATAAGTATATTGATAAACAACGCACAGCCTAACTTGCGCGGAAAAATGTTGGCGACGGTGATTGCGTCATTTTCGATAGTAAGCATTGTAGGAATGCCCACTCTATTATTTCTGTGCACAAATTATGGTTGGCATGTGGCTTTGTGGCTAATAAGTGCATTGTGTGTGTTGGCATTGCCATTGATTGTATCCATCATACCCCAAGACCCAGTCTCTTTAGACACGCTCCGTGCGCTGCCCCTCGATATGGATACTTTACTGTTCGCCTCCAGTAATGCGCTTGTACAGTTTAGTCCTATGCTGGTCATTCCTATTCTGGCGCCATTAATGATACAGCAGTTGGGCGCTTCGCAAGATCTACTGCCTTGGCTCTTCTTCAGCGGGGGCGTTATAGGTTATCTGTCTACAAAAATCACAGGGGCGTTAACCTCCCGTTTTTCTGCTTTGATGCTGGCTACAGGTTCAACCATCGTCTTTATATTGAGTTTGCTGATACCAATTCTAGGCTACCAATATGCAACGTTATTTATTACTTTATTTCTCGGCGCATCTTACAGTCGTTTGGTGTCATCTTCGGTGGTTTCGATTCAGTTTCCTGATGATAGACAACGAGCTGGATTCTCTTCATTACAGACATCAATCATGTATCTGGTTACAACCATCGCATTCTTCCTGTCTGCTTTTTTATTACCTGATCATGGTATGGCACCACAAAATGTAAACAAGTTACTGATGATATGTGCAATTTCTGCAGCAGGGTTCCCAATTCTCGTTATTATTCTGCAAAAGAAACTGGCTAAACGTTTTCGTCCAACATAACTCTAAAGTCGCTATTTTTCGGTACATTAAAAAGGTGTCGACTAAAAAGATTTTGGCCTTTGGCTCATCACTAACTTGAAGACTACATTATTTCTTATGATGTAAGTTTAACGTCTATGTAATAAAAAACTGATGGATAAATTGGCTATCCATCAGTTTGGGTTCTATTTATAAATCACGAGCAACTAGAGTTAAAATGTCGTAAGTTGCGACAAGTTCACCACGTTGATTTTTGACTTTAATATCCCACACCACAACCCCATGAGCAGGCTGAGATGGATCTTTTTGTGGCTTAGGTGTTTTCTGCTTACAGGTCAATTCAACCTGAATCGAGTCACCAATTTTAACTGGTTCAACAAAGCGTAAGTTGTCCATACCGTAATTGGCAATAACTGGACCTTGCGCTGCATCTACAAACAAACCTGCTGCGGCAGAAACAATAAAGTAGCCGTGCGCAACGCGTTCACCAAAGAAAGACTCGGCAGCTGCAATTTTGTCGGTATGTGCATAGAAGTAATCACCACTTAAACCAGCAAAATTGACAATATCTGCTTCACTTACGGTGCGCCGCGCCGTTAATAAACGTTCACCAATGACTAACTCATCAAAAGACTTTTTAAATGGATGTACACGGTCTTCGTTGACCTTAGAACCAGCAGTCCATGAGTGAGTAATTTGTGTCAGGCTGTTTGGAGAACCTTGAATTGCTGTGCGCTGCATATAGTGTTTAACGGCGCGAATACCACCTAACTCTTCACCGCCACCTGCACGACCAGGGCCGCCGTGTACTAAATGTGGAAGTGGAGAACCATGTCCTGTACTTTCTTTAGCTGAATCTGCATCGAGTACATGCACACGTCCATGCCAAGGCGCAATTTTTTGAATAATCTGTTCGATATTCTCATCGTTATTTTTAACGACTGAAGCCACTAAGCTACCTTCACCACGTGAAACGAGGTCGGCCAATTCTTCAATGTTTTGATATGGCATGAGTGTACATACTGGACCGAAAGCTTCTGTCGTATGAACATGTGTCGCTTGCAAAGGTTGTTCGCATAACAATAAAGTTGGAGAGAAAAAAGCACCTTTTTCAGGATCGTCCGCATTAAATGTAAAGGAGTCACTGTCACCAAAAACAATTTTTGCATCTTTGCTGAGTTCAGCAACTTTTTCTGCGACGTCATGTTTTTGTTTAATGCTTGCTAAAGCGCCCATGGTGGTTTCTTCTTTTTGAGGGTCACCCACCACAACTTTAGCAAGTTTGGCAGTCAGCTTCTCTTGCACAGTCGCTAATAAATTTTCAGGAACGAAAGCACGACGAATTGCAGTACATTTTTGACCTGCTTTTGTGGTCATTTCACGGAAGACTTCACGCACAAACAAATCAATCGTTTCTTCATTTGCCTCTAAGCTTAAAATTGCACTGTTTACCGAGTCGGCTTCCATGCTAAAAGGAATCGAATATTTATTGAGGTGAGGGTGGTTACGTAGTTTTTGGCCTGTGTAGGCAGAACCCGTAAAAGTGACGCAGTCTTGTGGACCTAAATGCTCTAACAGGTCATAAGTCTGACCGCAAATGAGTTGTAGTGAGCCTTTTGGTAATACATGGGCTTCTTCAATGGCTTTTACAACAGCTTGAGTTAATTGAGAACCATCGGTTGCAGGTTTAACAATACATGGCACACCCGCAAGTAGAGTCGGTGCAATTTTTTCAAGCATTCCCCAAATTGGAAAGTTAAAAGCGTTAATGTGAACTGCAACACCCGCTTTAGGACTTAAAATGTGTTTGGCACCGAAAGTGCCATTTTTAGATAATTGAATCCAGCTGTCTTCGGTAATAATTTTTTCATCATTGAGTTCGCGGCGAACCAGACTTGAATAAGCAAATAATGTCTGGATACCACCTTCAATATCAATCCATGCATCTTTACGGGTTGCGCCTGTTGCATAGGCAAGTTTGTAGAACTCTTCTTTACGTTCAAGTAAATATTGAGCAATTTGTTTTAGGGCATTTGCACGTTGGTGGAATGTCCAGTTTGCTAGTTCTGAACCATTTTGTTTGGCATATTGAACAACACGTTTCATATCAATGCCATGACTACTTACGGCATAAATAGCTTCACCTGTAATGGCATGGAAAACAGGACGTAGTTCTTCACTCGTCGAATGCCATGTTCCATAGACATAAGAAGCAAGGTGAGGTAGTTGATGCTCAGACTGCTGAAAATCTGTGTCAGTTGTGGTTCCTTCTAGGTGTGCTTGTTCAAGCATGACTAAACTCCTTTTTATGTGATACATCAATTATAAAAATTGCAAAAATATGATTCATAATTTCAGATTAATTTGTCTAAAAGTCAACTTTATTTTGATTTTTAAAAGTAAAAAAGTTTTTTACAATTGGTTAATTTTTATTAATTTCAATTATTTAATGTGTTTTTGTTTGGTGGATTTAATTTGATACTAAAAAATAGGTTGACTTTGTTTTTAGTGTATCGAAAAATAGATTTAAGGGTGATGCCTACAGGGAATGAAAGAATGGAAAACAACTACCAGAAATTTGAACAAAATATTGCCAATGACATTACGATCGAGGCTAAGGATGAAATGCCGGATGCCTATCGCAAAACATTGATTCGTCAAATCGGGCAACATGGCCATTCTGAAATTGTAGGTATGTTGCCTGAAGGGAACTGGATTACTCGTGCGCCAACTTTAAAACGTAAAGCAGTTTTGTTGGCGAAAGTACAAGATGAAGCTGGGCATGGTTTATATCTGTACAGCGCGGCAGAAACTTTGGGTGCTGACCGTGATGACATGATGGAAAAATTGATTAATGGGAAAATGAAATACTCATCAATCTTTAACTATCCAACTTTGACTTGGGCAGATGTTGCTGCAATTGGCTGGCTTGTCGATGGGGCAGCGATTGTCAATCAGGTAGCACTTTGCCGTACTTCATATGGGCCATATGCACGTGCAATGGTACGTATTTGTAAAGAAGAAAGTTTCCACCAACGTCAAGGTTTTGAAGCGATGATGGCTTTGGCAAACGGTACACCAGAACAAAAACAAATGGCACAAGATGCGGTAAATCGCTATTGGTGGCCTGCACTCATGATGTTTGGCCCAAGTGATGAGCATTCTCCAAATAGCGCACAAAGTCTGGCGTGGAAAGTCAAACGCTTTGGTAATGATGAATTGCGTCAAAAGTTCGTGGATAACACCGTACCGCAAGTGTTGCAGCTTGGCTTGGAAGTACCGGATCCAGATTTGAAACTGAATGAAGAAACAGGCCACTATGAGTTTGGCGAAATCGATTGGCACGAATTTAATGAAGTGATTGCCGGACGTGGACCGTGTAATCACGAGCGTATAGAAGCGCGCCGTAAAGCATGGGAAAACGGCAAATGGGTTCGTGATGCGGCAGTGGTCTACGCGAAAAAACAGAAGCTTGAAGCGAACAAAGTGGCTTAACAAGATTTATGGAAAAATTTGAGGAAATCAAAATGGAAGATAAAAACAACTGGTCACTCTACGAAATATTTGTACGTAGTAAACAAGGTTTAAGCCACCGTCATGTGGGTAGCTTAAGAGCACCAGATGATGAAATCGCACTTCAACATGCACGCGATGTTTATACACGTCGTAATGAAGGAATTAGCATTTGGGTGATTCGTTCAGAACTCATTAAGTCTTCACAGCCAGATGAAAAAGCTGAATTTTTCGATCCTGCTCTAGATAAGGTTTACCGTCATCCGACTTTTTATCATATTCCAGACGGCATTGAGCATATGTAAGGGGTTGGAAAATGAATCATTCAGTTTTATCTAAATTCTTATTACATATTGGCGATAGTCAACTGGTTTTATCTCAGCGTTTAGCTGAGTGGTGCGGGCATGCACCCGAACTTGAAATTGATATTGCTTTAGCAAACATTGGTTTGGACTTATTAGGTCAGGCAAGAAACTTTCTGACATTGGCAGGCCAATATGATGAAGCTAAACGTGATGAAGATCAGCTTGCGTATTTCCGTACTGAGCGTGAGTTTTTAAATCTATTGTTGTGTGAACAACCCAATGGTGATTTTGCACAAACGATTGTACGCCAATGGTTAATAGATCATTACCATCTTCATTTATTCACTGCTTTAACACAGAGTTCACTTCCTGAGTTAAGTGCGCTTGCTGTGAAATCTTTAAAAGAAGTGAAGTATCACATTCGTTTTTCTACAAGCTGGATGGAGCGTTTGAGTTTAAGCACAGATGAAGCTCATCAACGTGTTCAAGACGGATTAAATAATTTATGGCGCTTCACTGCCGAGTTATTTGAACTCAATGCAGATGAACAAGCCTTAGTCGCACAAGGTGTGATTCCAGATTTTTCAAATGAAAAAGAACAATGGAACCAAACCATTGCAGATGAGCTTAAGCGTTTTGAATTGAATGTTGCTGTGAACGGTGCTTATCGCCGTGGTGCGAAACAAGGATTGCATACCGAGCATTTAGGTTATTTGTTGGCTGAAATGCAAAGTATTCAAAGAACTTATCCAGGAATGACTTGGTAAGACAAGGAGGTGAGCCATGCACATGATTCGTCATTGCATCGACCAATGTTGGGATGTTCTACAAACGGTAAGTGACCCTGAAATTCCGGTTTTATCGGTTGTGGATTTAGGCATGATTCGGGGCGTAGACATTAACGATCAACAAGAAATTGTAGTTCGTCTAACGCCAACATATAGCGGTTGCCCAGCAACAGATATGCTCAAAGCACAAATTGTTGAGGCATTTACCGCAGAAGCGTTGACCCCAGTCAAAGTGATGGTCGATTTATCAGAAGCATGGACCACGGACTGGATGTCTGAAGTGGGTAAAAAGAAATTGCAAGTTTATGGCATTGCGCCACCTGAAGGGTTGGCACATCAGTGCGGTACGCATGTTCATTTGATTGATGGTATCGAGTGCCCACGTTGTAAAAGCCGACATACCCGACTGTTAACAGAGTTTAGTTCTACCGCCTGTAAAGCACTTTATAAATGTCAGGACTGTCTTGAGCCTTTTGATTACTTCAAATGTATTTAAGTCTTTAGATAAGGAAATCAGCCATGAGCCAATTTGTACCATTAAAAGTAAAAAGTATTACGCCTCAAACCGATCAGGCAATTTGTATTGCATTTGACGTTGTACCAGAACAACAAGAACAATTTCAATTTCAACCGGGCCAACACTTAACAATTCGTCATTTAACCGAAGCTGGTGAAATCCGTCGTTGTTATTCAATTTGTAGCTATGCGGCAAAAGAAGACATCAGTATTGCTGTTAAAAAAATTGATCAGGGTCAATTTTCACATTGGGCAAATGACCATTTAAAAGTGGGCGATGTGCTTGAAGTGATGCCACCACAAGGCGTGTTTTTTCAAAAAGCAGCCAAGATGGGCGGGCAAAACTTTTTAGGTGTTGCTGCGGGCAGTGGTATTACCCCAATTTTATCGATTGTTAAGCAAGTTCTGTTTGAACAGCCTGAAGCTAAATTTACGTTGCTCTATGGCAATCGTTCATGGAAACAAACCATGTTTGCCGAGCAAATTATGGATTTGAAAGATCAGTTTAAAGAGCGTTTTCAACTCATCAATATTTTTTCTCGTGAGTTCAACGATAGTGAACTAATGAACGGTCGTATTGATGAAGAAAAGCTAAAACAACTTTTTGATTTTGATGTGCTTGAAACGAGTTTTGACCATGTGTTTGCATGTGGTCCAGACGAAATGATGAATGCCGTAGAAAACACGTTGCCAAACTATGGTATTGCAAAAGAAAAAATCCACACTGAACGTTTCCACACAGGACAAGCCCGTAAACGTAGTGCTGAAGCTGATGCAAACCGTAAAGAGGAAAAAGTAAACATCATTTTAGATGGTCGTGAGCTGATTGTTTCTGTGGCTCAAGACGATGAAAGTATTCTTGATGCGGCTTTACGTGCGGGTGCTGACTTACCGTATGCCTGTAAAGGTGGGGTGTGTGCAACATGTCGTTGTAAAGTTGTTTCTGGTGAAGTGGATATGTTCCTTAACTATAGTCTTGAAAAAGATGAAGTCGAAAGGGGCTATGTGCTCAGTTGCCAGACCTTGCCAAAGGGCTCGAATGTTCGTTTGAGTTTTGATGAATAGAGGCCTCTCATGCAAGAGTTGATTAAAGCCAGCACAGCAGCTGACGGTGTTTTGTTATTAACACTAAACCGTCCAGAAAAAAGAAATGCTTTAAACAATGCAACATTGCAATGTTTATGCGAGTTGCTCGAAAAAGCTGAACATAATACTCAAGTCAAAGCGGTGGTTTTAACGGGTAACGCTCAATGTTTTGCGGCTGGGGCAGATCTTAGCGAGTTGGCTGCTATGGACGCTGTCACTTTGCAACTCGATATTCGTCCGAAGCTTTGGCAAAAAATTGATGCTTTTAGTAAGCCGCTCATTACCGCCGTCAATGGCTATGCCTTAGGCGCTGGGTTTGAGTTGGTTTTGCATTCAGATATGGTGATTTGTGGTGAAAATGCCCGTTTTGCTTTACCTGAAATTGGTCTTGGCATGTTGCCGGGTGCAGGCGGAACACAGCGTTTGGCGCGCTTGGTTGGGCAACAACTCACCATGCGCTGGGCCATGACAGGTGAGATGATTTCGGCAAAACAAGCAGAGCAACATGCTATTTGCAGTCAGGTTGTACCGACTGAATTAACCGTTGAATATGCTATTCAACTTGCAGCCAAAATTGCGAAACAAGCGCCTTTAGCGATTCGCGTGATTAAACAGTCAATTAAAAGTATTCATGAAACGACTTTAAGTCAGGGACTCAAGTTTGAACGTCAAAACTTTGTCTGGCTGGCGGCTACAAAAGATCGAAACGAAGGGATTAATGCTTTTTTTGAGAAAAGAAAGCCAGTGTTTAGAGGTGAGTGATGGACTATCAAAATATTATTGCTGAAGAAAAAAATGGTGTTGGCTACCTGACATTTAACCGCCCAAAAGCACTGAATAGCTTTAACGTCGATATGCACCGTGAAGTTGCTGAGGTTTTAAACCTGTGGAGCAAAAATCCGGATGTTCGCTGTGTTGTGATTAGTGGCGAAGGCCGAGGCTTTTGCGCAGGCCAAGATTTAGGTGATCGTGTAGTAGACCCAAATGCTGAAGCTCCAGATTTAGGATATTCCATTGAAACTTACTATAACCCGCTCATTAAAGCGATTGTAAATATGCCAAAGCCTGTGATTTGCGCCGTAAATGGTGTGGCAGCAGGCGCAGGGGCAAATATTGCGTTGGCGTGTGACTTGGTGATTGCAGCTAAATCGGCAAACTTTGTACAAGCATTTTGCCGCTTAGGTTTAGTTCCAGACTCGGCGGGTACATGGTTTTTACCACGTGCTGTAGGCCATGCGCGTGCTATGGGTCTGACTTTGTTAGGTGACAAGCTACCAGCAGAAACAGCAAAAGAATGGGGCATGATTTGGGATGTTGTAGAAGATGCCGAGCTTAAAACAAAAGTCACGGAACTTGCAGAACGTTTAGCGAAACAGCCTACTTTCGGTTTATCTCTTATTAAAAAAGCAATTCATCAATCAAGCAATAACACCTTTGATGAGCAAGTGCTATTAGAGCGTGACTTACAACGTATTGCTGGACGCTCGGAAGATTATCGTGAAGGTGTACAAGCCTTTATGAGTAAACGTGAACCAAATTTTAAAGGGCGCTAAGCATGACAGATTTAGACTTATCTCACGCCCGAATTGCCGTAATTGGTTCTGGCACCATGGGCATCGGCATTGCCCAGTTAGCCATCGTCAATGGACACTCGACCATTTTATATGATCTGGACGCTCAAAAAGCACAACAAGCCGTTGAGGGCTTGGAGCAGACTTTTAAAAAGCTGGTTGAAAAGAGCAAGCTCACACAACAGCAAGCTGATGAAGCCTTAGCGCGTTTAACTGTGGTGAATCAAGTTGAAGCGCTACGTGATGCTGACTTGGTCATTGAAGCGGTCGTTGAGAAAAAAGAAGTTAAACAATCTTTATTTAAACAACTTGCTGAAATTTGTAGTGCGCAAACCATTTTTGCAAGCAATACATCTTCAATTTCAGTGACTGCAATTTCGGCGGGCATTGCTCATCCTGAGCGCGTAGTAGGTTTACACTTTTTTAACCCTGCGCCAGTCATGAAACTGGTTGAAATTGTACAAGGATTAAAAACACCAAACAGTTTATGTTTGGCTTTAAAAAACTTAATGCTCGGTTGGAAAAAAATTCCGGTACTCACCAAGTCGACTCCAGGTTTTATTGTTAACCGAATTGCACGTCCGTTTTATGCAGAAGGTTTTAGAGCACTGCAAGAACAAGTTACCAGCTACAACCAGCTAGATTATGCCTTAAAGCAGTGTGGCGGTTTTGCGATGGGACCGTGTGAACTCACCGACCTCATTGGGCAAGATGTTAACTTTTCGGTGACCCAAAGCGTTTACCAAGAATTTTTTTACGAGCCACGCTACCGTCCAAGCCTAATTCAAAAAGAGTTAGTCGATGCTGGCGCTTGGGGCCGTAAGTCAAAACAAGGCTTTTATACCTACAATGAAAAAAATCAGTACGAGACGTTCCAGCCTAAAGCTGTGGTTACCAAGTCAATTGATGCACGTATTCAGCTAAAGGGTGCTTGGTCTCAGCTACCTGCTTTTTTAACGCGTTTAGGTTTAAAAAGCGGATCTGCGAGTGATGACAATATTCTTCAAATTGATGATATCGACTTACGTTTAAGCCAAGGTGAGTCAGCCAATATTCATTACCTAAGCCGTAAAGTGGTTTTAATGGATTGGCATCATGATTTTGAACAGGCGCAGACTTTAGTACTCAGTCATAACGAACTATGTGAAGCAAGTGACCTCGCTAAAGTTGAAGCTTACTTTGCACAGTTTGGTATCAGCGTGATGTGGATTAAAGACCATCCGGCACTGTTAACCTTACGTACCATCGCTTTACTCGTTAATGAAGCCTGTGAAGCAAGTTTACATGGTGTTGCGAGTCTGGAAGATATTGATAATGCCATGAAATATGGAGTGAATTATCCTAAAGGTCCTTACCAGTGGTTGACACAAATGGGTGGCGCTTATGTGCTCCAAACCTTAAATAACTTATATGCACTGTATGGAGAGGAAAAATATCGCGCGAGTATCTACCTCAAGCAATATGTAGCGAAAACTCAAAACATTGCTACTCAATATTCACGTGATATGACCGCATTTGCATAATCAGGAGTCAACATGGAAGACGTTTTAATTTGCGATTTTATTCGTACCCCAATTGGACGATATGCAGGTGCCCTAAGTGCTGTACGTGCAGATGATTTAGCTGCATTGCCAATCAAATATTTAAAAGATAAACACCCGAACTTACCGTGGAATACGGTAGACGAAGTATTTTTAGGATGTGCTAACCAAGCAGGTGAAGACAACCGTAACGTTGCACGTATGGCAACACTCTTGGCAGGCTTACCTGATACAGTCCCAGCGATGACCGTCAATCGTTTATGTGCCTCTGGTTTAGATGCGGTAGGACTTGCGGCACGCTCAATTAAAGCAGGTGAAGTGCAGTTCGTTTTGGCAGGTGGTGTTGAGTCGATGAGCCGTGCACCATTTGTACAAGCTAAACCAACCGAAGCGTTTAGCCGTACACCTGAAATTTATGACACCACCATTGGCTGGCGCTTTGTAAATAAACAACTTAAAGCTCAGTACGGCACAGACAGCATGCCGGAAACTGCCGAAAATGTAGCTGAAAAATATCAGATTAGTCGTGAAGACCAAGATGCTTTTGCATTGCGTAGCCAACAAAAAACGGCTGCGGCACAACAAAACGGTTTTTTTAACGATGAGATTTTGCCTGTCGAGATTGTAGATCGTAAGAAAAACGTGAACGTTGTTAATCGAGACGAACATCCACGTGAAACGACACTTGAAGCACTCGCAAAACTAAAAGCGCCGTTTAAAAAAGAAGGTGGTTCGGTCACTGCCGGAAATGCCTCTGGTGTAAATGATGGTGCCGCGAGTGTGTTAATTACCAACCGTGAATTTGCAGATACACATGGTTTAAAACCTTTAGCACGAGTGATTGGTATTGCAAGTGCAGGGGTTGAACCCAAATATATGGGTATAGGTCCTGTTCCGGCTGTGCAGAAAATTTTAAAGCAGACAGGTTTAACGCTAGATCAGATGGATGTGATTGAACTGAATGAAGCATTCGCAGCCCAATCTTTGGCTTGTATGCGTGAACTCGGTCTAAAAGATGACGATGAACGCGTTAACCCAAATGGTGGTGCGATTGCGTTAGGGCACCCGCTAGGTATGAGTGGTACACGTTTGGTGATTACGGCAACACGTGAGCTAAAAAAACGAGGTGGACGCTATGCACTTTGCACGATGTGTGTGGGTGTTGGACAAGGCGTCGCACTGATTTTGGAAAATTTAAATTAATTCAGACGGTTTTTAAAATTATATAATGAGGAGAGAGGCGATGGACAGCCTTACAACGGATAATGTTGAGCAATTAACACTTGCAGAACTTAGAGAGCTGCAAACTACACGGTTAAAACAAACCCTGACTTTTGTATATGAAAATAGTCCGGTCTATAAGAAAAAGTTCGATGACGCAGGTGTACATCCTGATGACTTCGTGACTTTAGACGATCTGGCAAAGTTTCCATTTACAACGAAACAGGATTTAAGAGACAACTATCCGTTTGGGATGTTTGCCGTACCGCAAGAGCAAATTGTGCGTTTACATGCGTCATCAGGAACAACGGGTAAACCGACCGTGGTGGGTTATACCCAAAAAGATATTAACACTTGGTCAGACATCGTTGCGCGTTGCTTACGCATGGCAGGTTTAACTGCTAAGGACATGATTCAGGTTGCTTATGGCTATGGACTATTTACAGGTGGTCTAGGCGCACATTATGGCGCTGAGCGTTTAGGTGCAACGGTTATTCCAATGTCTGGCGGGCAAACTGAAAAACAAGTTCAGCTCATTCAAGACTTTAAACCGACTGCAATTATGGTTACGCCATCGTATTGCGTGAGCATTATTGAAAAGCTCGAGCAACAATTTGGTACTGCACGTAATACGTCTTTAAAAGTCGGTATTTTTGGTGCCGAGCCGTGGACCAACGAACTGCGCCGTGAAATTGAAGAACGCCTCAACATTAAAGCACTTGATATTTATGGTTTGTCTGAGGTGATGGGACCGGGTGTTGCCATGCAATGCCTAGGCGAGGGCGAGGGATTAACCATTTGGGAAGATCATTTCTATCCGGAAATTATTAACCCTGAAACTGGCGAAGTTTGTAAAGATGGTGAACTTGGCGAATTAGTCTTTACGACCATTACTAAAGAAGGCTTGCCGATTATTCGTTACCGTACCCGTGATTTGACCCGTTTGCTCGCTGGAGAAAATCTGACAATGCGTAAAATGGATAAAATTGTGGGCCGTAGTGACGACATGCTGATTATTCGCGGTGTGAATGTTTTCCCGACCCAAATTGAAGAGCAAATTTTGCAAGTTCCGAATTTAGTTCCAAATTATGAAATTTTGGTGACTAAAAAAGGACATATGGATACTTTGCATATTCGTACAGAGATGTGTCATAACTGTACTATACAGGCCAATCAACTTGCTCAGGAGTTGATGAAACGTATTAAAACCATGATTGGGATTAGCGTTACTGTAGAAGTTGTGACAGAAGCGACCTTACCTCGTTCGGAAGGTAAGGCAAAGCGGGTAATCGATATGCGTCAGATTGCTTAACATCAAGATCATTCAGGGTATAGAATCTATACCCTGAAACTAAACACCAAGACATGAGTATGAGTGCAAAAATACAGCAAATAATTGATTCTGTTGTAAAGAATGAAACCTTAAGTGGAACTTCGCTTATTTCGACAATTTTTGGAGATTCAGTACTTCATCGGGGTGGAAACATTAGTCTTGCGAGCCTGATTCAGTTATTAGAGCTGTTTGGTTTTAATGACCGTGCTGTAAGAACCTCTGTTTTTCGTTTAGTTAAAAATGATTGGTTATGTTCAGACAAAATCGGCAGAACCAGTTTTTATCGAATTACCGATTCAAGCCGTTCGACTTATTTGCAGGCCGAGCAACGTATTTATAACGACCAGATGAAAGAGTGGGACCATTATTGGGATCTTATTCTGATGTCTAGCCTCGACACTGAAAATAAAGCGTTGCTAAAGAAAGAACTCGAATGGTTAGGATTTGCCAATATTTCAACAAACTTAATGGCTTATCCGGGTTGTAACCGTATTGAACTGCAACGCTTGTTGGTTGACTTAAATATGAGTGAGCAAGTGGTGGTGTTTAAAGCCGAAACATTGCAGCTCTTTAATAATTCGGTCGATACCATTGGTCGTATGCTCAGAACCAACTGGCCAATCGATGAATTACGCCAAAGATATTTACAGTTTCTCGATATTTTTAGAGAAATTGGCGTGTTGCTGATGCAAGAAAACGAACAACTCGAACCTGTTCAGGCCTTTCAAATTCGAACTTTGCTGATTCATTATTATCGACGGATTTTATTGAAAGACCCTGCATTGCCGCTTGAGTTGTTGCCGACTGACTGGCCTGCGATTAGTGCACGAACTTTATCAATGAATATTTATAAAAAAGTATTTGAACCTGCCGATGAATACTTCTTGTCTGTTGCTGCAACAGCAGAAGGGCCTATGCCAAATGCCACAGCACATTATTGGCGCCGTTTCGGAGGTTTGGTTGCGACAAATGAGAGGTTAAATCATGCCTTGTTATAGTATTGACGGTGTTATTCCAGTCGTAAGTCCAGAGGCTTTTGTACACCCAACCGCTGTTTTAATTGGTGATGTGATTATTGAAGCGGGCGTATATGTGGGGCCATTTGCTTCATTGCGTGCCGATTTTGGTCGTATTCATATTAAGCAAAATGCCAATATACAAGATAACTGCACCGTACATGGTTTTCCGCAAAGCGTGACGTTAGTTGAAGAAATGGGGCACATTGGGCATGGCACAACTTTACATGGCTGCCGCATTGGAAAAAATGTTTTGGTCGGCATGAACAGCGTAATTTTAGACTATGCCGAAATTGGTGAAAACACTATTATTGGCGCAAATAGCTTGGTCAAAACCAAAGATATTATTCCGGCAAATGTATTGGCAATGGGTAGTCCTGCCAAGGTGGCACGTGATTTATCAGAACAAGAAAAAAAGTGGAAAACCAGAGGCACGCAAGAATACATTGAGCTTGCACAGCGATGCTTAAACTCAATGCAAGAAGTTCAGCCTTTAAGCTCAGAGTTAGATGACCGCCTGACCTATAAGGACTTTAATTCTTCAAACTATCAGATTAAACAAGATAGTGTTTAACGACGATTCATAAGTCGATTTCAATACACATGAGTTCATAAAACTTAAGGAATACTCGCACGAGTAGGGAGACGTTTGTGCAAAAAATGGAAACCACTGCGGTTGATCAATTCGCAGAGCTATTGGGTGTTCAAGTGCTGCATCGCAGTTTTGATGAAGCGCGTTGCCAGCTTCATGTGAAAGACGAACACATGAATGCCTTGGGCGGCGTGCATGGTGGCGTCATATTTTCTTTAGCCGATATCGCTTTTGCGATGGCTTGTAATGCAGGGGATGCGCCATATACTGGCCTACAGGCGGATATTCGCTATATGAGTGGTGCGAAAGATAGGATGTTATTTGCAACGGCAACCAAGGTCGGTAGTAGTAAAAAATTTGCGCATTATGAAGTGTTAATAACAGACGGTTTGAATAATAAAGTCGCTTTATTTACATCTACATGTTACAGGCTCGCACCATAACATGCGGTTATGAGGCTTATTTCTCCGTTTTTTGTAAGCATTTCCAGATTTAAAAGTTTTTTATTTTTTAAATAGATTGTACTTTTTTATCTCATTAAATCAGGTGTCTACAAAACACTCATCAATGAGCCAATTTCATTGATTTATTCAAGATCAAGTTGATTATCGTCTTTAGTAATTTTAATTTTTAACTTTTTATATTTGCGTTTGTTTGGATCAATTGCAGAATTTATGACCTCATCTGAGAAAGAGGAGCATAACATTAATTTTGCGTATGCACGGTAGCCTATTAAAATTCTGCGTAGCGGATAGTCCGTTCTTGTAGAGTAATATTCGATACGCGAGTTAAGCTCTTGTAGTAGGGTCTGTTCGGCCATTCGAATAATTTTCTGTAAGTGGTGCATTGCAGCATATAGAGATTTAGCTAATCAAAGAAGGGTTATTTAGGAATGATATGAAATTTAGAAAATTAAACACTGATATTGCTTATTAAAATATTCTAGACATACAATTTATTTTTTATCACCTGTAAGTTTAAACAGATACGCTAAAATCATAATATACTGATAAATAATGAAAAAAATTACTGGTAACAACTCTTTTTCGAGCAACTGGTCTATGTGTGTTATAGTCAAATTCGATTAATAATTGGTATTAAAATGGATATTTGTATTGGCGGCATACTTGATGGTCAAAAAAGAAAGGATGATCAAACTCATTTCAAAGTAGACAACCATTATTCTGATCATGGTTCTCAATATAATAAAGAGTATTTTCATTTAGATGGACAACTTCATTCATTTTGGGTAAGTGAAGAGCTTGGCTTGTATGAGGCACAAAAAAGAGTTGAATTAATACTAAATACGAGATTTTTAGTTACCTAAATTAAAATAATTTATTTATAAGAAATAATATGAAAGAAGTCCAATATTGGACTTCTTTCATATTATTTAAAATTTTATCTTTTTATTTATTTTTTTCTTCATTATTTTTAATTGATGAAGAGTCTTCTGATTCAGATGGCTGAGCTGGTTTTTCAACTTTATCCTCATTTGGTTTTGGATCGGAATCATTCTGGTTTTGAGTTGCTTTTTTTGAAAAGTCTTTGAAGTCAGACATTTTAAACTTCTTAATAAGAGTAGTGAAGCTTAATCGTATACCTTTAACTGAGTTACATTGCGGTAGTTATAGGGGTGGTATGTAGAGATATGTTCCTTTATATATTTTTATATTGAAATAATTTTTAAAAGATATCTTATATGTTGATTTAAATGGTGAAATTTAAATTAATGGTGAGAATTAATTAATATTTTAAATTTATTTTATTTATAGAGGGTAATAAAAATTTAATATTCATGTCTACATTAAAGAGTGTGGGGGTTTTATAGCATTGTTTTTATGGGTTAAATTTGTATTTGAGAAGTGAAAGTGAAATTAATAAAATTTAAAATAATAGAAAATATAGAGATTTAAAATATTTATTTGGTAGGGGGAGTTAAAATATCTATATTATTTTGATAATAAACAACGGTATTACATTCAGATACACTTGCGTTGTATCTATATAAAGATAAAGGGCCTATGTTAACTAAGTGTTAGATAATCATCTGCACAACATTAAATAGGAGAGACTCTAATGTCTCAGGACCAAGTTAAAAGCGATCAAGACAAATCAAAAGAGCAACAACAGCAACAACAAGATGGTAAAGAGTTTGAGCCTAAAACTCCTGATCAAAATGATTTAGAAAAATTGAATGAAAATGATAAAAATGAGAAAAAATCATAATATAGATAATTATATTTTTTCTTAAAAAATTGGTTGGTAGAAAGAATAACCATTCTTTTTGCCAATTTATAAAATTAAGAGGAATATTTTTAATATGTATTTTATTCTAATAGTTTTTATTTTATTTATTTTTGCTTATATTTTATTTAAAGTTTTTTCTAAAGTTAATCTTGAGCTCCCCGAAAGCACCCTGAAAATAGCTGGGAAAATATTTACAGAGAATAAAAACTTTTTTGAACATGAAATAATTGTAATTTTATACCAAGAAGAATTGATAACTTTAGTCGGTAACCAAAATGGTGGCAGATTTAAGGTCTTTAAAAATGCTGTAATATGCCTCGAAAAAGAAACAAATAAAATCGCAGTATATATAGATACTTTAAGAGTAGGGTATCTTAATAAAATAAACTCTTCTAGTTTTGTTAATTTTTTAAAAATAAAAGGTTTTAGTGAGAGAGATGCTTTTGAAGTTGATGCAGTTATAATGAGTGAAGAATCAAGCCAATGGAGCGTAAAGCTAGACATACCATACGATATGGAAAAGTTTAGGTTTGATAAATATTAAAATCCAATAAATATTGGGTTAATTCTTTGTAAGATATATTTTGGTACATATTTTTTAGGATTGGAAATAAAAAAAGATCATAATTAATTGTAGTGATAATAAAAAGGAGAAAAGATATGGAACTGAGAGCAGTAAAAATGCATAAAATGTTTAGAGATTTTCATGAAGAAAAGGCGCTTGGCTATATAGGAGAATATGATGAAAAACATGATCTTGTAGCCATATATAATATTTTAAAAGAAAAAATGCAAAAAATAGAAGGAACCTATCAATGGATTCTACCTTCATCCGGTGAAGTGTTTTTTGTTGAAGAAGATCCACTCTATGTTCGTTAATTAATTTTCCCGTCTAAAAAATCACAAGGATATCAGCTAATGAAGTTTCTAAAAATTCTAAGTTTTAGTGCTATTTTTACGTTATCCGCACATAGTTATGCAACTGTCAGTGGGGGACAAAAGATTGAAGTATTGGGTTATCTGGAAAAAGAGAAAAAACTTTATGTATTAAGACATTATGAAGATGGTCGAGGACGTCTACCACAATTATATTATTATCTATTAAATAGTAAATCGCCTGATAAACTTATTGAAGTTAAATCTCTTTATATCAATCCAAAAACTCATAAAATTGATTATGATCAAGATAGTACAGCGTTTAATAAGGCTCTAAATAAAATTAAAAAGAATTTAACCCCTTTGCTAGTAAGTAAGAGTAAGACTGTAAAAATTCAAATATTAAAAACTCATCAGAATCAAGTATCGGCTTGGTTCGATCCTTCAGGAAAGATCACCCAATATAAAACAGAATATGTTGTAAAATCGCCGTCTTTAAAAAGTAAGACCCATGTTGCTGTTCATTACACCAAAGCAATAAAAATTTCCCAAAATTATAGCGTACCTAAACAAAATAAGAGGTTAGTTGTCGTTAAATATCTGGGGGTTCCAGAAGAAACTGGTTACGATATTGAAGACCCTGTTTTACTACTCCCTATGAAAAAATAAATTTAAGAGTAAATTATTTTCTTGGTTCAAATCGGCAATATACACAGCACCTGTGTATATTCCGCTTAAAAAAATATTCTCACTAGGCTGTTTTATTTATCCCTTTATAAACCCCAATTTAACAATAACTCACTCATTATTTATTCTTACTTTTTAATGATCTAATTTAAATCAAATGTCATTTTGTGTGCTTGACTGCAAAAGGGTTGGACACTATCCTTTGCCTGCTGGCCTACATTGCCAGTCGGTCGTCGCGGACCGTCCCTTAAGGGCATTAAAGGTTTTAAACTTTTAGTGTGTACACCCTCGTGCCCCCTCTATGGTGGAACGGAGGGGGACACCCTTGGGTGTGCTGGAGTCTTAAGGCCAGTCCGCGAACCCCCTTCGTTCTGCCACCATAATTTTAATGTCGGCAGAACTCCCAATAAAAAGGAGTTGGCTTTGCACATCCATTATTTCTTGGCTCTCAATGCCAAAGTCTATAACGACACAACTTAAAAATTTAAAGCAGCTTGAATGCCCTAAGGTTTTCAGGCTTTAAGTCATTACGGCTCAAAAAAACTTATTTAAACAACAAAACTTGAGATGTGCCACGCACAGTCTTTACGGCTTTGCTGTGCCTTTTTTTCTCCCAAAGAAGTATCTCATTTAGAAACAACAAGAATTTATAACGGTAAAACTATGCCAAATTTAGTACTTTCTACACGTGCCATACAAGTTATCAATAAGTCGATTGATTTATTTCACCATCGCGGATTTCACACTGTTGGGGTCGATAGAATCGTGCAAGAGTCTGAAATTCCCAAAGCGACTTTTTATAACTACTTTCACTCTAAGGAACGGTTTGTTGAAATCTGTTTGATCGTACAAAAAGAACGTTTAAAAGAAAAAGTAGTTTCAATTGCTGAATATGGTCTTGATGCGGGTGCGATGGATAAACTCAAGAAACTGTATTTTTTACATACTGATTTGGAGGGGCTGTACTATCTATTATTTAAAGCAATTTTTGAAACGAAACTGACCTATCCAAACGCCTATCAAGTTGCCATTAAATATAGAACGTGGCTCATCAATGAAATCTATAGCCAGCTTATAAAACTAAAAACCGATGCGACTTTTCAGGATGCAAAACTATTTTTATATATGATTGAAGGGGCCATTATTCAGCTTTTAAGCTCCGATGGGGCAATTGATCGGGAAAAGGTGCTGGATTGTTTTTTGGCAGGGTTGAATAAGGTGTAGAGAATATCGAAGTAATCTTCTATGATCTTCAAGAATAGTTATATTAGAAATTAAATAACTGTCATGTCAGTCATTTGCTAATATCGGTTTCGACTTGTTTATATCCAATAGAAAACTGAATGAATTTAACGAGATCATCTTCGAGATCTAATAATTCAGTAAACTTGTTTTGACAAATATAGCGAAAAATAATTTCATAAGCGCCGCCAATAGCTGCATCATAAAATAAATCAGGGACACTTACCCATTGTTCGGGGTGATTCATTTTAATGACGTTATGTATAGATTTTAGTCTTTTTCCTAACTCTGCGAAAAACAAATTACGTTGTTCTAGACAGCGACTTCCCGCATTTGGGAACTCGATTGCCCAAGCCTTGGTGAAGTCTTGTTCACTATTACAAAGTTGCAAATAGGCGCGGACAGAGGATCTAATCCATTGATCTGCATGAATACCTTCAAGTTTAATATCAGAGAGAACTTGCTCAAATAAAGCTTTTCTACCTAAATCATCCGCTGCTAGAAAACAATCTTCTTTGTTCTCAAAAATTTCATAAAAGGCCTGCTTCGATACTCGTGCTCTTTTTACAATGTCTGTAATGGTTGTGGCAGCAAACCCTTTTTCTGCAAATGCACTGATGGCTGCTTTAACCAAACGTCGGCGCTGCTTTTCACGTGTTTCTTCGGTTAACAGGCTAGTACGACCTCTGGGTAAGCCCGCTGCTTGAGTATCGTAAGCGCCAGAGAGTTTTTCCACACTAATTCTTCTAAAATTTGAAATCTTGCTAAAACTATCACTAACCGCTTTTTGGCTCAAGATTGTTTTTTTAAAACATTGAGCTCTTGAAATAAATATATGAATTTCAATTGGATGAAAAATAACTATTGACTAGAAATATAAAGCAATCTACAAAAGAACTAATTGGTACTTTTGTAATTGGAATAATTATGTCTACGCTTGAAGCCATTAAACCTAAACCATCTTCCATAGCCCATCGCCTGAAAGCTTCTTTTCCAGTCAGACGATTAAGTTTTGATTTCACCAGTTCAAAGCGCTATTGGTTTGATAATGACGCTTATTGCACGCATTTAATGAATGCAATGTCAGCTATTTTTCCCCAAGGAGAATTAATGTTGATTGAGGCTTTGAGAAATATTCGGGACAAAATTGATGATGCTGCGCTGCAAGCGGAAATAAGTGCTTTTATTGGACAAGAAGCGATGCATGCTAAAGAGCATTTGGCATTTAACCGTTATGCAGATGAACAGCAAATCAATATCAATGAGCTACAGAATGAAGTTAAAGCCTTATATGCCCTAATGCAAAAAATATTACCAACTATGCATATCATGTCGGTTGGTTGTGCAATTGAACATATCACTGCAACCTTAGGTGCCGAACTCTTGCGTAATGATAACTGGAATCATCGCTTAGTAGGTCCAGTTGCTGAGTTATGGCTATGGCATGCAGTTGAAGAAAATGAACATAAAGCAGTATTTTTTGATGCTTATGTCGCATCAGGCGGGGGATATTTATCACGTATTTTTTATATGACATTTGCAGGAAGCATTTTACTGTTCTTAATTGCAAATAACACACGAAGATTACTCAAAGCAGATCAAGTACTTTCTTTAAATGGCATCGCTAAATTTTTTAAAAAAGCAGTCGGTAGTCAAGGATTACTGACACTACAAACCGTTAAAGATTTTTTAGATTATTACCGACCTGATTTCCATCCTTTTGACCACGATACCAAAACGTTAGAAAACCTTTGGCAACAGCGTTTAGACCTCAAAATTTAAATTTTTAGAACAGGACCTGAAATGAAACCAACCTTAAGTGCTGATGTAAATAATATTCAAGCGCAATCTGAAGAAATCGTTGAACGATTTCTAAACGCACTAGTGGAACAAGATCATGTCACGATCAGTGAATTGCTCCATCCCGACATCCTTTATACCAATGTTTCTTTACCGACATTTAAAGGTGGAAAAAGGGTCGCTGGTCTAATAAAGCTTGCGCTTAGCCGCACAAGAAAATTACAAGTTAAAAATCATCAAATTGTTGCTAAAGGGAACGTGGTCCTCACTGAGCGTACCGATATTGTGAATATTGGACCATTTCATGCTGGATTTTGGGTATGCGGTACATTTAAAGTTGAAAATGGAAAAATAATTTTGTGGCGTGATTACTTTGATTGGTTAAATGTGAGCAAGGGACTCATCAGAGGATTTCTGGGAATAGGAATAACCAGTTTACGTCCAAAAATTTAGATTAAACATCAATAATCTGTCCAAACGTCAGGTCCGTCTTCGATTTCATCTAATGTTAATAAACATTGATCAAGTTGCTGCTGAAGTTGTTCCAAATCAATATTTTGACCGATAAAAACAATTTCCTGTCGACAGTCGCCTGTACGTTGGTCCCATTTTTCAAAAATACTATTACGACGATAAGTATCCTGAGGCCAGTCAGTCTGATTAATAAAATTCCACCATTTGCCTACATATTCCCATGCAAATTGATTTCCTGTTTGCACCAGCATTGCAATATCCTGATAACTGTTGGCAAACCAGATGTAGCCTTTACAACGTAATAAAGCACCATTATTCCATGCCTGCTGTAAAAAGCTCTGAAAACGCTGAGGATGAAAGGGAAGGCGTTCACTATATACCCATGAAGAAATACCATAATTTTCAGATTCAGAATGAATATTTTCATTCGGATCCATATGTTTCATCCATCCTGGAGATTTCACCAAATCAGGCAAATTGAATTTATGAGTATTTAGAATTTTTTCGAGATCAATTTCACCAAAGGACATGGGAAAAATTTCTGCTGCTGGGTTAAGCTCAGTGAGTAGTGATCGCAATTGATAAAATTGTTCTTGTCCAATCACATCAACACGACTGACTAAAATAACATTTGCATATTCAACTTGTTCGATCAATAGATCAGATAAAGGGCGTGTTGTCGGTAACTGTTCATCTTGATGAGCTGTCTCTACTTCGTCATTTGATTGAATCATTTGAGCAAAGTTTTCGCCATTTACTACAGTGACCAGCGTATCCAAGCGGGCCAGTTCACTTAAGCTAAAACCATTTTGATCAAGAAAAGCAAAAGTTTCGGCAACAGGCATGGGCTCTGAAATACCTGTTGATTCAATTAAAATATAGTCAAACTCTGCTTTGCGTGCGATTGTACTAATTTGTTCGAGTAAATCGGCTCTTAATGTACAACAGATACATCCGTTGCTCATTTCAATCAATTGATCAGTACCACGACTGAGATCTACATGACGACGCACATCTTCAACATCAATATTAATTTCACTCATATCATTGACGATTACTGCTACTTTCATATTCTGCTGATGATTCAGAATATAGTTGAGTAGGGTGGTTTTGCCTGAACCTAAAAAGCCAGATAAAACAGTCACAGGAATACGAGAGGAATTAAGTTCAAATTCTGATTTTAATGATATTGCTGTCATGTAAGATCTCATCAGTTCGTGATAATGAATATAGAAAATCAGGTTAAGAAGAGGCCTGAGCTTTGTCCAAATAGCTTTCAAATAAATCAACGACTACAGAACCTTCAAGAGTTGCATCTCCCCATAATTCCTGTGTTGTAAATTCCACATGATAAGTTGGTTGTGGTAATGCATCGGAATGACCATGACCCGCAGCATCTGGAAATGGCCATTTTTCTGTGGTGCGGTGAAGGACAACACCTGTTTTTCCTCTTACATAAGCAGGTACACGAATATGACCGGAAATATATTCATCGCGGACTGTAACCAAGTCTCCAACTTCAAATGGTGGACGTCCTGAAATTGCTGCGCGGCCATTTGAATGGTGTGGATTGGCGAGCTGAAAATGAGAACCTAAAGCTTCATCCAGTTCTTCTTGTGTAATCACACCAGTTTCTGTGAGCAGAGTTGCTGTTGCAATCACATAACGCTCGTAATATTCAGTCCCAACATGTTGCCGTAATCCAATACGTTCCACAGCATGACGAATCTGATCAATATTAAATTTATTTAGATGTCCGGCACCTAGAAACATTAATGTGTAGGCGAGGTGTTCCCAGTCTTTTTTAAATACAGGTTTGTAACTTTTACTATTAATTTGGTGATCAATTGGGCCAAAACCTTGCATACCACCTAAATCATGAAAACCATCCATTATCATTACTCCACTATATAGTTGATAAAGCGTTACTAAAAACTAAGGCAATTTTGGTAAGGCAACACCAATAAGTACGTCCTTTGTGATGAGCTTTTGAAGTTCTTCTTCAGTCATATGCTCAGTTCCTTCAGGACGCATTGGTAATACCAGATAGCGTGTTTCGGCAGAGGTATCCCATACTTTAATTTTGATATCTTCGGGTAATTCGGTGCCCAGTTCTTTTAGTACTGTGCGACCTTCACGCACTAATCGCGCCCGAAATTCAAAACTCTTGTACCATTCTGGTGGTAAGCCCAACACGGGCCAGTTAGTGCAAGAACAAAGGCTGCAAACAATCACATTTTTGATTGTTGGTGTATCTTCAAGGGCAATAATATATTCTCCCTGCGGGCCGGTATAACCAAACATTTCACAGGCTGCTGTACCATTACTTAATAAAAGCTCGCGATAGGCTGGGTCAGCCCACGCTTTAGCAACCACATGAGCGCCGTTAGCCGGATCAAATTTATTGGCAAGCAGATCAGTTAAACCTTCAATAAATCCTTCTGGTATTAATCCTTTATTGCTCAGCACTTTGTGTAATGCCCATGCTCTCTCGCCTGGGGTGGAGTTTGATGTTTTAGAAACAGATGTACTCACGTGTAATACTCCTTGGTAGAGATGAGTTTCAACGAACCATATTCATGAAGAAATGGTTTGATTGAATGAACGTTTTGATTTCGCTTAAAAAGTTTTCCAGTCAACGGCTGCTTCAAAAGCTGCTGCTGCTTGATAAATCGTGCCTTCGTTAAAGTGACGTCCGATGAGCATCATGCCAACAGGTAGATCATCTACGAGACCGCATGGAACACTCATCGCTGGATGGCCCGTAATATCTTGTGGTGCTGTATTTCCAATCATTTCAAATGCACGGGTAATATATTCAGTTAATGAACAATCTGAGTCAGGCAGAGGTTGGGCAACAATAGGGAGAGTTGGCATTAATAACAGATCGTATTCAGCCAATTTCCGGTCATAACCTGCACGGGCACGTCTTACAATATTTTGTGCTTTAGCGTAGTAACGACCTGAATAGTTTCGAATGCCGTATTCGCCCACAAACATACAGACTTTTAATGTTGGAGAAAGTTGATCGGCTTTTTGGCGCCAGTCTTTATGTTTATCGAGTAGTTTGACATCGTATAAGCCTTCCCAGTTGAAGCCCATGCCATTCCCATGCATCATTTGTGCAGTCAGGCCTTCACAGCCGATCGGTGTCCATAATGCACCTGCGAGTTGATGTTCAGGTAAAGAGATTTCTTCAACAATTGCACCGAGTTTTTCAAACTCCGCTGCGGCTTGGCGGACTTTGTCTGCCACTCTTAAGTCCATATTGGGTAGAGCAAAGCCTTCCTTAACAATACCGATTTTTAAACCCTTCACACCACGATCTAAATAACTTGTGTAGTTTTCAACATGAACAGCATATTGACGTGGATCCAGCCCATCGATGCCTGCGATGACTTCAAGCAGTAGTGCATTATCTTGAACCGAACGGCTTATTGGCCCTGCATGATCAATCGTATTTTCAATAGGCATAATCCCGCTATATGGAACCAGTCCATGGGTGGGTTTCATCCCATAAACACCACAAAAAGCAGCCGGAATACGGATTGAGCCGCCTTGATCGCAAGCAATTGCTAAATCAACATCGCCGTTTGAAACAAGTGCAGCACTCCCAGATGATGAACCACCTGCACAATAGCCGTGACGATATGGATTGTGTACTGGGGCAGGGTCTGAGGTGTGGCTGCCACCCGATAAACAGAAATGTTCACAAGTCGCTTTACCTAAAATCGTAGCACCTTCATCAAGCATACGAGTAACGACAGTGGCATCATATTCTGGGATGAAACCTTCCAATGTGGATGAACCATTCATCATTGGAACGTGAGCAAGTGAGACATTATCTTTCAGAGCAACGGTTTTTCCTGCAAGTTTTCCAGTGGTGGCACCTTTAACTTCAGTTTTGTAATACCATGCATTGAGATGATTTTCGGTTACGTCAGGACGATAAAGTTGAGTACGTGGGTAGTGGACTTCTGGAATTTCATCAGCCAGTTCATCAATCAAATCGTATGCATCAAAATTTGCTTGCATAACACTTAGATATTCCTCGGCTTCTGCGTCAGTCAACTGCATGTGCAGGTTGTTTGCAATCTGTTTTAAATCGTCGATAGTTGGTCTTTGAATTGCCATAATTTTTTACCCGTCACTTATTATTCTGACTGAAGATATGTTTTAAATTAGTCTGTTCTTTTCTTGAAAACTTGATTTAAAGCGCCAGACATTTGTTCAAAAAGGACAACATGAGCAGTTATCCTGATAGGGGCTAACTTTTAAAAAATGCGTAAATAACGCAAGTTCAAACGGAAATCTTCTTTCAGGCCATTTTCCACTGAAAGATCACGTCCCAGCTGCACGACGAACTGGTCTTTAGGCGTCATAAATTTGCTAATAGCAAAGCGAATGTTGGTGGTTTGGGTGGAATCATCCTGTGAAACATTATTGATTTTAGTTTCACCACCCCAGTTATGACCGATGCCTAATCCCAGAGAGGTTGTGGCATTTGGCATATAGCGTCCCATGACTTGTGTTTCAAACGAGATATCCTGTTTAAGGGTGTCAGAATTTGCTCCGTAATTATCGTTATTGGTGTAAAACACCACATCACCCACCAGATCTAATGCCCAGTTTGGTGTGAAATGCTTAACATATGCACCCTGTAGATCGAGTTTCCAGCGATTACTCCCCAAATTTAACGGTTTATCATTGTCGTAATCTCCGGTCGGAGCATTAATATAAAGCGTTCCTGCAAGAACATCTTTAGCATCATTTAAGCGATAGCGGACAGGAGCGGTTAAAACAAGATCTCCTATACCAGAGGTGCTCCCAAGTCCGCTGGCATTGTCTTTACCTTCAACGCGACCAAAGGGTAATAAGAACTGTGGCTCAATTGTGACGCGATCGCTGAGTTCGAATACATGGATCATCCTTGCGATTCCTATGTTTGATTCGACTTTCATATCTTTTGCGGCAGTTGAACCATTGCTATAAAGTGCATCGGTCGTGGCATGTTGATAATATATTGCACCGAGAGTTAGGCCGCCGGGAGCTTGCTCATAGTCACCTGGCATCACTTCAGCCCCATGTGTTTCAGCATATGCAGCCAGTAGGGCTATTAACATCATGTAATATTTATAATATTTTGAATTCATTTGCATTTCCTTTAGGCAATAACCAGCCATGAGTACAGTCAGACTGTGCCTGTATTCTTGTGAAATAAAATAATTTTTAGGGTTATTTAGGGCGTTTGTGCGTCCCGCATCATGCCTGTTTGGGAGTGGCAATTGATGTATTCAAATATTTGATGTTTGGCATCACTGACTGAAACTTCATGATAAAGACGCAAGTTTTGTAAGCCAGTAACAACTTTGAAAAAAGTGGTAAAAATTCTGAGATGTGTGGGATGTGATTCTGCCCAACGTTCTAGTTTATCTAATGAGCGCCAGTAACCTATATCGTAAGCGATATCAAGTAAGTTACCATCAAGATCAACATTCCGAACAAAGCGGTTGCTATAGCATCCTACAGATTGGCCTTCATCGCGAAGGAAATCCATGCCATCCTGCAATGAAGGAAGCATTTCATTAAAATATAATGCTCTTTCTTGTTCATCTGCATTGACCCAGTCCTGACCAGAGCGGATTAACGTAATATTGTCATGGCCCTGTACGACAACACGTCCACCTTTTTGAGGATCACCTGAAAGTATAGTTAATTCACCATTAGCTAACATGCGATCTGTCTGTGAAACCGGAAAGCGCTCTCGTGCAGATCCCCAATATCCATGTTCTTGAATATCATCACTGATACTATCCATAACAGCGCCTACACCCGGCAAATCTTCTTTAAACGCATATAAGGTTTCAAATTGTTCAGCCCGTGGCGAAACAATTTCACGAAAATAACCGATGCCATCATTTAGACGTTCATCTGAATTCCACCAGTCATTGACCTCTGCTAAACGTGCCCATTGACAGTAGGCAGCGGGATCACGCCAGTAACCCACTACAATATAATTTTCATAGTTCTGATTATCAGTATGATGTGTTATATCGTGGTTTAATGGTCCGTTTTCTAAACCAAAACTTTTTACGATGTGCTGCATCGCTTTTACAGCCGCAGCTTTTTGGTCAGGTTTAAACTGTATACCTAAATAAGCCATCACAACCTGCTGAAGATCAGCATCAGCCCGAGCTACCCACATGGCAAATGGGGGTTCATATTCATCATGAATACGGCGGCTTAGTGTGCGAGGACATTTTAGATGTTTGTCGATTGCTGATTCCATTTCCTTTCTCCTACATCTCTTATTGCAGTGTTTCAATCGCAAAATTCGTATTGCCTTAATCAAAACAATTAGGCGTTGTTTTAACGGTTGTTTATGTTGGGGGAGTACCGTCGTTATATTGATATTACGCAAGGCATAAAACGAAACTTGGTCAGAATGGACAATCGCTTGTTTAAAAAAGACAGGTTTTAATTTGATCAAAAAAAATATATCGTTTAATTTATAGTGAGCTGTTGATGTTGCAGGATTGCTCTATCAGCATCTAAAAAAGTATAAGTAGATGAATAAAACAAACGAGTCTTATGGAAAAGACTTTAACTGTGCAAAGAGATAACAGAAGAGTAGTGGTATGAAAGTTGCTTGATAAAAGCAAGACCTATTTTTTGACATCTTGCGTAGTCGTATAAGGGATTAAATTGCCATGAATCATTATCAGTCATTAAATCCGATTCATTATTCAACTCAAGATATAAATGCATCTGAACGTTTCGAATATTGGAACGATGTTGTGTTACGGCACTGTATTCCAGCTCAAAGCAAGCCTGAAGATGAAAAATCTTTTAATGGTGAATTAAGTGTACGTCATCTTGGTTTGATAGATATATGCACTATTTCATCAACTATGCACTTTTGGGAACGCACTGAAAAGCATCTACGGTTTGGGCCAAATGATGATTTGTGGCTTGGATTTATGGAAAATGGTTGTGGACAATTAGCCCAAGGTGGCAGAACAACACAATACCGAAATAATAGCCTCATGCTATACGATGCTGCACAAACCTTTCAGTTCAATTTGGCTGGAAGCAAAAATCACTTAATCCGAATTCCTCGTTATTTATTAATCAATCGTGTGCCTAATATTGAACATTTAACTGCTCAAGTTTTGGATGAAACTCGGCCTGGAATTATTCCTTTGCGTGAGATGCTACGACAATCAGTAGATCAAACATTTGATTTTTCCAACATAGATTTTGCTGAACGCTTTACTAAATCAGCTTTAGAGTTATTGGTATTAAGTTTAGAAGTACAGGATATTGCGAAGGTAAATATCGAACGGGATTTGTATAGTAAAGCGATGAGTTTTATTTTAAGAAATTTACAAAATCCTGAACTTAACTTAGAAAAGATTGCACAAGCACATTGTGTATCAACACGAACATTGAGTAGGGCATTTGCAAGACATCAAAAGACAGTCATGTCAGTCATTTGGTCTGAACGTTTAATAGCAAGTCGTGATGCGCTAAAAAGTGGTCGGGTGGCTAGCATTTCTGAAGTAGCTTTAGATTATGGTTTTACTGATTTTTCACATTTTAGCCATGCATTCAAAAAGGCTTTTGGTGTAACACCTCGAGAATATTTTAAAAAATGTTAAGAATATTTAGAAGATTTGGAAAAAATTGCATGGCTCTTAAGATAAAGGATTAAGTCAAAAAACCATGCAATTTATAAATAAAGTTTTTTAAAGACCTCAAAGCTTATTTAATTCGATACCACGTTTGGTTCCGACCAATTATTCAGCTTTTTAGATTTGGAGAACATCATTTTAGAGTTGCGTATTTCGATAAAACCAATTTACACAAGCATCCGCCAAAATTTGTGTGGTATCAAAGCTCACATCTAAAATTGGAGATTGGATTGCATGTAATCCAATCGGAATTTCTGTACAAGCTAAAATAATCGAACCAGCACCTTTATCTATGAGTCTTTGGCTTAATTCTTGAAAAACGCTACCCGCTTTAGCCGATTCATTGCGTTTTACAGCATAAACAGCCGGCATAAATTCCTGTTCTATCTCTTCATCTGAATTAATGACAAAAGGGATGTGATGCTTGCTTAACTCAAGTTGATACAACTGAGTAGAAAGGGCACCTTTAGTTGCCAATATTCCAACCTTATCACCAGATTGATAGTTCTTTAAAATCTGTTGCACCGTAATTTCAACCATATTTAAGATTTTAATATGGGTATGTTGCTGTAAGTCAGAATGCCAGAAGTGCGCGGTATTACATGGAATTGCGATTTTAGAAACGCCACTACGCTCTAAAATTTTTAGTCCATGTATCATTGCATTTAAAGGGCTTTCACCTAAGTTTCTAAGTGCAAGTTGTCGGTCAGGAATACCACCATGATTCCAAGCGATTGTTGGAATATGTTCCTGATCTTTAGTGGCAGGGCTTGCATCGAGCAGACGCTGTTGAAAATCAACAGCAGCGCCCGGTCCCATACCACCCAAAATTCCAAGGATGGGGAGTTGTGAAAATTCAGTCATCTTACAAACGGTATGCATCTTTTTTAGAGAAGGTTTTACGATAACCGAATAAGCCTACGGCACCGCCTGTATGAAGGAAGATCACTTTGTCATCTTTAGTGAAATGACCTTGACGAATGAGGTCGACTAAGCCCGCAAAACCTTTACCCGAGTAAACAGGGTCAAGCAAAATACCTTCAGTTTGAGCCAGAAGTTCAACTGCTTCAACCATGCTATCAGTTGGAATACCATAGCCATCGCCAACATAGTCACTATTTGCAATCACTTTTTCACGGGCAATAAGATCTGCGCTTAAACCAAGATGCTCTAAAGTTGCGCGAGTAAGTTTATAAACATTTTCTTCTTGTTTAGATTTTTCAGCACGAACACTAATACCGAGTACTGGTAAGTTTGAGTGAGTTGCCGCAATACCCGCTAAGAGGCCAGCTTGAGTACCCGTGCTACCTGTTGCATGTACAAGATGAGTCGGAGCGAGTTGAATCTGGTTAAGTTGGTTGATTAATTCAATTGCTGTTGATACATAACCTAAAGCACCAATAGCGTTTGAGCCACCACCCGGAATAATATACGGGCGATCACCTTGTAGTTCTAATTCTTTTGCTTTGGCTTCTAAAGCCGCAACCATGTCTGTGCCACCCGCAACAACTTCAATTGATGTTGCACCTAAAATCTTGTCCAACAATAAGTTTCCGTTATTGTAATATTCATCTGTACCATCACTAACGCGTTGTTCGAGTAAAACAGATGCTTTTAAGCCAAATTTATTTGCTGCCGCAATCGTTTGGCGAACATGGTTAGATTGAGTTGCACCTTGAGTGAGTACATGGGTTGCACCTTTTGCAAGTGCATCACCAATTAAAAATTCTAATTTGCGGGTTTTATTACCGCCTGTAGCCAGCCCTGTAGCATCGTCTCGTTTGATGTAAATCTGGGGACCATTTAACGTTTTAGTTAAATTGGGTAAAAGCTCTAGAGGAGTAGGTGCATGAACAAGTTGAACACGCGGCAAATGACTTAATAACATAATAATGTCCTAAAAATTTAATGTATGTAATCAATCATGCGACTTACTTCTTTGCGCATAATTTCTAAAATATGTTTTTTGGTTTCAATAAATTCTTGCTGTGGCGCAATATTTTCAATGCTGCGCGCACGGGGTAAATTCACTTGAATATCTTCAGCAATACGCCCAGGATGGCCTGCCATTAAAATAATGCGATCTGCTAAAAGTAGAGATTCATCAATATCGTGAGTAACAAATAAAACGGTAGTTTTATTGTCTTGCCAAAGCTGAGTCAGTGTTTCCTGCATCAAAATACGTGTTTGAGCATCTAAAGCCCCAAAAGGTTCATCCATCAATAAAATCTTTGGCTTCATAACCCACGCACGGGCAAGGGCAACACGTTGCTTCATACCACCTGAGATTTGCCAAATTCGATGATTTTCGAATTTCTTCAAGCCCGTTTTTTCTAAATAGTATTCAGTTTGCTCAGCAATATATTTAGCTTCAGCTTTTGATTGTTTAAGTGGAAATTGAATATTTTCTTTTACTGTGAGCCAAGGAAATAACTGAGCCTGTTGAAATACAACAGCTCGGTCAACGCCCGGTGCTGAGATGGTTTGACCATCTACATAAATGTCACCTAAAGTTGGTTTTTCAAAACCAGCAAGTAAGTTCAAAATAGTTGATTTACCACAGCCAGAAGGCCCAAGTAAGCAAACAAACTGACCTTCAGTAATTTTCAGATTAATATCTTCTAAGACCGTATTTTCCGTTTTGTTTTGTTTAAATATTTTCTGAACATTATTTAGCTCAATAAATGGTTGAGTCATTATGCTTTTCCTGTCCAAGGGGCCCATTTTTGCTGTGCTTTCACAATGAGCCAATCTAAAATAAAGCCAATTGTTCCAAGTAAAATAATTCCGACAATCACAACATCTGTACGCAAATAAGAGCCGGCATTAATAATCATCCAGCCTAAACCAGAAGTTGCTGCAACCATTTCCGCTGCAATTAATGATGTCCAACCAATGCCAATAGATAAACGAATGGTGGTGAAAATCTCAGGAAGCGAAGAGGGTAAAATGACACGAAATAATATTGCTGTTTTTCTTAGGCCCATCGTTTGTGCTGCTTGAATCAAACCATATGGAACGTTTTGGCTTGCAGCTGTTGCACCCACAATGACACTAAGCAAAGTCGCAATAAAAATAAGGAAAAACTTAGATTCCTCGCCAATCCCTAGCCACACAACAACTAATGGAATGAGGGCAATTTTGGGAATAGGGCGTAAGAATTGTACAAATGGATCTAAAACGGCATTAAGTACAGGGCGACGACCCATTAATAATCCCAAAGGCACACCAATAATGATTGCAACGAAGAATGCAAAGAATGCACGCGCCGTACTTACTAAAATGTGTTGGTAAAAAGGAGCATCACGGTAACCGTTTTTAAATAAATCTAAAACGGTATCTAAAATCTGTAGAGGAGAGGGCAACAAAATTGGTGAGACAAGTTTAAATGTACACACAAGCTGCCAAATCATCACAAAAGTGATTAGCGATAATGTACTAATCACTTTTATTTTAAACGGGTTCAACTGAATCATCTCATAACCTTATTTTGTCGCTTCAATAAGGTATTTACTGTCGATATTAGGCGCATAACTCTTTGGAACATCTGATTGTTTCAACTCGCCAATATTGACTAAGAATTTAGCAATATCTTGAGTTGCTTTAGCTAAGCCAGAGTTTTCATCGTTTGGTGTCGCACCTAAATATTTTTCAGTGGCTTGATCTTTCAGAGGAATATACTCAATACCAGCAAGTGTGGTTTCGACTTGATCATATGGAAGGCTTAAATATTTAGAAATTTTTTGGGAAGCAGCTTTAGGATCTTGTTTATATTCATCAACTTGTTCTTGGTAAGCTTTCAAGAATTTAATTACAAGATCAGGGTGTTTTTCTGCAAACTCTTTACGGACAGCAAAGTTGTTGTAAACCAAAATGCCTTTTTCATTTAGCGTCGTTGTACGATAAATTTCTTTACCGCCTTCTTTTTCTAGCTGCTGAGTAAATGGTCCCCAAACATAGGCTGCATCAATATCACCACGTGTCCATGCAGAAACAATTTCAGCAGGCTTAAGTGGGATTAATTTGATTTTTGATTTATCAATTTTATTTAATGCAAGGGCCTGTTCTAAAGCATATTGTGCAGTGGAGTTTGCGGGGAAGGCAACTTTTTTACCTACTAGATCTTGCAGGTTTTTAATGTCAGGACGGACGATTAAACGTTCTGCACCAGAAATTAGACCTTCCAAACCAATGATTTCAATTGGTAGCCCACGAGTGATACCAGCAACAGCTGGGCTTGAACCAAAACGAGCAATATCAATTTCGTTTGCGGCGAAGTAATTAATTACATCTGCACCCGAAGCAAATTCAACCCACTTAATTTTTGTACCTAAAGCTTTTTCAAAATCTCCATCAGCTTTACCAAGAACCCAAACTCGTGGGCCGCCGCCCCAAGCAAACCGTACTTCTTTTGGAAGTTCAGCAGCAGACGCAGTTTGAGGCGCTTCTACCTTAGTTTCATTATTTTGCTGTGAATTATTTCCACAACCCGTTAAAAGTGCAAAGCTGAGAACCCCTAATGATAAGACCGCATTTTTAAAGTGAAAATGTGTTGCAAACAACATTATATTTCCAGTAATTTTCGAAATTTACTCGATCTTAGTGAAAATTTATGATTAATAAAAATATGAAAAAGTGGAATGGATATATGCAAAGATGAGTTTATATTTATGAATAAAAAAGCATTATTTATCACTTAAACTTGATAGTTGTCCTTTTAGTTAAAATTGGTGCATGAAAAAATAAGAACTTTTTAAAACTATTTACTTATAGGTTTAGTACATGATTAAACTTATTAATTAACCTAAGAATATTCAAAAAATTGCATGGCTCTTGAGATAACAGATTAAGTCAAAAAACCATGCGATTTATAAATAAAGTCTTTTAAAGACCTCGAAGCTTATTTAATTCGATACCACGTTTGGTTCCGACCAATTGCAGAGATACCAATGTATCCACGAGCGATAAGTTTGCTCCCATCTGGTGACATTGTTGCACTAAAACGATATGTCTTATCTGACTGTGGGTCGAGGATAGATCCTTTGTCATATTTATTTTGACCTACACTTTTTAAATTTTTGACGATGGTTAAACCAATTAAAGATTTGTTTTTGTAGGTACCTTCACACATCGTACATTTGTTGGCTTCGTTTGGGACGAGTATTTTTTCGATGTTAGCAGAGAGGTTACCATTTTTATCTTCGCTAAATTTTACCAGTGCTCTGGGTTCATTGGTTGCATCATCAATTGTTTTCCAAACACTGCCATGTAGTTTGTCTGAAGCAAATGAATGAATCGAATAAAAGCTGAGTAAAAGTAATAATAAATATTTTTTCATATCAATAGTTTCTCTAATTAAAAATGGATGGCTTTAATCGCCAGAATGATTCATTTTAAATTTAACTTCACAATCTTCTTTATATTGAATCAATAAGATAAATAATATGTAAAGTTATAATCTATTTCCCGTAATATTATTTTGATCGTTTTTTTTATGCAATTGCGATAATGGACATAATCATTAAATTGGGTCTCAAAAGCCGATGATCAGATTATTAATAATCTTTAGAAGTAAGGCGAGTAGACTGGTATACATTGTGATAAATGATGACAAAATATGTGTTTAAGAGAAATAAAAAACATCAACTACTTTTAAAATTAATTAGATTGCGTGCAATACGTCACAAATTATAAAAAATAATATGAAAATCATTTGTTTAGTATTGATTGACAATCCGCAATATTAAGTTTTATAACTAAACCATCCTGAAAACTGTTTCTTTAGTAAGAACAGAGAAATAACAATATAAAGACGAATAGATATTAGAACGAAAATATAAGGAGAAGAAATGAAAGTCATTAGATATGCCTTATTTTCTCTTGTGGGAATGCTGATAATAAATAGTGCAGATGCTGGAAATACATCTACAGCATTAAAGGTCAGTTTAACCATTGTAGAAACGTGTGAAGTTTCCACACAAGGAAATTTAGATTTTGGTTCAGTTGTTCGCTCTCAGCCAGTTGCTGGTGCAAGAACGGATGTATCTGTCCAATGTACCCAAAATACACCGTATCAATTGGCAGTAACTTCAGACAATAACTTTGAACTTAAATCTGCTGCAAGCACAGCATCTGTTGCATATGTACTCTATCAAGATGCTGGCCATACCCAAATTTGGGGAGGATCAGGGAGTAAAATACGTTCAGGAGTCGCTACAGGAATGAAAGAAATTATTCCTATTCATGGGGCAATTACATCGAGTACCAATGTTCAGGCAACCAAGTATGAGGATTGGGTTCGTGTGAATGTCATATATTAACAATAGAAAAAATAATGATGAATATAAGAACCACTGAAACACTTAACAAATCAGTAGCAACCGATACTCGCCATCCTTTTCAATAGGTGCCCTATGAACACAAGGTAAAACCTGCTGTGTAGGATGGTCTACAGCCAAACGCCACAAATGTCCTGTGCCTAAATTTACAGGTTGGGCGTTAAGTTTAGGTTGATAATGTAAATCAAAAAAATACTCTGCCAAGAAAGCTTCAAATTCAGCATCTGGGCCATCATGTAATTCTTTGAGCTTGTTTCTAATTTCTGGGATTAAAACTTTTTGTTCAACCTGATCATTGGGCACAATATCGCTAGCAGCGCCGTGATAAGTACATAAAAAGGTGTCGGTTTCAATTGGGGAGCGATCAACATGAAATGAATATACGTCTGTTGAAATGAAATCTAGCTCTTCATCGCGCTCATAATGTTTAAGTAAGTTAAGTACTGGCGATGCACCAAATTCAGTTAACTGCTCGATATCTTCTAAAATAGTTTTCCTTGCCAAATTGCCTTGTTCTGAAAGCTGTAGCGCTAAAAGGTCTTCAACAGTAACTTCTGTAATGTTTTCTTTTAAATGAAGTTTATTCACAATTTCTTTAAAGTCACCAACCAAATTTCTGTGCCAACACATCGCATTTGCCTCTCCTTGAAACTTTGTACTTATAAGTTCAGGGAAACTAGAAACTTGTCTAATTTGATTGTTGTCAGAAAATGCATTCTTCATATGAGAATTAAATAAAATAATAGAGCATGTCTAATATTATAGCCTGAGCTTAGTCGAAAATATTCTAGTCCAGCTTATTAAGCCGATTTAACCTTACTCCAGAAGAACGTTATTTGCCTCTGAAGTAAGGTTATTAGAAGTCGACTGATCTATTTACCACTCATATTTCACGCCCACTCGAAAATTGGTTGGAGCGCCGTAATAGCTATTTGTCGTCGCTAAATGGTATTTCTCATTAAATAAGTTATTAACATTAAAATTGAGCATAAGATTATTGTTCACTTTATAACGTGCCATTAAGTCGACTAAAGCGTAACTTTCTTGAGTAAATCTACCCGTTGCAGAGACTGCATTTTTCTCATAGATTTCACTTTGCCAACGAACACCGCCACCAATAGTAAGGGCTTCATCAAGATAAGGCAGGGTATAGGTAGTAAACAGTTTGGCTGTGTTATTTGGTACACTGGTATTTAATCGGTTGTCTTGGCTATCTTTTGATAAGTTACGGCTAAAGCTTGTTGAAACTTGCCATAAATCGGTCAACTTACCTGTCGCTTCAATTTCAAAGCCGCGGCTTTCAGTGCCAGATTCTGTTCGATATGCTTGAGAACCATCTGGGGCAAATACATCGGTTAACGCGACAGCAGTATTGTCCTCTTTAGTTTGGTAAACAGCCGCTCCGACATTTAACTGATTATCAAAAAATTCACCCTTAATACCCAGCTCGGTACTATTACCTATTAATGGGTCTATGTATTCGCCTGTAACGGCTTTCTTATCTTGCGGTGAAAAAATATTGGTGTAGCTTGCATACGCAGTCCAGTTGTCAGTGAAATCATAGGTAACACCGACATATGGAATGACTTTGCCGCTTTCTTCTTGTGTTGTATAGGTAGTCTTATTGTTAGCATCTGAATGGTTACCCGTTACGCGCTCCCAGTCTTCTACACGTGTGCCTAAAATGACTGCAAGATTATCGGTTGCTTTAAGACGAATGGCACCAAAAATAGATTGGCTACGGTCATCTCCGCTGTACCAGCCATCTATTTTTGTTTCGGGGCGGTTAGGTGTACTACCATCCCAAGCAAAAATATCGTTTAGAGTTCCATCCCATGTCATTTTATCGTCAACTGTGTTATTCCAGCCCGAATAGGTAGGGCGTTTATTTTTACTTTTTGTGTAAGTCGTGCCGAGTACTACGTCATGAGTTTGATTAAACAAATCAAATGAACCGTTTAAGGTTAAATTGAACAAGTCTTGAGTTGGGCGATAATCCCAACGGGTTGCATACAACATCGCGCCGCTGCCTGTGGCCTTATCGATTCCTTTACTTGAGTAGGTATAGCCTACAATTTCGTCTGAGTCTGTAATGGTTCTAGACACCACACCTTTTAATTTCCAGCGGTCATTAAACTGATGTTCAATATCTGCAAAGTAAGATGTAGTAGAACGGTCAGACCCCGTCCAACTCGCTGCCGCTGAATCTGAGCGAGACCAGTCGATTAATGTCCCGTCGGTATAAAAGCTAGGTAAGCCACCTCTAGCGACGCCAGTCATGTCAATTTGTTGATAGCTAGCACCTAAACTACCTTTGGTTTGATCGGTTAAATCAGCTTCTACTACGGCATAAGCCACTTTACGTTCTTCGTTGTAGCGGTCGATATAGGAGTCTGATTTTTGGTAGGCAAATAGGGTACGACCACGAATACTTCCTGATTCATTAAGCGGTGTAGAAACATCAATATCGGTACGGTAAGAATCCCAAGAACCAATGTCAGCACTCACCGAAGCTTTAAAGTCCTGTAATGGTTTTTTGCGGACCAGATTGATACTTGCGCTTGCACTTCCAGCACCCGTCATTAAGCCATTTGCACCTCGCACAACCTCTACACGATCAAATAAAGCCATGTCCTGACTTTGGAAAATACTTGAATATGAACTCATGAGCTTCACGCCATCGAGTAAATAACTATCTACTTCTTTACCGCGAGCGTAAATAGGGGAATTATCACTACCAATATTTCCGCCTTGTTTAATAGAGAGTCCTGCCGCCTGACTGACAACATCGGTTAATTGTGTCAGGTTCTGATCTTTCATTTGTTGGTTGGTGATTACACTGACCAGTTGAGGTGTTTCTTTCAAACTTAAAGCTAAGCCTGTAGAAGCCGTGGTGGCTTTCGCCGTATATAAACCTGAACCTTCGGTTGTTAGGTTTTCGCCATGATCAGCATTAACATGAATTGTTGCTAAATGGGCCGTACCTGCTACACCACCCGCCGTATCAAATTCTTTACTGCTATTTGCTTTGGTTTTAATTGCTTCTAACTGAAAGACTTTGGGTTCAATCGGAGCGGGAGATGACTTTACTCGAATGCTATAGCCGCTATTGTTGACTTTAACTGCTTCAAACGGATGATTTTGTAATAATAGACTTAAAGCATCGTCAACAGCGTAATTCCCTTTAAGTGCTTTGCTTTTCGTTTTTGAAAGGCTGGCATTATCGTAGCTAATGGTTGTACCTGTTTGAATCGCAAGTTGCTTAATGGCCTGATCAAGGGTGCTTTGATTAATTGAAATACTATAAGTTTGTGCAGCGTAAGCAGAAGTTGTGGTAAGCGCCGTGACCACCAATGGCGTACTCCACAGTACTGCACGTATAGCCAAAGCCAATTTACTTTTTGCTTGATAATCCTTCATGTGGTCTTCTCGACAGAGAGTGTATTTCTCTATAAGTCGAACCAGATCAAAAAAAGGGTCATGTTTTTTTATCTTTTTTTAATATTTAACAGATAAGGACTGTAATAGGTCAGTTCAAGTTGATGGCTATAGGCCAAAGTTTCTAAGCTTTGCTGAGGGTTTTTTAGAGAAAATACGCCAGAAATCTTAATATTTTTTAATTCTGGGTCGATGCTATAGGTTCCTTTTTTATAGCGGAATAGTTCATCCAACACTTTTTGTAGCGGCCACTGATCTACCACTAAAAGTTGTTGTGTCCAGTAAGGCTGATCATTATCGAGTGGAAGTGATTTTGAAATATATTTTTCATCAAAAAAAGCACGCTGACCTTGTTTTAATATCTGCCGTTTAGATGAGTTCTCTGGCTCAATGGCTACTGCATGTTTATAAACTTTAACTTTTGTTTGTTCGCTATTTTCTTGGCGAACCGTAAATTGAGTACCTAAGGCTTCTACTGAACCATTCTTGGTTTCGACAATAAATGGCCGATGCTGAGCATCTTTTGCCGTTTCAATATAGATTTCGCCATCAATTAATTTTATTTGTCGTGTCTCTTGCGTGAAATTTACATCGACATAGCAATTACTTGCCATAATGAGTTGAGAACCATCTTTTAATAGCACTTTCTTAATTTCGCCCACTTGGGTGTGGTAGTCGGACTGCCATTTTTCCCAAGGTATGCAGTAGGCTGACAAGCCAACAATGACTAAACCTGAAAGGCTTAACAGCATATTGCGTTTTGCAGCGAGATTAAATTTTTGATTAGACTGAACCAAAGCTTCTGAAGGGAAGTTATCTGCAAGGTTTGATAAACCGTGGCTAAATTTTTCCATTTGCTGGAGTGCTAATTGATGTTCTTTTTTTTCAGCTTTCCATTGCTCAAACTGTTGCTGCTGTAACGCTGTCATTTCCCCTGAATGCAAAAGTACCAACCAATCTGCGGCTGCATCTAAAACATGGTGAGGGATTTTAGTGATATCTGACATAGGAGAGAAATTTAAGCGCGTTTAACAGGTTTAATTATAAAGATCTATACATGCCAAAAAAGCTTGTTTCATATCTCTTTTTACCGTGGCCTCAGAAATATTGATTTTTTCACTAATTTCTTTATAAGTCATGCCGTCTAGTTGAGACATCAAAAACACTTGAGCCGTTCGGGTCGGGAGTTTTTCCAAAATTAAATGAACCTGATACAAGGTTTCTTGAATATGAACTTCATGTTCGGCAGAGGGGTAATATTCTTCTGGAAGGTTTTGTAGGGTATCTAGATAGAGATTTTCAATATGTTGACGGCGCCAATAGTCAATCATGACATGCTTGGCGATTCCCATTAGCCATGCTTGTGGTTCCTTAATTTGTTTAAAACAATATTCGCTTTTTAAAGCACGATAAAACACTTCCTGACTCAGGTCTTCAGATTGATGATGATGCTGAAGTTTATGTTTAAACCATGACAAGAGCGTGGTTTGCTGAGAACGGTAAATTTGGCTAAACCATACTTGTTTATCTACATTCAGGTTCATAGCAGAGGAGCCCACAAATTGGTAATGAGTAGCACAATTAAACAAACATTTAAGATATTCTTAAATAGTAATGATAATTATTATTAATATCAATCATTGAAACGATATATTCTAAAAATGGTAATGTTCTAATTTTTCACTATTTAAAGCCTGTACCTTCGTCGCTGAGGCATGTATCGTTAGGGAATAATACTTTAAAATTATAGGGTGATTGAAAAAGCAACATCATTCAATTAAACAACTGGACTGTACCACCAAAATTAAAATAACACTGATCTCAAGACGAATCATATAAAGAATAAGGGAATAAAACATGAAGTTTTATTGGTGAATATTGAAAAGGAAAATCAATGAGCAAGATGGGGGTCTATGAAGAAATATTTTACGGTTGATTTATTTATGATAGCTTCATCTTACTTTAAAAAACGTCAGAAAAATTACCGTGCCGTAAAGGATCAGCAGCTTACAATCGCAGCAAAAGCGAATATCTTTATTTGCATTATTTTTTGCTTGTTTTGGACCATATATTTCGCATTTGCACAAATGTGGTTGATTGTTGGTATGGACATCTTTTTTACACTGATCTCCATATTTAGCCTTTTTCTCATTTATATCAACCGTGTTTCAGCGGGCATTCTTTTATCTCAAGTCGTTTTGCTTGTTTTTCCAGTCATTTTTTGCTTATTTTTTGATGTAGCTACAAGTGACCGTCCGCAGGTGGCTCAATTGTTTTTACCTGCTGGGGCGATATTGGGATATTTAAATTACCGTAGAAATCCAAGCTTTTTGCAAATCGTTTTAATTCTATTATCGATCGGGTGCTTTATATTTTTTAGTGGCAGCTCTTTTAATCTTGAGAGCGCTATACCTTTGCCCGAAGATATTCGTGACCATGGTGGATGGATTGCAACTTGTGTCGCTACGCTCATGATTTGTATTTCAATTTACACCATGCAATTAGAGATACAAACAGAAAATACCATGGTGCAAGACCTACGCTTAGCACTGGCAAAAGAACAATTTGAGCTTTTTTATCAACCGCAAATTAATGCTTCTGAAACGCTAATTGGCGCAGAAGCTTTATTACGATGGCATCATCCTGTTTTAGGTTATGTTCCCACAAAAGATTTTATTCCCGCGGCCGAAACTTTTGGGTTAATGCCAGAGATTGGGGAGTGGGTATTGGCTCAAGCCTGTAAAGTTTTAAAAGATTGGAGTAAAAAAGACGAGACCAAAGATCTTACACTTTCAATCAATATTAGTGCTGATCACTTCATGCAACCAAACTTTGAGCAGACTGTGATCGGGCTGATTCAGCAGTATGAGATAAATCCATCTCGACTCATATTAGAAATCACTGAAAATATTGCTTTAACGAATTGTGTAAGCATGATTGAAAAAATGCATTTCTTGTCTAAAAATGGAATTCAGCTTTCTCTTGATGATTTTGGTACAGGATATTCATCTTTAAGCTATTTACAAAAAATGCCCATTAGACAAATCAAGATTGATCGTAGCTTTGTACAAGCAGCTTTGGATGATAAACGTAGTAATAAATTAGTCACTGGTATTATTAAAATTGGACTAGATTTGAACCTTCGTGTGTTAGTAGAAGGAATAGAAACCGCTGAACAATTTAGCACTTTTAAAAACAATGGCTGTACTGAGTTTCAGGGCTATTTATGGGGACGTCCAATGCCTTTAAAAGATTTTCTTGAACAATTACCGCATCTGAATAATTTTTGATGTTCTTCTTATTTTTTATGAGTTTTTTTAAGAAAAAAGAGAGCTAAAGCTCTCTTTTTTCTTAACTTCGTTATGTTTGTTTATTGCGTTTAGCCCAATGCTTTTTAAATTAACTGGAAACTCAATGATATTACTTTTTATCCAAAGAGATAGTTCCAGGACCAGTGAACGCTAATAAAATGAATCCCCCTATAATGCTTATATTTTTGTAAAAATTAATCATATTAGGATGAACGGCATCACCTGTCATATTCCAATACGCATGGCCGATGATTGCAGTTCCTAGTGTGTATAAAGCAAAAATTAAAGCAACTGGACGGGTAAAGAAGCCAAGCACAATAAGAAGAGAACCACCTACTTCCATTGCTACAGCAATAGCGGCTGCAACAACAGGGAGAGGGGTATGTAATGATTGCATGTAACCCACAGTGCCCTCAAACCCAATCAATTTTGGTATACCTGAGATGAGAAAAAGAGCAACTAGCAGTACACGTGCAAGTAATAATAAAATTGATCTGGCACTTTTTAGCTCAAAATATTGTAAGTTATTCATGTGAAATACACCTTATATGTATATTGTTGATAGTGTGATAGAGAGCACCTTTAATCGTTTTTGATAGTTCTAATTAGAGTGGTTGTACTCTTATAATTCTATATCGATAGCCGAATCAGCCCATATCAAACATGGCGTTCCTTAGTGTGAGTATAGTATCACCTAGAATGTTTCACAATTGCGTCCTCTGAACCTAGATATCCTTGTCTTTAAAGAATTTCCTTATTCATTTGCTTATGAGCAGTTCTGACCTATAAAACTGCAAAGATATTATTTAGAATAAATTTAAATTAACTAGTGATATGTAATAACAGCTAAACATTAATGATGAAAGATACGGATATTTATTAAACGGGTCACATCATGTCAAGCTTTAAAATAAATACACTTTTACTTTCTCTTATCTCTTGTTCGGTCTTTTTTACAGGTTGTAATGACAGCAATTCTTCTGATGATAATTCGACAGCAAATCAAGAAATACCAGCAGCTCCAAAGGGCGTAGGATATGAAGATACCGCTTTTGTACCATCAAATATCACCACCATTGTAGATTCATGGATGACCAATCAACGTGGTGATGCACGTTATGCAACGGTTGAAACAAATGCTGGTGTACGTGTGCTGAGTGGCTTTTTAGATGTATGGACGCCCTCAAGTTTATTTGTAGATGCGGGTCAATCTGCGGAGGCAAAAGACGGCTTTCCGGCGGTAGTCGAATCAAACTGGGCAGGTTTGCCGGGTGACAGTACGGACGGTACAAAAAAGAATGCAGATGTATTGAACTACAATATTAATTATTCAATTCAGACGACTCATAAACGTACAGACGAAGAAGCTATACGTGCCTATTTAGATGATAGACGTGGAAAAAGTTATAGCGTGACGACAGGGATGGGAGCATTAACCGATCCATGGAGAAAGCTTACTGGGCAGACCACCACAATCAATTCAGTGCCAGCCGATGCCGCACAAGTAAAATATGATGACAAAGGAAATAATAGTGGGCTGACGACGGCTGATGGAAATGCCAACTTTGGAAAAGTCGTTGAATTTGTTCAAGCGATGGGAAATAACTCTTCGACGGAATCAGCAAAACGCTTTTATAAATATGCTCGTCCGTGGCGCTGGAGTTCTGAAGTTATTGTAGTGCCTAGTTTAGAGTCTGCAAAAAGTAGTACACCAGCAACGGACGGTGGTTTCCCAAGTGGACACACTGCCGAAGCTGGCCGAAATGCAATTGCAATGGCTTATTTAGTGCCTCAGCGTTATCAAGAACTGATCGCTCGTGGTTTAGATTTGGGTGATTCACGTATTATTGCGGGAATGCATTCAGCTATGGATGTGATTGGTGGACGACTTCAGTCAATTGCAGCAGATGTTGCGAACTTAAATGCCATGACTGTAGAGCAACGAAAAGAAGCGTATCTTCAAGCGCAGACACAGCTTATGAAAGAAACCAATAGCTCAACGTTTGAATCATTTTATAGTTTGGCTAAAACACCTTATGACGCGAATGACCGTTTTGCCGATCTTGAAAAATTAAAACAACAGGTTAATCACTGGATGACCTATGGTTTTAACCAAATTGGCGATAAAACAAAAATAGCAACAGTGCCTAAAGGGGCTGAGGTTTTACTGGAAACCCGACTTCCTTATTTAACAGCCGATCAGCGCCGTGTAGTACTAAAATCGACTGCGCTTGCTTCGGGTTATCCTGTCATGGATGATGCCGAAGGATATGGTCGCTTAAACCTGTTCAGAGCGGGCGCAGGTTATGGCAGTTTTGATGGTGATGTAAATTTGACCATGGATGCGAGTTTAGGTGGCTTTAGCCAATATGACCAATGGAGTAATGACATTACGGGTGCAGGTAAACTCACTAAATCAGGCACGGGAACTTTAGCACTGACAGGAAATAACTCTTTTACTGGCGGTATTGATTTAAAACAGGGTGGTTTAGAAATATTGTCTGAGCATGGTGCTGGTCAAGGCGATATTTATATGCATGAAAATAGCCTATTAAAAACCAACGCAGCTAAAACAGTTAACATTGCGGGTCATTTAACTCAGCTTGCAGGAACGACATTCAACATCACTTTAAAATCGAATGTACTTCCAGCAGTTCAGGTAGCAAATACGCTTACTTTAAATGGAACATTGCAGCTTGTCACAAAAGACAATTTAGCAGCAGGCACTTATACGGTGTTATCAGCTAAAAAAGTCCAAGGCACCTACAAAAAGGTGACACTCAATGGCAAGGATATTACGCCAATCTATCAAAATAATAGCGTTAAGTTCACGGTGTCATAAGCGTAATGAGGATAACCGATATCCATAGTTAAAATGTAATTGGGCCACTCCAGATGTGTAATTAAACAATTTTGAAGAGTGGCCCGACTAAGTAATATGTTTGAATAATGGAAACAAATATATTTACATACGAATTTTGCTATAGATAGATTTTACCTGTTCGGGGCTAATTGCCAACATGTGAATCGCGCCGTGAATCATTCCATCTAACAAATGAAAGTTCACCTGAACACCCGCATCCTTCAATTTTTTAGCATATCTTTCACCATCATCACGAACGGGATCATATTCACACACAAAAATGGTTGCATCTGGTAGTCCCTCCAAAGACTGAGCGAGTAACGGACTTACAAGTTCATTCTGTTTTTCACTTTCATGCTGCACATATTGATCCCAGCAATAAACCATTGTGGATGATTCCAAACCATAACCTTCGGCGTATTGGCTATAAGACTTGCTACTCATCGTGGCATCTAAAGCTGGGTAGAAAAGAAGTTGATGGCTCACCTTAATTTCTGGGTGTTGTTTTGCCATTAGACATGTGGCCGCAGCTATGTTTGCGCCGGCACTATCTCCACCTACAGCAATACGGTTTGGATCAATTCCAAACAGTGAAGCATTCGCATTGATATAGCGGAATGCCGTAAAAAAATCATTTAGAGGAGTTGGAAACTTAAACTCTGGAGCCAAGCGATAGTCCACAGAAAACACAACTTGTTGAGTTGATTCTGCTAATAACCGACAAGCGCGATCCCATGCGTCTAAACTTCCCAGACACCAGCCTCCACCATGAGCAAAAACCAAAGCGGGCCGTTGCTCAGCGTTTTCTAGAGAATGGGGAATATAAACACGCACTTCAATTTCGGCACCATCTGACACAGCCACATAAAAACTTTGCTGATAGCTTGCATCATGTTGAATGCCTTGCTGATCAATAATGTCTTTATTTACTTGTTCCCTTAGCTCTTGCAAGGAGTTTACGGCTTGTGCGATTGGTCTGGATTTAAGCCAGTTTTCAATTTCAGCAAGTAGAGGCATGGCTTTTTTCCTGCTGTAAAAAATCTAAAATGAGAGAACTAAATGTTTCTGACTGTTCTTCCATAATGAAATGACCGCAGTCTTTTACAATCGCACTGGTTAAATGAGGTGAAACCTTTTTCATGGTTTCATAAGGCGCATTATCTGTGGCATGTTCAGCGCCTATGGCTAAAACTGGCATTTCTAAACTTTTAGTTTCTCTAATTTTATTTTGACGTATGGTCTCTGGAATAGAGCGGTAATAATTAAAACCTGCCGTTAAACGACCCGGAATTTTATAGGCTTCAATATAAGTTTCAGTCGCAACTTTATCTTTGTGCCACGACCATTTATCAAACATATAATTTAAATAAGTATCTTCACGGCCCGCGATTAAAGCTTCAGGTAAATCTAGGGTTTGGTTAAACATGAAGTGCCAAAGAAAGATATTTTCACTCGGCTCAACAAAAATAGGAGGTGCGGGGGCCAAACCGGGAATCACAGCTTCTGTTACCGCAAGACGAGTCACTGACTCAGGAAAGTCAGATGCAAGCGCATAGGCAACCCACATCCCAATATCATGACCAACAACCGAATAAGTTTGATATTCAAGTTCAGTCATGAGCATCGATAAAATTTTAGCGATACGTCCCGTATCATAGCTTCCATCCAGTGGAGCTGAATTTCCTGTGCCGGGTAAATCAACAGCGATTGCCTGATAACCCTGTTTCGCCAATTCAACCATGACTTTATGCCACGCGTACCATGTTTGCGGCCAGCCCGGAATAAGCAATACAGCTGGACCTTCCCCTAAGATGACGTAGTGTAATTTTTTACTTTCGATGTGAATGTAATGATGATGGAATTCGTTATATAAGTTTTCATTGAATAATTGAGTTTGCATGTTGATCTCTTACGATTCCTTAAATACCTAATAACTGATTAATTTGAGTCTGATTCACAGGGGCAGCAGCAAAGTCATCAAACACTTTATCGGTGACATGAATAATATTTTGTTTAATAAACTCGGCACCTTCGCGCGCGCCATCATCCTTATTTTTGAGGCAGCATTCCCACTCTAATGTTGCCCAGCCTTCGTAGTCGTAATGCGCTAACTTGGAAAAAATCGCTTTAAAGTCAACTTGACCATCACCTGTAGAACGGAATCGAGCCGCTCGATTTCCCCAGCTTTGATAGCCGCTATACATTCCTTGGCGGCCTGTAGGATTAAATTCGGCATCTTTAACATGGAACATGCGAATGAAATCTTTATAAATATCGATATATTCCACATAGTTCAGTTGCTGCAAAACAAAATGGCTTGGGTCAAAAAGAATATGGCAACGTGGGTGGTTATGAGTTCGCTCTAAAAACATTTCAAATGTAATGCCGTCATGCAAATCTTCACCGGGGTGAATTTCGTAGCAAAGGTTGACGTCTTGTTCATCACAAGCATTCAAAATAGGAAGCCAGCGACGCGCTAATTCATCAAACGCCGTTTCGATGAGTCCTGACGGTCTTTGAGGAAATGGAAATACATAAGGCCATGCTAGCGAGCCAGAAAATGTCCCCATGTCTTTAAGACCTAAACGGGCAGATGCTTGAATTGAAGCGAGCATTTGCTGTTTTGCCCACTCGGTTCTAGCAGCTGAATTGCCATGTAAATGAGAGGGGGCAAAGTTATCGCACATTGAGTCATAAGCAGGATGCACAGCCATTAACTGACCAAAAATATGAGTCGTTAACTCACTAATTTTTAAGCCATGATTGTTTAAAGTACCTAATATTTCATCGCAATAATCTTGGCTTTCTGCTGCCAAATTGACATCAAATAAACGCTTGTCCCAAGCAGGAAGTTGTACCGCTTCAAAGCCTTGGTTTGCTACCCAAGCAGCAATATCTTCTAGACGGTTAAAAGGGAAAACATCATCACTAAATTGAGCAAGATGAATACTTGGGCCTTTGATGGTTTTCATAATAAAACTTAATTGGTTGTTGATCGACAAACAATAGGCTTAATTTTGGATAAAAACAACTTTTTATTGGAAAATCAAAACAAAACGAAAGTATTTTGAATAAATCTCATTGATTTATTTGTGAAAATATTTTTTTCGAATAATAATAAAAAGACGTAATAAATTTGATGAAGTGTCATTATGGCTGGCAGACCAAGAGAGTTTGATCGAGAAGAAGCCCTCGTAAAAGCGAGAGATTTTTTCTGGCTTCACGGCTATGAAGGCACATCAATGTCAGATTTAGTTGAAGTTTTGGGGATTGCCTCAGCTCGAATTTATAAAGCATTTGGCTCTAAAGAGGCTTTGTTTAGAGAGGCCGTAAATCACTACGAAAAAAATGAAGGTAACTTTGCGTTAAATGCTTTAAAGCAAAAAAATATTAAGGATGCAATAACGCAATTATTTCAAGATGCGCTAGCGCTTTACACGCAAGCCAATCACTCGTATGGCTGCATGGTTGTGTCTGCAGCGAGTGTATTAGGTGAAGAGAACCAAGCTGTTTTAGACTGGATGAAAGTACAGCGTATTGCACGGGGTCAGAGTCTAGTCGACAGATTTGTTCAGGCAAAATCAGACGGTCAATTGGTGGCAGAGGCTGACCCTAAAACCTTAGGGCAATATTACGCACTTGTTCTGCATGGACTATCTGTTCAGGCAAGAGATGGATATTCACAAGAAGAGCTTTCTGAGGTGATTAATTTTGCATTAAAAAATTTAGATCAATATGTTGTAAATGTTTAATCAATTGGGTTTATTTGATTTGTGGGGGCAGAACTCCAGATATAAGAGATCTGTCTTTCTACCAAAGAATCCAACTTTGGGTGTTTCAATACTTGGTGTCAGCTCACGATAAAATTTTCTGTTTTAATTTCTTTTAATTCTAATAAATATTCAAGATGTCCTAAGAGTTGTTCATAACTTTCTTTGTCATAAACATCTTTTGAATAATGTAAACCTGTTTGAGCAATAGCAGTAATTTTTTCATATTTTTCATGCCAAACTTTCGTTCAAACAGTTAGGGATTTGAAGAGAGTTAGAATTTTAGTGTATTAAAAAATTGACATAGTGTGATTGTGGTTGAGTACAGCAATGTCAAAAAAAAAAGAAAAAATGAAATTACTATTCCTCTAGGAATTGTTTTACAGGTACAGCTCTTTTGACATCAAAAATGGCTGATCATTATTGTGAGGGAAGGGACATATGCGTTTTTCATTGCCAGCTAAAATTGCAAATAATATTGATCGTTCGGGTTTAATAAATAGTATGCCTTTCAATCCAGATACGTCATTGAGTACGCCCCAAGGAAAATATACCTGTGTTCACTATGGAATTATGATTCCAAATTTACCTGAACCTTTTAATTTCCTAAATATTATTGTGGTCGTGGGACAACCTCAAGTTAAGCTATTTCGAAATCAACATTTAATCAAGACAAGTGATGTAGATACGGCTAACGTTTTAATTGGTACAGCTACTGGAACCCCTGATCACTTTAATGGCTATAGTGTAGAAAAAGATTGCACACTAGTGACTAATGGTAGCTACTTAAAGTTTGGCAATGATGTGACGATTGAAGGAACATATCCCGAATTTTATGCTCACCGTGAAGGCCACAACTTTAATTTTGATTTAAAGCTTCGTGCAACAGATAAAATTGCACACTTCACGAATCTTGTGGGTGGTTTATATGACCATTGGGCTTTGCTGTGTGAGTACGAAGGATATGTAGAGCAAGCGGGTGTAAAAACAGAAATTAAGGGTTTATGTACTTACGAATATGCTCGTGGCATTAGTGTCAAACTTCCCATTAACTTTTTTACCTATCAAATTTTAAATATTGATGAAAAAACCCAAGTCCTATTTGTAGATTCGTTTGGTCCATTAGGTTTAACGTTGCAAAGTAGAGTCTATGTGCGCTCTCTAGATGACCATGGCGGAATTTATTCTCGTGGTTTTAAATCTATTGTTCATGAATATGAGCCTGAAAGAGTTACGACGCCAGATGGAATTAGTATGCGTTTACCACATAAATTTAGTTGGCAAGTGGATGATGATCATGGAAATCTGCTAATTAAAATCGATGGTATTACTAACCGTGACTTTAAGTATGGTATGGCGGGAGGCTATGCGGGAAGTTACCAATATAATGGGCTATTTAAAGGGAAACCAATAGAAGGTAGAGCCTATATTGAATACATAGACCCGAAATAATCTTAAAATTTAATCAAGCACTTGTCCTCAATACGTTCTGCTTTTTACATCGGGTCGGGGCGTTTTTGAAAATTACATTTACATGTATAAGAGCTTTAAACTTACGGTTCATACTGAATAAAAACTTTATTGTTAACTTAGTTAGGTGGTATTTTACTCAGCTATTGCTTTGGTTTCGATTGAGTTTGTAATTGTGAGCATGTCTATAAAAGAATCAAAAATTCGTAGTGATGCGGGCATCTTTCCTTGGCTAACTTATTTAACAATGAAAGACATGGGATTAGATACGGATGCTATCTTCTCAAGTGTTAATTTTTTAGAGCATGCACTGAATATCCCAGATAAAAACGTAAGATATGACAATCGTATTCAAGAGAAATTTTGGGCTGCTGCTGAAAAGGTCAGTGGTAATAAAGATATTGGATTAGTCGTAGGCGGGCGAATGCCTGTACTACGTGGCGATTTATTTGAATATGTATTCTTAAGTAGTGCTACTTTCGGTCAAGGTCTAAATACAGCAATAAAATATTATCATCTATTTACCAGTGCATTTGATGTTTTAAAGCTTGAGGTAAAAGGCGAGGATGCTTACTTGATTGGTTTAGAGCATTCTATTCGGCACTATTTAGAATGTGCGATCTCAGTTTTATTAGCATATTTAAAACATGTTTCTAATGAAAAATTTAAGCCTTTAGAAGTGTGGCTGACTTATCGTGAAGGTGCGGATGCAAAGCGATATCAAGAGATCTGGGGATGTCCTGTATATTTCAATATGCCTGAAGGGTGTATCAAGTTTAATGCCAGTATTCTAAATGACTCTTCTGTAGCGGCTAATAAAACATTAAATAAAATCCATGAGACTATTATTGAAGAATCTTTAAATCAGATAGAAAAGCATGAACTGGTTTTTAAAATCGAAAATACTCTTCAAGATCAACTAAAATCAGGAAATTTTAAAATAGATGATATTGCTAAAACACTCAATATCAGTTCAAAAGCCTTAAGAACTGACTTAAAAGAAATTGGTACGAGCTATGAAAAAGTATTAAATGAATACCGTCAAAAGCTTGCACGCGATTTGTTAGAAAACACACAGTTAAAAAGTGATGAGGTGGTTTACTTGCTAGGCTTTTCTGAGCCTTCAGCTTTTTCTAGAGCATTCAAATATTGGACTGGTGAAACTCCTTCACAATATCGGAAACGTAAAAGTAAAAAGATTATTACTCTTTAAATGTATTTGACTTAATCATGAGCGGTAGACCAAGTTCAGATAATAAATCTGTCCGTGAATTTGGAACACTTTTTCTCTCTAAATCAATAAGCTCAATAAATTCTTTATTAAATTGTTTTCTAGGGTATTTTTCTAAAATTTCATTTCTAAAAGATAGGGGAAGTCTATATAGACCGTCACTAATCACATCACAGGATGCGCCTTGCTGTAATAGAGTAATTTCAGCTGGGTCAGAATGATCTATATAGCCATTCATATGTAAGCAGATGGCATTTTTAATAACTTCACTTTTCTTTTCATCAAAGCTATGTTCTCTAGCTTTTAGCTCAAATTGTTTGGCGCTCTCATAGGTAAAACAGTTACAACCTTTACTCTGAATATGTTGCTCAGTTAAGCCAATATCATGAAAAAGTGAGGCTATTAAAAGTGATTCATGGTCAAATTGCTGTTTTTGTATATTGCCTAAGGCAGCTCCCCAGAAGTAGGTCCGCCATGAATGATTGCAGATAGATATATTTGCTTTTGCTTCTAGTTCATCAAGTGCGACTTTAACCATTTGAGTATCTGGTATTACGATCTGATTCATATCAAAATCGTTGGAAGTTTTGAATCGAAAGTAATTTATTTTTATAGAGGCCATAATACTTGGCAGCATAATTTTTTGAATTAACTTAATTTTCTCTTTAAAGCTAAGCTGACCATTTGTAGCTTGCATCCAGTTATATGAACCAATTCTTATAGTTTTCATTAGTAGATCTCATTTTAGAGCAATTACTCTAAAATATTGCCGCAGGTGATTTTTTGCAAGTTGTATCTTTTAAGAAATTGATAGTTTTTTGATTAATATATGTTTATATAATTTTTTATAGCATTAAAAGCTAACAGGAATCTCATAGGTTACAAATTCGTATTTTGGACCTGTAGATTTTGAAACTACTTTACCCCCTAGAGATTCTGCAATTTTTCGACTTGGATAGTTCTCTTCAGCGACTGGATAAATAAAATAGTCAGGCTTAACAAAGTCGACTGCCCATTTAGCGACTGCTGATACAGCTTCTCTTCCATAACCATGAAAATGGTAATCTTCGCGTACCCATATGCCTAACTCTGGGTTACTAGTTTGAATACGATGTAGGCCAACCAGGCCTATAAATATTTGAGTATGGGCTTCTCTTATAACAAATATAATTTCAGATCCAGCTTTGAAGTTTTTTAACCAATCATTCCAAGTTTGATCGAACTCATGTCTTGGTTGAGGATCCCAAGCCATATAGCGTGTCAGGGTAGGCGTAATACAGTTGTAAATTTCATCTGCATCTTCTGCTGTAAAAGGGTTTAAACTCAGTCTCTGAGTAGAAATACTCACTTCATGCAAGCTCATAATAGTCCTTATATAAATCACTTAAATTTAATTGTTATCAAAAATATATTATCCATATTAGTCTTAAATAATGAATAAACTATCACTAATAATAGCTATAAAAGCGTTTTAGTCTTGAATGGTAAAAATAAAGGACTACATTCATAAGCTATCTATAAAATATGTTGAAACGTACTGATGATATACTTTATTGGAATAGACAACGATAGGAGAAAATAGTGTCTTACGCATGTCCATGTTGTGGTTATCTTACATTTGATGACTTACCCTATGGCTCTTTTGAAATCTGTCCAGTTTGTTTTTGGGAAGATGATAATGTTCAGAATGAAGATCCTGATTATATGGGGGGAGCAAATGGTATTAGCTTAAATATGGCTAAGCAAAATTTTCAATTACTTGGAGCAATAAAAAAAGAATTGATACCATATGTCCGTAAAGCTCTTGAAGAGGAAATACCTCGATAAATAAATATACTGGTATAAATGGGATGGAATAAAATAAATTTACATATTTACGTCCCCTGTAATGAGGTTTTATCAATTTATTTGAAATTCTTAAAGCAGAAATAATAGCTATTTGCTTTTATACGCATGTTTTATAAACCCCAATTTAACAATAAATTTTAATTATTTATCCTTACTTTTTAATGATCTATTTTAATACGATTGTCATTTCGTGTGCTTGACTGAAAGAGGGTTGAATACTATTCTTTGCCTGCTGGCCTACATCGCCAGTCGGTTTTAGCAGACCGCATCAAACGTACATTAGAAGTTTCGCGCTTCTAGTGTTGAGCCCTCGTGCCCCCTCTATGGTGGAACGGAGGGGGACACCTTCGGGTGTGCTGGCCACGTTTGACCAGTCTGCTAACCCCTTTCGTTCTGCCACCATAATTTTAATGTCTGGCAGAACTCCAAATAAAAAGGAGTTGGCTTTGCACATTCATCATTTTTTGGCAGCTATTGCCAAAAGTTATAACGACACAACTTAAAATTTTTAAAGCAGTTTGATCGCCGTTAGGCTTATCAGACTTTAAATCATTACGTCTAAAACTTAGCAACAATAAAACTTGAGATGTGCCAAGCACAGTCTTTATGGCTTTGCTATGCCTTTTTTATCTCATTTATATACAACAAGAATTTATTTTAAAACGGTAAAACTATGCCACATTCAGATCTTCCATTTCGTGCTTTAAACGTGCTTCACACTTCAAGATTTCTCTTTAATAAATATGGCTTTCATAACGTCGGGGTCGACCGAATTATCGAGTCGGCAAAAATTCCCAAAGCGACTTTTTATAATTACTTTCACTCAAAAGAAAGGCTGATTGAAATGAGCCTAACCTTTCAAAAAGATGGACTTAAACAAGAAGTAATTTCAATCATCTATGTTCAAAAAGACTTAACGTTACTTGAAAAACTGCGCAAGATTTACTTTTTACATGCCGACTTAGATGGGCTTTACCATTTGCCGTTTAAAGCCATTTTTGAAATTTCGAAAACACATCCAAAGGCATATCAGACCGTAATTGATTATCGGAACTGGCTGATTAATGAAATCTATAATTTGCTTTTAACCACCAACACAAATGCTTCAAAACAAGATGCTCACATGTTTTTGTTTGTGATTGATGGAGCAATGGTTCAGCTTTTAGACCCTAATAAACCAGATGAAAGAGAGCGGTTGCTTGAGTACTTCTTGGTGGGGGTTGGGTAATTTTTTAATAGCGTCCGCATTTAAAGATGATATGTCATTTTTAGACAAGGTTGATGTCATTAGTGCACAAGTCAGGTCAATATAAATATGTTGAAATCAGATTTATCAAATGGGGCTGTAATAAATAATTAAGCTCCAAATTATCTAAATTTATTAAATATAATTTATTGATTTGTAGTGAGGGAGATTTAAAAGCTATCAGGATTAATAAATATTAAATTGAGCTAAAAATAATCATTATGCCTAGTTTTTAATTATAAAAATATAAAACTAGGAAAGTGATTAATTATATTTAAAGGAAAGGATTCTATGTATATATCTAAACAAGGATGTATAGGTACACTCGTGCTTTTATATAGTATGAGTGCAAATGCAGAAGTTAGTCTAAAAGATAATTTTAAGTTCACAGCTAATTTTATTGATTTAGCGATGTATAGCCAAGAAAGTGCTGTAGATGACAATTTTACTAATTCAGCAGGTTTGTTTTTAAATACTGAAATTAAATTGGCGAATGAAAGTCAGGATTTTGGGGTTTTAAAAGCACAATATGTATTTAATGGTTTAAATGATGATGCACAGCTAAATACCTCAAACAATTGGTTTGGAGGCGTAGGAAGTTATGTCGGTGGAGCAATTGCTGCCAATGATTTGGCTTCATCCCAACTCAGTTTGCTGACTTGGGATAAGTATTGGAGTGATAAGAAACTATACACTTCCGTTGGGCGTACCAACCTAAGACGGTATTTCCTCTATAACAATTGTCAAAATATCCTGTTATGTACTGACCCGATTAAAGGGGCAATGGGTTCATTACCGACTAACTATGCGTATTGGGGCGGCTATGCCAAATATAATTTATCAGACCATATCTATATGCATGCAGGAGTTTTTGAAGTCAACACAGATGATTATGTCTATAAGAAAAAAGGATTAGATTTCTCATTTCATCACCAACTAGGTTACAGCCAAGTGTATGGTGTGGGATATAAAGATAAAAATAGTAAAGCAGAGTTGTTATATTTTTATAATAATTCTGAATATCGTAATGCATATACTCAAGAAAAATATAATGGTACAGATGGTTTGAATTTTAGATTTAATCATGATTTTAATAATCAGAATATTCCAACTGTATTTGGTGCTTACTCATATATTGATGAGAAAAACCAGCCTTATAAAAATTATTGGGAACTCGGGTTAAGCTACAAAATAAATCAAGGAAAAAATCATTTAGGCGTGAAGTTCGGTCAGTCTCAACTCAATGATGACTATGTTTTAATAACAGAAAAAATTAATGGTAATAATAATAAAACAACCTCTTTTCTTTCTTTAGATACCGATATTAATTACAAACGTCTGACTCTAAGCCCATTCGTACAATACATCTGGAATCCAGATAACTACTACCGTTCTACAGGAAAAACCTTCAACAGCAATGTGATTGTCGGTTTAGTTACTCAAATTAAGCTCTACTAAGGGAAAAAAGAGATGAAGATTACAAAAATTAGCTTACTGTTCACGAGTCTATTCGTCAGTAGTGTCGCTTGCGCTGAATATAGCTGTCAGCAGTTGGAACTAAAGGATTGTCCAACGACCGTAGATAAAAAATTACCTGACCCACATGATATGTTGACATGGACACAACAACAAAGGGTGGTTGGTTTTAGAAATACATTCCGTAGTTATGATGGCAGTGTTTTTCACCCTGATAAGAAAAACATACTTGCGCTACCAAAGCTAAAGAACAGCATTAAAAATAAGGATATCCATTACTCGGTAGATGGGAAAAACTATAATTTAAATGATTATTTAAAAAGTCAAAGTGTTGCAGGTCTGATTGTATTAAAAGATGGCAAAATTGCTTATGAATATTATGGACAAGGCAATAATGAGACGACTCTATGGACTTCTCGTTCAGTGGCAAAGTCTATTGTGGCAACGCTCATAGGTGTTGCTATTCAACAAGGTAAAATCAAATCGATAGATGATCCAATCATTCAATATTTACCTGATTTGAAAGGAACGGCTTGGGAGAAAGTATCCTTAAAACAGCTTTTACAACACACATCAGGCGTTGAATGGAATGAAAACTATAAAGATCCAAATTCAGATTTTGCAAAAATGACCTATTGTGAGGCAGCTAACGATCCAGATGCTTGTGTCTATAAAAATGTAAAAAACCTGAAAGCGAAATATGAACCGGGAACGGTATGGTCATATAGCACAGGTGGGGCATATCTGGTGGGTAAAGTCTTAGAAGCTGCAACACATGAGAATATTGCTAAATACCTAGAAGATAACGTCTGGAAACGGGTAGGCATGGAGCGAGAAGGTGTTTGGCAGTCTTATACCCGCAATCAAGTTGATATGGGGGGCCATGGGTTTAATGCAACTTTACGTGATTATGCGCGTTTCGGACAATTTATATTGAATGACGGACGTGTTTCTAATGGAGACAAGATGTTACCTGATGGTTGGACAGCCCAAGCGACTAAATGGAATCAAGCGAAAGGCTCTGTCTCAGAAAACTACCCAAAAGGCATATATGGTTTTCAATGGTGGAACTCACATGCTAAAAAAGGTTCGCCATTAACGACTCAAAATTCTGATGAAACTTTCTGGGGACTGGGTATTTTTGGGCAGATGTTAGCCATTAACCCTAAAGACAAGATTGTCATGATGCAGTGGAGTACATGGGAAACTGCAATGCCATCCGCTGAGCTTGATAATGAAAAAAGTTTATTTTTTAATGCGGTAACTCAGCATCTTACTGAGCAAAAATAAGCAGTTTTTATAGCTTAGCTTGTCACGAAATTTTAACTTGATATTTAACAAAGGTAATTTTAGAATCCGCCCAACTAATTTTTAGGAGCTTCAATGTGAGTGCTTGCTCGAGTGACAGTAGTCGATCGGTAATAGTCTAAGTATCCACTGAAGTCCTGACAGACCTCTTTTTGTGGATGCAAGAAGAGGTCTTTTATTTTTATCTTTTCATTTCTATTATTAGCCCATGATTTAATCATGACGGGTTGCAGTATTCGCATATGCTCCATAACTTATGGGAGTGATGCCAATGGTATTTATTTTAAAGAAACGCTCACTTATTTTTGGTTTCTGCTTCTTGGCTTTATCTAACGCTAGCCATAGTGGAAGACCTATGGTTGTTGACGATGCAGCTCTTGTTTCGCCAAAAAACTGTCAACTCGAAACATGGATGCAGCATAATCCTGACAACAAAGAATATTGGGCAATGCCTGCTTGTAATTTTGGTGGTAATTTTGAATTTGCTGTAGGGCTGGGAAGAGTAAGCGAGGATACTGAGCATGTCAGCTATACAACCTTACAAGGTAAAACCTTATTAAAGCCTTTAGAAACCAATAATTGGGGAGTTGGTTTTTCTTTTGGCACTCAAATGAATACTAAAGATTCTTCAAAGAAAGATTGGACTGTCAATGTTCCATTAAGTGTTTCTACTTTCGATGATAAATTTTTAATCCATGCCAATATGGGTTGGTTACGCGAAAATACCACGCATAAAAACCAGACCACGTGGGGAATTGGAACCGAAACACAACTTACTCATCCTTTAACGCTCACTGCCGAAGTATATGGCAACGACCGAAATGAATCCTTTTACCAAACAGGTTTTAGATACATGGTCTATAAGGACTTTGCTCAATTCAATGCAAGTTATGGCAATCAAATCTCTCATCACGATAATGCATTTTTCTCTGTCGGATTTGTATTCCTAACAAAACCATTTTTACTTTGATGATTTAGAAATATCTGAATCTATCAATAAATCTGACAGATTCTAACTTTTGATATCAGATAAATACATTTATCCTAATTGGACTTGAGCACAAATTCTTGAAGTGTTCCTCTTTTAGTTAGATTTTTAGGTATTTAAAAAATGAATAAAATGCACGTAACTTTAGCGGTAATTATCGGCTTAATTGTTGGTGGAGTAATCGGCGCTCTAGGTTACTCTAAAACTGTTGCACGTTATGACGCCATGACCACAGCATGTGTAATGGTCAATCAAGCGGTTGAACATGGGATCTTGAAACCTGAACAAGTGAAAGAGTTAGGTGAGTTAACAGGTCAAAGCCTTAAAAAAGATTATGAATCTGTTGCATCCAAATTCAAATTCTCTGAAAAGCAATTAGGTAACGCATCAGAAGGCTCTAATTGTAGTCAGTTTATTGTTGGTGTGAATGCCGCAAAATAATGAGTAGGAAGCCCGCAGCGTGTGGGCTTTTTTATGAAGCCTTTTATTAGAATTTATCAAGAGAAGAAACAAGATCAGCTGAACATATTATCTACAAACTGCTATAATAATTTTCATCACAAAATCTAACTTAAGCTTGCTCCAAGAGCAGGCTTTTTGTATGCGCAAATAAACCTCCTAGGAAATATGAAGCGATATCTAAAACAAATTAAATCAACCACTTCTCATTGGACAACAGAGCAAGACTGTTTCTTGATAGAAAATAATTCTCTCCCAATTCATGAACTCATAGAACATTTGCCTTTTTCTGAAGAAGAAATAAGAGTACGTAGAGCTGTTTTGGGTTTAGTGCGTAGAGATAAACAGATGAGGACATATTAATTTTACCATTTGGTAAAAAATAATATGAAAGTAAATGTTTCTAATTATCTCTATTCAACCATTCATTTTGTGGATGAGTTATCAAAACCATAATTTTTTTAGGTGTTTTTTTGGTGTGATTTACATAAGGCACTAATTACTTACAAACCACACCAATAAGATTACCTTTACTTACACTTCTTTGAGCATAATCAAAGTCATAAAAGATTCTTAGATCAGCACTTTATAACAATAGTACGGAGAGAGAGGTTAATGCCAAAGTATCTAGCTGTAGCCGAAAAGGTTTATAAAAATATTAAAAAAGATAGCTTATTCACTGATGACATTACTCAGAATCTTAACTGTTTAATTAGTCAGATTCGAAAAGCAATCAAGGGAACTGAGTTTAAGCTCAAGTTCAACTATATAGATTTTGAAGAGAACTTAACCAAACCTTTAAGTGAATGCAAAGTTCAAATTGACTTGAGTGTCATGCCAAAATTTGCAAATGAAGGAGAGTATCTTCTTTGGTTAGCTGGTTTTATAGAGCGAATTACGGAAGGTGGAAAACCTAAATTGCCGCCAATTTCACAATTTCTTCCGCCAGGCTTTAAGATGTCGAAAGATGCATTTCCTGTATCTGTAGCTCCTCAAAAAGAAGAGCATGCAGACATGATTATCAATTATTTTAAATCTGAGGATTTTAGTAAAAACAATAAAACTCCTTCATAAAAGAATATAGAAGTGACGTCCACCATACTTCTATATACTGCTGGTTTAACTTCAGCGACCGCCTTCTGGGGCGGTTTTTTTTGTCTTAAATCTGCTCATAACTAACTTTTAAACTTGTCTAAACTCAGATTTTAAAAAACATTAAATGTATGTAAATGTTCAGCTATGCAGTGTTTTTATATAAATAACAAAAACTTAGTTGTATTGTGTGGTAAATAGAAATATACATTTTTCACATAAGCAACGTGTCAAGTAACGCAATTAAACATTTAGCTGTTCATAATCTTTAAAAAAAGGGGAATATAAATAATATGAACGAAAATGCCGAGTTAATAAAATACATAGACGTTGCTGAAAATGTATATGAACGTATCTATGAAAATAATCAAGTTTCAAATAACTTGATTGTTAACCTTAATCGAATTATGGCGGAAATCAAAAAGCAGGCCGAAGAAAAAGATCTCAAATTAAAGTACAACTCTATCGACTTTGAATATTGCTTGAGTTTGCCTTTGGCAGATAGAGATATAAAAATTGATTTAAGTTTGATTCCTCATTTTGAACATCGTGATGAATGCATTTTATGGCTAACCAATTTTATTGGAAAAATTAGTGTGCAAAAAAAGATGATGAGGCAAAAACTAAATTATCATTAAAAGGAATTAGATTGTGAATGTATCAACGAACTGTCTTTAGACGGTTTTTTGTGGGTGAAATATATAATATGATTTACCTTAGCTTGATATTCCATAATTAGAAAATGACATAGAGCACTTTAAAATGAAAAAGCTTGTAATGACTTTTGCTGTATTGATTCAACTATCGACCTATAGCATAGCTAATGATTCTACGGGCTATGTCGGTACGGGTGGGATTCAATATCTCAAAAATTCGCAGATTGCCATGCAAAGCGAAGATCTATTTATTAGTAAAAAACTAATTAAAGTCGATTACCTCTATAAAAACCTAAGCAATAAAGATGTCACTGAAACCATTTTATTTCCCTTACCGCGTATTGATAATTTCTTTGAGTCTGATTTTGCCCATACAGAAGAACTTTTAAAAAGTTTTAAGATCGTGGTGGATGGTAAAAATATAAAACCGGAAATGCATGTCAGAACGTTTATTCAAAAAGATGAAAAATCACCTCTGATTGATGCCACGGATGAGTTTAAGCAATGCGGTTTTAGTGAAAAAGACATGCTCAACCCATGGGTTCGAGACAACTATGATTATGAATATTATGTAGATAAGCTAAAACAATGTAAGAAGCCGAACATACAAAAAATCTTAGCCAATTTTAAAAAAGATGATGTCATCCCGTGGTCATCTCAAGTGATCTATAGTTGGAAGCAAACCTTTAAAGCCAATGGTTTGACTAAAATTCACCATGAATATAAACCCTTGGTGGGTGGCTCTGTTGCTTTATACCCGGATGAATACAACCAGCAATTTTGTATGGACAAACAATTTAAGCAGGGCTTAAAAAAAGCCAGCGCCCAAAACTCCCCGTTTAGTGCTTTGGGCTATATTTTGACAACTGGTGCAAATTGGGCAAAGCCAATTGAAAACTTTAAGTTAACCATTGAGCGTGATAAAGACGAACTAGTTTCATTTTGCTGGGATGGTCAAGTTAAAAAGATTAGTCCAACTCAATTTCAGATGACTAAAACCAAGTTTGTTCCTAAAAAGGATCTAGATATTATTTTTGTGAGAGTGAAATAAGCCGAACTCAAATAAAAATAAATAAATGGCTAGCCTAATCATGTTAAGAAATTCCATACTATAAAAGTAGAGGGATTTCTAATGTGGGATATAACGTGAATTTAAAGAATCTGGAAGCTTTTTATTGGGTTGTGACTTTAAATAGCTTCAATAAGGCTGCAACTAAATTGCAAACAACCCAACCTGCGATATCTCAAAAAATCACATCTCTTGAAAATGAATTAGGTTTTAAAGTTTTAGACCGAAGTTTGCGAAAATTTAAACTGACTCACAAAGGCATCACACTATTTAAATATGCTGAAAAGTTTATGCGGTTGGAAACCGACCTTGTCGCAGAGCTTACCGAAAACCAGCACCTGACGGGAACAATTCGTTTAGGTGTTTCCGAAACAATCGTTTATACGTGGTTGGTCGAATACATCGAAAAAGTTCAACAAGAGTTCCCAAAAGTTTCAGTCGAAATTGTGGTCGATCTAACACCTAATTTACAAGAAGGCGTTCGGACAGGGGACTTGGACATGGCCTTTTTGCTTGGGCCAACATTGGCTTTTGAATGTATTGAACAGGCATTGTGTGACTTTGAGCTGAGTTTCTTGGCTTCACCTTCCTTTAAAGGCTGTGTAGCTCAAATGTCTTTTAAAGCTCTTATGTCTCATACCATTTTAACTTACCCAAAAATTACCTATCCCTATAAAGAATTAAAAGCCAGAATGAAAGAGCAAGGCATTGATGAACCACTTTCAATTACCAGTTATTCATTAGCAACTTTATTGCGTTTAGCCGAACAGGGCCTAGGCATTGCAGTCGTACCGACCTTAACGGCGTTAAAAGAAATCACTGATGGTCGACTAGAAATATTAAATACCCCCATTCAGTTAAAGACATTTCATTTTACCTCTATCTATATTCATGGGAATGACGTTGCCTTGAAAGAGAAATTGACAGAGGTCGCCGTTAAAGTATCGACGAGCGCCATGAAAAGTCTCAATGAAAGAATCCAAAAATAAAAAGTTCTCGTTATTTTTCTAGATAAATTTTTTGTTCCAGAATAGCTGTTTGACTGTAAAGCCATAAAAGCAGCTTATGCAGTTCGATAAGTAAAGCTTATCCTGATTTTTTAATAAACATTAAATCTTTTAAAATCATGTATTTGATTTTTTAATTTTATGTAAAAAGTCTTATTGTCCGTAGGGATGAGCTATGTTTTTATTTTAAATACAAGATTTGATCACCGATTGTGTTGATTGGGGAACAGGGAATCTTTGTCATTTAAAAGGATTAAAGAATATTGTTTGGGAAAAATGATGTTCTTGGTTCAACCTGAAAATAGCGTTGTTAAGCTCAAATGGATGAGGAACGCATTAATATGTCTTTACTGAAATCTTCTTTTTTATCAGATCGCCAATGGGCCATAGTTGCCTCGATCTTTATGATGGCGACCTCTGCAATGGGGCCCGGCTTTTTAACCCAAACTGCTGTATTTACAGTGAAGTTAGGTGCGGCATTTGGCTTTGCCATTTTAGTTTCCATTCTGATTGATTATGTGGTTCAACAAAATATTTGGCGAGTGGTAACCCTCACTCAAATGCGTGCATCGGATATTGCCAATAAAGCAATTCCCGGCAGTGGCTACTTACTGGCGTTTCTGGTCATTCTCGGTGGTTTTTTCTTTAGTATTGGTAACATTGCAGGTGCTGCCTTAGGTCTCAATGCGCTTTTTGGCCTCGACACAAAGTGGGGCGGTATTTTAAGTGGTGCTTTAGCTATTTTGATTTTTGCATCAAGAAAAGCAACGCTTGCCATGGATAAAAGCATGATCGTGTTGGGATTGCTTAAAATTCTCCTGATTATTATTGTTGCCGTGATTGTGATGCCTCCTGTGGGTCAAGCTGTACATCAAACCTTTGCTCCAGACCAGATCGACTTTGCCATTATTACCACCATTGTCGGCGGTACAGTCGGTGGTTATATCTGCTATGCCGGTGCACATCGTTTACTCGATAAAGGTGCGGTTGGCCCTGAAAATATTGATGAAGTCGCTAAAGCTGCAACCAAGGGGATTATTGTTGTCGGCATCATGCGCTATGTGCTGTTTTTAGCATTTTTAGGTGTAGTGGTGAGCGGGGCAAATATTGATTTAGCCAGCCATGACGCCAATCCGGCAGCTCAAGCATTCCAATATGCAGCGGGTACATTTGGTTTTAAATTGTTTGGTTTAATTTTCTGGGCAGCCGGTATTAGTAGCACCATTGGCGCAGCATATACTTCAGTGTCGTTCTTTAACGTGTTTAAAAAGAACTTAACACCAAAACAAAACAACTATACGACCATTACTTTTATCGCATTGGCTTTATTACTCTATGTGTTATTGGGCGCAACCCCAGCAGGTCTACTCATTTTTGTGGGTGGTTTTAACGGTTTAGTGTTGCCAATTGGTCTTACAATTTTTGTGTATGTTGCTGCGTGCCGTAAAGATTTAATGGGTAATTATAACTATCCAAAATGGTTGCTTATTTTGGGTGGGTTAACATGTCTGTTGACGTGGTGGATGGGTTATATGTCATTTACGACAGTGTTTAACTATTTGACCAAGCTTTAAGCCAGACTTTGTTAAGTGATAAAGGAATAATGCCATGTTTGTAGATTTAAATAGTGATTTGGGTGAGAGCTTTGGCTCATGGAAAATGGGTAATGATGATCAGATTTTACCTGTCGTGACCAGTGCTAACATTGCTTGTGGTTTCCATGCTGGCGACCCGCTCGGCATTTTAAAAACGGTTCGTAAAGCCGTTGAACTTGGCGTGACGATCGGTGCGCATGTTTCTTATCCAGACTTAGTTGGTTTTGGCCGCCGTAATATGGATTTGTCGCGTGATGAACTGATTGCTGATGTGCTTTATCAAATTTCTGCACTCGATGGTTTGGCTAAAGTGGCAGGCTCAAAAGTGCAATATGTTAAACCACACGGTGCACTCTACAACACCATTGCCCATGACCAAGCTCAGGCAGCAGCCGTCATTGATGCGATTAAAATGTATAACCCTGAATTGGTTTTAGTCGCTTTGGCAGGTTCAAATTTGGTAGAGCAGGCGCGTGCGGCTGGTTTAAAAGTCGTGTCTGAGGCATTTGCAGACCGCGCATATAACAGCGATGGTTCACTGGTGTCTCGTCGTCTAGAAGGAGCGGTTTTACATGACTCGGCATTTGTTGCTAGTCGTGTGGTTTCAATGCTTAAAAACGGTGGAGTTGAGTCAATTGATGGTGTCTTTACCCCAATTCAAGCCGATACCATTTGCTTACATGGTGACACCGACGGTGCGTTAGAGATGTCGGCAGCCATTAAAGCCGAGCTTGTAAAAAACAATATTGAAATCCGCCCGTTTGTAAATAAAGCATAAGGAAGAGCGCAATGTATAAGGATATTAAAGTCGACCCAGCTCAACTTGAAGCCGCTTTAGAAGCGCGTTTAAAAATTCGTGTTGGTTTTGATAAACCAACGGCAGGCATGGGCGCGGGCATGACACAGGTCAACATGATTTCGGTGCCAAAAGAGTGGGCTTACGATTTTCTGTTATACGCACATCGCAACCCTCAAAGTTGTCCAGTGCTTGATGTGCTCGAAGAAGGCATCTATGCAACTAAGCTTGCGGAAGACTCAGACATCCGAACCGATTTTCCACGTTATCGCGTTTGGAAAGATGGCGAAATGGTCGATGAAGTGACTGATGCAAGCGAGATTTATAATGCCCATCCAGATTTAGTCACGTTCTTAATTGGTTGCAGTTTTTCATTTGAAACGGCTTTGCAAGAAGCGGGTATTGAAGTTCGCCATATTCATGATGACACCAATGTACCGATGTATCTGAGCAATATTCAGTGCCAGCCAGCAGGCCGTATTTCAGGAAACATGGTGGTTTCAATGCGACCAATTCCATCTCATCAAATTAGTGAAGCTGTGAAAATTACCGCGCGTATGCCAAGTGTACATGGTGCGCCTGTACATATTGGGCACCCTGAAAGCTTAGGAATTTTGGACGTAAACAAACCTGACTTTGGTGATGCTTCTCGCATAGAAGCGGGTGAAATTCCAGTGTTTTGGGCTTGCGGTGTAACGCCTCAAGCGGCAGTCATGAACTCAAAAATTCCTTTTGCCATTAGTCATGCACCGGGCTACATGTTTATTACCGACATTCCTGACCGCGCTTGGATTGGCTAATTGGACTAAAGAAGAATTAAAAGGATAAGCAAATGCGTTTTTTATCGGTAAACGCCGATTGTTTTCTGATTGAGCTTGCAAGCCTCGAAGAAACATTGGCGTTATACAATAAATTGCAAAATACGCAATTGAATGGAATTAAAGACTTAGTCCCTGCTGCAAAAACAATTTTGGTTTTTTTTAACGAGATCGAAACCAATTTTAAAACGCTGGTTGCTTCAATTCAGAGCCTTAAGATTGATTCAGGGTTTGAGCGTAGCGGACAAGAAGTAATTGTACCGATTCGTTACGACGGTGAAGACCTTGCTCAGGTTGCAAAGTTGCAAGGATTATCTGTTGCCGATGTGATTAGAAAACATCATGAAAGCGTTTGGAATGTGGCTTTTATTGGTTTTGCGCCGGGCTTTGCTTATATGAGCAGTCCCGATAAGCCATTTACCGATATTCCACGCTTAACGGTTCCACGTAAAAAAATACCGTCAGGCTCTTTGGGCTTGGCTGGAAAATACTCTGGTATTTATCCAAAAGACAGTCCGGGTGGCTGGCAGCTTATTGGTACTACATCAGAAAAAATGTGGGATTTAGAGCGTAAAAATCCGGCACTACTTTTACCGGGCATGACCGTATATTTTGAAGATGTCACGCATCGCCCAACGACCGTGAATGTACCGAAGCAAATTACGCGTACGGTTGAGCCTAAGCAATCTACGCCACTGTTTAAGATCACTGCACCAAGTTTACAGATGCTCATTCAAGACGAAGGGCGTTTAAACCAGACCAATATTGGCGTTGGTGTTGCAGGTGCAATGGATGTTTCGGCCATGCATAGTGCCAACCGTATTGTGGGTAACCCAACTAACACACCCGTCATTGAAGTTTTAAATGGCGGCCTAAAAGCCAAAATGCAGCATGCAGGCGTTATTGCAGTGGCTGGGGCTATTTCAAACATTCGAGTGAAATTTGCTGATGGTCAAACCGTAGACTTTGAAAGCTATCAACCGATTGATCTGGATGAAGGTGATGAATTTCAAATTCAGCCACCCACAGCAGGCTTAAGAAACTATTTGGCAGTGCGTGGTGGCATAGACGTTGAACCTGTTTTAAATAGTGCTTCGTTTGACAGTTTGGCAGTGTTAGGGCCAGAGCCTTTAAAGCTTGGAGATACCATTTACCAAGGGCAAATTAAAGCCGCCAACATTAGCGTAAATAAAGTGGGTAAGTTCGATTTACCAAAAGCTGGCGAGTTGGTTGAACTAGACATTGTGATGGGACCACGCACAGATTGGTTTGAGCAAGACAGTATTGAACTGCTCTGTCAGCAAGAATGGCTTGTGACCAACGAAAGCAACCGCGTTGGGTTAAGACTTTCAGGTGAGCAGCCTTTAACTCGCAAAATTACCCATGAACTGGAAAGTGAAGGCACATGCATTGGTGCTTTGCAGATTCCACCGAGTGGTCAGCCTGTTTTGTTTATGAATGATCACCCTTTAACGGGCGGATATCCAGTCATTGGCGCTGTTGCTAAACACCATTGGGATTTGGTGGCGCAGATACCAGCAGGTTGCCATATCAAATTTAAAAAAATTGCCGAATTTACAGATTTTGAGAATGAATGATGAATACAGAAAAATTATTGATTGCTAACCGTGGTGAAATTGCCGTTCGTATTATTCATGCTTGCCGTGACATGGGAATTTCATCGGTCGCGTTATATGCAGATGACGATATTGGCAGCATGCATGTCGAACTTGCAGACGAAGCATGGGGCTTGGCTGGTGCAACCGCAAGCGAAACCTATTTAAATATTCCAGCCATTATCGAAGTTGCCAAAAAATCGAAAGCGACCATGGTGCATCCGGGTTACGGCTTTTTATCTGAGCGTGCCGAATTTGCCCAAGCTGTGATTGATGCTGGTTTAAAATGGGTAGGGCCATCACCAAGTGCCATTGAAAAACTAGGCGATAAAATCGAAGCGCGTAAAATTGCCGCTTCGGTAGGTGCGCCGTTAGTTCAAGGCACGCAAGACCCACTTAATAATGCAGATGAAGCTTTAGGTTTTGCCAAACAATTTGGTTTACCCATTGCCATTAAAGCTGCGTTTGGTGGCGGTGGCCGTGGCTTAAAAGTCGCTTGGAAACTCGAAGAGGTTAAAGAGCTTTATGAGTCGGCAGTACGTGAAGCAAAAGCTGCCTTTGGCCGTGGTGAATGTTTTGTTGAGCAATATTTAGATAAACCGCGTCATGTAGAAGCACAAGTGATTGCCGACCAGCATGGCAACATTGTCGTGCTTGGTACACGTGATTGTTCATTGCAACGCCGTAACCAAAAGTTAGTCGAAGAAGCGCCAGCACCGTTTATTAGTGATGAGATTTACCAGCAAATTTTAATCTCGGCAAAAGACATTTGTCAGGCAGCAAACTACGTTGGCGCGGGTACAGTTGAATACTTACTGAGTCGTGACGGCAAGCTTTCATTTTTAGAAGTAAACACCCGTTTGCAAGTCGAGCACCCAGTTACCGAAGAGACGTCAAAAGTCGATTTGGTAGTTGAGCAAATTCGTGTTGCGCAGGGCCAAGCGCTTTCTATTAAAGAAACACCAAAAGCCCAAGGCCATGCGATTGAGTTTCGTATTAATGCCGAAGACCCAGCACGTGGTTTCATTCCGGCCTTTGGTGTGTTGAGTTTATTTGAAGCGCCGTTTGGTAACGGTGTACGAGTCGACACAGGTGTTCGCACTGGCTCTTTAGTGTCTAGTCATTTTGATTCACTCATGGCAAAACTGATTGTGACTGGCCCAACTCGTGAAGTTGCAATTGCCCGAGCTAAACGTGCTTTGAAGCAATTTAAAATAGAAGGCGTGGCATCAGTTTTAGACTTTCACCGTGCAGTACTCAATGAACCTGACTTTACCGATGAGTTTAATGTCCACACCCGTTGGATCGAAAATGACTTTAAACAAGAATTAAAGCCAACTAAACGTGGTATTCCAAACCATCAACAACCAATGCTACTCAGCTATATTGAAATTGATGGCAAGTTACACCGTTTAGGTTTACCTGCGGGGATGTTTGCACAAGGCCCAGCCACCGCAGTTCAAGCGCAAACAGCCGAGCCAGAAGTAAGTGCTGAGCATTTACTAGCTCCGATTAATGGTGTGATTAGCGCTTGGAAAGTTGAAAATGGTGAGCAAGTCACCGAAGGCCAAGTGGTTGCCATTATGGAAGCCATGAAAATGGAAGTGCAGGTACTGGCACACCGTAGTGGTGTTATTCAGATTGAGGCAGAGAAGGGTGCGACCTGCCATGCAGAAACTGTGATTGGTAGCATTAATTAAGATTTGAACATGTGATTTGGCCTGATTGAGCGTTGGTTCAGTTGGGCTTAATCTATTTTAGCCATTGAGCTATTTGGAGTGAATGTTGCCACTTACGCCATTATTACCTGTTTATTGGCAGCGTTATTTTCTGGGGATTGTGGGTTGTATCGCCGTAAGAAGTTGATGGATTAGTGAGTGGTTTATTGGGTGGATTACTTGATTCTTGCTTAGTTAGCTCTAGTTAAAATTAATTTGAAGATTAAAGCTGAAAATAATCTCAAAAGAAGCTTAAAGTACTTTTAATGTTAAGTAGAAAAAATAAGGTTAAGTTTATTTAGTTATAGACAAGATAGATTATTTAAATAACCTTAATAGTAACAAATAACAGCTCAATATATTACACTGGGATAGATTCCTGGGGGGAGCTTATTTGTGCAGTCACTATTACTAATATTTGGATATTTTTTTGTTTGGTGTATTTATATTCTAGCTTTGTTATTGCCTTACTATGTTGCTTATTCAATCATAGAACCTCATAGTTTTATGGGGACAGTGGGAGTTTTTGTTTTAGGCTCAGTTATTGCTCCTTTAATTGTTATGGCAGCTATAACAGTTCTAGGAACAATTGGTCTAAGTTTTGATGCGTTAAAGAATAAATTTTCAAAATCGAATTCTTATGAGAAAAATTTAAAAACTGTTTATACAGAACCTGAAAAAAGAAAAGGTAAATCACTTATTTATTTTTTAATTTTAATTATTTTTATATGTGTAGGAATTATAATTTATTTATTGAATTCTCCCAAAAGCTATGTTGAGCAACCAGCCTACAGTGAAGCTGATAGTGTATATCAAGATGAGAATAAATTTAACAATCCTATAAATAATATTGATTATCAAGCTGAGAGTAGTGCCTCCTATACGAAGGATAGTGATATTTTATCTGAAGAAGAGCAACCGAAAGTATTAGAGGAGGAGTTAAATGAAAGTAATTCGACAAATCTTAGCTCACCTAATTTAACAACTTTAGGACCTTCACACTTAAAATTAGATATCCATTTCATTGATGAAAAAGGAATCTCTTTTAATATGGATTTTAAAAATACTAATAGACCTGAATTAAATACTTCTGGAACTTGTACTTATACTAAAAATCCCTTAGAAGGAGAAACTAGATACTCCAAACTTATAGAGAAGGAGTTGTCAGTATATGCTTTATATGAGTGTGATAATGGAAGAACAATAGAGGTTTCTAAGTTTAATGAATTAGATCAAGACCACTTAATAATGACCTTAAGTTTGACGAGTAATTCCAATAGAGTTTTTTATAGTGGTGAAATGGTTGAACCATAAAAAATTTAATTTTATATACTCAAAAGACGTTATAAAAATATTTATCTAAAGTTAAGAGGGTTAGAGTAAGTTAAATTTCAGTGATCTTTGACTTAACCAATTTTAATTATTTAACTACCCAACTGCTCTACTTTAATACAAATGTCAATTCCTACGCTTGACGCCAACAAAAGTGAATACTATCCTTTGCGTGCTGGCCTACATTGCCAGTTGGTTTTAGCAGACCATCAGCCAAAGTACACGAAAAAGTCTAACTTTTTTGTGGAAATCCCTGTGTGCCCCCTTTACGGTGGAACGGAAGGGGGACACCCTCGGGTGTGCTGGATTCTTTGGCTCCAGTCTGCTAACCCTCTTTCGTTTCACCACCATTATTTAGCAGTAATGCGGTGAAACTTCTTTTATAGCCAAAGGAGTCCGCTATGCGTACTAATTCTTCTCAATTTTTGGCCTTTGCCAAACTCTCTCTATTCATACCGCTTGAACAGTCTTTAAAACGGTTTAATCGACTCTAGGTTTTCTACGCCTTAAGAATCGTTACGATTCAAAAATCATAGCAACAATAAAACCAGAGATAGCTTAGGGCACATTTTTGTGCTGCTTATTCATGCCTGTTTTTTAACACTCATTTTAAGAGTGACGGCATTTCTATCTCTTTTAGATACAACAAAAAATTATTTTAAGCGGTATACATGAAAAATTTAGAATCTTCATTTAGAGCGCTGCGCGTGCTTCACGCAGCAAAAGATTTATTTAATCAAGATGGCTTTCATAAGGTCGGTGTCGACCGAATTATTGCAGAAGCCAAAATTCCCAAAGCTACTTTCTATAACGACTTTCACTCAAAAGCCCGACTCATCGAGATGTGTCTGACTTTTCAAAAAGATGCGCTCAAAGTAAAAGTATTTTCCATTCTTAATTCATATAAAGAGCAAATGGTGCTAGATAAACTTAAGCAGATTTACCTTTTACATGCCGACTTAAATGGTTTTTATCATTTGCCCTTTAAAGCCATTTTTGAAATTGAAAAGCTCTACCCAAAGGCTTATCAGGTTGTAACGGAATATAGAACTTGGCTAATCAACGAAATTTATAAACTGCTTTTAACCGTCAAAACTACGGCTTCAATGAAAGACGCCCACATGTTTTTGTTTGTGATTGATGGGGCAATGGTTCAACTTTTAAGTAAAAACAGTGTAGATGAGCGAGACAAGTTACTAGATTATTTTTTAATAATGCTGTCTTAGCGATAAACCCAAACACATTTTAAAAGTAAAAAGCCCGTAATTGGGCTTTTTATTTATTCGAGCTCTAGTTGATCGTCATCTTTTGTGACTTTGATTTTCAACTTTTTATATTTACGCTTGTTTGGATCTAAAGCAGAGTTTGTTACTTCATCAGCAAATTTTGGATTCTGCATGAGTTTGGCATAGGCTCTGTAACCTATACGAATTCTGGTAGGTGGACAATCTGTTCTTTTGGAATAATATTCAATAAGCGAATTTAATTCCTTTAACAAACTCTGATGTTCCATTGTATTGCTTATTTTCTATTAATTAGTAAGTTATTTTCAGCATACTAAACTTTAGAAAATTTCTAAAGATGTGGTTGATATACATCATTTTTAATAAGTGTTAATTTAATTGCATTTGTTTTATTAAGAGTGAATTAATTTGCATTTTATTTGGTATTTCTGATTTCTTTTTAATCAAACAGTCATAACCAAGGTGTAAATTAATGTTAGAAAAAGAAAATAGATAGAAGATTGCCACGAACAATAACTATTTAAGCAATTTTCTCACACTGTGGTATTAAGCTGACTTTAACGAGTCGGCTTTTGTTTTTGTGGCTAAATAAAAAGCCCTTAATTGGGCTTTTTATTTGATATGTCTCAATTAAAACTTAAGTTTTTTAAGTCCACGGCTTACGCCATTTTCTAAAGCTGCTTTAATGATAGGGCCAATAAAAGGCACTCGACCTTTAAAGCTAATGGTGTAATCCAAACGAGTACGGTTGTTTCCCAAATCAATAAACTTCATCACACCACGGTGACCTTTAATTGGGCTAATGCCGCTGGTAATCGCATATTCGATGAGTTCATTTTCTTTGTAGATTAAATTAGTTTCAACAAATGAAGGTGTAAATGGAATAGACATTTTACGAGCAGAGCCAACACCATTACGAGCGTCTTTTCCGTTGCTAATGCGAGTCACTTTAGCTGGAGCGAAAAGTTTGCTTAGGTTTTCATGCTCACTCAAGGTTGCAAAGACCTTGTCTACGGGTGCATCAAATTCTTGTACGATGTTGATTTTTTGAGTTTTTAACATCTTATTCCCTCTGAAAATAATTTTGACATGGGTGATTGTCAGAATTTGGATATTAGCACGCTTTGGGCAATGGGGGAATTCTAATCCGTCGGAGTTTTGAGTCTTTAGCAATCAGAGCCTGAATTTATCAATTGACCTAAATAGTAAAACATCTGTTTTAACCTAACATGGTAATTAAAATTTAAACGCCTAATATCTATGCTTGGGATAAGAACGAGTACAACAAAAATGAATGCTGTTCAGCCAACAAAGCCCGCAGGTATTATACGGTATTTAATAAGTAAACTGAGTGTAATAGGCCTCGTAGTCTGTGTCACAAGTGCATCTGCCGCTAAAGAAATAAAATCAGGAGATTCGGCAATGGGTTATCAAAATCAAGCTGCTTGGCAACAAATTGAACAATTTCTTCCTCAAGAATTTCATATTCCTAAAGACCAGTTACCAAAAGAAGAATGGTGGGCTTGGAATGGTAATAACATCCATTTAGATACTTATCGAAATCCAAATGCAAAAATTAAAGTGATTTTATTTCATGGTGTGGGTACGAATGGTCGACAAATGTCGATGATTTTAGGTAAACCATTGGCTGATCGGGGATATGAAACAATTGCAGTCGATATGCCGGGATATGGTGTCACTCAAGTTAGTAAAGGCAAGGTTATTAGCTATAACGATTGGGTGCAGGCTGGTAGTGATTTAATTGATATTGAAATAGCAAAAGATAGTCGTCCGGTTGTGCTTTATGGTTTAAGTGCAGGTGGAATGCTGACGTATCATGTTGCGGCAAAGAATAAAAAAGTGAAAGCAATTGTTGGAATGACTTTTCTTGACACAAGTAGCCAGAAGGTTACAGACACTGTAGCAAGTAACTTATTTATGAGTCGAGTAGGGACGCCAATTGCGCATTTGACTGCAAAAACACCTCTGGCCTCAATGCGGATTCCAATGAGCTGGACAAGTAAAATGAGTACTTTGGTGAACAATAAAGAGGCTTTAAAGGCTTTTATGAAAGATAAAACCTCGGCTGGTAACTCGGTTTCACTCACATTTTTAGACTCATATATACATTACAAACCTGAAGTGATGCCTGAAGAGTTTAATGTGTGCCCAGTCTTGTTAACTCAACCAGAAAAAGACCGTTGGACTCCACTTGATTTAAGTACACCATTTCTTAGCCGTATTCAGAAGGTACCTGTAAAAACCGTAATATTGGAAAATGCAGGGCATTACCCATTAGAGCAACCGGGTTTATCTCAAATGGTTGATGCTATTGATAGCTTTTACAGTATTACGGTGAAATAACGAGTAATTGTGACCCGTTTTAATTCTGCTCGTTACGGGTTTTTATTTCTTAATTTTTTAAAGAAAGGTTGAATCACAGACCAGTTGGTTGAAACCCAGCAAATAAAAGAACCAGTCGTAACCATGGCTGTACCTTGCCAAAAGCTTAAGGGTAATTGAGTTTGTAAAACAAACATTGCCAAAATAGAAGAAATAATAGGGGTGAAATACGAGGCCACTACAAGCATGGTAATGTTTCCATGAATGATGCCAATGTTCCATGCCGCATAGCCAAAGCCAATTGCAGCAGATGCAACTAAAAGGGTGATTACAGTTGGAATGTCCATCGAGGGAATGGCGAATTGCCCAGAGACAAGCAGCTTGAACCATAGTGTGAGTGCGACACAAACAAAGAAAATAGAGATCGGGTTTTGCCCATTACTCATTTTTTTGGTGAGTACACAGTAAAAAGCCCAAATAATGGCACCTACAAATGCCAAAATATAGCTCAGAGGGTTGCTATGAAAATTATCGACAATGCTACTTAGACTAAAATCACCGCTTCCAGTTTGAATAAAAATAATGCCGGAAATTGAAATAAGTAAGCCGAGAATAATAAGAAAATTAAACTTTAATTCCTTAAAAATAACAAAGGCCAAAACCGTTAAACTCGGCCACAGATAGTTAACAATGCTAACTTCAATTGCTTGTTGAGGGCTTTGAGAGTAAGCAATCGCAAAAGAAAAACACAGCTCGTAAGCAACGAACAGGATTGTGCCCAATATTAAATATTTTTTGGAAATTTGCTTAAAGTCTGGAACTTTGAAAATGGCAAGCAACAGTAGCGCACTTAAAGAATAAATAAGCGTAACACCTAGCTCAGGTCCAATGGCGGCACTGACTTGTTTCATTAAGCCCACCATAGATGCCCACATGAGAATGGCGCTTAGACCAATCAATGTTGCTAGATTTTTTGACATAAAGTTCAGTAAATAACGGTTAAAAAGGGTAAAAGATTAAGCTGTGCTGGCGAAAGGAATAAATTTTCAAGATAGGGAATATAGGACAAATTATATAAAATATAAACAATTAAATTTATTGATTGGTTGAATCTGCTATGTTTATTTAAGCATAAAATTGGGTAAAGAAATTTCGAGTAAAACAACATTGTGACGAGGAAAATATGGAAGTTATTAAAACGGTTGGTGTGGTAGGTGCAGGTGTAATTGGAGCAAGTTGGACCGCCTTATTTTTATATAAAGGATTTAAAGTTAAGGTTTACGACCCGTATCCTATAGATGAAGCGATTTTTAAAAAAAGAATATCTGCAAATTTAAATGATTTATTGGCTTTGGATGGAAACTCTGAGTATAGCCATGCTCTACAAGATGTATTACTTAATTTGGAAATTTCTAATCACTTAAAAGATGCAGTTTCAGAAGCTGATTTTATTCAAGAAAATGCCCCTGAACGTCTGGATGTAAAACAAAAGCTGTACCAAGAAATCACCTCATATTGCCCTGAACACACCATTATTGCTTCAAGTTCGTCGGGCTTAAAAGTGTCTGATTTTCAAAAAGAGGCCCAACATCCTGAACGTATTTTACTAGGCCATCCTTTTAATCCGCCTCATCTTTTACCTTTGGTTGAGATTGTTGGTGGTACTTTGACGTCTCCACAAGTTTTGAAGCAGGCTTCCGAGTTCTATAAACAATTAGGCAAGAACCCAATTGTTTTAAATAAAGAAGTCAAAGGGCATGTAGCAAACCGCTTGCAGGCTGCGCTATGGCGAGAAGCCTTTTCACTGGTTGAAAAAGGCGTGTGCTCTGCCGAAGATGTTGACGTCGCGATTACCAGTGGACCGGGTTTAAGATGGGCGCTATTTGGTCCCTACATTAATATGCAGCTTGCAAACCAAAAGGGCTTTAAAGAGGCGATCCATCATTTAGGTCCACCGATGACAGAATGGTGGAACGATATGCAAGCATTTCAACATTCAGAAGAAACAACGGACTTGTTAGAAACACAAACCAACCAGCTGTTAACACAATATGAAGATATCGATTTATACCAAACCAGAGATAAAGGATTGGTGGATATCTTAAAGCTCAGACAGCAACTCAAGTTAGATTAAGCCTAATCTTTACGACAGAGCCAATCATTTTACTGTAGAGATGATTGGCTTTTTGTTAGATCAATAAGAAAAACATTCCTAATTAAAATTGCTGTGCATTCATTAATTGTTACTCAAATCTCTATAGAGGCAATTACTGCGGTATTGATGCTTTGAAATGCACAATTTTTAGTGCAGCTTTTTACTTTGTATTTTAAATCGCACTCAAATTGCCCAAGTTTAGTATTACTTTTAACCAAAAACGTAATACTAAGCTGGCATGTCCTTTGCATAGTCATAAACAATCAAAAGTGATCTAGGGTTCCGATACTTCATGTATGACTGGACCGAGAGTTCACGGTTCCTAGCGAACTACACGGAGGGATAAAAGCCCGGGAGGAAGTCTAAAACTATCCGACAGGAGTAGCTATGAACACTACAACTTATCATAACAATCAGGCAATTTGGACCGAACTTTTACCCGGTGGACATCACTGGTCGGGTCGTATTCAAAAGGGAACCATTCTTAGATTTAAATCACTTGGCGCGCAAGCAAACGTTTCTTTGTTTTGTGTAAATGCTGCCGATGTGCTTGAACGCTTTAACATGCCTGACAGTTTAAAAGGGCAACACACAGCCTATTTAAAAGCTTCCAATGTGCTCTATTCAGACCTTGGTCGTGTCATGGCTTCAATTGTTCATGATGATCATGGTTGGAACGATGCACTCTGTGGGCCAAGCCGACCAGAACAAATTGAAAAGCAATTTGGAACGCGTACATTTCAAGATGCCCGCAATGATATGTACCAAAACGGCTTAGACAGCCTACTCATTGAAATGTGTAAATATGGGCTTGCAAGCCAAGACCTCAGTGCCGCCGTTAATCTATTTTCTAAAGTTGCGGCAGATGAAAGCGGGGCTTTGTCTTACGTAAATTCTGATAACACCGATCAAACCATTGAGCTGCGTTTTGAAATGGACTGTCTGCTATTTTTATCTGCTGCACCGCATGGTTTAGACACCAGCTCAAGCTATCAACCTGCCGATATTCAACTCAGTTTATTTAAAGCCAATTCCTTAACAGATAGCGATATTTGTCGTGATGCATGTTCGCAAAATCAGCGTGCGTTTCAAAACACAGCCCGCTACTACGCACTTAGCAATATTTAAATCAGGAGAAGCATCATGACAGTTTTACAATCATTTGAAAAAGCAGTTTTAAATGAAGTTTGTCCTGCGGGTGAAGCGTGGATGTGTGAGGTTAAAAAGGGCCAATATTTTCGAATTATTGATCTTGAGGGAAACCAAGCGGTCGATACTTTGTTTATGAGTGCCGAAAATCCAACTGAGCGTTATAGCGCAATGGATACTTTGGCCATCAACCAACACATTTATTTAGAAAAGGGCACCAAGCTCTACAGTAACTTGGGTCGCCCAATTGCGGTTATTCATGATGATAACTGTGGCCGTCATGACACCATTGGTGGTGCTTGTTCATGTGAAAGTAATACAGTTCGCTATGCACATGAAACTTACCCAATGCATAGTTGCCGCAACAATTTTATGTATGCCTTGGCAAAACACCCAATTGCAAAAAAGCATGGCTTAAATGTCCGTCATATTGGTCCAAACATTAACTTTTTTATGAATGTGCCTGTTACACCAGACGGGCAGCTTAAATTTGATGATGGAATTTCAGGACCGGGTAAATATGTCGAAGTTCGGGCAGAAATGGATTTAATTGTTTTAATTTCAAATTGTCCGCAGCTCAATAACCCATGTAATGCCTATAACCCAACCAAAATTCAGTTGGTTGTCCGCGAAGCGGAAGGGGTGTAAGCATGTTTAAAAAAGTTCTGATTGCCAACCGTGGTGCAATTGCCTGTCGTGTGATTCGCACCCTAAAAAAACTCGGTATTGCTTCGGTTGCTGTTTATTCGGAAGCCGACCGTGATTCTTTACACGTGACTTTGGCCGATGAAGCTTTCCTGATTGGCTCTGCGCCTGCGCATCAAAGTTATTTAAATATTGAAAAAATCCTTGAGGTTGCTAAACAGTCGGGGGCAGAAGCCATCCACCCTGGTTATGGTTTTTTGTCTGAAAATGCCGAGTTTTGTGATTTGTGTGAAAGCCAAGGCATTGCGTTTATTGGGCCAACTTCAAGCCAAATGCTCGATTTTGGTTTAAAGCATACGGCACGTGAACTCGCTATTAAAAGCAATGTGCCTTTACTTCCGGGTAGTTCACTCCTTGCAGACGAAGCTGAAGCTTTGACAGAAGCAGACCGTATTGGTTATCCGGTCATGCTTAAAAGTACCGCGGGCGGCGGTGGTATTGGCATGCGTTTGGTCTGGAATGAAACCGAATTAAAAGATGCCTATCAAACCGTGTCATATTTAGCACAGGTCAATTTTAAAGATGCGGGATTGTATTTAGAGAAATTTGTACAGCATGCGCGCCATATTGAAGTTCAAATTTTTGGTGATGGGCAAGGGGAAGTTTTAGCGTTGGGTGAGCGTGATTGTTCGGTACAACGTCGTAATCAGAAAGTGATTGAAGAAACACCTGCGCCACACTTAAATGAACAGCAACGCGACTACCTTCAAAAAGTTGCTATTCAACTCATGCAGTCGGTGAATTACCGCTCGGCAGGCACAGTTGAGTTTGTCATGGACACTGAAACTCAAGAATTTTACTTCTTAGAGGTCAACACACGTTTGCAAGTTGAGCACGGCGTGACCGAGCAAGTGTTTGGTGTCGATTTAGTCGAGTGGATGGTCACTTTGGCAAGTGGTGACTGGTCAGCACCGACTGAACAGTTAGAGCCAATAGGACATTCGATTCAGGTTCGTCTTTATGCTGAAGACCCGATTAAACAGTTCCAGCCGAGTGCGGGTTTACTCACTCATGTGAAATTTGACCCGAAAGCACGTGTTGAAACATGGGTAGAAACAGGTTCAACGGTGTCGTCTTTTTATGACCCGATGATTGCCAAAATCATTGTGACTGCTGTAACACGGGACCAAGCCATACAGGCAATGAGTATTAGTCTTGCCAACACGCAAGTCGCAGGGATTGAAACCAATCTGGAATATTTACAAAACATTATTGCTTGCGATGTGTTTGCTTTAGGTACTCAAACCACCCGATTTTTAAATACGTTTGAATGGAAAACTCAAAAAATTGAGGTGTTGCAGTCTGGTATTCAAACCGCCATTCAGGATGTAACAGGCCGATTAGGTTATTGGGATGTCGGTGTACCGCCATCGGGTGCGATCGACCCACTCAGTTTAACTGTGGCAAACCAACTGTTAGCCAATGAACCAAATACCGCAGGGCTTGAATGTACTTTGCAAGGTCCAACCTTAAAATTTCACTGCGACAGCCAAATCGTGATTACAGGCGGTGATATGCCTTCGCAACTTGATGGTGAATTGGTGCCAATGTGGCAAACCATCAATGTTAAAAAAGGCCAGATTTTAAAATGTGGACTTATTCGCTCAGGTTGCCGTAGCTATATAGGCGTTAAAGGTGGTTTCGATGTTCCTGACTATTTAGGGTCACAGGCGACTTTTACTTTGGGTCAGTTTGGTGGGCATGCGGGACGTAATTTATTAATTGGCGATATGTTGCCGATTACTGAATATTCAACTCAATCGACTACCGCTTTAGCTCAAGCACAAATTCCTAGCTTTACCCAAAACTGGGAAATTGCCGTGATGTATGGGCCACATGGTGCGCCAGACTTTTTCACTAAACAAGATATTGATACCTTCTTTGCCAATGAGTTTGAAATTCACTATAACTCAAGCCGTACAGGCATTCGTTTAATTGGACCAAAACCTGAATGGGCGCGCGAAGATGGCGGCGAGGCAGGCTTACATCCTTCCAATATTCACGACAATGCTTATGCCATTGGGGCAATTGATTTTACTGGCGATATGCCAATTATTTTGGGTCCAGATGGTCCGAGCTTAGGCGGTTTTGTATGCCCCGCGGTAGTTATTCATTCCGAGCTTTGGAAAATCGGGCAGCTTAAAGCAGGTGATAAGGTCAAATTTGTACCTGTGAGTTATGCACAAGCAAAAGCACTCGATCAAAAATATCATCAAAGCTTAACCGCGGCTGATACAACTTTGGTTGATTTTAATCCAATCATTCAAGCAGAACCCGATACTCTAAAAGATGCAGTTTTGGCAATTTTAGAAGGTGAAGCTGACTTACCAAGCGTGACCTATAGACCAGCAGGGAATAGCTATTTGTTGGTGGAATACGGTGAGTTAGTACTCGATCTAAATTTACGCTTCCGTATTCATGCACTCATGCAATGGGTCGAAAATCAGAATATTCAGGGCATTATTGACCTAACACCGGGCATCCGTTCACTACAAATTCATTTTGATTCAATCCAGCTCGATCAACTTGAGCTTTTACACAAACTTCAACAAGCAGAAGCCGAGTTACCCGACATTCAAAATATGCAGGTGCCTTCACGTACTGTCTATTTGCCTTTGGCTTGGGAAGATTCACAAACTCAACTCGCAACCGAGCGCTATACACAAATTGTTCGTCCAGATGCGCCTTGGTGCCCAGATAACGTCGAGTTTATTCGCCGTATTAATGGTTTAGCTTCAAAGCAAGCGGTTAAAGATGTGGTTTACAGTGCGAATTATTTGGTGATGGGTTTAGGCGATGTGTATTTAGGTGCACCAGTTGCGACACCACTCGACCCACGTCAGCGTTTAGTCACCACAAAATATAACCCTGCGCGAACTTGGACACCTGAAAATGCTGTGGGCATTGGCGGTGCTTATATGTGTGTATATGGTATGGAAGGGCCGGGTGGCTACCAGTTTGTTGGCCGTACCACCCAAATGTGGAGCCGTTACCGTAAAAATGCCGACTTCGAAGATGGCAAACCGTGGTTATTACGCTTTTTTGACCAAGTTAAGTTTTATGAAGTCTCTGAAACAGAACTTCTGCAAATGCGCGAAGACTTTAAGGCGGGCCGTCTACAACTTCGCATTGAAGATGGCGTGCTCAATTTAAAAGAATACAACGAGTTTTTAAAAATACATCAAGACAGCATTCAAGCCTTTAAAGACATGCAACAAGCCAATTTTGAGGCTGAACGCCGCCGTTGGCATGAAGCAGGTTTGCAAGAATATATATCTGAAAGTCTAGATGCAGTTGATGAAGGCGAAACCGTAGTTATTCCTGAAGGGGGCTGTGCAGTCGAATCACACATGCCAGGCTCAATCTGGAAAATCGAATGCGCGTCGGGAGATATTGTTGAAGAAGGTGCAACCCTTGCGGTAATTGAGGCAATGAAAATTGAAATCCCGATTATTGCGCCTGAACGCATGAAGGTAGAAACCATTACCATTGAAAAAGGGCAAACCGTAAAAACGGGACAAGTACTCTTTACCTTGGCACCTGTCGCTTAAACCCAAAAGAGAGCATCTATATCGATGCTCTCTTTTTATCTTATACTTCAGATAAATGCTTTAATACTTTATGACCATGTTCAATTGCTTCTAATTTAATTTTCGACTCTGGATTACCTGATAAAGGCGAAACGTCATAAAGCAAGTAAGTGGCGCTTAACTGCATTTGCGTATATTGAATTGAATATTGAACTGCTTTCAAAAAGCTATCAATTAAGTTTTCTCGGTCGTTCACCATATCGGCTTCTTTTTGCCCGACTGTCATACTAATGATGACTTTTTTATCTTTTAATTTATCGCCTTGAGAGCCATAGGCAAACTGATAAGTAAAGACTTCATCAAACCATAATTTCAAAATCGCCGGCATATTAAACCAGAACATTGGGTATTGCAGAATGATCGTGTCGTGGCGTAACAAGGCTTCTTGTTCAGCACTTACATCAATTTGATAGTCTGGATAAAGCTGGAAAATATCTCGGACTTCTAGATCTGGATAGGTTTTAACAAGCTCCTCTACAATTGCTTTATTTGCAATTGATTGAGCGTAGTAGGGATGAGCCAAAATAAGTAAAGCCATGAGAGTACCTTTTAACTATAAAAATCATAGTCACTATAATTTTTATAGTATTGGCGTACAATAACTATCAAAGTTGATAGGTAGCGTTTAAAAATGGCAAATACTGAAAATACATGTGAAGTTACGGTAAATGGAAAAACTTATCCATGTCATATCAGTATGGCTATGGACTTAGTTGGTGGAAAATGGAAATGCGTTATTTTGTATTATTTAAAAGATGGGTCGAAACGCTTTAATGAAATCAAGCAACTCATTCCTACAATTACTGAAATGACATTAAGCCTTCAACTCAAGCAATTAGAGCAAAGTGGCTTAATATCTAGAACTGTATATGGTGAAAAAGCACCGATCAAAGTTGTCTATGAAATGACAGATTTTGGAAAAACTTTTAGACCAGTTCTAGATTCTTTATATGTATGGGCGCATAGTTTGATTAATCTATCTGAAGAGTCAAAATCAAAACTCAATTTATTGTGATTTAATTAATATATAAGATTGGTTTTATTGTTCACATAAATTAGCCCCATCCCTGTGCATGGGGCTTTTTTGCCCAAAAATCACTCATAAATACCCACCAAAACTATCAAACCGCGCTTAAAAACTGGCACATTTTCTGCATCTCTTATCAGTAATACAAAAACTGAATTTGGTAATACCAAGCTAGAGGTGCGATATGAACGATGTAAAACCCGTGGTTCAACCAAAGCAAACTTTAAAAGCCTTTTTAGTCGAATTGCTCAGCGTTCGTGCAGGCGTATATATCAAACAAAACAATTATCCGACTAAAACAAAAGGATAAGACTGTGGCAAAACAAAAGTTAGCTCGAATCAGTATTACCGTGCCTGAAACGACACTCAACGCACTCGATCAGAAAATTGTCGAGCAGAGCTATGAAAGTCGCTCGCAAGCCATTGTTGACATGATTAATAAACACTTAATTGCAGAGCAAGCACAGGCCAATGAAGTCATGGTAGGCACCTTGACGCTACTTTATGACGCCAGTCAAATGACCCTGCGCAATCAATTGGTTGATTTACAACAACAGTTTTTAACACAAGTAATTAGTTCACTTCATATCCAGCTTGACCAACAAAAGATATTGCAAGTCATGTTAATGCAGGGCTCGAGTTCTGAACTCAGGCAGATTAGCCAGCAATTTATTGTGCTGAAAGGGGTGATTAAAGGGCATTTAGAACTGATGGATGCCGTGATGCCACCTATACAGCAAAATGACTAAATGAGGAGTAGCGTGTTGAAAAATTTATGGACAATCCAAGACTGGAAAACAGCATATCAAACTGGACAAATCCATATTGAAAGTCTGATTGCTTATGTTGCAGAAATTAAAAATGATGACCATGCATGGATTGAAATTGCATCGAACGAGCAGATTCAATCGCAAATTGATGTTTTAAAAGACCAGAATATTGCTGACTTACCTCTGTACGGTGTGCCGTTTGCAGTTAAAGATAATATTGATGTTGCGGGTTTTCACACCACTGCTGCTTGTGAGGATGTTCAATATTTAGCTAAGAAAGACGCTGCCGTAGTTGCCATGCTGAAAAAAGCAGGGGCAATTGTGGTGGGCAAAACCAATCTCGATCAGTTTGCTACTGGACTGGTTGGCGTTCGTTCTCCCTATGGTGCAGTAAAAAATAGTTTTAACCCTGAATATATCAGCGGTGGTTCAAGCTCAGGCTCTTCGGTGGTGGTTGCCAACGGCATTGTGCCTTTTAGTTTGGGTACCGACACGGCAGGGTCAGGCCGTGTACCTGCGGGCCATAACAATATTGTAGGCCTAAAACCGACAAAGGGCTGGTTCTCTACCACAGGTTTAATTCCTGCATGTCGGACCATTGATGTCATTTCCATTTTTGCACTGCATATTGATGACGCTTGGACAGTCGCCAACTTAATGCAGGGATATGATGAGGCAGATGAATATTCACGAGCGCATCCAGCCAATGTACCAACTCAGTTTTCTAAACGAAAAATTGCCATTCCTGCTCAGCTTGAATTTTATGGTGATCTTGAATCTGAAAAAGCCTTTTTAGTTGCAGTCGAGCGCGTAAAAAAGCTGGATTATGAAGTTGAGAATATTGATTTCAGCTCTTTTAATGAGCTTGCCGCTGCACTTTATAATGATGCATGGGTAGCGGAAAGAACGGTCGCCGTTGAACGCATGACAACACGTGACAAAGCACATCCGGTTATTGCCCAGATTATTGCGCAGGCAGATCGCTTCAAAGCAACAGATGCACTTCAAGCAGAATATAACCGTGCGGTATTAGCGCGAAGAATTAATTTGGTATTAGAGCCTTTTGATGCCTTAATGGTTCCAACCGCACCAACTATTTATACCATTGCCGAAGTTGAAGCCGATCCGTTAACTAAAAATGCGCACATGGGGGCCTATACCAACTTTGTAAATTTTGCTGATCTTTCGGCTTTGGCTTTACCTAATGTACTCCGTGAGGACGGCTTACCAAGTGGAGTAACCTTTATTGCACCAGCTTGGCAGGATCAGGCACTGGCAAATTTTGCGCAGCTCTGGCAAACCGAAACATTACTAAGCTTGGGTAAATCAACTCAACACTATCAAAAAAGTCTAGAGATCCAGTCCAACCATTCAGTGCAGCTTGCAGTTGTGGGAGCTCACTTAACAGGTATGCCCCTTAATTTTCAGCTGACTAGCCGTAATGCTACTTTGCTCAAGAAAACTCAGACTGCAGATACCTATAAGCTCTTTGCTTTAAAAAATACCACACCACCAAAACCCGGCCTGCAATGCGATGCAGCAGGTACTTCCATTGAAGTTGAAGTGTGGGATGTTCCTTTAGCAAATTTTGGAGCGATTGTGGCTGAAGTACCTGCACCACTTGGCATTGGCAACCTCAAATTAAAAGATGGAACATGGGTCAAAGGCTTTATTTGCGAAGCTTATGCCATTCACGATGCAACCGATATTAGCCATTTTGGAGGCTGGCGAGCCTATATACAGTCACTCAATCAAACCGCTCAAAGTGTTGTTAGTAAAAATGTTGGGGAAGTTTCTATATGATGAAAAAAGCGTTTTTATCCGTATCTATTTTATCGGCAGTTGTATTGGGTGGGTGTGACAATACAGCTAAAGTGCCCGAGGCTAAACAAGACTCTCAGGCAGCCACAAATACAAAACCAATTACCATTGGCTATAGCGATTGGCCGGGCTGGGTGGCTTGGCAAGTAGCCATTGAAAAAGGTTGGTTAAAAGAAGCAGGGTTAAATGTAGAGTTTAAATGGTTTGATTATTCGGCTTCGCTTTCAGCTTTTTCGGCAAATCAGCTCGATGCTGTTTTGGTCACCAATGGCGATAATTTGGTAACCGCTTCGGGTGGCACTCAAGGCATGATGATCATGGCAACGGATTATTCCGCGGGTAATGATGTCATTATTGCAAAAGAGGGCATTAACACCATTCAAGACTTAAAAGGAAAATCAATCGGCGTCGAAAAAGGCTTGGTTGACCATCTTTTACTGGCAACAGCTTTAACCGACCATAACATTAAAGCGAATGAGGTGAAGCTAGTAAATTCAGCGACTAACCAATTACCTCAAGTGTTTAATAGCCCAGATATTTCTGCCATCGCAGTCTGGCAACCTGTTGCAGGTCAGGCCTTAAAAGCCGTAGCGGGTTCTAAAATTATCTATACGTCTAAGGACAAGCCGGGTTTAATTTATGACACTCTGACTGTCAATATGAGCCATTTAACTGCTCATCAAGAAGAATGGAAAAAAATCATTCAGGTGTGGGACAAAACAGTTAAATATATTAATGACCCTGCAACCCATGCCGATGCAGTTAAAATCATGGCAAACCGTTCAGGGGTTGACCCGAAACAATATGAGTTGATGGTCAGTGGAACGCATCTATTAGATATCAATGCCAATAAAAAAGTATTTGCTAAATCTGAAGGGTTTGACTCAATTTATGGCTCTACTTATCACGTCAATAAATTCAACGTTGAAAATGGTATTTATAAAACTGAACAAAATGTAGATGGGCTGATTTACCCAACACTGGTAGAACAACTTAAATAAGCCAAATAAATAAAAAGCCCAAGTTCAACTTGGGCTTTTTAATATCTTTATTATTTCTCTGTGCTGACCTGAGTCATACGCGGTATTTTTGGTAAATCTTGTAAAGCTGGGTCAAGTTCATCTTCGTCAGCATGTACCAAATAATCAACCCGTGAGCGGAGCTGTTTAAACTCAGGTGTACTCATTAAGTCCAGTGAGCGTGGACGTGGTAAATTAACTTCAATAATTTCCTTAATTTCACCTGGGTTGGCTTTGAGTGCCACAATTCGGTCTGCCAGTAAAATGGCTTCATCCATGTCATGAGTCACAAAAATAATGGTGATATCAATGTTTTGCCATAAATCCATTAAATGCTTTTGCATTTTTTGACGTGTGTGCGGGTCGAGCGCACCAAAAGGTTCATCCATCAGTAAAATTTTAGGTTGATTAACCAGTGCTCTAGCAATCGCAACGCGTTGTTTCATGCCGCCAGAAAGTTGATGTGGATACTGATTTTCATATTTTTCTAAACCAATAATATTGATCCATTCACGGGCTTGCGCCTCTGCTGTCATTTGACTAGCGCCGCGCATTTGCGGACCAAACATCACGTTTTCTTTTACAGTTTTCCAAGGGAAAAGGGTATAACCCTGAAACACCAGGCCGCGTTCAGGACATGGGCCAGTAATGCATTCGCCGTCTACTAAAACTTCTCCGCTATGGTATGGGTCTAAACCTGCAATGACACGGCTCAGCGTCGATTTACCACAACCAGAAGGACCAATCACACAAATAAATTCTCTTTTATGAATTTTCAAATTGAGTTTATTTAAAACCGTACGTTCTGTTTGACCATGTTTAAATACTTGGCTGAGCTGTTTGGCTTCTAAAATAACAGGGCGTTCATAAATTTTTTGAAAGTATTCATGCGCGTTAAATGTTGAATCATTCATTATTTTGCTCCTACTTTCCAAGTGAACATCCGCTCACCTAACTTCATTAATGCCCAATCACATACCAGACCAATCACCCCAATAATCAAAATAGCCGCATAGACATTGTCAAAGTTTTGATAGCGCGCCTGTTGAGTAATAAACCACGTAATACCAGAGGTTGTACCAATCAATTCTGAAACAATTAAATAGGTCCATGCCCAGCCCAATAACACCCGTAAGTCACGATAAATATCGGGTAAGGCAGCGGGGATCACCACATGGAATAAACTTTTGAGTTTGTTGGTACCAAGGGTATAACCAGCTTCAATTAAGCTTCGATCTACCATTCGGGTGGTATTGGCGATAATTAAAATTTGCTGAAAAAGCGTACCAATCACAATAATTGCAATTTTAGGGGCATCATTAATTCCTAAAATTGCCACTGCAAGTGCGCCAAAAGCTGGTGCAGGCAAGTAACGGAAAAACTCGACAAACGGCTCTGTTAACAGTGAAATGCGCTTAGAAAAACCACACAAAATACCCAGTGGAATCCCAATAAGCGAAGAGATAAAAAAGGCGGAAAACACCAGTTTAATACTGTGCCATAAACTTTGATGAAACCACGGTGAATCAGGTTGTTCGGGTGGTGTGGTAAAGGCGGTGACCAAAGCCTGAGCGACTTCATGAGGAGCGGGTAAATAAATCGGATTAACTAAAATACCTTGTGGTGGTGCAGAATTTCGATTGACTGCATTTTGTGCTTCGAGATAGAACACATTTTTATCAACACGACTTCCTACTTGTAAGTAAGAAACACTTCCCGAACTCGTGATTTGTACTTGAGGATGCCAAACAAAAGGTAAGTAACTGATTGCGCACCAAAGACATATTGGAATAACGAAAGAACAAATACTGAGAATCAGCTTGTTCTTTCGCGTAAATTCCTTTGCAACATAACCCATATCGAGAGCTCCCCATTTTGATCAGTATTACGATTTTCATAAAACGTAATATTATTAAGCAAAATAAGTGCCATCTTTAAGGTGCTCTAGATGAGTTAAGAAGGTGAGGGAACTAAAGTTTCATGTAAATAAACCCAATAACATTTTTCGCCTTCTACTTTAATGCAGGCTGTGGAAGTACGTACTGTCTCGGTTTCATTGGTTTGTTGATGTTCCTGATATTGCACCCAACAATAATTTTCAAATTCGTATAAAGCTGTGCTTTTAAGTATGGTGATTCTTAAAGAAGGTTTGTTGCCGATATTTTGGCTAAATAAACTATTCACTTCAGTTAAACCAATGCTCTGACCTTGAACCGTGACCATCTTAAAATTTTGATCGAAACTATCTAAAAGCGGGTTAAGACTCTGTTCTGCATTTTGGCCTGTAAATACATTTTCGATCAAAACGTGTAGGTCAATCACGCTTTGAATGGCCTGATTCATTTGGTTAGACATGTGTTTTCTCCTTTAAAATGGGAATGAGTGAAAGTAAGCAGAGGACTGCTGCAATTAAAAAAGTATGTTGATAACGAATGAGATCGCTTGAGCCAGACATCAAGTTATATATCGAAATGAGAATAACAGTACCGACACTAAATGAAACTTGTCGATTAATATTCCAGAGCACACTGCCTTGTAATAAATCTTGCTCAGTAAAATCAATTAACGAGCTAATTTGGGCAGTATTGGCGCTTAAGCCGCCTCCCATACCTATCACTAAATAGGCGAATACTAAAAAGCTTATGGGGCTAGTGTTTGAAATAAAAAATAAAAGAAAGATTCCAAGGCTATGAAGGGTAATGCCAATAATAAGTAAATATTTCTTTCCTAAGCGTTGATAGAGTAGGCCACCGCTGATCATTGCCACCAGCGCACCTGCTGCATAGAGCAACATGAATGAGCCAGTTTGTTTTGCGCTAAAGCCAAGGTTAACCTGTAAATTAAAAATATTGAGTAAATTAACGCCTGTAAAAATACCGGGAACAGCGTAATAGACAATAAATGCATTGCGTAAATTTTTATTTTTTAATAACTGAAGGTTAAGAACAGGATGATCGATTTTTTTCGAATGTTGAATGTAAAAAATAAGCATTCCCACCGAAATTAGAAAACTGCTTACAGCCAACGTGAGATTCTGATAATCACCATAGAATGAAAATGAGAGTAACAAACATAACAGGCTTATATTAAAAACAACCAAGCCTTTTATGTCTGGTCTTTCACTCGACACATTCTCTGTTTTTTTTACCCATATCCACGCTAGAAATGAGGCAAGTAAAGAAAATGGAAGATTAGAAAAAAATACCCAACGCCAATTCAATGAATCAATAATTACACCACCAAGGGCGGGTGAAAAAGCTGGAGCAATTAAGGCAATTGCCATAATCATTGTAGAAATGCGTTGGCGTTCTTGATTGGGAAATAAGGCATATACGAGTGCTTGGCCTACGGGAATTAATAAACCTCCAGCTATACCTTGAATAAAACGCCAAAAAATTAAGCTATAAATCGATTCACTAAAGCCAGTAAAACAAATGCTTATAGAAAATAACAGCATCGAATAACACAATAACTTTTGGTTCCCAAGCTTGGTGGCTAACCATAAACTCATGGGCATGATTAAAATGAGGCCGAGAATATAGGCATTTGTTACCCAAGCGACCATGAATTGGCTGACTGAAAATGATGATGCAATATTAGGTAAAGCAATTGCTGACATAAAAATGTTAATGCAATCAATAAAGAACCCAAGTAAAAACACCGTTGCTATTTTATATCGATAAGACATACCTACCTCCGTGCAGGCAGGGTAAGATTCAGCTCTTTTATTGTCGATGCAGCCGAAGTAAAATCATTGTTTAATAATTTCAAACAATCGGCTGAATTGTGCAAAAAAATCTCAAGCAAATTACCAGTTTTTTACAAGTTGTCGATTCCGGGTCTTTTACTAAGGCCGCCGAAATTTTGGGACTGAGCCGATCAATGGTCAGTATTGATATAAAACAATTAGAAAAGCAGTTAAATACAAGCCTCTTAATTCGAAATACCCGTAATATTGCATTAACTGAAATAGGTCAGCATTTTTATCAAGATTTTAAACAAATCCTGCTTCAGATTGATGAGGCTTTTGAACGAAGCCAACATTTAGGAACAAGCATTACAGGCACTTTACGTTTTTCATCAACCAATGAATTTGGTCAACGTTTTATTCTGCCTTTACTTCCTGAGTTTTGTCGGCTTTACCCACATTTACGCTTACAGTATTCGTTTAATTCATCTCTCGATGATTTAGTCACTGAAAAATTAGATCTTGTTATACGGCTAGGAAATTTAAAGAATTCATCTCTAAAAACTCGAAAAATTGGGGAATATCCAATTTATATAGTTGCCACTCCGCAATTTATACAAAACCATTCTGTAAAAAATATATCCGATTTGGCAGATGTTCCGTGGATTGGTCACACCTTATTAAATTGGCAAGATTCGCAATATATTTTGCAAAATAGTTTAGGCGAGCAATATTCATTACCTTTTATTCGAAGTCAGTATGAATCAAATTCGGTAACAGCAATTCATCAAATGGCTCTTTCATCCTTAGGTATTGCGATTTGTCCTGCATGGTTAGTTGATGAAGATATTCAACAAAACCGCTTAATTCGGTTATTCCCTGATTTCTCGTTACCGCTACAAAATATTCAATTACTTTACCCTAGTACTTCTAATTTACCGGCCAAAACTCGGGCATTTATAGATTTTTTGGTGGCCCGTCTTTCTTTTAGATAAACTAAAAAATATGTAAGTTATGAACGATAAGCTATTTTATATAAATAGACAATTCTGTCTGTTTTTTATAAAATAGCGCTGATTATGACTCAATTTTATAATAATGATGTCCCATAAAATATTTCAAATTTTAGATAGTTTAGGTTTGGTTGCACAGAATCGTGTACTTCATGTGCAATTTTCCAACCCATCATTAAACAATCAAGTCTTCTTGCAACGTATTGAAGGCGAACATACGCTCAACCAAGGCAGCGTTGCTGAGCTACTGTGTCTGTCGACTAACGCACACATCGCATTAAAACAATTTATTGGCTGTCAGGTTGCCGTCGATCAGGTCACTGACATGGGCCAGTTCTTTAGAACTACAGGCATTATTACCGAAGCGAGCCAAGGGCAAAGCGACGGCTCACTTACTATTTATAACCTGACCTTAAAAGACCCAACTGCACTTTGGCATAAACGCCGCAATAGCCGCGTGTTTATGAATAAAAGTGTGCGCGATATTAGCGAAATTTTGTTTAAAGAATGGCAGGGTAAAAGCCCATTATTTGCCTCAAGCTTAACGCTCGACACGGCAGGCTTAACTAAAGACTACGATGTGCGTCCATTTGTGATGCAGTCAAACGAAAGCGATTATGACTTTTTAACCCGTTTGTGGCGTAGCGAAGGCATTAACTGGCTAGTCGACGAATCGCAGCTTTTGGTCGCTGACCCAAATGCATCCATTCAGCCGCAAGTCTTACGTTTAATTGATGATAACCAAAATTATCAGGCCCTTGAGCGCCGTAGCCTACGCTACCAACGTAGTAGTGCTACAGAACAGTTCGATACCATTACCCAAGTTAAAGCTGAACGCCGCTTACAACCAACTTCGGTTCATGTGCAACGCTGGCAAGCCGATGCCTTACAACAAGAAGAAGGTAGCGGCAGCGTACAAGGCACCCAAAAGCACAGCGAACACTATGACAATGCTAGCCTGAACCTTGAAGATGCATGGCACGTTAGCCCCGCTTGGATGCAAGACCTAAAAGGTGAAGACCAAGCCACAGCTTCCGGGAATAGCCAGATTGAACAGCTCAACCAGCACATTAATGCTTATCATCACCTGAGTTCGAAACAGTTTACGGTTTCGGGCAACGTCCGCGATGCACAGGTCGGTTATTGGTTTGAACTGAATGATCATCCAGAACTTGACCAACATGACAGTGCCGACAAAGAATTTTTAATCTTAAGCAAACACTACTATAACCAGAATAATTTACCGAAAGAATTACAACAGCAACTTGAGCGTCTATTACCAAAAGACAAGCTCAAGGCAGCCCAACTCGACACGCAAAACCCTGAGCAGCGCCACTTTGCTGAACTCAATGTCGTTCGACGTAACATAAAAGCTGTGCCTGAGTATAGCCCGCTACAACACCGACCAGCTGCTTACCCGCAGCGCGCTAGAGTGGTGGGATTAGAGGGTGAAAGCATTCATGTTGACCAGTGGGGACGTATTAAAGTCCGCTTCCTGTTTACTCGAACTGATGACCATAGCCATGACGGTGGAGCGGGAAGTAACGACAATGATACCGACTCGGCTTGGGTAGATGTGCTCACCCCGTGGGCGGGTGCAGGTTACGGTGCACGCTTCTTGCCACGTGTCGGTGAGATTGTTGTCATCGACTTCTTTGACGGCAACATTGACCGCCCGTTTGTGGTGGGGCGTATTCATGAAGCTGAACGTCACCCCACCCAGTTCGACCAAAAAGGCCAACTGCCCGACACCAAAAAGCTCAGCGGCATTCGCTCCGAAGAAGTCGACGGCAAAGGCTTTAACCAACTACGTTTTGATGATACTACAGGGCAAATCAGTGCCCAGCTACAAAGCAGTCATGCAGCTAGTCAGCTAAACTTGGGTAACTTAAGCTATCCAAAAGACAAAGCCGAAAGTGACGGTCGTGGTGAAGGTTTCGAACTCAGAACAGACCAATGGGGTGCGGTAAGAGCTGGCAGTGGTTTACTTGTTAGCACCCACAAACAAGAGCAAGCCCAAGGCGTACACCTAGAGGCAGCTGAGGCCAAACAACAAATCGAAGGCAGCCTCAACATTGCCAAGGCACTCAGCGAAGTTGCTAAAAATCAACAAACTGATCCATTGGAAGTGCTTGAGAACTTAAAAACCTTCATAGAGCAAATTGAAGAAAAAGATCAAGACAAAGCTGCTGCTTTTAAACAAGCCTTGATGATATTAACTGCACCTAACAGTATTGCTCTAGCCAGTAATGAAGACATTCACCTCAGCGCAGATGCTCAGTTAAGCCAAACTGCTGGAGACAGCATTAGCCTGTCTACACAAAAGAACCTGATTGCGCATGCCCAAAATAAAATCAGCCTTTTCGCAGCGCAAGAAGGGGCAAGGCTGTACGCAGGCAAAGGCAAAGTTGAGATACAAGCACAAGGCGATGGAGCAGATTTAATTGCCCGTAAAGCTGTTCAGATTATTTCAACAGAAGACAAAATTGAAATTAGTGCTTCTAAAGAAATCGTTATCACGGCGGGTGGATCTCAACTCAAGATTAATGGCTCGGGAATTTTCCCTGTCACTGGTGGTAAGTTTGAGGTGAAAGCTGGACAGCATTTGTTTATGGGGGGAGGAAGTGCGAATTTTAGTTCTTCACTACCACCTCCGCCTAAACGTGGGCAGGGTGTGCTCGAGCTTTTACATGACTATTCACATGGTGAGTTTGTTAAAGGTGGAAGTTATACAGTTGTCGACAACTTAGGAAAAGAAGTCACTGGCAAGTTGGATGATAAAGGATTCGCAAGAGTTTCCGGCTTAGCGACAGGTGCAGTGAAAGTCTTCTTTGAGCCAGACCACCGTGATCCTTGGGATACAGCAAGTGATTTTAAACGCCCAGTTGAGTGGCCAAATAAGAATGATGTGGATAATGAGCAATCAGATTCATTAATTGCGCAAATGAGTAAAACAGCCCAGTCCAAACTTGGTGAATTATCTAAACAATTAACCAATCCTGCGAATATTATGAAAAATATTCAAACTGCACAAAGCATAAAATCTGAAGGGGCAAAGGCTTTAATGCCAATGTTAAAAACAGAGGCGAAGGGATTAGTGACTGATCAAGTGAAAAGCTTTTTACCCATTTCAGAAGTAGGCCAAAAAATAGGGAACAATATTGATCTTGCATCAATTCAAAAAATAAATGACTTCAGCAAATTAAGTTCTGTTGATAGCGGTAGTTTGGTTACTAACGCGCTTCCTCAATATTTGCAAAGCCCTTTTAAAAAGAATTCGTAGAGAAATTAAATGTCTGGAAAAACAGAAGTTGTTAAGCCGTTATCAGAAGTTGCTATTAAAGATGTTAGCCATTCAAAACAAAAAATAGATAATTGGTTAAAAAGTCATACTCATCAAATTGTGACATTAGACTTGGTCGCAAGTGTAATGGGGACAATTCCAATTATTGGAAATGTGATGGCTGCCATCGATGTGGTTTCCGACATTTGCTATATCTATGATAAAGGTTTTCAAAATGCCGATATTATGGATTGGACCACAATGGGTATCGACCTTATTGGGGTTGCGCCTATTCCGGGAACAACAGCAATCCGTACTTCTGCTCGTCCAGCCCTGTTTCTAGTCCGTCAAGAAGTTAAACATGTGGGTAAAGCTGCTTTAGGTGAAGCAGTTATTGTGGTGATCTCTAACCATTTAAACGATCAGGTTGCAGGGGACATAGAAAAATTCTGCAAAACTGGGTTAAACAAACTAAATTCAATTTTAGCCACTTGTGGTGGAACTGTCCAAAATGCTACTACACAAATTAATGGCGGAATTGTTCGAGTTGTAACAAAAGGCCAAGTATTTACAAATGCAGGCTCAAATACAAACCGCGCTCAACAGCAAGCTGCCGGTGTTATTAAAGGAATAAAAAGTGGCGACTTAACGCGAGCTGGAAAAAATTTAGTTTACATGACCGAAAACTGGGGGAAGGCTCTTATTAAAACAGGAGCAAACTCCAATGCTAAAGTTGTTACTGCTTTAGTTCCAGCACATTTAAAGCAGCCGATATTAAATGTAGGCGCAACGATTAATAAAATTGGTATCACTGCCAATACTAAAATTAAAGGCTTGGGAAATGCAGCGCAGCCGCAAACAATTGGGTGGCTATTTGATGTATTGAGAATGAGTGCTTCTAAATTCAGGAAAAAGAAACCAGCTCAAGTTAAGCCAACTCAAACTACACAAGTCAAACATGATAAGAAAAATAATAAATTAGAAAAGGCGAATACAGAACATACTGCGACTCATAATGCGAATGCATGTAAAAACTGTAAAGGTGGTGCGACTAAACGATCGATTACCTTTGCCATGGGTACTGAGTTTTTAAACCATACCGATGCACAAATTCACCCGTTACTAATAGAGCAATTTTCGAGAACGTACGTATCGAACTTATATCAGTATGATCAATCGATTTTCGGAGCGCGGTGGATTACACCTTTTACAACCAAGATTGCTCGTTGTTCTAGTTACAACATTAATGAACCTAAAGAACCGATTGAGCAAGAGGGCTGGGAATATATTGGTAGCGATGGCCGTCCTGTTTGTTTACCAGAGCTAAAAGTTGGGCAGAGTTACTATGATGAAGTGGAAACTTTTACTTATACAGTTGTCTCACCTGAAATTAGAGCAGTTTCATATGGTGTTTCAGAAACTCGCTTCTATCAAAAATATAAAAATGAATTTCGTTTAGTCTCCATAGAACGTCAACATGGATTTAGTATTGGACTACGTTATGACTATGAATTAGAAAATGGTGATAGCTATCTATCCGACATTATATTTAAACAGCAACAACAAAATTTGGCGCATGTAGCATTACAAATTAATGATGTGCAAAAAGTTGTTGCAGCTTGGTTGGTTGAAGATGGTCAACTTCTGAGACAACTATCAGCATATCAATATAACGAGCAAGGCGATTTAATTAAGGCAACCAATGAGTTTGCTGCTTCTTATGATTATCAATACCAAGCTCACTTATTGACTCGTTATACTGATCTTACTCAAAGAGGAATGAACTTAAAGTGGGATGGGGTTTTACCTAGCTCAAAAGCGATTGAAGAATGGGCCGATGACTATAGTTCCGCTACTAAATTAGATTGGGATGAAAATGTTCGAGTAACTTCAGTCATGGATATCGATGGTAACGTGACTGAATACTATTATGGTATTACGGGTTACACCTATCGAATTATTTATCCAGACAATTTGCAAGAATGGTTCTTTAGAGACCAAGCAAAAAATATAACATCGCATATTGCTACAGATGGAACAGAAACATCGTATACCTACGACGAACGCGGTAATGTCTTAAGTATGGTTCAGGCCGATGGCTCAACCTTCTATTATGAATATGACGAAAAAGATAATCTGACCGGTTTTGTTGATGCTGAACAGGGGCGTTGGTTTAAAGAATACGATGTTTCGGGAAATATAATTAAAGAGATTGATCCGCTGAAGCGTGAAACAGTCTATGCCTATAATGCAATGGGTTTGGTAACTTCCATTAAAGATGCGAAAGGCGGTAAGAAGACACTTAAATATGATGATCAAGGCAACTTGGTTACGTATACGGATTGTTCGGGTAAAAAAACTCACTGGCACTATGATGACCGCGGGCGCGTCAAATTTATTGAAAATGCTTTAAAGCAAAAAGTTGAATATTTCTATACGGAATTAATTGCTGAACCAAGACAGCCTATAGCAAAAGGGTTGCCGCTGAATGCTTTTGGACAGCTCGAAAAAATTAAACATGCTGATGGGGCTGAAGAGCATTTTATTCATGACGAAGAAGGTCGATTATTAGTTCATATTGACCCTAAAGGCCAGCAGACACGTTATGAATATGATGCGGCTGGTTTAATTACTAAGCGTATTGACCCATTAAATCAAACTTTAAAATATCAATGGGACCGTTTAAGTCGCTTAAAACGTTTAATTAATGAAAATGGCGCAAGTTATGAATTTATTTATGATGTTGCGGGTCGATTAGTAAAAGAAATTGATTTTGATGGTAAAGAAACTGCTTATACGTACGATGAATATAATGGTCGTTTAACTAGTAGCATTGAGGTCGCTTCTGCCTATGGTCAAGATTTCAAAGATCGTGCTGTGCCTAAAGACCGTATTCAGCAATTTATTTTTGACAGTATGGGACGTTTAGAGCAACGTACAGCAGGATATGGCTATCAAGGGCAAGAGCTTGAAGAAAAACAAACAGAAGAATTTTCTTATGATGGCTTAGGTCATTTAGTTCAGGCTAAAAATGCCGAAACTAACTTGCAATGGTTTTATGATGCCGCAGGCAATTTAATTAAAGAACATCATCAAGATGTTGTGACTCAGAAAACTGCTGTGTGGAAACATGTCTATGATGAATTAAATAATCGAACTACAACTATCCGACCAGATGGACAGAAAATAGATTGGCTGACTTACGGGAGTGGACATGTCTATGGCATGGCTTTAAATGGTGAAGATATTGTTAGTTTTGAACGTGATGATTTACATAGAGAGACATTACGACACTATGCAAATGGTCTTAGCCAGCAACAACGTTATGACGAAGTCGGGCGCTTAACTCAGCAATTAATGTTGAATGGGCATGACAAAGGATATCAGGCCCAAACTCAAAATAATGCCATCCAGCATACCAATCAATTGATTGAACGCTTATATCACTACGATAAAACAGGTGAGTTAACCCTCATTAAAGATACACGTCGTGGAACCATTCACTATAAATACGATCCTGTTGGGCGTTTATTAGAAGCGACCAGTAAGCTTGGGAAAGAGACATTTAATTTTGACCCAGCAAGTAATATTCTAGATCGCTATAACAGTACCAAAGAGCAAACTTCACAACATACTACTACTGAAAAAGGTTATGGCTATAACCGCTTAGTCAATAACGTGGTGCAGGAATATCTTGAACAACAATATCAATATGATGCTTTTGGGCAACTGATTCGACAAAAGTCATCACAAGGTGATTTAAATCTTGAGTGGGATGTGTTGGGACGTCTTGTACGTAGCCGAAACAATCAATACACGGCGCATTATCGTTACGATGCGTTAGGCCGACGTATTCAAAAAAGAAGTAAGCACCACCATACAGGGCAAGAGCAGAACATTATTTATGGCTGGGATGGTGATACTTTAGCTTATGAATCTAGCGCTGATATAACAAAACACTATTTCTACGAAAAAGATAGTTTCGTGCCTTTGTTGCAAGCGGCGTATCATCACTCAATTGAGCTGCATCAAACCCAAGACTGGACAGAAAAAACATATAGTATTTATAAAGACCCGTTATGGAATACGGTAAAACAAAGCCAAGGCTTTGATAATGTATGGTTCTATCACTGCGACCACTTAGGCACACCGCAAGAAATGAGTAACCAGACAGGCGCCATTGTCTGGAAAGCTCAATATAAAGCTTGGGGTGAGTGTAAGGTAGAACAGGCTAAATCAGATTTCTTTGAAAAGTCAGAAATTATTAGCAATAACATCCGTTTCCAAGGTCAGTATTTTGATGGCGAAACAGGGCTTCATTACAACCGTTATCGTTATTATTCGCCGTATGTAGGGCGGTTTATTAGTAAAGACCCGATTGGTTTGTTGGGTGGATATAATTTATACCAATACGTAGATAATCCTATAGCTTGGATTGATCCATTTGGTCTACGCAAGAAAAGAGGACGTGATGCACCTAGACACGGACCTTCGGCTGTAGAAAAAGTGAACAATAGAATGCCCATAAACTCATGTTTTGCTGGTAAAACTATGATGGGTAAAGATTTACCTGCCTCAGTGCGTGGTAATTATCCTAATGGAGTTCCTTTTAACATGAAAGGTTTCCCTGATTTTTCTAGATATGCTAAAACTACGGTAAATATTGGTAGTTTTACTAAGGATAGTGTGGATTTCCGCAGTGCAAATGCGAAAATAGGCTTAAGTGGTTCACAAGCACCTGATGGTTTTGTATGGCATCATACGGATAAAAATGGGGTTCTTCAATTAATTCCACGAGATATTCATGATGCTGTGCGTCATACCGGTGGCGCAGCAATTTGTGGTATTAGGTAATAGAGGTTTATATGGAATATAGAAATATAGAGTTTGATAAAATTGCTAAAAGCGAACAGCAATTACAGTCGCTCTCATTTATTGGTATTAATTATGATAAAAAATTAAAAAAAGCATTAACAGAAGAATATAAAAATCCTTCTGTTGTTGATATTAATATGCTTAAAGACTTTGAGGATAAATATAATTTAGTTCTTACGGAAGAATATAAGAATTTTTTATTGGAAACGAATGGTGGAGTACCTTCAAAGAGTATTTTTGATCTTACTAAGAAAAAGGATGTTGTTATAGGACATTTTTTTACATTGTACTCTAAGGTTGAAATGTACACTCTTGAAAACAATAATAATTCTGTAATTTCCTTTCCTGTGGGATATTTTTCAATAGGTGACACAGTGAATGGGGATTATATTTTAATAAATTTAATCATTAATGATAGTGATTATGGTGCAATCTTTATATTCTTTCATGAAAAAGATGAGTTGAAGAAAGTATCTAATTCATTCAATGAGTTTTTAGATAAATTACATGATTGATTTTTAATTTGAGATGTTCTAGAAAATAAAAATTAATTTTAATATATTGAAAGACACCCTTAATTTGGAATAAATCATTTTATTATGATTTTTCAATAATAGGGTGTTTTATATAGGTTAGTTATATGAGTAAATAAATGAAAAGTTGGGATCAAGTGACTAAAGATTCTAGTGATTTTATTTCATTCTTAGAACAAGGAAATTTCTTTAATAAACCATTTCTGATGAGTGGATATTATAAAATCATTACTGATGCTAAGGTTGGTATGAATTATGCTACGAATGATGACTTTGATACTTTTGATGAGTGGGAAACTGTAACGGATACACCCAACGTATTTCCAGATGATTTTGAATGGAATGATAAGATTAAATATAAGTTAAAACAGAATAATTATTTTGATTTTGAACAAAAAGAATTTAATGGTGCTAAAGAAAAATGGGTTTATGGGGGAGCTTGTATACTTACTGAATTAATGTACAGAGATATAGGGATTATTTTTCAGTGTTATGCGAATGATTGTTTCCCAGAAATCTGGAAAAAAATTCTTGAAGTCTATTTAAATGGTGGGTTTCCATGTGGTTGGGATGATCATCTACCTAATGGTAAATTAGTAGTTTACTCAAATAACTGAATTATTTTTTGTTTTATGAAAAGTATAAAGTTTATAATACTTATACTTTTCATAGGTGTTATTAAATTTGAGATGAATAAAATTAAAAAATCTATAAGCTTGTGGAATCTTGATGATAACTATTTGTCTTTTTTAGGTAAATTTAGAGAAATAGAAATTACACCCGATATTATAATATTGGGATATGAAACAGCATTAAAAGAAAATCAACATCTTTATGAAAATTATCCTGAAATTAGTGAGAAAGTTTGGGTGATTGGTCGTGCTAGTCAAGGTGATGAGTGGTTTATAGGTAAGGAAAAAAATAATATCTTGTTTTATGATCATAACCAAGGCGAGTATTTGAAGATTAATCAGTTTCTAGATATGAAAATTAATTTTGAAGACTTTCTTAAAATGGCATTTTCTTATCAAAAACTTGAAGAAGAATTGAATGTGCACGAAGAGCTTAATAAATTTGAACAAGATCAATTTAAGAAATTAGTCAATTCTATTAATGAAGGTTTATATGAAAGATATCCATTTAAATATTTTTAAATTTTTAATTGTATGGAGCCTTGATAATTTTTAGATAAAAATATTTGATACTATTTAATTGTCTTAAATGGAAATGATACAGGGCCATCTGATATCAAAAGATACATAACTAATTTTAAGGTGTTGTTAACTATTTTTTAATGTATAAAGCGTTAACAGGAAAAACTATATGTCACAATTAAATTTTTTACCAATTCACACAAAATTTGGGATTCTTTCATCTCGCACTGATTTTTGGTTAAATGAGTTTAAATTTAATCCACAAGGCAATAACTTAGAAGTTGATTTAACATTTAGTCAGATTAAAAAAGATGAAAAGGGTAAAAGTTTTAAATCGCCTGAGTTGTTATCAATTGTTTTTACAAATGTGAATAATTTTAAAATGTTTCAATATGATGATTTTGAGCATATTTATTCTCATAAATCCAATTCAAATTTAGACTATGCAAATTATGACAAGAATGGCTTGAATCTCTATCTTTTATGGACATATGATCACTGCTTTGAAATATATGCAAAAGGTTATTCTTTTTTACCAACAATAAATGATAGGAGCGTAAGTTAATTAGAAATAGGTTATATAGATTATTATTTAAATATATGAATTTATTAGAAATAATTGAAAATAGTGATGATTCAAAGTTATTGGATTTGAGTTGTGATCAAGATGAAATTACGTTGACTATAGCTCATGATCATTTTGATAAAACTATTCGTATCACTTTTCCTTTTCAAAACTTTTTTAGTAGTTTTTCGAGTAAAAGTGATGGTATATGTTTTTTATCTATTGAAAATATAAAAGACACACTAAATGTAAAAAATGGAGTTTATATTCCTTCTACAGATTTTGGTGATTTTATGTATGACGTGAGAGAAGGTAATAGCAGTGGATATGGTTTGAGAGAAAGTAAATTTAAAATTTTTTTTAAAGTTATAGGAAGTTTTAAAGTAGTCATTCCTGTTGAAAATTTTGAAAAAATCAAAATTGAATTTTTAAATAATTAATAGATAAAGTTTTAAAAGTATTAGTCTGGCTAATGCTTTTAAAACTTAAATAATTCTTAGGTATATTTTTAATATATAGTTGAAAATATTCATAACTTTTTTAACTAACTTGTAGGTTTTGTGAGCTTTTATACGATTTATCCATCTGAGTATATTGATAGAGATTTCTCCTTTGATGTGAAAGGGAAACAAGAAATTATCGTTGATTATTTTAAATTTGATTTAAGTGATAACTTTTTAAAAAATCCTAGAATAAATTTAGATTATGATAATATTTTTTCTGATCAATTAAATGAGATATTAGAGACTGATTTTTATTATTCATCTTCTGGAATTTTACTATTTTCAAAAAGATTTTTTAATGAAATGAAAGAAATTCTTGAAGATGAGAGTGATTTCTATAAGTGCTATATGAAGAATGAAGAGGTAGATATTTATGCTATGTATATTAAGAGAAAAAACAATTTATTAGATGAAGATGACTTCATAAAAAAAGATCTTGTAACAGATGACTTTTTTATTGCTAGAGATACGGATAAACCTTATATCTATGTAGTAAGTCAAAAATTTGTGGATACTATTAATAAATTTAAATTAAAAATGAATTTCTTAGAATACTAAAATATTAACAACTTTTAAAAGTGAACTAATAGCGTAAGTTGTTAATTCACTTTTTTATATTTATCACGAATAGCATTCTCATTCATTCGTGTATTCATATGGTTAAGTTTTTCTTTACAAAATAGACAGATGTTTCTGTATTTTATAAAATAATGCCAATCCTGACAAAATTTTCATAAAAAGATGTTATCTCATATACATAGAATTCTAGAAGATTTGGGTATCAGCTCGCAAAAACGCGTGCTTCATGTTCAATTTTCTAATCCATCGTTGAATACTCAAGTTTTTTTACAAAGTATTGAAGGGCAGCATCAGCTAAATGAAGGACTGACTGCTGATTTATTTTGTCTTTCTACTAATGCCCATATTTCATTAAAACAATTTATTGGTTGTCAGATTGCAGTCGATCAAGTAACTGATCAGGGGCAATTATCTAGAACTACCGGAATTATTACCGAAGCCAGTCAGGGGCAGAGTGATGGTTCATTAACATTGTATAAATTGAAACTACAAGATCCGACCGTGCTATGGCATAAACGCCGAAATAGCCGTGTATTTATGAATAAAAGTGTACGGGACATTACTGAAATTCTATTTACTGAGTGGCAGAACAAAAGCCCGTTGTTTGCTTCTGCCTTAACTTTGGATTTAAAAAACCTAAGCCAAGACTATGATGTTAGACCTTTTGTCATGCAAAGTAACGAAACGGATTATGAGTTTTTAACCCGACTTTGGCGTAGTGAAGGTATTAACTGGTTAATTGATGAAGCTCAGTTGTTTGCCACTAATAGCTCGGATGAGATTCAATCACAAAAGTTACGTTTAATTGATAATAATGAATCATATTTAGCATTAGACCGAAGAAATATCCGTTATCACCGTAGTAGCGCTGTTGAACAACAAGACAGTATGACAAGCCTTGTGGCAACCCGAAACTTGCAATCTACAGCCGTGCATGTACAACGCTGGCAGGCTGATGCCTTAAGTCAAGAAGAAGGCATGGGCAGTGTTCAGTCAAAGCATAGTCATAGTGCTAATCAGGATAATGCGAGTTTAAGTCTAGAACATGCATGGCATGTCAGTCCTGCTTGGATGCAAGACTTAAATGGGGAAGACCAAGCCACCGCATCGGGTCACCAGCAGCTAGAAAAACTCAATCAAAATCTATCTGATTATTATGCATCTCAATCGAAATATTTCCGTGCACAAACCACAGTACGTGATGCGCAAGTTGGCTATTGGTTTGAATTGAATGAACATCCAGAAATAGATACGCATAGCGGATCAGACAAAGAATTTCTGATTATTGGTAAAAGATTCTATTTGCAAAATAATTTGCCTAAAGATTTGCAACAACAAATCAATCAACTTTTTAGTCAAAGCCAATGGCAAAACAATCAATCAGGGCTAAACGACCAGACTGAGCGTCAAGGTAATGAACTCATTTTGTCCCGTAGAAATATTAAAACTGTTCCTGAGTATCATCCGTTAGAGCACCGACCAGCAACTTACCCACAGCGCGCTAGAGTGGTAGGCTTGGAAGGCGAAAGCATTCATGTTGACCAGTGGGGGCGCATTAAAGTCCGTTTCTTATTTACCCGTGGTGACGACCATAACCATGATGGCGGAGCAGGAAGCAACAATAATGACACTGACTCGGCTTGGGTGGATGTATTAACCCCATGGGCTGGCGTTGGTTACGGTGCACGCTTCTTACCACGTGGGGGTGAGATCGTAGTGATCGACTTCTTTGACGGCAATATTGACCGCCCATTTGTGGTGGGTCGTATTCATGAAGCCGAACGTCACCCGACCCAGTTTGACCAGAAAGGCCAATTGCCAGAGACCAAAAAACTCAGTGGTATCCGCTCCGAAGAAGTCGATGGTAAAGGTTTTAACCAACTACGTTTTGATGACACCACAGGGCAAATCAGTGCCCAGCTACAAAGTAGCCATGTGGCAAGCCAACTCAACTTGGGTAACTTAAGCCATCCAAAAGACAAGGCGGAAAGTGATAGCCGTGGTGAAGGTTTCGAACTCAGAACTGATCAGTGGGGTGCAGTCAGAGCGGGAAGTGGCTTACTCATTAGTACCCACAAACAGGATCAAGCTCAAGGTGTACATCTAGACGCAAATGAAGCTAAGCAACAAATCGAAGGCAGCCTTAACAATGCTAAAGCACTCAGTGAAGTGGCTAAAAATCAGCAAACTGACCCGTTAGATATGCTTGAGAATATTCAGACTTTCTTAGAAATTCTTAAACAAGAAGATCCTAAAAAGGCTGCTGAGTTTCAATCAGCGGTAATGGTGTTGGCATCTCCAAAAAGTATTGCTGTAAGTAGCAATGAAGATATACATTTCAGTGCAAATGGTCAGCTTACTCAAAGTGCAGGAGATAGTATTAATATCAGTACGCAAAAGAATATAGTGAGTCATGCGAGCCAAAAAATTAGTCTATTTGCAGCCCAACAAGGCGCTCGCCTTTTTGCTGGTCAAGGTAAAGTAGAAATTCAGGCGCAAGGTGATGCCTTAGATGTGATTGCTCGAAAAGGTGTGCAGATTATTTCAACCGAAGACACGGTTTTTATTACTAGTCCAACTGAAATTAATCTGACCGCAAATGGATCTCAAGTTAAGTTGAATGGTTCAGGCATTTTCCCTGTTACAGGCGGTAAGCTTGAGGTGAAAGCTGGTCAGCATTTGTTTATGGGGGGAGAACAAGTTACTCCTCCTAAAAAGCAGGAAAATAAACCTTATTATTTGACTTTTGAAATTACTGATTTAGATGGAAAGCCAGCGAAAAATGTAGAGTATATTGCTTTTAGAATGGATGGTAGCCGGCAAAAGGGGCGAACTAATGCCCAAGGTTTAACTCAAAGATTTGAAACTGATGGCTCAGAACAAATTTCCATTCATATTAGTGATGAAAATGCTTCTAAATATAAACTAGCGGCAAAAGGTTAGAGATATAATGAATCCTTATACTACTTTTGAATATACAATAGTTTTCTATAATCAAAGAAATAAAGAATTACCAAATGTAAAATACAGCATAATCTTTTTCTGTGAAGATGGGACGAAAGAGACTTATAAGGGTGCTACAAACCCAAAAGGACAAACAAAACCAATTTCATTAAATCAAAATGGAAAATTGCATATTTTTGTTGAGGGGCATGAAACTATTTTCAGCCCTAAGAAGACTATAAAGCCTATTTTGGCTGAAGGAAGCAATATAGTTGAAGTAAATGCCATAAGCCTTAATCAAAATGCTTTTTTCTTAACAAAAGCTCAGTATGAACTCAAGCAGAGAAAAGCAAATAAAGATTTGGAAGAGCTAAGAAAAAATGCTAAATCAGTTAAACAAAAAAACTTTTTTAATTTGTCAAAAATACAACCAACTTTTCCTTTGGATTTAGCAGAAGAATTAAATGAAAGAATTAATATGTCTTATGAGGAATATAAAAAAAAGAATACTCATGTCGTAAAAAAAACAAAATATCTTAAGTTTAAAAACTATGCTTTATATAGATTTATTGATAGTGCAGGAAATGGGATTCCAATTGTAGATTATCAAATTTTTGCTCAAGATCAGAGTAAACCCTTAGTTAATTTGAAGCCTGGCCCACCTGATAAAAAAGGGTATACTCAATTAGCTTATACGTATTTGAAGAGTAGAGTTACATATACTTTAGGAACCACAAAAAAAAATAGTGAATGGTATGAGCCAATAACTTGTGTAGATAAACAAGTTATTTATCAAATTATTTTTCCTACTTCAACAGCGGTAACTCAGCCTGATATTAATCATAAGGAAAATATGGGTGCAAGACAAAAACCACCTATTGTGATTAACCCTTGCACGAATGAAGTGCTTGTTTTACCGCCCGCAGTCTATGCTGAATTTGATAAAAAAACCAAGATATTATCTGATGCAGTGAAGGAAGTTCATAAATCTAATAAGGATCTAACACAAGCAATCCAAAGTCGTGATTTAGAAGAAATTAAAGAATTGGAAAAGCGTTTAAATATAAATCAGGAAAAAGCCATTGAAAAGATTAATGGTGAATTTAAGCAAAGAGCTGATTTAAGAGAAGTCTGGGTAGTTGAGAGCACGGGTAAAACAAACGAACAAGCATCTAAATATAATTTAAAACGACGTTATTTAAAAGTTACTGAATATGAGGAGTTAAAAGCAAAGCGTAGGAACCCTCAGACAAGTGTAGATGTAACCGCGAATCAATATACAGTACAACAACCTGCACAAATCCGTAGTAGTTTCGAAAAAATTTCGCAGCAACTTTTGACAGCAAAAGGGAGTGTTGGAAGTGATGAGAAAGCTGTTTATAACCTAATAGGAGGTTTGGGTGGGGAAATTGCAGAAGAATACAAAAATAGTAGAGATATTACAGTTACCCAAGAAGCACAATGGATGCGCATGGTCGCAGGGGCAAGTGGTGAAGGTTCAATAAGTGCTGCGCCGAAAGGTGTAAGTATTAAGGCTTCTGGAGATATGTCGACTAAATGGACATTATTTGAAGGAGTGAAAGAGTGGCGTAAATTTTATCCTTGTGAAACAGGCTGGAAACTTGAATATGATAACTATGATTTAGGAACAATCCGTTTTTTAATTGGGGCTGAGATATCTGGTTTTTCAGGAGCAAATTTAGGGATCGCTGGTAATCTATCCGTTGATATTTCTTATCAAGGCACAACTCAGGTCATAAAGGCTGCTGTAAGACCAACAGAAAGATCAATGAGTCAGATGGTAGATCGTAATAAAAAGCCTATGTTTCAACCTGCGCAAGGAAGTTTGAAAATAATTGGTGATAATCGGGAAAATGCACAGAATCAGGGAAATATTGGTATTAATGCATTTGCTGGAGCTCAAATACAAGGTTTACTTAAAGGGGCTATAGAGTGGTTTAAGCCTAAAGGTGATGGTAGTGGTGAGGGCGAGTTTGTGGCAATCGCTTCAGCTGCAGCTGGGGGGGGAGTTAGTATGGGAGCAGGTGCGCAAGGCCAATTTCAAATTGGTTATGACCCTGATTCAGGCAATTTTAAAATATTGGTAGCAGCTCATTTGTGTTGGGGCGTGGGAGCAAAAGGAGTTGCATCATTTGTTGTGGGCACGGAGCATTTATTGAGTTATCTTGGTTTTGTTAAATCACAAGTTGCTCATGCAGGATTTAAGACACTACTATACATAAATGAAGCGGCATTTTTGTTGGCCGCACAAATTTTAGCTTATTGTATAGGTGAGAACCATCCTGTAACAGAAAATATAAAAAAAATATCAGAACTATATGGGGAGTGGCTTGATAGGTTGGACATAGATCAAGGGCGTTATAAAACTGCGCAAAATATAAACTCTAGTTCAGGGAAAAAAGAATTACTTTATGCAACGCCTGAAACTAAAGGAATTTTACTTTATGCGGTAACTCATTGGACGGATCGCACAGCCCCTATTTTTGATATGAACGTTAAATTCTCAGATATGAAAATTGAATTTTTCCCAACTCGAAAAACAGCGGTGATTAATATCTTAAAAACATGTATTTCTACAGAAGAATGGGAAAATACAATTCAGCATATTAATCCACAAGGAGTAAAACTTACTAAAAGTCAATTAGGTAAGGTAGAGGGGGATATTATTCGTTTCCTTAATTATGGAAGTGATGAAAAGTACGCTGAAGATATAATCCGTTGTTTAAATTCTGGTATCGAATATAAAGGTACCCAAATTAATACATGGCTTCAGGATTATTTAAAATATCGTAAAGGAGCAAAAAAGATAGCAGGTTCTTTGAATTATATGTTGGTAAAAAATCAGGATGATATTCGTTTTAGACAGCTGCAAATACAGCAAGCAGTGTGGGATGGCAAGGAAGATATGACTCTCATGGCGAGTAATCAAGATATTCTGAAACCTTTTGATGATGCTTCTGAAGGTAAAGTATATAAGACTTAGTCGCCTTATATACTTTTGTCTTTTAGTAATTAATAGCACATCGTACAGAATTCAACCTGTTTAAATCTATATTATATTTTTTAATATCAGGATCATTTGATAATTTGGGATCTTCAATAGGATGAAGTGCATGTCGACTAAAGGTAAATCCTCCAAACATTTGTAAGTTCTGACCATCAGACGGCTCTGAGCTTCTTACGACCTTTAGAGTTCCTGTTTTAGGACCCTGAGGGTTTTTTTCTGGAGATTTGCTGTAATATAGAGGGTCATACCAATCTAGCATCCACTCATAATTATCAGTAATCATGTCATATAAACCTAACGGTGTGGCGGGAAATTGTTGGAGAATAGAAATAGCTTTATTCGCATGATATCGTTGTTTTGAAAGACTACGTTGTTGAAAGCTCCAAACGTTTTTACCACTATTAATACTACCGTTATTTGTTGGATAAAGAATGTATTGTCCACGATTTCTTGCTGCATATTCCCATTGCGCTTCGGTAGGTAAATCCATTTTTAAATTTAATTGTTTTCCTAACCACTGACAGTAGTTTCGTGCTTGCTGCCAATTGATGCCTGCCGCAGAATCAGGAATACGATATTTTTTTGAAATGTTATCAAATTTTCCTACTTGGTTTTGCCCAGTAACTTCGGTGTATACATCAAAGTCAGCATAAGTTGCTTTTGTTGCGCTTAATGCATAATTATCTAAAGTAACTTTGTGTAAAGGTTTGCTATCTGCATCACTATCGTAGGGTAATTTGTCTGGGCTTTTTTGCTCGCCAAAATCCCCCATCATAAAAGTACCACCTTTAATCTCTACAAGATTCTTTTTGGTTTTATCAAGTAGTTGTTGCAACTTCTTTTGCTGCTCTGATGAGAGATTTTGGTTGGTCGTTGGGGTTTCTATTTGCTGTGTATTATTTGTTGATTTAGCACACGCGCTTAAAGCAAGGCTTGAAAATAAAACAACAGCTATATTCTGTTTCATCATTTTGTTGGAAATCATTAGGTTGAATATTGATAAAACTATTTTAATAAGAGATGTAAAAGATATAAAGAGCGGTTTTGTTATTCAACTAAATGAATAATCAGCATAGTTTATAAAAAAATAAAAGAACTAAGATATTTTATAATTCTTTACCTTATGCTTACAAAAACAAACTTAATTTTTTTGCTTCTAGATTTTTGATGAAAATATATTGAAAAAGCATGCTTAGGGGCGGGAGTGGTACTTTTTAACCTTTATCATGGAAACTAAATTTATTTAAAAAGTATAATAGATAGACAGATTAGTCTTGACAAGTTTCATGGTTTTTTGTAGCGCAATTTTTTACTATAATTTTTGATGGTTTGTTCGTAACCAAATAGAAGCACCTTGTAGTTAATATAAACTTAAATATTGTTAAGCAAATGTTTCAAAAAAACTAAATAAATGATATTTAAATAAATTTTTCATTCAGTTTTTATTTTTATTTATTTGATTAAAATCAACAACTTATTTTTAATTACAAAAAATAACAATATTATATTTTTATAAGAATAACTTTATTAAGCTATATTTTATAACCATCTTAACTATTTACTTTTAGTTTAAGTTGATATGATTTTTATATAAAATATGTTTGTTTATATGATAAACTGCGCATAAATTTTTTGAATATAAGGTTTATAGTCTGATTTTTTAATGTTTTCTCAATATTAACTTTTCAGTAAAGCCTTGAATAAATAAGAAAACAGAGGAATGAAAGTTGTGTTGAAACGAAGTATTTTGATACTTTTTCTGACTGGAAACATTATCGGTCTATCAGGTGCTCAAGCAGCAGAACTAGAGCCTGTAAAACTTAAAAAAAGTTGTATTAAAAAGAATCCGTTAGCAGAAGGCCAAAATGATCCTGAGCTATTGAATATTTTTAAGCAAGTTTGTGATAGTGATAATACGACTCAAAAAAATGATTTATTAGCTAAAGCAGCCATGCGGTTTTATCAAACCAATCAACCAGTTAAGGCTTTGAATTTGGCTAGTCAATTGCAAAGTCAAAATATACGCGGTTCATTAATAACAGATGTTTTATTTTTATCTGGTGTAAGCATTGCAAATAACTCATTGCAGCAAATGCGAAGTCAGGAAATGCGTTATTTAAGCAACGATGTAACGTACCCACCCGCTAAACAATTAATTGAAAATATTCATATTTCAATGCCTGCGCCTGATACTTCAAATGTTAAGGCTGCTACAGAAGGTGGCTCAGTTGATAACGAACGAAGAAGTTATAAAAAACAAACTGTAACACGTAACAGAGTTACTACTTCCAGAACAGCAACTAAACGAGTAGCAACTCCAGCAAAAGCAACTGCGGTTAAACAAAAAACTGCCCCTGTAGCCAATGTTAATAAATCAAAAAGTTCGCCTTTTGACCCTTTAATTAAATAATCAGGAATAGAATCTTATGGCTAAGAGAGAAAGCGTACAAAAGAAGCTTCAGCGAATTCGACCTCCACGTGTTCAGCTTACATATGATGTTGAAATTGGTGATGCAAAAGAAGCGAAGGAACTACCATTTGTTGTTGGTGTGATGGGTGATTTTTCGGCAGCATCTGAGCTTGAACGTACAAAATTAAAAGATAAAAAATTCATCAATGTCGACTTAGATAATATTGATGAAGTTATGGAGTCATTGTCTCCAAGAGCAGCTTTTCAGGTAGATAATACGCTAACGGAAGAGGGCGGGAGAATTGCAGTTGATTTAACATTTAAGTCAATGGAAGATTTTCGCCCAGAAAATGTTGTTCAACAGGTTGACCCATTAAAGAAACTGGTTGAAGCACGTGAGCGTTTAACTGATTTGAGAAATAAGATTTCGAATAGTGAGCGTTTAGAAGACTTACTTGATGAAGTGCTTAAGAGTACTGATCAGATCCGTAAATTAAGTGCGGAGGCTGATCATGAATAATACTCAATCTGCAGCAATGTCACTTGTTGAAAATGAACAAGTTAATCTTTTAGACTCGATTGTTGAAGAAAGCCGTATTGCCCGAAATGAAGAAGAACATTCGCGTGCAAAAAGCTTAATCGGTGAACTTGCTAAAGAAGTAATGGCAGGAACAATTACAGTTTCTGAAAATATGACTTTATCAATTGATAAGCGTATTGCCGAAATTGATGCACTGATTTCAAATCAATTAAGTCAGATCATGCACAATGAGCAATTCCAAAAGATTGAGTCAACTTGGCGTGGTCTTTACTACTTCTGTCAAGAAACACCATCTAATCCGCTCATTAAAATACGTATGTTAAATACGACTAAAAAAGAGTTGGTAAAAGATTTCCAAGGTGCTACAGACTTTGATCAAAGTACTTTGTTCAAAAAAATCTATGAAGAAGAGTATGGGTCTTTTGGTGGTGCACCATATTCAGCACTCATTGGTGATTTTGAGTTTGACCGTACGCCTTCTGATATGTATTTGCTTGAGCAAATCTCTCATGTAGCAGCAGCAGCTCACGCACCATTTGTTTCAGCTGCTAGCCCAAGCATTTTGGGTCTTGAGTCATTTACAGACATTGATCGCCCTAGAGATGTTTCAAAAATCTTCGAAACGGCTGAATATGTTCAATGGCGTTCATTCCGTGACAGTGAAGACTCTCGTTATGTCGCATTAACATTGCCGCATGTGCTTGGTCGTCTTCCTTACCATCCAAAAGAAGGAACAGCTACAGAAGGGTTTAACTTTGCTGAAGATGTTTCAGGTGCAAACCACAACGAATATTTGTGGATGAATGCTGCTTATGCTTTCGGTACGCGTTTAACAAATGCATTTGATATGCATGGTTGGTGTGCTGCAATTCGTGGTGTTGAAGGTGGTGGTCTAGTAGAAGGCTTGCCAGTTCATACGTTTAAAACACAAGATGGCGAAGTGGTATTCAAGTGCCCTACAGAAATTGCGATTACTGATCGCCGTGAAAAAGAATTAAGCGATTTGGGCTTTATTCCTTTAGTGCATTGTAAAAATACCGATTACGCTGCTTTTTTTGGTGCGCAATCAACTCAAAAACCTAAAAAATATGACAATGATACAGCAAATGCTAACTCTGCTTTATCAAGTCAAATTCAGTACATCATGGCCGTTTCACGTATTGCTCATTATTTAAAAGCAATGATGCGAGATAAAGTGGGTAGCTTTGCTTCTGCTGGAAATGTTGAAGCATTCTTAAATGAGTGGTTGTCACAGTATGTATTGCTGGATGATGGTGCTTCTCAAGAAGCGAAAGCTCAATACCCACTACGTGAAGCGTCTGTAAAAGTTGTAGAAGATCCTGCTCAACCAGGTCACTACAAATCTGTGGTTTTCTTACGACCACATTTCCAGCTGGACGAGTTGTCAGTTTCTTTGCGACTTGTCACTGAGTTACCTCAGTCCTCAAATTAATAAAGGTCAGCGAAAGAATAACTTTAAATTAAAAATAGGAAAGTTCTAAATGAAAGATATATACGTTGAGTTTCGCGGTAAGTATAAAGTTGATGGCGAGTCTCGTGATTCTGAGCACAAAGGCTGGTTAGAAGTTAACTCTTGGTCTCACAACATTCGTCAACCTAAATCTGCTACTTCAAGTAGTGTTGGTGGTCATACTGCTGAACGTGTTGAACATTCAGATATGCTTTTTATTAAAGACCTAGATGCAACTAGCCCGAAATTATGGGAAGCATGTTCAGCTGGTTATACATTTGATGAAGTACAAATTGATTTTTATCGTGCGAATGGCGACAAACGCATCAAGTACTTACAAATTAAATTGAAGCATGTTCTTGTTTCTAGTGTAACTCCAACAGTTAACGAAGAAGGTGTTCCAACTGAAGCGTTTGGTTTGAAATACGCAGCTGTTGAGTGGACATATAACCAACAAGATATTAACGGTACTGCTAAAGGTGCTGTTACTAAGAAATGGTCACTTTCTAATAATACTGCTTCTTACGCAGCATAATTATTTAAGTGAATATTTGGTGGAGGCTGACATAAAGTTAGCCTCTGCTGTCTTTAACCATGCTTGTTGTGAACTCGAATGAATTTAGATCGGCTTTATCCATACGGATTTCGTTCAACTCTGTTTGATCGTTTAATTCCTGAAAGTGAAGATTATGCAAAAGGTCTTTCTATTCAGCAATTAAGAGAATCGGTAGCGAAAGATTTAGAAGACTTGCTAAATAGTCGGGTCGCTAAATTGGACCACGTGGTCGATGATTATCCGCTAGTTAAAAAATCTATACTTCAGTTCGGGATTATTGATTTTGTGGGGCTTTCTACAGCCAATCCACTAGATCGAGATAAGATTTGCCAATCAATTGAACAATCAATTGCAGCTCATGAGCCCAGATTAAGACAAATACGGGTAGAGATGTTGTTGGATGGACATAATATGGGGGCATTGTGTTTAAGCATTCAGGCTTATCTAAATATTCATCCACTGTATGAACCTGTCGTTTTTGATGCATTGCTAAAACCGACAACGCAACAATATGTAATTTCGGCGAGAACCTAGGCGTAGTGGGTGTGTTGTGATAGAAGAGCTTTTACCGTTTTACGAAAAACAACTACAAGAATTTGGTCAGCAATCTCGAGAATTTGCCCAAAAATATCCGAAAATTGCTCAGCGTTTATCGTTAAATCAAGAGCAAATTGATGATCCGCATATTGAGCGTCTCATACAGGCGTTTTCATTAATTGCTGCTCGCATTGATAAAAAACTTGCTGATAGTTATGACGTATTTACACGTTCTTTATTTGAGGTGATGTTTCCTCAATACTTACGACACTTTCCAGCTTGTTCGGTGGTAAGTTTCGAAGATATAAATAAAATCAAACAGCTCACAGAAGCACATATTGTTCCTCCACACACAGTCTTGAAGTCTCGCAGTTTTAAAGGTGTTCAGTGTGAGTTTAATACCACGCAAGAAATCAAATTACTCCCGATAGTTTTGCAAGCGCTAGAGTTTAAAAGTACACCTAGTGCACATATGCATTTAAGTCAAAATGCGACTTTAAGTTTTAAGTTTGAAATTTTTAATCATGCTCATTTATGTTTAGTAAATGAAAAACTTCCTATTTATTTAGATGCAATTTCTAATTTTCCGCTTCAAGTACTAGACAGTATTTTTAAGAAGGGAACAACTTTTGCCATCAGAATAGGGCAGAAAGTTGTAGCGCTGGATAAAAATCCATTTGAGCTAACTGGTTTTTTAGAACAAGAAAGTTTATTACCACTCGATCAGCATACTCATCATGCGTATCGTTTGCTCATGGAGTATTTCTGTTTTCCTGAAAAATTCAATTATCTTAAGCTAGATTTAGACTTTTTAAAGAATCTATCTCTAGAAGAGAGTGATTTTGAACTGCTTATCTATTTTAAATTAAATTTAAATGATCAAGCCGTAGTTCGAAATTATTCTGAATTAAATGTCGCTAATTTTAAATTGTTTACTACACCAGTCATTAATTTATTTGAAAAATATGCTGAACCTCAAAAGGTCGTACACAAGCAATTAGAATATCCGTTAATTACAGATGCACATCATCCTGAGTTTTATCAAGTCTATTCAATTACTGAAATGAATATGGTGCGTGAAAAAACCAGTCACGAAGAAAGCTATGTTCCAGTGCTGCCTTTTTTTGCGATGAGCCACTACCATGCAGACAAGGCTCGCTTTTTCTATTCAGTAAACTATCAAAAGTTACAGCCCAATTTCGTCGAAATGGGTTATTCAATTATTTCTAAAAATTTAAATCCTTCTTCAACACGTTCAGATTTTATTAGTACAAAATTATTATGTTCAAATCGTGACTTGCCACATGAAGCATTAGGGCAGTCTAATAATATATTAAACTTAAATGATAGTAGTCTGGCCAGACGTGCGATTGTTTTAAAAAGACCCACTAAACCTTATCAATTTGGACAAAGCCAGACTGAGCAGTGGCGTGTCATTTCACACCTTTCATTAAATATTTTAGCTTTAATGAAAGGTGATGCCGTATCTCATATTAAAGAGTTACTTGCTTTATATAACTTACCGTTATCAAAAGAAAATTATCTAATTATTGAATCAATTAAACATCTTGAATTTTCACTTACTCACAAACTGGTAGATGGTAAACCATTCCCAATGTTTGTAAGGGGCGTAAAGGCCGAGTTACAAATTGATTCATCTGTATTCAGAGGGCATAGCCTATACATTTTTAGCCAATTGTTAAGTCGTGTTTTTAATTTAAAGGTCCAAATTAATAGTTTTGTTGATTTGGTTGTTAAGGATTATTCATCTCAGCAGGAGTTATACCAATGCAGTCAGAACGTTGGTGGCAAGACTCTTCTATAACAGCTGAGCTGTTTACCAAGCCAAAGTCTTTTGAATTTATTCAAGCAACACGTCTATTAAGGCACGATTCAAGTCGTGCGGTTGGTTCATCTTGGAGTGATCATTTCAAGTTTGAGACATCCTTTAATTTAAATTTTCCTGCTACAGAAATTGAAAATTTAGAATTAACGGATGAGCGGATTTATATCACGAATTTAATCGTTGGTCTTACAGGTATACAAGGTGCTTTACCTTATACATATACGAATAAGATTAAACAGGCCCCACGTCAGCAAAGAGCTGAAACTAAAGAGTTTCTGAGCTTATTTAACCATAAGCTTACTGCTCAATATGTAGAGTCCAGCATTACATATAATTTACCGATTCGATATGAGACTGAGTATAAAAACGATTATTTAGATATTCTGCATGCATTGAATGGCTATGTGCGCTCCCAACATCAGCAAACAGAGCTTGATGACTATTTTGCAGAGTTTTCTGGATTAATGCAGGGCCAGAATAATACAGTTCATGCATTAAAAACGATGCTGTCCTGTATTTTTAAGCATGAAATTACGATTAAAGAGTTTATACAAGAATCTTTTAAGTTGGCGAGTGATCAATTAACAACTTTAGGTGGAGGTCAGCCGAGCTTACTTGGCATTAATACGTTTTGTGGGGAAACCATTCAGCAAATTGATGGAAAAATTGAAATTCAGATTGGACCACTAAAGCGTCAGCAATATTTAAATTTCCTCCCAAATCAAGAGTTGAGTTTAAAACTAAAAAAAATTGTAGAAACGTGGTGTAGTCCAACTTTATCGATAGATCTGCGGCTCGTATTAGATGAGTCAGAAATACAACCTATTTGCTTAACTAAGAATAACCAGAACGGTTTAGGGCAGGGTTCTTTTCTCATATCACGACAACCAAAAGTACATAGTCATGAAACTTGCTATAGCCTTATTGGAGAGAGAATGTGATTAAAAAAATATTACTCTCATTTATTGCTATTTTTACAGTGGTTAGTGGATTTATTATTTTCTATTGGCGTGACGTTCAATATAACCCTGATAAAGGTGATTTTTTTCTTTATTTCTTATTATTGCCAGCAATTATTACATTGGTGATCTTATCGCCTTGGTTAATTTATAGTGCCTATAAAACTTACAAAGATAAAAAAGAACAATCTATAAATCAAAATAAAGACGATGCTAATCAAAAGCAAACCACTGTAATTGACGCACCACTCGAACAGTTAGATTTTAATATTTACTCTGCTTTTGCAGTACATGCATTAGGTGAGAATGAAACAATTATTGAGCAGTTACAAAACTTCAAAAGCCCAGAGTTAGACAATCAACTGTTAAATTCTTACGGGTTGCCTCTATTATCTTATCGTATTAAAGACTTGGATGAAGACAATCATGAGGAGAGTGATTACTCATCTCCACGACAAGTTCGTATGATGTCATTAATAAAACAGCAACTAGAACAAAATATAGAAAATTTATATCTTCTTGCAGAGCATTTAAAACGTTCGACTTTATTTTATGAGTCGCAACAATCTCGTGAATATCATATGCATCCGGCATGGGTTGATCCCGAGTCTGAATATGATGATGTTGAAATGCCTGTAGTCGAAGTTTACCGTTTAAATCGTTTAAATTTACATATCCTTCTTTCGGAGGATTTACTACATATCTGGAATGATGATCAAAGTAATGAATTAATTTTAGAATTCTTTGCTGAGATTGGTATTGCTCCGCAAAAGGTTCATATTGAATATCATTTTTTTGGAGAGCAATTAGCTTATCAAGAGTTGATACACTTATTAAAAGGTATTCATAAAAGAGAGCATGAGATGTTCTTTTTAGTCGTCGCCGATTCAGAAGTTGATCAAGATCTAGTCGATGAAAAATCTTGGATGATTAAAGATTATATTCCTGCTGAATTTGCAGCAAGCTGTTTACTCGCAGATCCTTTAGTAAAAATTCAAGAATTAGAGCCTACTAAAGCACTGAAAGTGGTTGTGGGCCAACAAGATACAGCGAAGCTTTTTAATAACTTTGAATTTAATGATTTACCTCAGCATGAGGGTGAGGAACCTTATGTGCTGATATTGTCAGATCAGACGGATATAAAAGTTTCGAAGAAATTGCAGCAACACTTTCTTAAAACACCTGTAGAACCGCATCACTATATTTATGTGAAATCTTCATTAGGGCATACCCAACATTTAGCTGATATTTATGGCTTTATGCTAAGTATGCATTTCCCTGAACATATCATTCCTTTTGTCTTTGGTGAAAATACGGTGTCAGCACATACGTTTGTGCAGCATGTCACCGAAAATTCAGAAGATGATGTGATGGTGTTGAATAACTAATTTAAACTTTGGACTTAGAACGAGAATAGAATGCATACAATTTTAGGCTACTTGTGGCAGTACATCACGAATCCTAAAGCAATTATCGCCTTGTCATTGTTCGTGGCATTGATGTCTTCATATACTTCAATTCCCCGTCATATATTCTGGGCTTTAGCGACTGCCTATGCTTTGGGTCTTATTGTTTATGGTATCTATTGGCTTATTCAACGAAGAAAACATGCTGCTCAAGGTGAAGAGTTAGCTGAAGCGATTGAAAAAGATAATCAAGCTGAGTACGGAAAAAATAAAGATAAAGAAGAGCTTCAGCTTGTTAATCAACAAATGAAAGAATCAATTCAACTGATTCGTAAATCTAAGTTGGGTGATAAAAAAGGGAATGCTGCACTTTATGAACTTCCTTGGTATATGGTTATTGGTAACCCCGCTGCAGGTAAAAGTTCAGCTATCTATAATTCGGGTTTAAAGTTTCCATTCGAAGAAACGCATCAGAAAATGGTATCTGCTGGGTTAAGTGGTACTCGAAATTGTGACTGGTTTTTCTCTACAGAAGGTATTTTACTCGATACAGCTGGTCGTTATTCTGTTTATAGCGAAGATCATTCTGAGTGGTTAGGTTTCTTAAATATTCTAAAAAAGAACCGTTCTAAAGCTCCTGTCAATGGTTTGATTTTAATTGTCAGTATTGCTGAGCTGATTAGTCAAAGTCCTGAAAATTCGTTAAAGCTTGCTAAAAATTTACGTGCTCGTATTCAAGATTTAACTGAGCGTTTAGAAGTGGTTGTGCCTGTCTATTTAGTCTTTTCAAAGATGGATTTGATTGCAGGTTTTACAGAGTTTTTTGAATTTTATGAAGCTCAGGAATATAACCAAGCTTGGGGTGCGACTCTTCCTTATGAACAGAGTTCCTCCCACAATGCCGTAGATTTATTCGAGAAACATTACAATATTCTTTACGATGGTTTAAAAGGGGTAAGTTCGACTCATTTAAGTCGCTGCCATTCGCAGAATATTTCTCCAAGTGTAATGACTTTTCCATTAGAATTTAAAACATTAAAACCAGCTTTAAAAAGCTTTATTGCGACACTTTTTGAAGATAATCCATATCAATTTCAACCAGTTTTCCGTGGATTCTACTTCACTAGTGCTTTGCAGGAAGGTGTCATTGAAAGTCCAATGACTGAGCAAATTGCACAAGAATTCCAGCTTACTCAAATTGCTCAAAGTGATTTAAAAGATCATTCAAAAATTACCCCTAACCACGGTTATTTTTTAAATGGTCTATTTTCAGATGTTATTTTAAAAGATAAAGATCTTGTTAAGCAGCATGTAAATGCTGGTAGAAAACGTCAGCGTTACATTGCATTTATTGGCGCTTTGGCGGGTGTTTCAATTATTCTGGGTGTTTGGGTTTGGTCATATCGCAATAACCAGCAATTGATTGGTGAAGTTCAAGCAGATTTAAATAAAGTTGTTCAATTAGAAAAATCTTCAGGCCAGCAATTATCAACCCAGTTAGAAGCTTTACTTATTCTTCAAAGACGTCTACAGCAGTTAGATGAGTTTGATGAAAATAGACCACTTAAGTTTAGTTTTGGTTTATATCAGGGCAACGAACTTCGTGAAAAACTAAAAGCGGAATATTTAAAAGGCGTTAAGCAAATTGTTTTAACACCGACACAGCAAAATATTGCTCAATATTTGCAACGCGTAAAAAATAATGAAGCAACATTAAAAGCCAATCATACGAATGTTGAAATTAAACAAACTGCTCAGTCTCAACAATATTTGGAACCTTCAGATACAAATCCTCAAGATGCTTACAATGCATTAAAAGCATATTTAATGATGAGTAATCCACAGTATATGGATGCAAGTCATTTAAGCGATCAGGTTACGCGTTTCTGGCGTTCTTGGCTTGATGCCAATAAGGGCCAAATGCCACGTGCAGATATGATTCAGGAAGCTGAACAGATCTTGTCATATGCAATGACTTTAGCAAATGATAAACAATTTCCAATTTTAGATGCAGATTCGCAAATTGTTGATCAAACACGTCAAGTGTTGCTCTCTGTTGTCAGAGGAATGCCTGCGCGTGATCGTGTTTATAACGAAATAAAAATGCGTGCTGCGGTACGTTTCCCTGCGCTTACTGTAAGTCAAATTGTGGGTGAGGCAAATAAAAATGTTGTATTGGGTAGTTATGCATTGCCTGGTGTATTTACCCAAAAAGCATGGAATGACTATGTAGAAAAGGCGATTGAAGAAGCGGCAGATAAGCCAACAGATAGTAAAGACTGGGTGCTAAATAGCCGTCAATCTGATGATTTAACTTTCTCAGGCAGCCCTGAACAAATTAGAAAGCAACTGACAGCACTCTATAAGCAAGAATATATTGCAGAATGGAGAAAATTCTTAAGTGGTATTCATTATGCTAAAGCTGGCCAATTTGCCCAGCAAGTAAAAAATATTGATGTTTTAGGTGAGCCACAGAACTCTCCGATTCGTACCTTAATTGAAAGAGTGGCAATCGAAACAAACTGGGATAATCCAGTTGTGCAAGCAGAACTCGCAGCTCCACAAAAAGGATTTGTTGCGTGGTTTAAACGTAAAGTTTTAAATCATGATGATAAGGTTGCCAATCAAGTTGCAACAAATGCTCAGGGCGCTATTTCTCAAGAATATCAAATGTTCTATCAGTTGGTTCGCAAACGCGATGATCAACAAGGTAAATCATTACTTGATGAATATATGACAAATTTAGCTCTAGTTCGTAGCAAGTTTAACGAGCTTAAGAATGCAGGTGAAGTTGGGCCTAATGCGATGACATTAGTCAAGCAAACCCTTAATGAGCAAACTTCTGTATTTAACCAGACGCAAAAAATTGTAGATGAAAAAATGGCGGTTGGTTTCAATGAAATTGATCAGCGATTACTACAAAAATTGGTAGTTAGTCCACTTACGCAGGCTTTTGAAAGTTTAATTACACCGACACAAGACGAAATTAATAAATTGTGGGTAATGCAAGCTTATCAACCATTTACAGCAAATCTTGCTAAGAAATATCCATTTAACTCATCAGCTTCTTTGCAAGCGACAAGCAGTGAAATTGGTCAAATCTTGGGTGAGAATGGTAGTATTTCACGCTTTGTAAAAGAAAGCCTTGATCCATTTGTGATCCGTCGTGGTTATACGTTAACGTCTAAAACATGGAAGGATTTAGGAATTAGTTTAAATCCTCAATTCGTCATGAATTTCCAAAGATACGTTACTCCAGCGAATGGTATGGCAACAGGTGAGTTGAATGCTCAAGCTCCAGCAGCACCAGCAACCAACCAATCGAACTTCCAGTTCTACCCAATTCCAAATCCACAATTGCTTTCATATACCGTTGATATTGATGGTCAGCGTATGACTTATGAAAATGGTGTGCAGCAGTGGGTTAACTTTATTTGGCCAAATCAAGGCAGTATTCCAGGTGCTCGTATTACTGCAGTAGATTTACAAGGTCAAACGCACACGATTTTTGATGAGCCAGGTGAATATGGTATTAACCGTTTAATTGATAGTGCTCAACGTAAAGAACAAAATGGCGGATTTGAAATGCTTTGGCGTAGTAAGACCGACCCATCAATATTTGTAAAAATGAATTTCCGTCTAATCAGCAGTAATTCAGGCAGCATTGGTTCAAGCCGTGGTTATGCAGGTATGCAACTGGTTGATAAAGTCACTGCCGATAAAGCAGCTCGAGTGGTGTCTGCTCAGCAGGCGCCAGCTCAAGTGGCTCCAGCAAAAACAGAAAATCCTGTTGCAGCACTCGCTCAGCCTTCTGTGGGAGTTAAACCATGACATGGAAAATAACCTCTATGCGAAAGGAGGAGCAATAATGCAAACATTAAAAACAACTCCTTTGTATTACGGCAAAAGTCCTGCACGAGGCGACTTTTTAAAAACAAAAGGTCAGAATGCTCTAATACAGTTGCTTGATCAGTGGATTACTGAAGCATTGGAATATGCGATGCAATCGGGCAGCTTTAAAGAAGCTTATAGCACGTTGCCTTCTCTGGATTTCTTCATTGCCAACCCGAAAGAAAATATGTTTTTGGTTGCGAACTTACTCGCAAGTGAAGATAGTTCAGGTCGATCTTTTCCAATGGTGCTGAGCCATTTATTAGAAATTGATTTACCGTATGATAATTTGTTATATGCACCATATAGCTATAAACATGTACTTGTTGATTTATTTCAAAACAATCGCGCTTTAAAAGGCATTAAAGATTCAGATTTGTTACTTGGAAAATTAGGTCACTTACAAAATCAAATTCAAGTTTTAACTGAACGAGAGTGTGTAGGTTTCTATGAAAATCATACGATGCACTCATTTTCTCAGTTAATGAAGTTAAGTATTTATGAGTTAGCGCAAAGTATGATTGGGCTGGGATTATTGCTACAGCCAATTTTACAAAATGGAACCAGCCGCTTAAATAAAGTTTTAATTTTGCCTATTAATAATCCTGCTTACAGTTATGAAATAGCAGCTTTTTGGGTCAGTATTATTTGCCGTTTTTTAAAGGAGCATAATACTGAGGTACTCATAGGCTTGTTACATCGAGAGCAACCTGTATTATTCTTCGGTTTTCAAGGTGCTGATATTTTAGCCCTTAGCGATATTTTTACTCAGAATATGGATAGTAAACATTGGGTTTCTTTAATAGAAGCTCAGTGGATTGATACTTATTTGGAGCAAAATGCTGGTTTAGCTACGCTAGAACAATCATTATGCCAACGCCAATTAAGTTTAAATCAAGGCTTAAAACTATTTAGACAGACTTTTTTGGGTGAATAATAATGAATCAACGATATCAAACTAAACTTTCACAGCTCATAAAAGGCTGTTTTATCTATGCCGTTGCTAATTATGCTTTGGCTCAGCCCATTGTTGTAGAAGGTGTAGTTCCTAACGAGGCTAGTAAACAGGCTATCTTATTAAAAATGCAGTCTGTTTACGGTGCAGATCAGGTTGTAGATAAAATACAAGTTAGACCGGTAGCTGCTCCAAATGGATGGAGTGATTCTGTTACACGAGTCATTACACCTGATCTTAAAAAAGTCTCGCAAGGTAAGTTAAGCGTAAACGGTACTCGATTTGAGTTGAGTGGAAAAATGCTGAATCCAGCAGATATTCAGCCGACCATTCAGTCTTTTCAAGGGTTAGTTCAGCCTCCGTATCAACTGTATTCACAGTTATCAGTCAATCAAGCTGAACAGAAAATTATTGATGATGCACTTAAAAATCGAATTATTGAGTTTGAATCTGGCAGTGCAGTGTTAACTGATGCCGGTCAAAAAATTCTAGATGAGATGGCTGTTGCTTTAAATAAAGTAGGCGGCAAAAAAGTCAAAATTGTAGGGCATACAGATAGTTCTGGCGATGCGACTAAAAACTTAAAACTTAGCCAAGATCGAGCATTGGCAGTGAAAAACTATTTGATTAGTAAGAGTATTCCGGCAGACCATTTATCTGCGGAAGGTTTAGGTTCTTCTAAACCAGTCGCAGATAATACTTCTCCAGAAGGAAGAAAGAAAAACCGTCGAATTGAGTTTACCGTTCTATAAATATAAGGAGAAGAACATGGCTAGCCCTTACATTACGATTGGATGCCCAACCACAGGTGGAGGGCAAGTCATTTCTGGTAATAGTACGTTTTTAATTGATGGAATTGCAATTGCGTGTGTAGGAGACAAGGCAACTTGTCCGTTACACAAAACGGTTTCTACGATTGTATCGGGAGATCCGAATATGCTTGTTATGGGAAAATCTGGAGCGCGCGTAAATGATTCATTATCATGCGGTTGTAAATTATTACCAAAACAGAGTTTAGTTAATCAAGGATAAGGGTAGAGATATTTTTATATAGATATAAATATCTACTAGAACATATTAACGCTTGAAATAATGAGTAGTTTGTCTGATAAAGCTGAATTTTGTTAATATACAGACATTATGATTTTAAGCATTAAATTATTTAAAAATATTGAGAGTAATGATGAGTAATTTAAAAATTTTAATTACAAAACTTTCTACAGTTGCGCGTACTGCTTTAGAAAAATCGGCTAATGCTTGTGTTATTCAACAAAATTACGAAATTGAAATTGAACATTTATTTTTAGAGTTACTTAATCAGTCTCTAGAGAATGATTTAAAAATTTTATTAAAGAAATATAAAATTTCACCTGAAGCTTTAGCTGATGATTTAAAAGAAACTATATCTCAATTACCTAAAGGTAATAATCGAACTCCTATTTTTGCTAAATCAATCGTTCGTTTGTTCGAACAAGCTTGGTTATTGGCTTCAGCTGAGCAAAATCCAGTCATGCGTAGTGGTCATTTATTAGTTGCGTTATTAACTGCACCTGATTTATATCAAATTGCGACTCGTGCTTCGAGTTTATTTGATCTTTTACCAATTGATTCAATGAAACATAAGTTTCTTGAAATTTGTGAGAAGAGTGTTGAACAACAAGATGAAACAAAAACACCTTCTGGTGAAGCTGAAGCAACAGAAACGACTGTAGCGAATACCAAAACTGCTAAAACACCAGCACTTGATCAATATACGATTAATCTCACTGAAAAAGCGAAACAAGGCGGTATAGATCCGGTTATTGGGCGTGAATATGAAATTCGATTAATGCTCGATATTTTAATGCGTAGACGCCAAAATAACCCGATCTTAACTGGAGAACCAGGGGTTGGTAAAACAGCGGTGGTCGAAGGTTTAGCCTTAAAGATTGCTCAAGGTTTAGTGCCTAACGCCCTAAAAAATGTCCATTTACATGTGCTGGATATGGGGCTGTTACAGGCTGGCGCAAGTGTTAAAGGCGAGTTTGAAAATCGTTTAAAACAAGTGATTCAAGAAGTTCAAGCTTCTGCTCATCCTATTATTTTATTTATTGATGAAGCGCATACTTTAATTGGTGCAGGCGGACAAGCAGGGCAAAATGATGCTGCGAATCTTTTAAAACCGGCACTTGCACGTGGTGAGTTGCGCACGATTGCTGCAACAACATGGGCTGAATACAAACAATATTTTGAAAAAGATGCTGCATTGAGTCGACGTTTTCAGGTGGTAAAAATAGAAGAGCCAACTGAAGATGTTGCCGTTGATATGTTACGGGCAATGATTCCTGTGATGCAGCAGCACTTTAATCTACAAATTGATGATGAGGCGATTGTTACGGCGGTTCATTCTTCACATCGATATATTAGTGGTCGTCAACTTCCGGATAAAGCAGTGAGTGTGCTTGATACAGCAGCAGCACGTGTGGCTTTGACTCAAAATGCACAACCGGTAAAGCTTGACCAGTTAAAGGCTCAAGAGCATAACTTAAAGCTTGAACAGCAAATTTTAGAAAATGAGCATCGTCAGATTCCAATTCATCATGAACGATTGGAAATTTTAAAAGTCAATTTAGAATCTTTGCAAAAAGAGATTCATGAAACCCAAGAGCAGTGGCAAAAAGAATTAGAACTTGTTCATAAAATTCAGGAATTAGAAGCACAGAATCATTCTAATGAATCTGAAGCTTATGACCAGATCAATCTACGGCGTAAAGATCTTGCTGATATTCAAGGCCAGCAACCATTAGTATTTGAAAGAGTAAACTCTCAAATCATTAATGAAATTATTTCTGATTGGACCGGTATTCCTGTTGGGAAAATGGTGAATGATGAAATTAAACAGATATTAACGCTTGAAGATAAATTGGGCGAGCGTGTAATGGGTCAAGATTATGCACTCACACAATTAGTTCAGGGCATTAAAACTTCAAAAGCAAGACTTGAAGATCCGAATAAGCCACAAGGTGTATTTCTTTTGGTTGGGCCAAGTGGTGTAGGTAAAACTGAAACTGCACTAACGTTGGCAAATGAATTATATGGTGGTGAGCAGCATTTAATTACCATCAATATGTCTGAATATCAGGAAGCCCATACTGTATCTTCGCTTAAAGGTGCACCTCCTGGATATGTGGGATATGGTCAAGGCGGTGTTTTAACAGAAGCTGTTCGCCGTAACCCTTACAGTGTTGTGTTGCTTGATGAAATTGAAAAAGCACATAGTGATGTTCAGGAACTGTTCTATCAAGTATTCGATAAAGGTACGTTAGAAGATGGTGAAGGACGAGTAATTGACTTTAAAAACACCACTATTTTGTTGACTTCAAATGCTGGCTCAAGCGCGATTATGCAAGCGTGCTTAAATACGCCTGTAGAAGAATGGCCTACAGCTGAAGAGTTGATTGACCATTTAAAACCAAGTTTATACAAGCAATTCAAGCCTGCATTTTTAGGTCGCATGAGAATGGTGCCATATTTCCCATTGCATGATGATTTACTCGTACGAATCATTAAACATAAGCTAGGCAAGATCACAGCAAGAATTGAGAAACAATACGGTACACAAGTCCAATATTCTGATGATTTGGTAGAGTTGCTCTTAAGCCGCTGTACAGAAGTCGATAGTGGTGCTCGTAACGTCGATAATATTTTAAATTCTACGGTGTTACCTGCATTGGCTACAGAAATTTTGGTGGCTTTGGCAGAGCAAAAATTGCCAAAAATTATCATGATTGATGCTAAAGATGACGAAATTCAATATTTACTAGATCCAGTTGCAAAAGCTGCTAAAAAAAGGACGAGTAAAAAGTTGAAGTCAGAAGTTTAAAATTGAATAGAGCTAAAATTAGATGAATATTGATATTTCTGAACTACTTGAACCCATTAGTGATAGTTTGCCTTGTGGTGACGACTTTTCGTTTTCTAATGAATTTCATGAAATAAAAAAAGCGAAGACACAAGATGATCTATTGCTAGATCAAGGTGATTGGGTTGCTGAGCGTAAACAAGCCGATTGGGACTTTGTATCAAATAAAACGAGCGTTTTGCTAAAAGAGAATACAAAAGATATTCGTCTATTAACTTGGCTCTTAGAAGCTTGGACTCATCTTTATGGTTTTGATGGTATGGCTAAAGGTTTAACTCTAAGTCATACCATGTTGAATCAATATTGGCAGGAAATTCACCCTGTTATCGAAGATGATGACTTAGATCAACGCATTGGTTTATTACAGGGTTTAATTAATCAACTTCCGATGTTGTTAAAGAAAGTTTCTTTAAACAATACAGCTCCTTATTATAATTTGCTTGATTACGATAATTTTCTATATCACGAAAATGTTCGTCGTAAACAGACTGAAGATTACGATAGTCAGTCGGGACCATCGGAGTTAGAGCAATTCGATCAAGCTATTTTTAATACGTCTAAAACTTTTCAATATTCTAATTATCAAGATTTTAGTTCAGTCTTAACTGAATGGGATGTTTTAAAGCAAACCCTTGATCATTTAATGGGACTAGATTCGCCGAGTTTTGGTGCAATTGATTCAGCATTTGAAACCATTCACAGCACATTACGCAAGATTTATAAAGCAGAAGCTTTTGGTACTGGGCTTGCGCCAACCCAAGAGCAGGCGACAGTCATCACGAGCTCATCTATGGAAAATCAAGTGCCTGTACAAGTTGTTTCAGATCAGCCTGCTTTTCAGCCTCAAGCTCACACACACTTGGCTAACCGTGAGCAAGCAATGAAAGTGCTGCAAGAAATCGCGGATTACTTTCAAGCAAATGAGCCTCATAGCCCTGTGAGTTATATGCTTCAAAAAACCATTAAATGGAGTCAAATGCCGTTACATGAATGGCTAGCACAAGTCATTAAAGATGAGCATCCATTGCAAATGGTTCAGGAAATGTTAGGTGTACAGCCTAAAAATGAATACGAATAAAGATTGGTAAAGACATATGTTTAAAGCTGAAAAAGTCCTTTGGGGCGAAGGTTTATTTTTAAGACCTCAACATTTCCAAATACAAGATACCTATCATGAACAACGGTTGAATCATACGGTTAGAGCAGTTGTGCCTTTTTCGTATGGTATTCAGAAATTAAATTTCGATGAGGCTCAATTGAGCACACATATTCTTGCTCTTGAGTCTGTAGAGATGATCTGGCAAGACGGAGAAATTTATCAGGCTCCTGCTTACGATTTATTGCCTGAGCCAATTTTATTGGATGATCTTAATTTACGTGGTGAGATGCTAATCTATTTAGCATTACCACTGTTACAAGCAAATAAGCAAAATCTAATTGATCAAAACCAAGCGCAAAAGGGCAGATATCAATCTCACCTTGTCGAAACGCATGACCTATTTACTAATGCAACCGAAGCAGATATTAGTTTGCTACGCCGTCGTTCTGTTTTTAAACTATTAGATGTACATAGTAATCCTGACCATAATTTAGATGGTTTCTTATATCTGCCTATTGGAAAAATTAAGCGTCAAAGCTCAGGTGCTTTTGAAATTGATCGAAAATTTATTCCACCAATTTTGCATGTGGATGCCTCTGAAACACTGATTTCAAATTTAAAAAGAACACTGAACGTTATTAAGGCAAAAATTAAGACAATTCAAACCAATAACCGAGAAAATGAACAGAAATTAATTGAATTCCGTTCTGGTGATATTGTTTCATTCTGGTTAGTGAATGCATTAAATACAGCTCATGCTGGTCTAAATCATTTTGTGCAATATCCACAAATCCATCCAGAGCGTTTGTTCTTTGAATTATTGCGTTTAGCAGGTTCATTATTAACTTTCTCGACGGCCTATGATGTCGATCAATTACCTGCCTATAAACACCATAATTTACAAGAAAGTTTTTCGCAGTTAGATACGATTTTGCGTGATTTACTCGATACGATTATTTCGAGTCGTTACATCAGCATTGCACTTAAAGAAATCCGTCCTTCATATTGGGTGGGAAGTCTTGAGACCGATAAGATTACTCGAGACACTCGACTTTATATTGCAGTATCAAGTAGCGCAATGCAGACACATGAGTTGATCCAGATTGTACCTTTACGATTCAAAATCGGTAGTACTTTAGATGTCGAGCAACGTGTGGTTGCTGCATTGCCTGCAATTCCATTGCATCACTTAATTCAAGTTCCAACTGCTATCCCTGTACGCTCTGGTGTGAGCTATTTTGAAATTGAACCGCACCACGAGCTATACCAACGCATGTTAGATTCAGAGACGATTTGTATTTATGTTCCAGCTGGCTTCCAAGATATCAGTATTGAACTGATTGCGGTCATGAACGCTTAACGATAAAGGAGAGAAAAATGTCACAATCCACAGGTGCTCCTTCTTTATTTGATGATGGGCAAATTGGAACGGGTGGAAATAATAATAGCCAGTCTCAAGCAAAACTACAGGCAATCAATCTTATTGACTTATTGCATGATGGTTTTTATTTAGTTTTTTTGATTCGAAATCAGTATGTGCCGGCAGATGCTCAGCAGTTTCGTGAAAAAATCTTAAATTTACTCAATCAATTTGAGCAACAAGCCAAAAAGTTGCAATTTTCAGCCGATGATATTCATGATGCTAAATATGCATTCTGTGCTTTGATTGATGAAACGATCGTAACGCAACAAGATGCGAGTTATTTTAATTTGCAAAATGCTTGGTTGATTAGTCCATTGCAATTGAGCTTGTTTGGTTCTCAATTAGCTGGTTATCGCTTCTTTGAAATATTGGAGCAATTACGTAGCCGTGGAAAAGAACGTCTAGCTGCTTTAGAAGTATTTCATTACTGCCTTTTGTTAGGTTTTCAGGGCAAGTACCGAATTGAGTCAACGGAAAGCCTGAACCATTTAGTATCACGAGTGGGTGATGAAATTGACTATTTGAAGGGGAAAAAGCTCGCATTTTCGCCGTTCTCGGCAATTCCCGATCAGATCCGAAATATTATTCATCGCGAAGTACCGTTCTTCTGGATTTTGATCTTTTTATTGATTTTTGCATTACTTACCTTTGCAGGACTAAGATTTATGCTGAACAATCAAAATGATAAAGCATTATCTAATTATCAAAATGTGATTTCTGCTCCTCAAGAGCAAGCACATATTACAATTTATTTACCTTGATGATGGTACGAAATGGCTCAGGAAAAACCAACTTCTATTCGAGTTTTACAGTCGAATAAAAAAAAGCCGAAATCACCAATACTTTATATTGTCATTGGTGTTATTGCCGGGGTGTTTGTAAGCATCTCGCTATTCCTGTTCTTGTCTCAACCGTATTCTTCAGAATCAGCAGTAATTGAGAGTAAATCAACAGAAGAACAGATTTTAAATCAAGAAACTGCTCATTCTTCTGATGAACAAAATCAGGTTGCTGTCAGTCAAGACAACGAAACAGATTCAATGAGCCGTGATGGTTTTGAACAACCTAAAGATAATGAATTAAGTAATATCTTTAAACCTGCTCAGCATAAGCCTGCTACTGTCAATCAACAGCGAGTTTCTCCATTTGACGAACAGCTCACGGGTGAAAAGAAAGTTCAGGTTGTGCCTCAACTACAGACGGGTGCAGCTAAAACGGCTCAACCGAAGGTACAGCCGGCTCAGCAAAAGCCAGTGAGTAAACCGCAACAGCAACAAGCTGCACAGGCTAAACCAGTTGTTGAGAATAAAGCTCCAGCCGAACCTGAAGTGGAGGTTGAACCACCTAAAGCATCGGTAGATATTAAAATTACACGAAGTCCTTTTGCTGTGAATTAATGAACTGATGATGATTTTTCTCATTTTCTTTTGCTTTACATGCTTGGCAATTGGTTTAGCATTTTTAATGTCTTATGAGCTAAGAAGTAAAAGCAAAGATTTTGTTTTGTCATTACTGCCACAAGGCCGTAAACAGCTTAGTCAGGTTAGACAATTTGCTCAAACAATGAATCAGGCAGCTGCGCCTGAAAAGCTACAATCCCATTGGCATTTACAACAGTGGTGGATTGTAATTGCAGGTTTTTTCTTGTTTGCCAGTATTCTAGTGTTTGCTTTCACCAGACCTATTAGCTCAACTCGAATTGAAGCTGAATATCTCAAAAAAACAGATCCTCAAATTTATGCACTTTTGAATGGTGAAATATTATCTCCACCGCCAGAAGTGGACGAAAGCTTAATTGAAGCAGCGATTGTAGAGGCCACACAACTAGAGCAACAATATTCTTCTCAAAATAGTGGCGCTATTAATTCTTCACCTATTGATAATGCGAGTTTCGATGGGCGAGCTATTTTAGATACCAGTCTAGTAGATCGTAAATGGAGCAAAATGAACCCACGCTATAAGCAGCGTTTACTCATGGTTTTTAAAATCATGAAAGAACAGTATGGTTATGAGTTGGTTTTATTAGAAGGTTATCGTAGTCCTACTCGTCAGAATATGCTGGCAGGTAATCCGAATACGACCAGAGCAAAAGGGTATCAGAGTTACCATCAATTTGGTTTGGCGGCAGATGTAGCCTTTAAACGAAATGGAAAAGTGGTTATTTCTGAAAGAGACCCGTGGGCTATGCAAGGCTATCGTTTATATGGACAAGTTGCTGAATCGGTTGGTCTTACGTGGGGCGGACGTTGGAAATCTATTCAAGATTATGGACATACCGAGTTCCGTATGCCGGGATTAAGAAAAACTCAAGAAATGGCAGAAAAACTCATTGCCGAAAGCTTGAATGATATAAATTAAAAAGAGAAAAATATGTTTACAGAACCTAAAATACAGGACATTAAAAGCGATTCAGTGATTAGCCAATTGAGCTTTCTATGACTTCATCTTTAAAACGTTTGGCTCTATTTAATCAAGGCTTAGGAAAGATTAGCCCGTTTGCAAAAGGTGTGGATGGGACTTTACAGGTTATTGAGCATTTGGGTTATGTGCAGATTGATACCATATCAGTCGTTGAGCGAGCTCATCACCATATATTGTGGAGTCGAGTGCCTGATTATGATTTAAGTCATTTAAATAATTTGGTTCGAGAGCGTCAGATTTTTGAATATTGGTATCATGCGGCGTCTTATCTTCCTATGAAAGACTACCGTTATGCACTGCCTGCCATGATGTCGGTCAGGAAAGGGGAAAGCCGTTATTTCAATAGAGGTGATCAACATCTCATGAATGAGATCTTAGCCCGCGTTCGTGCAGAAGGTAGAATTCGACTACGAGATATTGATAAGAATAATAAAAAGAGTTTGGGAAATTGGTGGAATACAGGTCCAGGTCGCCGTGCTTTTGAGCAGTTATATATGCAGGGTGACCTGATGATCTGTGAGCGTAACGGAATGGAAAAAGTCTATGATTTGACCGAACGTTGCTTACCTGAAAATATTGATTTAAGTATGCCTACGCTTTATGAATATGCGCAGTATTTATTTAATACAACGCTTCGAGCACATGGTGCATTTACATGGAAGCAATTGGTTCATTTAAAGGGAAAAGATTTAAAAGAAGCTATGCGTGTCGTGCTGAAGGAGCAGATCGACGCAGGTGTAGTATCAGCGATTAAACTTGACGATGGGCAAACTCTATATGTCGATGTAGCTGCAATAGAACAAAACGTGAATACTGATTTTGGATTAAAAATACTTTCGCCTTTCGATAACTCGCTTATTCATCGTGACCGCTTAACATCTTTATTTGAATTTGATTATCGGATCGAATGCTATGTGCCAGCGGCCAAACGGGTATTTGGTTATTTTTGCTTACCTATTCTTTATCAAGATGAGCTAGTGGGCCGCATAGATTGCAAAGCACATCGGACAGTAAAAGAGTTAGAAGTCATTAGTATACATCTCGAAAAAACAATCAAAGATAAAGAGCTTTTCTTTTTCGAATTAGAGCAAGAGATCAAGCGCTTTGCAGAGTTTAATCAATGCTCAATTATTAATGACAAAGTCATCAAGCTCATTCGCTAAGGTGTAAGCAGGGAATTATGTGGCCTTAAATAAAATATATTTAAGATAAAACACCAAAAGAATTAAAGCTTTTGGTGTTTGCAATTGGTTTAGATTAAAGGCATACGATATTCAATTATTCCTGGTTTTTGTGCAATCCAGTCATAGAGTTTTTGAGCCGTGTGATTGGTTTCTTGAGTGTGCCAATATAAACGGTCACAGTTATGCTCAATTGCCTGCTTTTGTACATATTCAATGAGTTGCTTACCAATGTGTTGCCCACGGACTTCAGGTGAAACAAAAAGGTCTTCTAAATAACAATAATTATTCTCTGCCCATGTTGAGCGATGAATAACATAATGCACAATTCCTAAAACTTGCTCGCCTTGTTTGGCAACAGCACAATAAACGGGTTCATTTTCATCAAAAAAGCGCTCCCAAGTCACTTTAGTAACATGAATGGGTAAATTTACCTGATAGAAATTTTGATAAGCAAGCCAATATTTTTCCCATTGTGAATAGTCCTGCTGCTGAACAGGGACAATCTGAATATCTTGATTTTGCATAATAATTACACTCTGTTTTAAAGTTCTAGAAAATCGAAAACAAGAGTGTAGTTTTGATAGTGGTATTTTTATAAGATACACTTTTGATATTTTCTACAGTACCAGTTTGTTATGGCAACTTCGATTTCTGCATCTTTTCCACATTTGATTTTGCCAAAGGGCCAGATTAAAGATGGACTATATTCTGCTTTGCGTGATGCTATTTTAGATGGAAGACTTAGTGCTGGAACAAAATTACCCTCAAGTCGTGCTTTAGCGGAGATGATGTCGATTTCACGAAACTCTGTGTTAGCTGCGCTTGATCGGTTACTCGATGAAGGATACTTATTTACCAAACCAAGTTCTGGTACTTATGTTGCTGAGGTTGTGCCAGATCAGTTAATACATATCCAAGAAAATTCAAAAAAAACTACGCTAACCAATCACCATTCCTTAAATATTAATCCGAATTTTGAAGGTTTATTAACTTCATGGCGAGAGCAGTCATGGTCGACTCCAAAGAAAAAAATGTTTCATGTGGGAGTGGGCTGTATTGATTTATTTCCTCATCAGCTTTGGGGGAAATTATTAACACAAGCTTGGCGGCAATCTTATTATCAACTGGGCCAATTTCACGACCCACGGGGCTATTTACCTTTGCGTCAGGCAATTTGTGAATATGTCCGTTCCACCCGAGGGTTGAACTGTAACGAAGAGCAAATCATTATTGTAAATGGAACGCAGCAGGCAATTCATCTAGCTGGCTATGCTTTACTTCAAGCAAATGATGAGGTGTGCCTAGATGAACCAGGTTACGACGCAGCTTTTAATATTTTTCGAAGTTTTGGTGCTCAGGTCAATTTGATTGAAAGTGATGAAGAGGGAATGCGAATCTCTGACATTACAGATCATTATTTAAAAAGCAAGCTTGTTTATACCGCACCTTCACATCAGTTTCCTGTAGGTGGAACTTTAAGTTTAGCTCGCCGTTTTGCGTTACTCGATTGGGCATGCCAACAAGGTAACTGGATTTTTGAAGATGATTATAATAGTGAGTTTCGCTATGGCACACACCCCATTCAAGCTTTACAAGGTTTAGATCAGCAGCAAAGAGTCATTTACTCTGGCACTTTTACCAAAATGATGTTTCCTGAGTTTCGGTTAGGGTTCATGGTTGTGCCCGAAGCATTAATTGAAACCTTTAGTGCAGCCAAATATTATACGGATGTTCGAAGTTCTTATTTAGAGCAAGTGGCTTTGTCTCTATTTATACAAAAAGGCCACTATGCACGGCATGTACGTAAAGTTAGAAAAGCATGCTATGAGCGCCAACAAGCATTGATTAAAGCTATTGATGAGTATCTTTCAGATGTGCTCGACGTTCAACCAACCGATTCAGGTATCCATGCAGTGTGCTGGTTAAAAGGTGCGTGGACAGAGCAAGAATTTATTGACCAGTGCTCAGCTCTAAACTTAGCTGTTCAGCCGTTATCAAGATATTGTCAGATGCCAAACAAGAAGGCCGCTGTACTTATTGGCTATGCAGCCCACACACCTAATGAAATTATTGAAAACATTCAAAAAATTGCACAATATTTAAAAGCTAAATAATAGCCTAAGTTATGCTATTTACATAAATTTAATCATTATTCAAATACTTAAATGCAAATTTTTATGACGATCAATTGGTTATATGAAAATAGGAATGCTATTAAAATTTTTAAAAATTAATTTTAATTAATATTATTTTAAGCTAGCACAATTAATCTAACTACATCAAAGCTTATTTAGTACACCTTTTAGCCACATTCTCCAGATGTGGCTCTTTTTTTATAAAAAATAAATATAGTTAAGAACAAATTAATTAATTTTTTAAGAGAAGTAAAAATTAATCTTCTTCCATGGCATTATTGTAAAACTTAACACCTAGTTTAATACGATCACGCCCATTACCCATACGCCAGCGGTTAGTATCTCGTAAAGAATATACACAGCCACAATATTCTTGCTGATAAAATTCTTCTCGTTTACTGATTTCAATCATACGGCTTGAGCCACCATTTTTACGCCAGTTATAGTCCCAGTACTGAATTTCAGGATAGTGAGCAGCAGCGCGAATTCCGCAGTCATTGATTTGCGCCATATTTTTCCAACGAGAAATTCCTAGCGAACTACTGATGAGACTAAAGCCGTGTTCATGTGCGTAAAGGGCAGTTCGTTCAAATCTCATATCAAAACACATGGTACAACGAATGCCACGTTCAGGTTCATCTTCCATCCCTTTTGCTCGGGCAAACCAGTTGTCAGTGTCATAGTCTGCATCGATAAATGGAATATTATGCTTTTCTGCAAAACGAATATTTTCTTCTTTGCGGATTAAATATTCTTTTACTGGATGAATATTAGGATTATAAAAAAATATTGAAAATTTAATTTCTGAGTCGATTAATGCTTCCATAACTTCTCCTGAACAAGGAGCGCAACAAGAGTGAAGTAATAATTGATCGTGTCCAGAAGGGAGTTCTAATTTTAAACGTTGAGTAGACATAATAAAAAATTTAAATTGTAATGCTATTAATTATATATTTATTATTTGTATAATGTGAAATGAATTATTTTCAATTTTACTGTGAAATTAATTTAATATTTTAAAGAAAATCTATTGTTATATTTAAGGTTAAGTTGAATGTAAATAATTAAATAAATGTCATGTTATATATTGAGGTTGGATTTATAATTAAATTTAAAGCTATTGTTAAATATACTATATAATTAAATAAATTATGGATGGATTTTATATATTTAAAAATAATAAATCTTAAATATTTTTGATAAGTGATTGATGTATCTGAATATAGTTTGAAGTTTTTTATTGTGATATGTGTCACAAATAAACCTTATTTTTTCAATTAAAATATTTCTTTAGATTTATATCCTTAATAAATTTATACTATAAAATTCAGTGTGTTTTTTTAATTTAAGCGTGTGATAATTTGAGATATGGAAGATTGGCAATGTAAGTATTGTAATGGTTACATTCTGGTTAATCATTCAAAGATCGGTGTAGGAGAAAAAGTTTACTTTTTGGTATATAAATTTGACGCAAAGAATGAAAGGAAAAAATTATATAAAAAGGGAGTTGTGGTTGCCCGTTACGATAATATACTTCACATTGAGTCACGTAAAAAAACTTATAAGATCGAGCAGATAAAAGTCTATCCATTAGGTGCACCCATGCCTTTCGTTTACAACATGTTTTGGATTTGTGGATGTCCGTTTACTCTACAAAACTAATTTCTTAAATTTAAATGACAGCAAGTTATTTTATAGATTGAATTAATTATCAGATCCATTTTGTCATCAGTTTTTACAGATAAGACTTATACCTTGGGGAGAGTAGTTCATAGCGTATAAGAAAATCTCTGTTATTTATTTGACAAAATAAAAGCGCTCTCTTATAAACCTCAAGTAAAGTTGAGGTCAATCATGATGAGTGAAAATAAAAAAGCTGACTCTAGTCGAGTTTTGACTGTGGGTGAAGTTGCAAAAAGGAGTGGAGTTCCTGTTTCGACCCTACATTTTTATGAAGCGAAAGGGCTTATAAAAAGTATAAGAACAAATGGTAATCAACGTCGGTATCCCTTAATTATTTTAAGATATATTGCGATTATTAAAGTCGCTCAAAGAGTGGGTATTCCTTTAAATGAAATTAAAGAGGCTTTAAGTCAGTATCCTGTGGGTAGCAAATTAACAGCCAAGCAATGGAAAGATCTATCAAGTCATTGGCGAGAAAATCTGGATGATCGAATTCAAAAATTAACTCGCTTAAGAGATGAAATGGACTGGTGCATTGGCTGCGGCTGTTTATCATTAGAGCAATGCCCATTAAGAAATCCTGAAGATATTTTAGGGCTAGAAGGATCAGGGCCACGAATTTTAGAAAGACCTGAATAGAATATTTCAAAAATAGCTTTTAATTGGGAATATCTTAATTTCCAATAAATTAAATTTATTTTGCTAGAACATTCAAATGAGTTTTTTCTTGTAAAGAAGTGACATGGAATATGAAATTTTTTGATATCTTTAGTTTTTTTACTAAGAAGCAAAAAATTATGAAAAAAATTCTCTTTCTTGGCTTGGCACTTGTTTCATTAACGGCTTGCTCGTCTGTACAACATAAAGATCCGACTCCACCAAAAATTGGTTCACCAAATCCAGCTAGCCAATATTGTGTTGAACAAGGCGGAAAATTAGAAATTAGAAATGAAGCAAATGGTCAGGTGGGCTATTGTCATTTACCAAATGGCCAAGTTGTAGAAGAATGGAAATTATTCCGTGACAATCAAGCGAACTGTGTAGCAGAAGAAGCTCAAAAATTAGTGGGGCAATCTGGCCTTACTGATGATCAAATTAAACAAAAGACTCAATCAGAAATTGTGCGTAAAGTTGCTCCGGGTCAACCGATGACTATGGATTATCGTACAAACCGAGTTACAGTCACCATTGATCCAGCTTCTAAAAAAATTACGAATGCAACATGTGGCTAACTTTTTAATTAAAAGCTAATAGACCGAATTTTAAAATAAAAAAGCCTGCTGAAATGCGGGCTTTTTTACGACTTTAATTTTGGGAATAGTGAATGACTGGATATTCTTTTTGTTGAGGTAGTTGTTGTAAAGCCTTGTTAATGTTGATTAGAAAAATATCAACTTTATCTTGGCTTGAATTGTTGGTGTTGTAAGAAGCTCTTTCTTGATAGTTAATTCCGCATCCAATAATTTTCATATTTGCAGGGTTAAAACTCCAGTCATTTTTATTTTTGATCGAGATATCTAAATCACTATCACATTCTTTCCAGAGTTTTAAAAATTGATTGGAATATGTGGCAGGAACTTCTTGGGCACGGTAGGCGGTAAATCCCTGCATTTCGGAATTAGCAAATTGAAGCAGATGATTTGTGGGCATTCCGCCCCAAAGAATAGCAGTATCTTTTGGTAGTTTTATCGAAGTTATATTTTCTTCTTTAAGTGGAGCAGTTTGTTCATTTTTCTGTTTTGACTTTTGAGATTTATAAACCAGTTTTGTTCCAACTGGAACAGTTACACCTTTGGCTTGAGTTATTTGGGTCGTATAGAAATAAGGCGAATCATCACGGTTACAACCTGTTGGGTTATAACAACCAATACAGCCACTCAAGAATAAAACCGGAAAACTTAGAATACTTAATTTTAAAATTCGACTCATTTTTCTTCTCTTTCATTATTTCTATAAATTTAATATATCAGGCTTTAAATCAATAATAAAAAAAGCCTCTAGCGGACTAGAGGCTGAAAAACATCAGATGCGGTAACAGGTGAATTATGCATCTGAGTTAAGTAGGTTGTATCAAACCATGTAAAACACTTTACCAGCAAAAATGAATAAAAATAGAGAGGTACGACTAATGGCTAATATTTGTGGTTTTTTATTTATACAAATTGGCGTGCTTATTTAAAGACTATTTCTAGAATATCTATTAGGGGATAAAAGCTCCACAATTTATATTTTTGATTAAACCGATCGATGTTGATTGTTCAACCGTTGTCTTTTTGCGCTGCTAACCAATAGTTATTCGTGATTTGTACTCGGCTTAATGATAATTTTAGAGTTATCCGAAAGGACACAATAATGACGAACATACGAATAATAATGAATTGAAGGTAGGATCCCTGTGTTTATAAGTGTATTTGATCTTTTTAAAATTGGTGTAGGCCCATCTAGCTCCCATACGGTTGGGCCAATGCGAGCAGCTTGTAGTTTTGTGGATGATTTAGTTAAGCAAAATGATCTACAAACGACGTTTCGAGTTCAGATTAAGTTATACGGTTCGCTTGCAGCAACTGGTGTTGGTCATGCGACAGATAAAGCTATTCTTTTAGGATTAATGGGTTTTGATCCTGAACATATCGATACTCAAGTAAGTACAAGTTTGATTGAAGATGTTCTTGAAAATAAAACGATCCAGCTCGATCAGCAAAAGAGTATTTCTTTTAACTATAAGCGTGATTTGCTTTTTTTAGATGAATCTTTGCCTCATCACCCAAATGCAATGGAACTGATTGCTTATAACGAAGCGGAAGAAATTTTATATGCTGAAACGTATTACTCGATTGGTGGCGGTTTTATTGTTAGCCAAAGGCAATTAACACAAACCCAGTCTGAGACTGGTGAAATTAAGGTTCCATATCCATTTCATAGTGCGGCTGAACTTTTAAGCTTATGTAAAACTCATCATTTATCAATAAGTCAGTTAATGCTTGAAAATGAGAAAAGCTGGCGTAGTGAAAGTGAGATTCGTGCCAAGATTATGGATATATGGAAAGTGATGCAGCAGTGCATTCATAATGGATTAATTAATGAAGGAATATTACCAGGCGGATTAAATGTAAAACGTCGGGCTAAAAAAATTCACGATAAGTTATTAAATAAGAAAAACTCAAACCTGATTGTGACGACTTTTCATGCCATGGAATGGGTCAATTTATTTGCGTTAGCCGTAAATGAAGAAAATGCTGCTGGTGGTCGAGTAGTGACAGCTCCCACAAATGGTGCAGCAGGGATTATTCCGGCAGTTTTATATTATTACGTGACTTTTTCTAAAGACTTTTCAGAAGACAAAGTTGTTCGCTTTTTTCTCAGTGCGGCGGCAGTCGGCATTTTATGTAAGCTCAATGCGTCTATTTCCGGTGCTGAGGTAGGATGTCAGGGCGAAGTTGGTTCGGCGTGTGCGATGGCTTCTGCTGGTTTAGCCGAGATTTTAGGTGCATCACCTGAACAAGTAGAACATGCGGCCGAAATTGGTCTTGAGCATAACTTGGGTTTAACGTGTGACCCGATTGGTGGCTTGGTTCAGGTGCCTTGCATTGAGCGAAATGCAATTGCTGCTGTAAAAGCAATTAATGCAGCACAAATGGGACTTCATGATGAGGGGGAGCATTTTGTGACGCTAGATAAAGTCATTCAGACCATGAAAGAAACAGGCAGAGATATGTCTGAGAAATATAAAGAAACTTCAAAAGGTGGCCTCGCTGTTAATGCAATTGAGTGCTAAAAAAGTGAGATGGGGACGTGGTGCCCCATCTCATTTTAAACATTAAGCAGTGCGAGCCTGAATTGAACTTGCACAGCGATGTTTAAATTCAATGCAAGAAGTTCAGCCTTGACAGGCTTAATTTATAAACTCATAATTAACAATAACTTATCTATTTAAATAAAGAAGCATAGATTTTTATTGAGAATCTATTTTTTCAAAAAAAGAATAAACATTTCTTCCGAGTGTTCCAAAGTCTATAGATGGATTTACTTTTTTAAGATCTTCATATATTAAAATACTAAGTTTAATATTTTTAAATTGAGCTTTAAATCTTGCTTTAAAATCTTCTAAATTAGATCTTATTTGATCTATTTTTTCCACATCTTGAGAGTACTTTTCAAAAGCTAGAAAAGCTTCATCAGGAGCTATATATTCTATTAGTTCTATGAATTTATCTACTTCTCTATCTCTTAATAAAAAATAGTCTGCACTACGTTTAGCCTCACCAGCAAAGAAAATTCCATCATAAATACCAAGTAAATCAATCTCATTGAGTTGCTTTGAATTTTTAATATCATAATAAATATTAACTTCAGGTAAATATAAAAAAGAATTTTTATAACTTATACCTTGAATATAATCTAAAGCCCATAATACATTAAATCCATCATGCTCAAAAATAGTTTTGTGAATGAATTTATTAAGTAAATAATCCCATGAGAAATCTTCAGTAGTAGAGATTGTATGAAATTCTTCGCATATTTCACAGTTGTTTAATAATTTAATGGAATCAACTGTTTTTAGATTTTTATAACCACAGTAACTACAATTCCATGTATATATGGGGTGGAAAATTTTAAATTTTATTAAATCATCAAAAGCATCTTTAAAACATGCGGTTAAATATTGAGATGAGTGAATTGTTTCATTGAAATTCATCTTGTTTTTAATAAATTTTAAATAATCATCATTTCTATATTTTTGCTGAAAAGCTCTGAGCCTATTTAAAGTATATATATAGTCTTCTTTTTTATTTCTGGATGAAGCATCTTCAAAAACATCTTTCCATAATTTATTCGTTAGGAAATTAGAAGCGATATCAAGTTTCTTAAATAATGAGATTACACCATTAAAATTTTTTCCTTTATCCGAATTGGCTATATGCTCAATTTTTGATTTAGGTAGATTGTTACGTACGTCTGTATGAGAATATTTATTTTTTTGAGTTAAAAGATAGTTAAATAGATTTAAGTCTTCGGGTAAATTTATTCCTATTTGGAAATCTTCATTTTCAATACTTCTTCTAAAGGGGCTAGCATATTTTCCTGCAATTAAAACAGGAAGTTTACTTTTACTTATACGTTCATATTTATTTCCAAAGACTTTAGCTAAATATGCTCTTTTAGGTAAAATCCATTTATCTATAACAATTGAGTACCTAGACAAGTTATTATGCCGGTCGATACTACACTCTATCGCAAAGTCTCCAAAACCATGATTTTGAAACTTTAATGGTATATATCTTAAATGTTTCGGTCCATTGATAGAAATTGAAGAAGGATTTTCTGAAATAGATAATACGGAATTATCTTTAATAGAAATTGAATATTTAACCTCTGAGCAATTGGTTGGTATGATAGTTTTGGAGTAATAAGAAGGAACACTTATTAAATTATAAGTAAACTTTTGCAGGTTATCTCTTATTTGTTTTAGATCCTCTTCTGCTATAGCTTGAGAAAATAATGAAACTTGATATGGTCCTGATCCAGAGTTTAAAAAATTTAGATTACTTAAGTATTTGCCAAGAGATTCTAGAAAATTTTCATCATTAGATAGTTCTTCACTAATGATTAATGAATTTATTGACTCACTTGATCCATCATAAAAATGTCTTACATTCCAAAATGATATTCGATCTTTAATTCTAGAACCTATTATTATTGAAAATGAAAAACTAAAGGTGTGTTCAAATATAGTTTCAATTGATTCCGAATGAATTCTTGCTAAATGAGCAACTGTAGTGGCTTCTCGGTTTGCCAATAAATCTAAGACTTCTGTTCTAGATTTAATTACTGTAGTTCCTACATAATTATTAGGAGGAATATTTTTTAGAGAAAGGCAATATGTTTCAAAAACTTCTTTAATTCCATTAAGATAGCTATTAGTTTCTAATCTATTGCCAAAATTATCAGTTATAAAACGATCGCCGAATTCAGGAGAAAATTGTGCAATTAGACTTATTGGATTATTGGTTACTTGATTTCTCAAATAACTAAATATATAAGGGCTATAAACTGTAGATATAGACTTTACTGGGTTATAGAAAGGTATATTTACAGAGAAATATTTTTGCTCATTTCCAAAATCATGTTCCATCAAAAGAGCAGGAGAGTTGATATTTTCAACTTTTTGAATTTGTTCACTCGTTAGTTTTATATAGCTGTAAACAATATCTGCATCATAAAAGCTTAACCATTCTAAATAGCTTTTTTCATCAGAGTTAAGAGGGAGAATTAAAAACCTCGCTCCACCCCAACAGGTATAAGAATATTTAAAAATTTCATCAAGAATTAAATGGTTAGTTTCATTTTCTTCATCCGATATAAAAAAAGCAATCTTAATTGGCCGTTTATGGATATCAATTTGTACATCTTTTTCTAGTCTTTTAGAGTCTGTTAGTCTTTCCATAGTGGCCTTTCTTTAAAAATGATGATTGTTATGAGTCTTATGCAAAAAGTATGAATAAGTATTTTTATAGCATTTTATTAATTTTATCAAAATGTTCGACAGATTTTTTCAACTTAATACTTTCATTTTGAATCATAGTTTCATTACTCTCTACAACCTCCACTTAACAATAACTCCCTCATTATTTAGCCTTACTTTTTTAATGATTTAATTTAAAACAAATGGCATTTTGCGTGCTTGACTGCAAAAGGGTTGGGCACTATTCTTTGCCTGCTGGCCTACATTGCCAGTCGGTCGTCGCGGACCGTATACAACAGCATCAGAATTATTCCTTTCTGAGGGATAGTTTTGCGTGTAAGCTCCTCGTTCCCTCCCGTAGCGGTAGGACGGGAGAGGGACACCTTCGGGTGTGCTGGTTGTTGTACCAGTCCGCGAACCCTTTCTCGTTCTGCCACCATAATTTTAATGTCGGCAGAACTCCCAATAAAAAAGGAGTTGGCTTTGAACATCCATTATTTCTTGGCAGCCTTTGCCAAAAGCTATAACGACACAGCTTAAAAATTTAAAGCAGCTTGAACGCCCTAAGGTTTTCAGGCTTTAAGTCATTACGCTCAAAAAACTTATTTGAACAACAAAACTTGAGATGTGCCAAGCACAGTCTTTATAGGCTTTGCTATGCCTTTTTTTCTCCCCCAAAAGTATCTCACTTAGAAACAACAAGAATTTTTATAACGGTAAAACTATGCCAAAGTTAGTTCTCCCAACACGTGCCATACAAGTTATTAATACGTCGATTTATTTATTTCACCATCACGGCTTTCATACGGTTGGGGTCGACAAAATTCTGAAAGAGTCAAAGATTCCAAAAGTGACTTTTTATAACTACTTTCACTCTAAAGAGCGATTTATTGAAATCTGTTTGATCGCGCAAAAAGAGCGTCTAAAAGAAAAAGTGGTTTCAATTACTGAGTACACCAGCCACCCAAGCGCTAGAGATAAACTCAAGGCACTTTATCTTTTACATACCGATGTAGATGGGCTGTACTTTCTATTGTTTAAAGCCATTTTTGAGATAAAACTGACTTATCCAAAGGCCTATCAAGTCGCAATTAAATATAGAACTTGGCTTATCAATGAAATCTATAGCCAGCTTATAAAACTAAACACCGATGCGACTTTTCAAGACGCTAAACTATTTTTATATATGATTGAGGGCGCAATTATTCAGCTTTTAGACTCAAATCAAATGGATGAGAGGGAAAAGGTGTTGGATTGTTTTTTGCGCAGTTTAGGTAGTTGATGTAATTTGAGGTCTCAGAATGCGCTAGACAGTCGATAAAATTAAAAGCCAATTTGTCACCATATCTACGGATGTGGTTTTTTTATGTTTTTAACACATTTACTTTATTACTTAATCAGACAAATGCCGAGCTGATAACAAAAATTATTAGACCGGTCGTCTATCAATCTATATAGTGAGGCCTCACTTTGTTGACCTTCTAGTTTAAAAGAGAAAATTAATGTCTATTATTCTTCATCATTTAAATGCTTCACGCTCATTTCGCATTCTGTGGTTACTTGAAGAAATTAATCAACCTTATGAATTAAAAAGTTATTTTCGAGATAAAACTACAAATCTTGCACCTCAAGAATTAAAAAACATTCATCCTTTAGGAAAATCACCTGTGATTGAGCTCAATGGAAAAGTAATTGCTGAATCAGGTGCCATTGTAGAAATTTTGATTGAAAAGTTTGCTCCTCAACTTATGCCCGCGAAAGATTCAGACAGTTATCTTGATTATTTACAATGGGTTCATTTTTCAGAAAGTTCGGCTATGGTTCCATATTTATTAAATATTTTTAATTCGATTGAGTTAAAAAATGGCACTCAATTAAAGTTCTTAGATCAATATGCACATGCTGAGTTGGATAAAGTATTTTCATATTTAGATCAACAATTAGTAGGCAAAAAATTCTTAGTAGACAATTGCTTAACGGGTGCAGATTTTATGATTGGTTTCGTAGTCTATGGACTAATTAATTCTTTAAATATTCGATCAAAATATCTTAATATTGAACAATATGTAAAAAGTCTAGAAAACTTAGAAAGCTGGCAAAAAGCCATGTCTATTGAACACAATCTTCCTCACCGAATCAATGCCTAAAATTGCTGTTAGTAATTTTTTCAATATTGTTTAGCTGCTCAATTGGCTCGTATTCGTTCTTTCATTAGTTCTGGCAGACCAGTGATTTAAAGAATTCGCCATTTAAAATCATGAGCTGAAACTCTTGTACCTCTAATTGATGACAAGAGTTTCTATGTCTATTTAAATCACATTTCTGAGTTCATTTGCCGTGTTACGCAGTAAGGGCAAGATTTGTTGAACCAAATAATCCTCTTGTACACGGTTGGTTTGAGACATGCAGTTAAGTGCTGCCACGGCTTGACCTTGTGCATTAAAAACAGGCACTGCAATCGCAATCACGCCAAGCTCATGTTCTTCTTTAGAAAGACAATAATCCGATAATGAAATGCCCTTAAGCACTTCAAAAAACTTTGATTCATCGACAATAGTAAATGGGGTTAAGCGCTTTAAACCATAAGTTTTTACCCACGTGTGCTGAGCTTCTTCAGATAGTGCTGCAAGTAAAACTTTACCCGTCGAAGTGGCATGGGCAGGGAGTCGATTTCCTAAATGCATGCCGTAAGGGCTTACACGCAAATTATCTTGCTGTGGTAAATAACTACGGGCAATCGGCACAACTTCGTTATCGTCCAGCACCACAATCGAAAAAGTAAGAGATGTCTGTGCACACAAAAGATTTAAAAATGACTGAGCAACTTTAGGCAGGTGGGCAGAGCTTAAATAAGAACTCGAAAAGCGCAGCACGCGATGAGTGAGCCAAAAGTAATGTTCATCTGTTTCTAAATAGCCTAAGTATTTTAAAGTTTTAAGATAACGCCTTGCCGCCGTGCGGCTAATACCGGTTCGCTCGGCCACTTGAGTCACATTGAGCCGTTGCCGATCTGTTCCAAAAGCTTCCAGTAAAGCCAAGCCTTTTGCTAATCCTGCAATGTAATCTTCTTGACGAATTTTCTCATGCGAGTTTGGGTGCTCTAAAAAAGCATCGAGAGAAGGCATCCTTTCATTCCTGCTATTTTGGTTGTTTCTGTCCGCTATTCGGACAAACTAAATGATAAACGGTTATTTTCGTCTTGGATACATAGTGCACAAAACTTAAAGCCAGTAATTTAAAAGTCAGGATGAAACAAGGATGAAGTTATGGATATTTTAAAGACACAGGTTGCAATTATTGGATCTGGACCAGCAGGGTTATTGCTTGGGCAACTTCTATATAAAGCTGGTATCGACCATATTATTGTTGAGCAACGCAGTGCTGAATATGTGGCTTCACGGATTCGTGCAGGAATTTTAGAGCAAGTTTCGGTCGACTTACTTAAACAAGCAGGCGTTGACCAAAATTTAAAAGACAAAGGATTACCGCATTCGGGCATTGAAATCTTAACCAATGGTGTAAAACATCGGGTTGATTTGGCGGCACTAACAGCTGGAAAACAAGTGACCGTATATGGTCAGACCGAAGTCACTAAAGACTTGATGACTGCGCGCGAAGCAGAGAAGCTGACTTCATTTTATGAAGCTCAAAATGTGCAGGTTAAAGATTTCTACACTGCGCCCAAAGTTGAGTTTGAGTACCAAGGTAAAGCCTTTCAAATTGAGTGTGACTTCATTGCAGGTTGTGATGGCTACCATGGTGTCTGCCGTGCCAGCGTGCCAGAAGATAAAATTAAAACCTTTGAAAAAGTTTATCCGTTTGGCTGGTTAGGTGTGTTGGCAGATGTTCCACCTGTAGCCGATGAATTGATTTATGTACAGTCAGAACGCGGATTTGCTTTATGCAGTATGCGTTCTGAAACGCGTAGCCGTTATTATTTACAAGTCCCTTTAACAGATCACGTAGAAGACTGGTCGGATGAAAAGTTCTGGGATGAGTTAAAAAACCGCCTAGATCCTGAAAGCCGTGAAAAGCTAGTAACTGGGGCCTCTATTGAAAAAAGTATTGCGCCGTTACGTAGTTTTGTGACTGAGCCAATGCGCTTCGGAAAACTATTTTTAGCAGGTGATGCTGCGCATATTGTTCCACCAACAGGAGCAAAAGGCCTAAATCTCGCTGCTTCCGATATTGCTTATTTATCAAGTGCACTTGTTGAATATTATGTGGAAGGTTCAGAACAAGGTATTGATGAATATTCTGAAAAATGCCTACAACGCGTATGGAAAGCAGAGCGTTTTTCTTGGTGGATGACTCATTTATTACATCGCTTTGAAACTGAAAGTGAGTTTGATCATAAGATTAAACAAGCCGAACTAAGTTATGTACTTGGTTCGATTGCAGGTAGAACAACATTGGCTGAAAACTATGTTGGTTTGCCTTATGAGATTAAGCAAATTGATAGTTTTAAGCACGCAAGTTGATTTTCTAAGTAATGAGAACCTGCTTTTTAAGCTTAGCTCCCTTGGGAACTAAGCTTACCTAAAAAATTAAAATGAAGAGTAGATAAACTCTACATGTTTGGAAATAAGGGGCAACTTTGAGGAGTAGATTCCTTATTTCCTTCTAACGATTTAAAACACATGTTTAGATCGTTAGAACCATCACCATATAGGCATATGACCTATGTGATAGATCTCTTTACGACTTTTGTGGGTCATATAGTTTTTCTTTAATGAATAGGGCAGGAATCACGCCACAAATCAGGTAGGCAGCGCCCATTACGACAAAACCTAAACCAATAGAACCACCAGACGCTAAGAAGCCAATTGTGGCAGGGGCAAGTGCTGCTCCAAGACGACCAACATTATAAGCGCCGCCAATTGCCGTACCGCGGATAGCTGTCGCAAAACTTTCAGTCATATAGGTTGCATTTACGCCGTAAGGAATACCGTATAGGAAACCAAAAGTAACCAGTAAATATAAAATATTGCTTGGAGAGTTATAAAAAACAATAAGTGGTAAGAAAATAGCAGTACCAATGGCACCAAAGGCATAGGTAAAACGACGACCTAGTTTGTCTGCCATCATGCCGGCAAGGACTTTACCTAAAATCATGGCGGTATAAGTACCGACCATATAAGCCGTCATTTCTTTAAACTTCATACCCAATTCACTTTCTAGGTAAGAAGGCATCCAGTTATTTACGCCATAATAGCCAAACTGTAAGAAACCTGCGGTTAATGCCCAAAGGATAAACATATTACGGTTCTGTTTATCTTGAAAAATAAGCTTAAATGCCGATGTTTTCGGAGTGTTTTGCGCTGTAACAGGTTGTTGAAGTCGAGACTTTTGCCATGCTTCTGGTTCTGGTACAAGAATATGCATGAGAACAGCAATAATGACCGGAATAATCGCAACATAAAACAGCATGCGCCAGCCATGATCTGGAATAATCCAACCTGCAAGTAATGTTGCAACAATATATCCAACCGTCCAGCCCGCTTGTAAGGTTCCGAGTACTGTTGTGCGGTAACGTGTCGGAACATATTCGGCCATCAAGGTATTACAGGCAATGTAGAGCGAGCCAAGTCCTAGTGAAGCAAAAAATCTTAAAATACCGAATTGAAGAAAGCTCTGAGTAAAACCAAGTCCACAAGTTAAGAGTGAAAAAATTAAAATAGAAATAACAACAATTCGGACGCGACCAAATTTATCACATGCCCAACCGCCAAAAATTCCACCAACAGCCATACCTGCTAAAGTAAAACTACCGAGCATGCCTGCTTGTACCGAACTTAATCCAAAATCTGCCTTAATACTATTTAAGCTATAAGACAGCAGCATCAAATCTGCACCATCTACCAATAGCGCCAGAAAGGCAAAAATAAATGCGATTTTCCACGTATGTGGTTGTATGCGTGAAAGACCTTCTTTGTAATTTGTAGCCATAATCCATTACCTACATTTGATTGAAAGCACTTCAAGTCGTTTGAAAGTGCTTAAAATTGATTAAGACGCAGCGCGAATCATGTTTCGGGCAATAATCATTTGTTGAATTTGGGTAGTTCCTTCATAGAGGCGGAACAAGCGAACATCTCGATAAAAACGTTCAATCGCATATTCACTGATGTAACCTGCACCGCCATGGATCTGTACGCAGCGATCTGCAACTCGACCACACATTTCGGTTGCAAACATTTTTGCGCATGAGGCCTCGGTACTTACGTTTTGTCCTGCATCACGTAGGCGTGCAGCGTCTAACACCATGCATCTGGCTGCATAAATCTCGGCTTTGGAGTCAGCGAGCATGGCTTGAATAAGTTGGAATTCGGCAATCGGTTGCCCAAATTGCTTACGTTCAATGGCGTACTTTAAAGAGTCGTCTAGCATTCTTGTCGCGGCGCCCACACTCAATGCAGCAATATGCAAGCGGCCCTTATCAAGCACTTTCATAGCGGTTTTAAAGCCAACGCCTTCAACTCCACCAATGAGTGCTGAAGCAGGAATACGACAATTTTCAAAAATCACATCACAAGTGTGAGCGCCTTTTTGCCCCATTTTTTTATCGCGTTTGCCAAGAGAAATACCCGGTGTTTGACTGTCGACAATAAAAGCAGAAATACCACCAGCACCCTTAATATCAGAGCTTGTGCGTGCCATGACTGTAAATACGCCAGCATGAGGAGCATTGGTAATAAAGCGTTTGGTGCCATTTAAAATATAAAAGTCGCCGTCTTTTACTGCACTCGTCTTTAAAGATGCAGCATCAGAACCCGCATCTGGTTCAGTTAAGCAAAAAGAACTGATTACTTCACCGCGAGCTAAACGTGGCAAGAAAAATGATTTTTGCGTTTCTGTACCGTCAATAATGAGACCACTTGAACCAATGCCATTATTGGTACCAATAAGCGAACGAAAAGCAGGAGAGGTTCGTCCTAATTCAAACGCCACATAGACTTCTTCTTCCATTGTGAGTCCAAGGCCTTCGTACTCTTCAGGAATGGTTAAACCAAATAAGCCCAGCGCTTTCATTTGCTCAACGATATCTTGAGGAATTTCATCCGTTTCAGCGACTTCATTCTCATGAGGAATTAATACACCTTCAACAAATTGTCGAATCATATCAACAAGTTGATTTAAGGTTTCCTGATCTCGAATCATAGTCTCATCCTTTTACTACATGCTAAGAACATCAATGTGATGTTCGTAAAATCATCAATATTTGAAGCGATAGTAATCAAAGGATGGATGCAAAACAATATATTTTGAAAATTAATTTCGCAATGCGATATATTGTTATTGATTTATAATAAGCTAATTTATTGATTTATTTAAGCTATATTTTCTTATAAAAAATCATCATTTTTAGTGGAAAATTAAAGTTTGATTTTTAAAATGAGGTGTGTATATTAAAAATATATATCGCTATGCGAAATTTTAAATGGATAAGTTTTCCTATAGGAAATGAGTCACCAGATAGAGTGGGATGAAGATGGGTGCTTTAAATGGAATTCGGGTGCTTGACTTAAGTCGGGTATTGGCTGGGCCTTGGTGTGGACAGACGCTGGCCGATTTAGGTGCAGAGGTCATCAAAATTGAAAGACCCAAAGTCGGTGACGATACCCGTTCTTGGGGACCACCTTGGATGAAAGATGACTCTGGTCTTGATACTCAAGAGGCGGCTTATTATCAGTCTACAAACCGCAATAAATTATCGGTTGCCATCGATATTGCCAGCCCTGATGGTCAAGAATTGATTAAAGCTTTAATTCAAGACACAGATGTGGTGATTGAGAACTATAAAGCGGGTTCTTTGAAAAAATATGGCCTAGATTACGAGTCTTTATCTGCAATTAACCCCAAATTGGTGTATTGCTCAATTACAGGTTTTGGTCAAAATGGTCCGAGAGCTGAAGAACCCGGTTACGACTTTATTATTCAGGGAATGGGCGGACTCATGTCGGTCACGGGTGAGCGCGATGATTTACCGGGTGGTGGTCCTCAAAAAGTAGGGGTGGCTTTTTCCGATTTAGCGACTGGACTTTATTCTACGATTGCCATACAAGCTGCTTTACTTAACCGTCATGTAACAGGTTTAGGTCAATACATTGATATGGCCTTGCTTGATGTCCAAATTGCGACTATGGCAAATCAGGGAATGAATTATCTTTCATCGGGTAATATCCCTAAGCGTTATGGCAATGCGCACGCCAATATTGTGCCTTATCAAGTGTTCAAAGCTTCTGACCGTGATTTCATTATTGCATGTGGAAATGACACTCAGTTTATTCAGCTCTGTAGAAGTATTGGTTTACCTGATTTACCCAATGATGCGCGTTTTGCCCGAAATGCAGACCGAATCAAATATCGTAGTGAAATTATCGAAATTTTATCAAATCACTTTTTAACAAAGACGGCAGATGAATGGGTAGATGCAATCTATGCGGCTAAAGTTCCGGTAGGTGTAATCAATAACTTGGAACAAGCTTTTCAAGAGCCACAAGTGATTGCCCGAGAAATGTTGGTCGAGATGAATCACCCGCAACGTGAAAAATTGAAGGTCATTGGTTCGCCAATCAAACTTTCAAGAACACCTGTTGAGTACAAAACAGCTCCTCCGCTGTTGGGTGAACATACACAAGTGGTTTTAGGTCGAATCGTTTCTCTGGAAAAATTAGATGAGCTTAAGAAAAAAGGCGTGATTGCATAAGCTGGCCTGAAAGCGAAGGGTTAAAATTATTTTTAAAATTAGAAAATAAAATATTTAGCCTTTCGCTTGAATGGTTTAAATCAAGTTATATTTTAGATGCAGACTCGGACGTTTGCTTTTTTGCTATTTATAGAAAAAATAGATTATAATTTTCGCAGTGCGAAACAAAATACGGATTGGTATGACAATGAATGATGCAGTAGATGCAGAACAAACAGAAAAATTATTAGCGCCTTTAAGACATGAATTATTACATCCGATTCAAGACATGCAGGATGAAAATGATCGTCAATTTATTACTGCATTAGCCCGTGGTTTAGAGCTATTACGCTGTTTTACCCCAAAACATCAGCATTTAGGAAACCAAGAACTCGCACAAATGACGGGTTTGCCTAAGCCAACCATTACTCGTCTAACGCACACTTTGTCTCGTTTGGGTTATATCAAACAAGTACCAAATTCGAGCAAATTTCAACTTTCAGTTGGGGTTCTTGCTTTTGGTTATTCGATGCTTTCTAACGTGTCGATTCGTTCTATTGCTCATCCATATATGAAAAATCTGGCAGACTATGCTGGCGCTGCGGTCGCAATGGCGACACGTGATCGACTCAATATGATTTATCTTGACGTAGTACAAGGTAAAGGAAATATGACCATGCGCCGTCAGGTCGGAACCTATTTACCGATTCATTTAAGTTCCATGGGACGTGCGTGTTTAGCCGCAATGCCTGAAGATGAAAGAGAGTTTTTGCTTGATGCGATTCGTACCAAGCATAAAGAAGACTGGATCAAGATTAATCGTGATTTAGACAAAGCTTTTAAAGACTACCAAGATTTTGGATATTGTTTTTCAATTGGCGAATGGCATAAAGATGTGAACTCAGTTGCAGTTCCACTGATTCATGAACAACATGGTTTACTAGTGTTCAACTGTGGCGGTCCAAGCTTTATTATGAACCGAGAAAAACTTGAAGAAGATATTGCACCACGTCTCTTACATATGGTGAATAACATTCGTACTGAGATTAGTTAACTGTACTGAATTAAAAAATGAAAAAGGCCAGCAAAGATATTGATTGCTGGCCTTTTTCATAAGTTCTATTTTAAATGATGTGTTTATGAAAATTCGGTTTTCTTTTTTCTTTGAAGGCGCTTAGGGCTTCTTTAAATTCTTCACCTTGCAAACAATGCGAGAAAATAGCCGACTCATGATCAATACGATTCAATAGATCATCAATAGGCATATCTCTTAGCAACTTTTTACTCAGTTGTAATGCTTGACTTGGTTTATTTGCGAGTTTGGTTGCCGTATCTTCAACAAATTGATTTAGCTCGTTCTCTTCAAATATTTCATTCACTAAACCATAATTTTTTGCTTGGCCTGCCGAGAATTTTTCACCGAGTAAAATAATTTCAGAAGCCCGAGCAAAACCTAATAATCTCGGTAAGATATAACTTGAACCCGCTTCAGGCACAAGTCCGAGGTTCACAAAAGGGAACTGAAAAATAGAGTTTTGACTTGCATACACGAGGTCACAATGTAAAAGCATGGTGCTGCCAATGCCAATTGCTACACCATTTACCTTGGCAATAATCGGTTTTGGAAAAGTTGCTAAGCTTTTTAGAAATACAATTGAAGAGGGCGGTTCGGTACTGGTTGTATTACGCGTTTCGAATGCATTTACATCATTGCCACTGGTAAATGCAGAACCTTCGCCTGTGAGTATAACAACATGAACTTCTTCATTGATTGCTGCCTCATCTAATGCCTGACTGAGTGCAGAATACATTTCATAATTAATCGCATTCTTTTTGCTGGGATTGCTCATCGTTAGCGTGAGTATATTTTTATTTAAATGTTGCTTAATCACACCTATTGCCAATTTATTTTGACTCTTATCATCCTGCTGCATCATTCATTCCTTTTGTTTAACTATTTGAAGAATATTTGCTTTATTGTTGATTCAAACCAAATATTCTTAGACAGATTTGAAGTTAAAACTTTAAATTAATAAGATAATCCTATCGAAAATAAATTCCGTTATCAATTAATTTGTTTTATATTGTGGTATATAGTTTTGTATTGCGAAATTTTAAGCTTTGTAAGTTTAAATTGTTTACAGGATTTATTGGTAATAAAGTACCTAGACATGCTAAGGAAATCAGAAGCTAGGTATATAAAAAGTGAGTGGAAATAAGATGAAGACCAAAATTACAGAATTATTTGAAATCGAGCACCCGATTATTCAAGGCGGTATGCATTATGTCGGTTTTGCGGAGCTTGCTGCTGCGGTTTCAAATGCAGGTGGATTAGGCATTATTACTGGCCTGACGCAAAGAACGCCTGAAAATCTAGCAAAAGAAATTGCGCGCTGTCGAGAAATGACTGATAAACCTTTTGGCGTAAATTTAACTTTCTTGCCTACCGTAAATACACCAGATTATCCGGGTTTTGTAGAAGCAATTATTAAGGGCGGAGTAAAGGTTGTAGAAACAGCGGGTCGTAATCCTGAACAAGTCATGCCTTATTTAAAGGCTGCTGGAATTAAAGTTATTCATAAATGTACCTCTGTTCGACATAGCCTAAAAGCTCAACAAATTGGATGCGATGCAGTTTCTGTAGATGGTTTTGAGTGTGGTGGGCACCCGGGCGAAGATGATGTACCGAATATGATTTTATTGCCTTTAGCAGCCGATGCATTAGAAATTCCATTTGTTGCTTCAGGCGGGATGGCGGATGGACGTTCACTCGCGGCAGCTTTAGCCATGGGGGCAGATGGAATTAATATGGGAACACGTTTTATTGCAACTCAGGAAGCTCCAGTTCATGCAAATGTGAAACAGGCAATTCTGAATGCGACTGAAAGAGATACCCGTTTAATTATGCGTGCTTTACGCAATACCGAGCGCGTGCTCAATAATGTGGCCGTTGAAAAAATTGTAGCGAAAGAAAAAGCGCTTGGTGACAACATTAAATTTGAAGATATTATTGAAGAGGTTGCAGGAGTTTATCCTAAAGTCATGATAGATGGCGATGTAAATGCTGGAGCATGGTCATGTGGGTTAGTTGCAAGTTTAATTCATGATATTCCGACCTGTGATGAATTGGTCAGCCGTATTGTAAAAGACGCAGAAGATATTATTCGTGGACGTTTATTAGGGCTTTTATAAAATCTAACTTTAGCTCATAACGTTTATTACGAAATTATTGAAAGTTATTCGTTTAAGATCAGCACAAGCTTACTAGTTGTGCTGATCTTTTGCATCGGCGATACAATAATAAAGACACAATACGGCAAAAATTAAGCCTAAAATACAGACACCTGTCCAACCAAAATGTTTCCAAGCGTAGCTTCCAGCTGTGGTGCCTAAAGCGCCGCCAGCAAAATAACCAGTCATATAAATCGCATTAAAACGCGAACGTAATTCTTGATTAAGCTTAAATACAATACTTTGATTGGTGACATGAACTGCGGAAAGTGAAGCGTATAGAATGAGTAAGGCAATAATATAAAAAATGAAATGGTAGGGTAAAAGTGAAAAAAGAACCCAACTTAGAATAAGTCCCACGCCGCAATAAATTGAAATTTTGTGGATATACCCTTGATCAATAAATTTGCCTGAAAAATTGGCAACGAAAGTTCCTAAAACACCAACAAAACCAAAAAGGCCAATCGTAAAGTCGCTAAAAAAATAGGGAGCGGGAGCCAAAAGTAATGACATGGTAGTAAAGGTTAAACTTACACAGGCAAATGTAAAACCACCAATATAAGTTCTGGTTCTTAAACGTCGATTTTGAATAAAAATTTGTGGAAGTGAGCGGATGGTTTTCGCATAGTTTTCAGATTTGGTGGGTGGGAACAATCCAATACTACGGTGCAAAATAATGGCGATAACCAATAATAAAAAGCCACTGACCAGATAAATCACATTCCATGCAAAAAGCGTAGACATTAACCCTGATAGGGAGCGAGCGAGTAAAACTCCCATCATGAGACCACTCAGTAAAAACCCAACAACACGACCACTTTGTTGAATTGGAACCAGACTTGCAGCAAGGGGTAATAGAAGCTGGGCTGAACTGGAAAATAGACCGGTAATGATTGTACCTAGTAAGAGCAGATAAATATTGTGTGAAAAACCACTAATAATTAATCCACTTGCAGCCAGTAACATAAAGATGAAGAGCAGTTTGCGCTTTTCTAAAATGTCGCCTAGTGGCATTAAAAAGAGTAAGCCACAAGCATAGGTAATCTGGGCTAAAGTAGGCACCCATGCCGTGGTGGTTTCGGTTAAATTTAAGCTCAAACTAATCGAATGAATAAGTGGTTGGCTAAAATAATTTCCGCCTGTACAGATGCCTGCTGCAATAGCCATTAAAATAATGGTTGGGGTATAGAGTGCGTTTTTCATCATGCCTATTGTCATAATGAAAGAGGAACTTTAACCATCACAACCATTACTTTTCTAAGTACGGTTGTCAGTGCGTTTCATTCAAAGCATCTTGAATATTGTGCACCATATGGATTAAACGTGGTCCAATTTCACCTTCAAGTTTTTCCGGATTTAAATGGAAACTTGGCGCACCACAGTTAAAGACATAAAGACCGTGTTTAGAGCTGACTAATGGTACAGCGACCGAGTTCACTTCTTTATGCCATTCACCTAAAGACAAACAATATCCGTAATCTTGATAATCTCGGAAAGCTCGTTCTAAAGAGCGTTTGATGGCAGGCCAGTTTTCAGCGTTCTTTTGTTTAAGCGCATCAAGTAAAAAATTACGTTCACGTTCAGGAGTCGCCGCTAAGCATGCTCTTCCCATTGAGCTACTATGAAGTGGCAAAGTTGAGCCAATTGGACGGCGCATATTTAATGCAGTTTCAATTTGTACCACATCGATATACACCATATTGAGTCGGTCACGTGTTGCCATTGCCACAGGCGCTTGCACATGTTGACTCATCTCTTCCATATATTGATGAGCAATAGTACGGATAGAAATATTCGACAATGCTGCATATCCTAAAGATAAAACACCAATGTCTAGCGTATATTTGGTCGAGTTAGGCAATTGTTTTAAATAACCTAATGACACAAGGGTATTGGTAATACGTGCAATAGTCGGTTTTGGTAAACCTGTCATTTTTGCGAGTTCTTGATTTCCAAGTACCTGATTATTTGCAGAAAAGCAGCGTAAAAGTTCTAAGCCACGTGCTAAAGAAGCGATAAATTGAGGGTTATTTTCCCGATGAATATGTGAAATAGGATCTAGGCGTATCTCATCAAAATTTATTGGTTGTTCAGTTTTTGAATTCTGAGACATTCGATCCTCAAATATAATAAAGCAAAGTTTTGCTATTATATTTCGCTCTGCAAAATAAATCCATTCATCACTGCGCTGTTGTGATGAATGGATATCTGGTTTGGTGATTATGAAACGTTTTCAATCACCATAGCGAGGCCTTGACCCACACCAATACATAGGCTTACGACAGCATATTTCTTTTTACAGCGAATGAGTTCGCGTGCCACTGTTAAAGCAAGACGGGCACCAGAAGCACCAAGTGGATGACCAATAGCAATCGCACCGCCATTTGGATTTACGCGAGAGTCATTAAAATCAACATTTAAGCCTTTTAAGCAAGACAACACTTGTGAGGCAAAAGCTTCATTAATTTCAATAATATCCATGTCATCTAAAGTCAGCCCTGCACGTGCAACTGCCTTTTTAATGGCTTCGATAGGGCCGGCCCCCATAATACGTGGTTCAATACCAGCTGCTGCTGCTGACAATATTTTTGCCATAGGCTTTAAGCCATATTTTTGACCTGCGGCTTCTGAACCAATCAGGAGTGCCGCAGCGCCGTCATTAATGCCTGAAGCGTTCCCAGCAGTTACTACACCACCTTCAAACAATGGTTTTAATTTCGTAAGTGCTTCAACAGTCGAGCTTGGGCGAGGGTGTTCATCTTCAGAAACCAGTTTTGGTGGAAGCTTTTTGCCTTGGAAAACCTCAATTGGGGTGATTTCACCCGCAAAGAAACCTTCTTCTTTGGCTTTTTGATATTTGGCTTGTGACTGAGCCGCAAATAAATCGGCTTGCTCTCGTGTAATACCAAAGTCGGCAGCAACATTATCGCCCGTTTCAGGCATTGAATGACCGCCGTACTGAGCAATAATTTTTTTATTCGGAAAACGAGAGCCAATCGTGGTGTCATAAATTTTAGCATCACGGCTATAAGCACTTTCAGCTTTACCCATCACAAAGGGTGCACGTGACATACTTTCTACACCACCTGCAATATATAATTCACCTTCACCACAAGTAATGGCACGCGCAGAGTCAATTATCGCACCTAAACCACTAGCACATAAACGGTTTACGGTTTGACCGGGTACAGTGACAGGTAAACCTGCAAGTAAAAGCGCGTTTCTCGCAACATTACGGCTATCTTCACCTGCTTGGTTGGTATCGCCTAAAATTACATCTTCAATATCAGCACCCGGAACACCGGTTTTTTCAAGTAACTTTTGAATGACTGTCGCTGCTAAATCATCTGGACGAATTGAGGCAAGTTCACCTGCATGGCGACCAATTGGGCTACGTAAACCATCATAAATATATGCATTTAACATTGAGAAATTCCTTTTCAAGACTCATGAGTAAAAGTGAGAGGTAAATTAAGCGCGACGCGGCGCTGTAACCACGGGCTAGGGCGGTAACGTGGGTCATGCGTAAGTGCTGTTATACGGTTGAGAATGAGTAAGATTTTTTGACTACCGACTTGATCGCCCCACTCAATTGGGCCAAATGGATAGCCTAGGCCAAGACGTACTGCCGCATTAATATCATCTACTGTTGCAATATTTTGCTGTGCAATATCGCAGCCCAAATTAATGACCATGGCTAAAACACGCTGAGCAACGAACCCGATACTTTCAGCAATCATGCTGACCGTATTTCCATCTAAATTGAAAATAGAGTGAGCTGCCTGACGGTAGTCAGCTTTGGTAACAAGTGAAGGCATTAATGTGCGATGTTTTGTAATGCCATATAACATGTCTATAGCAACTGCTTGCTCAGGATTAACGCTTAGGCGTGTAGCTGCTTGAGTTGTGTCTTCGCCATAACAAGCGAGTAAACATAAACTGTCTGATTGCGGTGCAGAGCCAGTATCTAAGGCAATATTTTGCTGAGTTAAATAATCTTCAAGCTGGGTTTTATCTTCAGAGAAATCTGCTGCTACCCAAACTTTTGGATATTGCGCTAAACGGTCTACAAACTTGGCGGGTTGTTCACCTTTTTTTGAACCGGTTTCATAATTATAAAAACCTTGATTAACCTTGCGTCCGAGTTGTTTAGCCTCCAACATTTGTTTGGTTAACGGATTTGGTTTGTAACGGGCTTCTTCATAATATTGATGGTAAATCGACTCCATGACAGGATGAGAAACGTCAAGCCCTGTTAAATCCATTAGCTCGAAGGGTCCCATTCTAAAACCAACACTGTCACGTAAAATTCGGTCAATTTCACTAATGTCGCAGACATTTTCATTTAGAATTTTTAAAGCTTCAGTTCCGTAAGCTCGTCCAGCATGATTAATAATAAATCCTGGTGTGTCCTTAGCAACCACAGGGCGGTGGCCGAATGCACGAGACAAGCTATTTAAAGCGTCGATAATAAGTGGATCGGTTTTTAAGCCTCGAATGACCTCAACAACCTTCATGAGTGGAACAGGGTTAAAGAAATGGTAGCCCACCACACGTTCAGGTTTTTTGCAGTTTGCAGCAATTGCCGTGATAGAAAGAGAAGATGTGTTGGAAGCTAGGATGGTATTTTCGGAAACAACCTCTTCAAGTTGTTGCATCAAACTTTGTTTGATATCCAGACGTTCAACAATGGCTTCAATAATCAGGTCGCAATCTTTTAAATCTTCAATTTGGTGTGCAACAATTAAATGACTATTTGCAGTTGCGGCTTGTTCAGGCGTAATTTTATTTTTTTCGACTAGCTTTTGAAATGTAGCAGCAAGTTTTTCTTTGGCCTGTTCTGCTGCACCAGCCTTAGCATCATATAAATAAGTGGTATGTCCTGATTGTGCAGCAATTTGAGCAATACCGCTGCCCATAATACCTACACCAATCACAGCCATGCTTTTAATATCATAAGTCATGTCGATCATCCTGATTATTGATCTGTATTTGAAATTAAGCGGATAAATAAGGGTGGGTGATTTAGCTTAAGCATTGTTTATCACCATCAATTGGTAAGATCTGGCCTGAAATAGAACGCCCACTCTCTGAGACTAAAAATAGGCATAAATCTGCGATATGTTTCGGATTTACAAAATATTTGAGCGACTGATTTTTAAGTGCATTTTGTGTGACTTGTTCAAGTGAGCTATGGGCTACATCGGCGCGGGCCTGTAAAACGCGCTGGACACGGTCACCATCAACTGCACCTGGAAGAATCGCGTTAACTCGAATATTATCTGCACCGAGTTCCATAGAAAGCGTTTTGGTAAAACCAATGAGCCCCCATTTAGAGGTTGAATACGCCAAACGATATGGATAGCCTAAGCGACCTGCAATTGATGACATATTAATAATGACACCTGCATCTGATTGCTTTAACAAGGGAATCGCTAATTGAGTAATTAAAAAAGTGCTATTCAGATTCAAATTAATAACCGTATTCCAATCTTCAAAACTTAGCTCATCTGCTGCAATGGTCGGGCCTGAAATGCCTGTGTTGTTCACTAAAACATCAATATGGCCAAGTTTTTGGATTGCTTCGGCAAACATCAGCTTAATTTGTTCAGGCTTTGCTAAATCACATGCATATATATGCAGATTTGGAAAATCCTGCTGAAACTGCTCGAGGCTTTTAGCATTGATATCACAAACGAAAACTTCATCATCATTGTTTAAGAACGCCTCAGCAATGCAGCGTCCAATCCCTGAACCCCCTGCACTAATAAATACTTTTTTAGCCATTTTCATTCCTTTGTTCTTATTGATTTAAATTATTTACCTTGATAAGACGGTTTGCGTTTTTCAATAAAGGCTTGAACACCTTCATTTTTATCTTCGGTAGAGAACAGTAGTTGGAATGCTTTACGCTCTAGGGTTAAGCCAGCATTTAATGGAACATCTTCACTCATGAGTGCAACTTCTTTAATTTGCTGCAAGGCGATAGGTGGCATTTTTGCTAGGCTTTGCGCCATTTGAATAGCGGCTGAAATAGTTTGGTCGTCTTCTGTCACTTGTGAAACAAGCCCAATGATATAAGCTTCTTCAGCCTTCACCATTGCACCTGTCATAATCATGCGCATAGCATGAAATTTACCGACTGCACGAAACAAACGCTGTGTGCCACCAGCACCTGGCATTAAACCAACTTTAATTTCTGGTTGTCCAAAAACTGCACTTTTACCGGCAATAATAATGTCGGCATGCATTGCCAATTCACAGCCACCACCTAACGCATAGCCATTTACAGCCGCAATCACTGGTTTAGGACACTGGGCAATTGCGTTCCAATAACGTTCAGTGTGACGTAATAGCATTTCTGTTGAAGTTGCTGTTGCCATTTCTTTTAAATCTGCACCTGCAGCAAAAACTTCATCGCCACCTGTGAGTACAACGGCATTGATGTCATCGTTAAAACTTAATTCGGAAAAAATTTGTGCTAATTGCTTACGAACTTCACCGTTTAAGGCATTTTTAGCTTCTGGGCGGTTAATTTTTACAATCGCTATTTTTTGAATGGTGTAATCAACATCTACGAAATTATTCCCTATTTCTTTGCTCATTTTTGCATTCCTTGTTTCGCATATCAAAACTATATTCCTTTTATGATGCTTATTTTGGAATTTATTTCAAGTCTTATTTACTCTAATAGAGCAATTGTGATCCCTTAAAGAACCTAAGTGATTGATATTGTGTATTGGTCTGTTTTTAAGTTTCGTTAAACGAAATTAATTTTCAAAAAAGCTTGAAATTTGTGTTTTTGTTCTCGTACTATGAAACAAATCCGCAGTAAACAAGATTTAAAACATGGTAGCTAGACAAGCTGGAATTGGCTGATGGGTACGATGAAAATACATAAGAAGGGAGATCACAGATGATCCGTGATGAAGGGATGTTGGAGCAGTTACTTTCAACAATTCGAGATTTTGTAAAAAATGAATTGATCCCTCGTGAAAACGAAGTGGTAGAGAAAGATAAAATTCCGGATGACATTGTGCAGCAAATGCGTGAGCTTGGTTTGTTCGGACTCACAATTCCAGAAGAATATGGTGGCTTAGGCATCACCATGGAAGAAGAGGTAAGAGTCGCATTTGAACTTGGGCAAACCTCACCAGCTTTCCGTTCTTTAATTGGTACCAATAATGGAATTGGCTCAAGCGCGATTTTGATTGATGGCACAGAAGAGCAAAAGCAAAAATATTTACCACGTTATGCAAGTGGCGAAATTATAGGTTCATTTTGTTTAACTGAACCTGAGTCAGGGTCGGATGCAGCCTCTTTAAAAACCAGTGCAGTAAAAGATGGTGATTTTTACGTTCTAAATGGTACTAAGCGTTTTATTACCAATGCACCGCATGCTGCAACTTTTACGGTAATGGCACGAACCAATCCTGAAATTAAAGGATCGGGTGGTATTTCAGCCTTTTTAGTAGAAGCCAACACACCCGGTATTACCTTGGGCAAAATTGATCAAAAAATGGGGCAAAAGGGTTCTCATACCTGTGATGTCATTTTTGAAAATTGCCGAGTACCTGCATCTGCACTGATTGGCGGTGTAGAAGGTGTTGGTTTTAAAACTGCCATGAAAGTTCTAGATAAAGGGCGTTTGCACATTGGTGCATATAGCGTGGGTGTTTCTGAGCGCATGTTAAATGATGCTCTTCACTATGCAATTGAGCGTAAGCAATTTGGGCAACCTATTGCTAACTTCCAGCTTATTCAAGCCATGCTCGCCGACTCAAAAGCCGAGATTTACGCTGCTAAATGTATGGTTCTAGATGCAGCTCGCCGCCGTGACAATGGCGAAAACATTAGCACAGAAGCTTCTTGCGCAAAAATGTTTGCGACCGAAATGTGTGGTCGAGTGGCAGATCGCTGCGTACAAATTCACGGTGGGGCAGGTTATATCAGCGAATATGCCATTGAACGTTTTTATCGTGATGTGCGTTTGTTCCGTTTATATGAAGGAACGACGCAAGTTCAACAAATTATTATTGCTAAAAACATGATTAGGGAAGCTACAACCTAATAAAAAATTAAATGCCATGAGGCATTGGATGCCTCATGTTCCTTCTGAGGATATGGACATGACAACAGAAACAATTACGCAAAATACGGCTAGCAGTGAAGCTATTCAAACGCCGAAAAAGATTTGGATTACAGCATTTATATTCGCTTTTTTAACATTGTTATGTGATGGGGCCGATTTAGGTTTTTTGGCATTGAGCCTTACTAGTCTTAAAGCAGAGTTTCATTTAACGGGTGTGCAGGCAGGTACTTTAGGCAGTTTAACACTTTTAGGTTCAGCAATTGGTGGTCTGATTGGTGGTTGGGCATGTGACCGTTTTGGACGGGTTCGCATTATTGTGTTTTTTATTGCTTATTCTTCAGTTTTAACATGTGCGCTTGGCTTTACTGATTCTTATATGCAGTTTGCCATTGTACGTGTCTTTGGTTCGATGGGGCTGGGTGCATTATATATTGCCTGTAATATTTTAATGTCAGAAATGGTTCCGACTAAACATCGTACCACGGTATTGGCAACCTTGATGACGGGTTATACCTTAGGATCATTACTTGCAACCTTGTTAGCAGGTCATATTATTCCTGAACACGGTTGGCGTTTCCTGTACTGGATTGCAATTACCCCTGTGGTGTTGTCGATTTTGATGCACTTTTGTGTACCTGAACCTGAATCATGGAAAAAAGCTCGTCAATTAAAAGCTGTAGAAGTGGCTCAAAGTTCTCACCCTAAAAAACGTCAAAATCCTTATCTTGAAATTTTAAGAGATAAAAAACATGGCACCATGTTTGTTCTTTGGATTATTAGTACAGGCGCTTTACAGTTTGGTTATTACGGCGTAAGTAACTGGTTACCAGCTTATTTAGAGTCCGATCTTGGCATCAAGTTTAAAGAAATGGCGATGTATATGGTCGGTACCTTCCTGATTATGATGTTTGCCAAAGTGATTGCAGGGATTGTTGCGGATAAATTGGGTCGCCGTGCTGTATTCGCTTTTGGAACCATTGGTACAGCCTTATTTATTCCTGTCATTGTCTATTTAAATACACCCACTAATATTTTATGGATGATGCTGTTCTTCGGTTTCTTGTATGGCATTCCATACGCCATTAATGCCACCTATATGACTGAAAGCTTCCCGACTTCGATTCGTGGTTCTGCGGTTGGGGGGGCCTATAATATTGGCAAGGTTCTATCAATTTTCTCTCCATTAACAATTGGTTATCTGTCGCAAAGTGGTTCTATTGGCTTAGGGCTCTTGGTGATGGCGGCTGCGTACTTTATCTGTGGCGTGATTCCATTGTTATTTATTAAAGACCGACTATTTAACCCGCAAAAGGCAGAGTGACAGATCAATCTGTCACCTTAAATTAAGGATGAAAAGGGACAAGTGAGATGATAAATAAAATCACCAGTGACATTGAACCGATTTTAAAAGCTATTCCTGATGGAGCAACCATCATGACAGGCGGGTTTGGTGTTACGGGGCAACCTGCTGAATTAATTGAAGCCTTAATTGATTTAGGAAAAAAAGAACTCACCATTGTAAATAACAATGCAGCTTCTGGTGATCGTGGTTTAACAAATCTGATTATTGCTGGTTGCGTTAAAAAAATGATTTGTTCATTTCCGAAATCTGCTGGATCAACTGTTTTTCAAGACTTATATCGTGCGGGAAAAATCGAGCTAGAGCTGGTTCCACAAGGGAATTTGGCATGCCGTATTCAAGCAGCAGGCGCTGGTCTAGGCGCTATTTTTACTCCAACAGGCTATGGCACCAAAGTTGCCGAAGGTAAAGAAACCCGAACCATTAATGGTAAAAATTATGTACTTGAATATCCACTTGAAGCTGATTTTGCATTGATTTATGCAGATAAGGCGGATCGTTGGGGTAATTTAACTTATCGCAAAGCGGCCCGTAATTTTGGCCCCATTATGGCAAAAGCCGCAAAAAATACGATTGTTCAAGTTAATGACACCGTAGAGCTAGGAACACTTGACCCAGAGTGCATTATTACACCGGGAATTTTTGTTCAGCACGTTGTAAAAGTAGGAGATATCTAATGTCAGTTCAAAAACGTTCCCGTGAAGATATTGCCAAACTCATTGCAAATGACATTCCAGAAGGTTCTTATGTCAATTTAGGTATTGGCCTGCCTACCAACGTTGCCAAATTTTTGCCAAAAGACAAAGAAATCTTTTTACATTCAGAAAATGGTGTTTTGGCTTTTGGTCCACCGCCACAACCCGGCGAAGAAGACCAAGATCTAGTGAATGCCGGAAAAGAACTTGTCACTTTGTTAGACGGTGGGTGCTTTATGCATCATGGTGACTCGTTTGACATTATGCGTGGTGGCCATTTAGACATTTGCGTGATTGGTGCATTCCAAGTTGCTGTAAATGGAGACTTGGCAAACTGGCATACAGGCAAACCAGATGATGTACCAGCAGTCGGCGGTGCGATGGATTTGGCAGTTGGCGCTAAAACGATTTACGTCTATATGGAACATGTCACCAAAAAAGGTGAGTCCAAAATTGTAAAAGAACTCACATATCCAATGACAGGTGAGCAGTGTGTAAACCGTATTTATACCGATTTATGCATTATTGAACTGAAAGATCAGAAAGCCTATGTCAAGGAAATGGTGGAAGGCTTAAGTTTTGATGAACTACAGGCAGTCACAGACTGTGAGCTAATAGATGCACGTGTAGCCTAATTTATACACATGGAAAAAAAGCTTCTTTAAGGATTAAAAGATGAAAAAATTAATTTTAGCTGCGGCTTGCGCTGCGGCTTCAGGGACTATTTTTGCAAATTCTTCAGATACAACAGAACAGCGAATTAATTTGCTAGAAACCGAGCTACAAAAGTTAAAAGCAGAACTCGCAGCTCAAAAACAAACTCAAAATAATTTACAGGTCAAACAGGTAAAAATTGAAGAAAACATCGAAAAAAATAAAGCCACTGTAACAGAGAAGCCTATTGCTCCGTCATGGGTGACGTGGACTGATAATGTTAAGGTTTATGGTATTGCCCGTATTGATGCGGCGGTCGATTTTAAATCTTCACCTGATTCGGGGGGAAGAACAACCAGCAGTTTGTACCGAACACCTTTTGAGAGCGATAAACGTTCTAATCATGCCCGTTCTGATGCCATGATTAATGCAAGCAGACTAGGTGTTTATTTTAATAGCCCAAATAAAGCAGTGACGGGAAATATTGAAGCCGACTTCTTTGATAGCTCTAACATGGGAACGGGGGATGGTAAATTCCGTATTCGACATGCATTTTTTACATATAAAGATTGGACCTTTGGTCAAACATGGTCACTCATGTCCAACATGGAAACTCGAACAGAAGCTGTGGATTACACACAATTTGTGGGAACCTCTTATACACGGACACCTCAAATTCGCTATGACTGGAAAATTGATGCCAATAATGATTTAAAAGTGGCTCTAGAATATACAGGTTCCAGAGTCTCGGCTTTTCCATCATTAACGGGACGCTATAGCTTTAAACAAGGACCTTTAACTGCACTTGCTCAAGGTTTTATTAATGAAAAATCTGCAGATGTAGCCACCGCAACAGTGAAGAAAGTAAGTTGGGGCGCAGGGGGCGGGTTAAAATACCAATTAACGCCACAGCAATCTGTACAGGCTAATTATCAATATATTGTTGGTGATCAAAAATTTATGCCGTATACCACGCAAAGCGGCTTGGCAAATTCAACAAGTTTAAATGCAGCGGGTGATTTTTCTTTAAATGAAGACAAAACAGATTTAGTTATGAATAAACTCAATAGCGTAAATATTGGTTATTCATATAAATTCAATGAGCAATGGCGTGCAAACTTATCGGCTTCAGTGTTTGATTATGATGACGATACGGCTTATGCAAAACTCAATCCCGATGCCAATAAGCGTTTAACTGACTATGCAGCTAACGTCTTTTATTCACCTATTGAACAAATGGATATTGGTATGGAATACCATCAAGGTAAACGAGAAGTCTTTGATGGCAGAACAGCCGATGTATCGCGTGTAAATTTTGTGTCGATGTATAAATTTTAAAATAGGGCGTGATTAAAAATGGAAAAAATAGTTCGACCCGATGCAGAGAATATTTTGTCAAAAAGCTTTATTTTTATCATGGCGATGACATGCGGGATTTGTGCGGGCTCGAACTATTATAACCAGCCTTTAATTTATTCAATTGCCAAAGCCTTGCAGGCTAATGCCGAGCAAGTGGCTTTAACCATTGTGATTGGACAACTGTCTTATGCGGTTGGCCTGTTTCTATTGGTTCCACTCGGTGATTTCTTTGAAAAGCGTAGTTATATTTGTTTGCTCATGTGTTGTACGGGGCTTGCACAAGTGGGGCTTTCTTTTAGCCAAACTTTACCTGTCTTATATGGCTTTACCTTTTTAGCGACATTCTTTTCTATTGCAACTCAAGTTTTGGTTCCTTTTGCCGCAGGTTTGGCAGGTCCGAAAAAAAGCCCGCAAGTTGTTGGGACTCTCATGAGTGGTTTGTTCTTGGGAATTTTATTGGCGCGCTCTATTGCGGGTTTACTTTCTACGGTTTGGTCTTGGCATGCCGTTTATTTAATTAGTGGAATCGTCATTCTGTTTTTTGCTTGGATCATGTGGTCAAAATTGCCGGTTGCGCGTAAATCCCATCAACTCAATATTCTACAAATTTACAGTTCATTATTTTCATTAGCGGCGCATCAACCTCATTTGCTTCGCCGTGGTTTTGCTGGGGGAATTGGTTTTGGTATTTTGGCACTTATTTTTACAACCATGACATTCCTTTTAGCCAATGCTCCATATCATTTTAATGATTTCCAAATTGGTCTATTTGGAATTGTCGGGTTAGCTGGTGTGTTTGCCACACCGTGGGCGGGTAAGAAAATTGCAGCAGGACTTGAGAATAAAGTTGCACTGGTTAGCATGGTTTTATTAATTACTGCATGGATACCACTATTTTTTGCACAGCAATCTTTAGTGGCCTATGCGGTTGGCGTGATTATGGCTTACTTCGGGCTATCGGCATTTCATGTACTCAACCAAAATCTGGTTTATCGAATTTCCGCGCAGGCTCGTTCCCGCATTAACTCAATTTATATGACGCTCTATTTTGGTGGAGCTGCCTTGGGTTCTTTTATTGCAGTTTATGCATGGAAACACTGGGGATGGGAAGCCTGTGTCGCCTTAGGTATAAGTCTAGCCATTGTGAGTTTTATGATTGATCGCTTAGATTTTTATGAAATGAACAAAATCGCAAAACAAGAAAAAGCTCCAGAAGGAGGAGCTTAACACGACTTTTATTTTCGAATAATCATTAATGTGGCTGTGGCAAAAGCATATACTTTTCCATTTTCATCCACGATTTTACCTTCGGTGCTAATAATATTGCGCCCCGCATTAATCAACTCAGCCTTTGCGTAGTAAGACGTATCAACTTGCATAGGACGAATCATTTTTACATTCAAATCAATAGTCCCATAACCAACCCCATGTTCGAGTAGGGTATGCGCAGCACTTCCTGTAGCAGTATCTAAAGCTGTGGCACAAAAGCCGCCGTGTACACCGCCTTGTATATTTCGATGTTCTTGTCTAGGAGTAACTTTATAAGTAGCTTTACCTTCGGAAACTTCTACCAATTGCATGGGGATGGTGTGAGCCATAGGCGATGGAGAAACTTCGCCATTTTTTAAAGCTGTTAAAAATTCAAGACCTGTGTATTTCGGGCTATTCATAAATCGTCCTTGGATGATTAAGCAATGTAATCACAATACTATAAATTGATTTTTTACGGAATAATATTTTGCAGTACAAAATTAAAATATGGGTCAGTTTTTTAATTTTATACATAAATATTTAATAAAAATATTTAAATACAACATATTAAATATTTAATGGATGTTTTTACTGGTTAAATTTTATGAAAATAGTGAAAACTAGTTTTGCTATAAGAAATTTTTTGATATTTTGATAATGTTGAAATAATAAAAGTCTATTTAAGGAAAAAAACTATATCTGCCTGCATGAAACGGGCAGTGAAGTGAAAGGGAAAAAACTATGCCTTTATATAAAGCTCCATTACGTGATATGCAATTTGTTCTGCATGAAATGCTTCAAACTGAAGAGAACTACCAACATTTAAGTAAATATCAGGAAAGCGTAAATCGAGAATTAATAGATCAATATTTAGAGGCAGCAGCAGATTTCTGTGAAAATGAATTGGCACCTATTAATCAAAATGGCGATCAAGAAGGGTGCCATTTAAATCAAGGCGTAGTGACTACACCGAAAGGTTTTAAAGAAGCCTACCAAAAATATGCCGAGCTTGGGTTCACCTCTCTAGCCGCCGACCCTGAATATGGTGGGCAGGGCTTACCAACTCTATTACGCATTGCGATTTCTGAAATGTTATGTGGTTCTAACTGGGCTTGGGCAATGTATCAAGGGTTATCTCATGGTGCGATGAGAACAATTGAACACCACGGAACAGAACAGCAAAAGCAGCAATTTTTAACCAAGTTAATTAGTGGAATCTGGACTGGAACCATGTGTTTAACCGAATCACATGCGGGCTCGGACCTCGGTTTAATTAGAACTAAGGCTGAACCAAATTCGGATGGTAGTTACTCAATTACTGGGGAAAAGATTTTTATATCGGCAGGTGAACACGATCTTTCTGAAAATATTATTCATATTGTTTTAGCTCGATTACCTCAGGCACCCGCAGGCACAAAAGGTATTTCTTTGTTTATCGTGCCTAAATTTAATGTAGATGATGAAGGTAATTTGCAAAATCGCAATCAGGTCGTCTGTAGTGCCATTGAACATAAAATGGGAATTCATGGAAATGCCACCTGTGTTCTTAATTTTGATGGTGCTCAAGGTTATTTGATTGGTCCGGAAAATCGTGGGCTTAATTGTATGTTTACCTTTATGAATACGGCACGTATTGGCACGGCAGTACAAGGGCTTGCTGCTTCAGAAATTTCATTTCAGGGTGCATTAAGTTATGCAAAAGAGCGGCTCGCAATGCGTTCATTATCTGGTCCAAAATATCCAGAAAAGAATGCCGATCCGATTATTGTACATCCTGCCGTGCGCTCAATGTTAATGACACAAAAAGCATTTGCCGAAGGTGGACGTGCGCTGGCTTATTTTCTAGCTCAACATGTAGACATTGTTGAAAGTTCAGCCGATCAAGAGCAGCAAAAACAGTCAGATGAATTACTGGCTTTTTTAACACCTATTGCTAAAGCCTTTTTAACTGAGTCTGGTAATGAGTCTGCAAAACATGGTGTTCAGGTGTTTGGCGGGCATGGGTTTATTGTTGAGCATGGAATGGAGCAAATTGTACGCGATGCACGCATTTCAACATTGTATGAAGGAACAACCGAAATCCAGTCTTTAGATTTGCTTGCACGTAAAGTCTTAAATTCAGAAGGCAAGCTCTTGAAGAATATGACGGATTTAATTGATCAATTCATTCTTCAACATCAAGCAAATGTTGCACTGAAACCTTATTTAGAAAAATTAGGTGAACTTAAGCAACAATGGTTATCGCTCACTAAAACAATTGCCGAAAAAGCGAAGTATAACCCCGAAGAAATTGGCGCGGCCTCTGTAGATTATCTTTATTTTTCCAGTTACGTCGTGTTTGCCTATCTTTGGGCTCGAATGGCTCAAGTTGCCCATGAAAAATTGGCATTAGGTACAAAAGAGGAAGCTTTTTATAAAGCGAAGCTAAGCACAGCTAAGTTTTTCTATCAAAAACTTTTACATCGTACACAAAGCCATGCTGCCGCAATTGAGTCAGGAGCTGACTGTGTCATGGAGCTTGATCAAGAGGCTTTTGCATTTTAGTTAATCGTAGTTTTTGAGAATCAATGGGTGAAATTTTCATGTGGAATTTTACCCATTGATTAAATTTGTAACTTTAGACTCATGAGTTTTTGGTAGGAAAAACCAATTTAGCCAAAGGAATAGATCACTAATATAAGCATTAAAACGTGAACTTTCATCGAATATTGATGTTCGATAAGGACTAAGGAAAGAAAATCATGAATGCTTATTATCAATTACTGAATAGAACAATTGGTCCTCAAGGTGAAGTCATTGCTCATTATTGCTCAACTGTTCATGCACAAGGTGCTTGGAACCCTCATGAACAGCATATGGCGCCTGCAAGTGGAGTTATCGCAGCGGAGTTAGAGCAATTTTCACCACGACAAGATATGCGAATTGGTCGAATTAGTTTTGATATCTTCGGTCTTATTGCCTTTGGTGAATTTACAATTAAGACGCAAGTGATTCGTGCCGGAAAAACCATTGAGCTAATAGAAGCTGAAATGCAAGCGCAAGGTAAAACCTGTATTGTTGCCAGAGCATGGCGAATGTGTACTCAAGACAGTTCTGCTATTGCTGGTCTTGAAGATCAGCCAGTTCATCATCCAGACTCTTTTACAGAGTGGAAGGGTATGAAAAGATGGCCGGGTGGTTTTATTCAGACTCTAGAGACGAAAACTGACAATCAGCATCGCGCGGGCAAAGGTATCGTTTGGTTAAATAATGATAAAGAAATGGTTGAAGGGCAGCCGACCACAGATTTTGCACATTTGATTGGCATGGTAGATACCGCAAATGGAATTGTACCAAGACAAGAAGGTGAGTTTACGTGGGGCTTTCCAAATCTTGATTTGCAAATTCACATGCATCGTTATCCGCAAGGTAAATGGTTAGGTTTGGAAACTGTTCAGCAATATGGATCGGATGGTATTGGCTTAACAAGCGCGGTTTTACATGATATCTATGGCCCATTTGGACGAAGCGAGCAGATTTTGACTTTACGTAAGATGACCAAATAAATATTTGAACATATAAAAAGTCATCCCTGAGGATGACTTTTTTATTTTGAGATTTAATTTTTAAGCAATTTATTAGCTACGAACTTTAATCAGTGTCGGTGTAAGTTCATCCCAACGCACTTTTGCAGCGTCCATTGCTTTCATTTTGATATGTCCATAACCACGAACTTCTGCTGGTAATTTTGCAATTTGTTCAGCAACAGCCAAGTTATGATTTTCTGGCGCTTCAACCAGTGCTTCAACAAAAGCGATGTAACGGTCACGCCATGCTTGTTCGTGTTGACGCTCTTCTTGGCGCGCAAAAGGGTCAAGGAAAGTTTCACGAAGCCATTGTAGGCGAGCAAGCATCATCATTGGGAAGCGCACCCAGTAACCAAACGCACGTTTACGAACATTTTGCAGACCACCCAATAACGCTGGTGGAGCAAGATGGTAAGTTAAACGTAAGCCTTTACCGAACTGTGTTTCAATCGATTCTTTGAAGCTTTTGCCTGTTAACAGACGTGCAACTTCATATTCATCTTTGTACGCCATGACTCTATAAAGCTGGGTTGCAATGGTACCAGTTAATTCCTCTGGTAACTTTTTAGCAGCCAGTTCTACCAGCGTACGGTATTTAGTTGCGTAAGCTTCATTCCAATAGTCTGTCAGACGAGTAGAGCGGTCTTCAACAAGTTCAGCCAACGTTTGCGGCGTTTTGGTTTTTGGCATTGCCGCAAGTAAACGTGTAGCTAAAGTTGGATCACTTGCAAGATGACAACCCACACGGAAAGCTTCGATGTTCTTTTCAACAGCAGTACCATTTAACTTAATTGCTTTTTCAATGCTTTCACGTAAGAGCGGAATGCGGCCAGACTGCCATGCCATACCGAGTAATAACTGATTGGTATATATTGCATCGCCCAATAGTTGTGTTGCAATGCGAGCTGCTGGTAATGAAACCAATTGACCTTGACGAACACGACCACGAAGACGATCAATTAAATCGGTAATAGGTGCATACCAGTCACGAGATTTAATAAATTCAGAAGTCGGCGTGCTGTCTTCATTAACAATGACTAAAGCATCATCTCTTAAGCGCGAAAGTGCGGCACTACCACCAGCGACTACGGCATCTGCACCAATCAATAACTCACATTGTCCTGCTGGAATTTTTGTAGAAGAGATTTGATCATCACTTGCTGCAAGTTGTACGTATGAATAAACCGTACCGCCTTTTTGCGCAAGTCCAGCCATGTCCATAACACGTGTCGCTTTGCCTTCTAGGTGAGCTGCCATACCAAGGAGTGCACCAATAGTCACAACACCTGTACCGCCAATACCACCGACCATAATACGACTTGGAACATCATATAATTGAGGAATGATTGGTGATGTTGGCCAGCCTGCGGCAATTCCTTCAAATTTAGCTGGACGTTTCATATCACGTGTATGAACAGTCACAAAACTTGGGCAGAACCCTTCAGCACAAGTGAAGTCTTTATTACAGCTACTTTGGTTAATTTGACGCTTAGTACCTAAAGCTGTCTCTACTGGCTCAATAGATAAACAGTTTGATTTTTTCGAACAGTCGCCACAGCCTTCGCAAATATCACTGTTAATGTATAAACGCTCAGCTGGGTCAGGGTAGGCATCACGTTTACGGCGACGGCGTTTTTCACTGGCACAGGTTTGTACATAAATTAAAGCGGTCACACCTGAAACTTCACGTAACTCACGTTGAACTGCGTCGAGTTCATTGCGGTGGCGAATTTCTACACCCGGTGCAATGCCGTCTTCTTCGTTTAATAGTTTAACTTCATCAGTGACAATAACTTGTTTTTTGATACCTTCGGCAGCCAGCTGACGAGTTAACTGCGCAACGCTCAAATGTCCATCTACATGCTGACCACCTGTCATAGCGACCGCATCGTTGTAGAGGATTTTATAGGTAATATTAGTTTTTGCAGCGATAGACTGACGAATTGCTAAGTAACCTGAGTGGAAGTAAGTTCCATCACCAAGGTTGGCAAAAATGTGTTTTTCGTTAGTAAAAGGTGATGCACCTACCCAACTTACACCTTCACCGCCCATTTGAGAGAACGTTTCGGTACCACGGTCAAGTGAAACAGCAATATAGTGACAACCAATACCGCCTAATGCACGGCTACCTTCAGGAACGACTGTTGAAGAGTTATGTGGGCAACCACTACAGAAATACGGTTTACGTTCAGCAAGATCGATTACACGTTTTGATTCTTGCTCTGCTTTTAGCAGTAAGTCGATTCTACTTTGGATTTGTACTTTTAAGCTTTCTGGAATATCGAGTTTTAAGAAGCGAGCAGCCAACATTTTTGCAATAGGTTCAGGCTGAAACTCATAGTGACCAATGAGCGGTGCTTCCTCAATAGAAGTACTCCATTCACCTTTACCATCAGTTGCTTTACCAATCACATGTGGGCGTTTGCCATCAGGAAGTGAATACAGCTCATCTTTAATTTGTGCTTCAATAATTGGGCGTTTTTCTTCAATAACGATCAGTTCTTGCAAACCTTCTGCAAATTCACGAACGCCTTGAGGTTCTAAAGGCCAAATCATCCCAACTTGATAAACACGTAGCCCAAGCTGTTGGGCTTTTTCATCTTCAATACCTAAAATGCGTAAGGCTTCAATCGTATCTAAATAACCTTTACCACTTGCGGCAATACCGACACGGGCATTTTCACAAGGCCATGTTACTGTGTTGATTTTATTTGCGCGAGCATAGGCCAAAACAGCAGGTAAACGATATTTATAAAGACGTTCTTCTTGCTGAATGCCATGATCTGGCCAACGAATATTAACGCCGTCGGCAGGGAAATTAACGTCTTTTGGTATAACGGGAGTGACTCGGTCGAGGTCAACATGAACTGAAGCGGAAGTTTCTACAATTTCACTGACCAGCTTCATTGAAGACCATAGGCCAGAAAAACGTGAGACAGCAATGGCATGAACGCCAAAGTCTAAAATTTGTTGAACGGATGTTGGGTAGAAAATTGGAATACCACAACCAATCATGACATGTTCAGATTGGTGAGGGATTGTAGAAGATTTACATGAGTGGTCATCACCAAATAAAGCAACCACACCGCCACGTTCAGAGGTACCAGCTAAGTTCGCATGGCGGAGTACATCGCCTGAACGATCAACACCCGGGCCTTTACCATACCACCATGAAGACACTCCATCATATTTGCCTTGTCCTGAAAGGTTAACTTGTTGAGTACCCCAAATTGCGGTAGCAGCCAAGTCTTCATTTACACCAGGTTGAAATACGACATTATGGGATTTAAGTAATCCTTGAACTTGCCAAAGGAAACTATCATAGTTACCGACAGGAGAACCGCGATAACCAGAAATAAAACCAGCAGTATGATAACCATTAATCGCGTCACGGCGAGTTTGGGCAAGAGGCAACCGAACAAGTGCCTGAATGCCAGTCATATATGCTGTACCGTTATCACTTATATATTTATCTTCAAGTGACACATCCTTTGTTGCAATAATATTTGGAGTGACTTTTGTAGCTATGTTCATTTATATCTCCTTAGAATTTTTAGTAGTTCGGACTACTTTCTTTTTTCAACATCCAGTTGAATATTTGGAGCAAGTGACATACGAAATAAAAAAAAGATCGGTTCCTCTTCTTAAAAAGAATTAGTGCCAATGTATGTACATTTAGTCATTGTGGTTGATCTAAACTGGTGCAACAATCCGTAATTTAGGAAAACATATTTACGTTATGCGCAAAAATCTCGATGGTGGACTATTGCATGCAATGCATGCATTCCTGAAAGTGATTGATAGCGGGAGTTTCACAGCAGCAGCTGAGCAGATGGATCTGACCACAGCACAGGTTTCACGTCTTATCAGCGAGCTAGAAACACGCTTAGGTACAAAATTAATACAACGCTCAACGCGCCAGCAGGCTCTGACCGATATTGGTGCGACTTATGCAGAGCGCTGTCGCCAAGTCATTTCAATAGTGGATGAAGCAGAATCAGAAGTAACAGGAACGGCATCTAAACCGAAAGGGCGTTTACGTGTATTAAGCATGGGAAGCTTTGGGCATCACTATGTTTTTCCAGTCATGGCCGAGTTTTGCAAAAATTATCCCGAGTTAACGGTGGAATATACGACATCACAGTACGTTCCGGACCTGTTGGCAAAAGGGGTCGATGTCAGTCTTTATCTCACTGAGTCTTTAACAGATTCCCGCTTTGTCGCTCGCAGAATTGGCACTATTTTTTCTGTTTTATGTGCTTCACCTGCATATCTAGAAAAACATGGTGTTCCTAAGTCACCAGAAGACTTAAAAAACCATGCTTGTTTACGATTAGTCAATCCATCGATTACAGCAGATTGGCACTTGTTAAATGCAAATGGTGAGTCTTACCAAATTGATATTGGTGGGCAACTCATTGCAGATAACCCAGAATTATTATTAGATGTTGTACAGCAGGACATGGGCGTGGCGTTATTACCGATGTTTTCGGCTTTAGATGCAGTTCAGAATGGAAGATTATGCCATATCTTGCCAGAGTGGCGTTCGCCCGATATTGGGGTTTATACCTTATTGCCTTCACGCCATTTTATTGATGCCAAAACGCGTGCATGGTTGGATTGGGTGGAAGAATATATTTCGCCAAGAATTGAAATGGATGCATCTTATTTTTATAAATAATGAGATAAATTCTTAAGGACTAAGATAGAAAAGGATGAACAATAATACGGATTAGAATAAAAATAGGGTAGAGAATGCTTCTGTTGAGAGAGGCATTTAATACAGAGATAAATGATAGATTTTTAATAAATTGCATGAGGGATTTAGTCCCAATTCCTGATCAGAATGAGATAAAGACTAGACGCGATGATCTGGTACTCAGCCTAATAGATTAAGCCTTATACCAGATGCTGAGTTATTTTATTTATTACTACGCACACTTGGTTTGCCAATAAGCATTTGCATAATTCGACAAGCTTTTTCGGTTTAATACATTGCTAATATTTTGGCTGGCTTGCATCAGTTTTTCTAAGTCAATGCCAGTTTCAAATCCCATTTGTGACAGCAAATAGAACAGATCTTCAGTAGATACATTACCAGAGGCACCTTTGGCGTATGGGCAGCCGCCAAGTCCAGCAAGGGACGAGTCAAAAACGCGAATACCTTGCTGTAAAGACTGATAAATATTGGCAATTGCCATGCCATAGGTATTGTGGAAATGCCCAGCTAAAATCTTGCTGTCTAGTTCAGCGAGGCATGCTTGCCAAACTTTTTGAACTCGATCTGGGGTTGCTGTGCCAATGGTTTCACCTAAAGACACTTCATAGCAGCCCATGTCATAGAGCCGTTTAACGACTTTCACCACTTGCTCAGGTGCAATAGCGCCTTCATAAGGGCAATCGACAATACAAGAGACATAGCCGCGTACACGAATATTGTGTGCTTTCGCTGCGGTCATGACGTCGCTAAATTTTTCAAAGCTTTCATCGATAGAGCAGTTAATATTTTTACGGGTAAAGCTTTCAGAAGCTGCGGTAAAAACCGCAACCTCTTTGCATCCTACTGCTTGAGCAGTTTCAAAGCCTTTGATATTTGGAGTAAGCAGACTAAATTGCACATCTGTGGTCTGCGGTAATAGCTTAAACAGCTCATCACTTTGAGCCATTTGCGGCACCCATTTTGCCGAAACGCATGAACCGACTTCAATAGATTTTAGGCCTGCATTAATCAGGTCATTAATGAAGTTTAAGCGTTGTTCGACGGTTAAAGCCTGCTTTTCGTTTTGAAGGCCGTCTCTGGGACCGACCTCCACGATTTTGACAAACTCACTCATGCAACTTCCTCCTGAGCAGGTTGAAATTCCACAAGCTCATCGCCAGCTTTGACCTGATCACCAACTTGGAAGTAGGAGTCTACAATTAAGCCGTCTTTAGGCGCACGGATGGTATATTCCATTTTCATGGCTTCAAGCGTCATTAAAATATCGTCTTTTTTCACGCTATGATTTGCACTCACCAGCACTTGCGTGACAACACCCGGCATTGGCGCTTTTAAGTGACCTTCATCAGCTTGGCTATCTGCCTGATTAAAGTCTTGGCGAATATAAGCAAATTTATAGCTTTGCCCATTTTGGAACAATGTAATACCTTGCTGACTTTGGTTGAACGACAGCTTTTGCTGAGTCCCACCAATTTGAACAGAGGCTGTATGTGCATCAATTAATTGACCAGAAATAGGGTAGCTTTGTCCGTTATATTCTGCGGTGAAGCCTTGTTCATTTGAAGCAAATTTGATTTGGATATTTTGGTTTAAATAGTTCAGTTTAATACTGTGCTGGTAGGCAATATTTAAACGCCAAAGTGGTTGAGCTTGCCAAAGCTGTTTTTGGCTTGAGCGATTGTTTTCGAGTTTACTTAGAAACTCAATAAATGCTGCTGCCACTACAAGTTCTGGTTTGATCTCTTCAGGGCTAAACAAGAAGTTTTGTTCGCGTTGAATCAGGTTGGTATCAAGCTTGGCTTGTTTGAATGAGTCGCTGCGAACAATCTTTTCAAGAAAGGCAATGTTGTTGCCTAAGCCATCTACATGGAATTGACTTAAAGCGTGTTGCATTTGAATAAGCGCAGCTTCACGGTTTTTACCCCATACAATGAGTTTGGCAATCATTGGGTCGTAATAAGTCGTGATTTCATCGCCTTCAACAATACCGCTATCTACACGCACATATTGGTTTTGAGTTGGGTAGTGCAAATAGTCAATTTTACCAATCGCAGGTAAAAAGCCTTTTTCAGGTTCTTCGGCGTAAATACGTGCTTCGAGCGCGTGGCCGTGAATTTGCAATTCGTTTTGTAGTTTAGGTAATGGTTCGCCATAAGCTACACGAAGTTGCCATTCAACCAAGTCTTCACCAGTAATCATTTCTGTCACTGGGTGCTCGACTTGTAAGCGGGTATTCATTTCCATGAAATACGCCGTACCGTCTTGTTCCACAATAAACTCAACGGTCCCAGCACCGACATAGTCTACTGCACGTGCAGCATCAATTGCCGCTTGGCGCATTGCATCAAGCTTTTCGCTCGGCATTTGTGGAGCAGGGGCTTCTTCCAGTACTTTTTGGTGGCGGCGTTGTACAGAGCAGTCGCGTTCAAACAAATGCACATAGTTACCATGTGTGTCGCCAAACACTTGTACTTCGATGTGACGCGGTTGAATCACATAGCGTTCAATCAAGACATCATCATTACCAAAGCTCGATTTAGCTTCGCGCTTACAAGAAGCTAATGCATGTAGAAAATCTTCACTACGTTCAACCAGACTCATGCCTTTGCCACCACCGCCAGCACTGGCTTTAATTAAAACTGGATAGCCAATTTGGTCTGCCTGTTGTTTTAAAAAGTCGGCATCTTGGTTGGTTCCGTGATAACCCGGTGTTAAAGGGACGCCTGCTTTTTCCATTAAAGCTTTAGACGTGGCTTTTAAACCCATAGCTAAAATGGCATCGACTGGCGGGCCAATAAAGCAAATATTGTGTTGTTGGCAAGCTAGCGCAAACTGGTCATTTTCGGATAAAAAGCCGTAGCCCGGATGGATCGCTTGGCTACCTGTATCAATGGCAGCTTGAATAATGCGGTCAGCTTGTAAATAACTTTGAGTCGCAGGAGACTGGCCAATATAGATGGCTTCATCTGCAAGTTTGACATGTTGTGCATTTGCGTCTGCGTCTGAATAAACAGCAACTGTTGCGATACCCAGTTTTTTTGCGGTACGAATTACGCGGCAGGCAATTTCACCACGGTTCGCAATTAAAATCTTTTCAAACATGATGATCGTCCTTAATTGTTGTTATTCGAGTTAGAAACCCAAGCAGGCTGTTGTTTATTTAAAAAGGCACTCAGACCTTCTTTTGCCTCGCTACCTTGACGGACTTGAGCAATATGATGCGCCGTTTGTTGTAGCAAGTCATTGCTCATGGTCTGGTTGCTCACCATTTGAATGAGTTGTTTTGATGCAGCCTGAGCATGGGGGCCACCAAGTAATAGAGCATCAATAATTTCTTGAACTTTTCTGTCTAAGTCTTCCGCATCTGCGACTTCATGTGCCAAGCCAATTTGTTTGGCGTCACGTGCTGAAATACGTTCAGCAGTTAAGAAGTAACGAGAGGCTTGTCTTGCACCAATCGCACGAATCACATAGGGACTAATGGTAGAGGGCGCAAGGCCTAAACGCACTTCAGAAGTTGCAAACCTGGCATCAGTGCTGGCAATGCAAATGTCACAAGCCGATGCCAAGCCCATACCGCCGCCAAAGGCAATGCCATGAACGCGGGCAATGGTTGGTTGTCTCAGCGTTGCAAGTGCATCTAACATTTGCGCGAGTTTTAGAGCATCTGCTTCATTTTCTGCTGAAGATGCCTGACCTGCCTGTTTCATCCAATTCAGGTCAGCGCCGGCCGAAAAACTTTTGCCACGACCGGCTAAAACCACAACACGAATATCATCACGTGTATTAATTTGCTTAAAGCAAGCATGCAGCTCTTCAATGACTGTTGTATTGAAGGCATTGTGCAGTTCAGGGCGATTTAGCCAAACATAGGCAACTTGACCTTGTTGTTCGAGTTGTAAAAATTGATAGCTCATATACACCTCTTACATGCGGAACACGCCAAATTTAGTTGGCTGGATAGGGGCATTCATGGCAGCTGCAAGACTTAAACCCAGTACTTGACGGGTTTGAGCTGGGTCAATTACACCGTCATCCCAAAGGCGGGCAGAAGCATAATATGGATGGCCTTGGCGTTCGTATTGTTCACGAATGGGTTGTTTAAACTCATCTTCTTGTTGAGCTGACCACTCGGCACCTTTTTGCTCAATTTGATCACGCTTTAAAGTTGAAAGTACGCTGGCTGCTTGTTCGCCACCCATCACTGAAATACGAGAGTTTGGCCAAGTCCATAAAAAGCGTGGTGAATAAGCGCGTCCGCACATGCCGTAGTTACCCGCACCAAATGAACCGCCAATAATCAGGGTGAGTTTGGGCACATTGGCGGTTGCAACTGCCATGACCAGTTTAGCGCCATTTTTTGCAATCCCTTCGTTTTCATACTGGCGACCGACCATAAAGCCCGTAATGTTTTGTAGAAATAACAAAGGAATATTGCGCTGAGTACACAGTTCAATAAAGTGTGCACCTTTTTGTGCAGACTCTGAAAATAAAATCCCGTTATTGGCAATAATTCCGACTGGCATACCATACAGCGAAGCAAAACCAGTAATGAGGGTTGAGCCAAAACGTGCTTTAAACTCATCAAAACGAGAACCATCTACAATGCGCGCAATCACTTCACGAATATCAAAAGGCTTACGTGCATCACTTGGTACTACACCATAGAGTTCCGATGCATCAAACAATGGTTCATTAACTTGTTTATTTAAATCATTTGGCTTTTTATTGAGGTTGGCAACAATGTTCCGGGCAATCGCAATTGCATGTTCATCATTTTCAGCTAAATGGTCAGCCACACCTGAAAGACGTGTGTGCACATCACCACCGCCTAAATCTTCACTGCTCACCACTTCGCCAGTTGCAGCTTTTACAAGAGGAGGGCCACCTAAGAAAATCGTACCTTGATTACGGACAATAATGGTCTCATCAGACATGGCAGGCACATAAGCACCACCTGCTGTACAGCTCCCCATCACTACAGCAATTTGGGCAATACCAAGGCTCGACATGCGTGCTTGATTATAGAAAATACGTCCAAAGTGATCACGATCTGGGAAAACTTCATCTTGCATTGGTAAATAGGCACCACCTGAGTCCACCAAATAAATACAAGGCAAGTGATTTTGTTCGGCAATTTCTTGTGCACGTAAATGCTTTTTGACCGTAAGTGGGTAATACGTTCCACCTTTAACCGTTGCATCGTTGGCAACGATCATGCAAGTGATGCCGTTAACTTGACCAATACCTGCAATCACACCCGCAGCTGGAACATCATCTTCATAAACGTTGTACGCTGCCAATTGACCAATTTCTAAAAATGCCGTGCCGACATCAATCAGTTGATCAATACGTTCACGGGGTAAAAGTTTACCTCGAGCCAAATGTTTTTGACGGGCATTTTCACCACCACCTAAAGCAATACGTTGGGCCACTTGTTTGAGATCTGTGACCAATGTTTGCATGGCTTGCTGGTTTGTTTTGAAGTCTTCACTTCGAACATTAATCTTGCTTTGTAATTGGTTCATAAGATGCGTCCTTATTTATAATTATTATTTGGTTTCATTGAAGAGTTCGCGGCCAATCAACATACGGCGAATTTCAGAAGTTCCGGCACCAATTTCATAAAGTTTTGCATCACGCCATAAACGACCAGCAGGGAATTCATTGATGTAACCATTACCGCCCAGAGTTTGGATTGCTTCGCCTGCCATCCATGTGGCTTTTTCAGCAGAATATAAAATGGCACTTGCAGCATCTTTTCGTAGGCTGCGGTCATGGTCGGCTTTGTCGCAAGCAGCACCAACCGCATAAACGAGTGCTTTACATGCCAACCAAGTTGAATACATATCAGCAAGTTTGCCTTGCATGAGCTGGAATTCACCTAAAGCCTGACCAAACTGTTCGCGTTGATGTAAATAAGGAATCACCACATCTAAACAAGCATCCATAATTCCTAAAGGTCCGGCACTTAAAACTGCACGTTCATAGTCCAAACCACTCATGAGTACTTTTGTACCATTACCCACGCCACCCAGTACGTTTTCAGCAGGCACTTCCACATTGTCAAAAAATAGTGGGTAAGTGTTAGAGCCACGCATACCGAGTTTGTCTAAATGATTACCATGACTAAAGCCTTTCATGCCTTTTTCAACTAAAAAAGCAGTCATGCCTTTCGCACCAGCTTTAGGGTCAGTTTTTGCATAAACCACAAGTACATCTGCATCACCGCCGTTGGTGATCCACATTTTTGAACCGTTTAAAACAAAATGATCGCCTTTTTGCTCCGCACGTAATTTCATGCTAACCACATCAGAACCGGCATTTGGTTCAGACATGGCGAGGGCACCTACATATTCACCAGAAATCAGTTTAGGTAAGTATTTCTGTTTTTGTTGCTCATTACCGTTTCGGTTAATTTGGTTTACACATAAATTAGAATGAGCACCGTAAGACAGACCAATGGCTGCCGAAGCACGAGAAATTTCTTGCATGGCAATAATATGAGCTAAATAACCCATATTGGCACCGCCATATTCTTCAGAAACCGTCATGCCTAAAAGGCCCATATCTCCGAATTTTTTCCAGAGATGTGCAGGGAATTTATTGTCTTGATCAACTTGTTGGGCAATTGGTGCAATTTCCTTTGCACAAAATGCGGCTACTGAATTTTGAAGCGCAATTAAAGTTTCATCTAGACCGAAATTCAAGCTGCGAAGGTTCATGATATTTTCATCCTATTGGTTATATTTGTTGTCCATAAAATATTTTGTGGGTATTTGATATGTACCATACAATGATTTTTTAAAAAAGTGAATACAGATTCATAAAATGATTTACAATTCATTTTATTTGTTAGAGAATAAATTATGAGCTATAAACGATCATCTTTAATGCAAGAGCGGATGGAGCAAAATCGTAAGTCGATTTTGAGTTCAGCCAGAAAATTAATTTCAGAGGGAGGGTTTAAAGACGCACAAATACAAACAATTGCAGAGCAAGCGGGTGTATCAAGTGGTCTGGTTTATCGCTACTTCGATAATAAAAGCCAAGTGCTCATTGAGGTTTTGTCTGAGGCCATTAACACAGAACTATTGGTGATTGATTCGATTACTGAAAGTGATTTATCGGCAAAGCAGAAATTACACAAGGCGGTGGCAACCTTTGTAAAACGGGCACTGAATAGTCCTCAGCTTGCATATTCACTCATGTTTGAACCCGTCGATTCAACGGTTGAACATGAGCGTTTTCGTGTGAAGCAATTGATTAAACAAAGTATTAAAAAAATACTTGCGGATGGAAATGCAAGTGGTGAGTTTGTCTTGGATGATTTAAATACAGCAGCACTTTGTGTTGTTGGTGCCATGACCTATGTGGTGGTTGAACCCCTAGATCCAGCTCAAAATACAAAGTTTGATCAAGCACACAGAGACTATTTTTCAAAACAGATTGCTGACTTTTGTGTGGATGCTGTGCAGAAGAAATAGGGCATATAAAGGATAAACATTACAAAGTAGGCGGTTTGGAAAAGTAGTTGCAGTAACAACAATTAGATCAGGTACGAAGAGAATTACAAAGAATCAAGGAGAATGATTCAATGCAACAAGAACGGTTAAGCTACGCCTCGGGACCAAGCACACAGCCCTTATTGGGTATGACCATTGGTGAACAATTTGATCAGGCCTGTCGGCAATATGCAGAAAAGGAAGCAATTGTCAGTTTTCACCAAAACAGACGATTAACCTATAAAGCTTTACAGGATGAAGTAAATGCTTTTGCTTGTAGCTTGTTGAAATTGGGTTTAAAAAAAGGCGACCGATTAGCCATCTGGTCACCAAACTGTGTGGAATGGACAGTTACCCAATTTGCAGCTTTTAAAGCAGGAATTATTTTAGTCAATCTAAATACAGCTTATAAAAGCCATGAACTTGAATATGTGTTGAATAAAGTCTCATGCAAAGGATTGATTATTGCTTCTCAATTCAAAACCACCGATTACCAAGAATTACTCACAAAAATTGCCCCTGAGTTAACCAACAGTCCTGATAAAGTGCTCAGTTCAGAACGACTGCCACATTTAAAATTTGTCATTAAAATTGATGACCAGCAACACACAGGCATTCACCGTTTTAGTGATTTAGTTACAACACCAAACTCCGAGCAGCTTGAACAATTAAAACAGTTAACCAAGCAACATCAGTTTGATGAAACCATTAATATCCAATTTACTTCAGGTACAACAGGTAACCCAAAAGGGACCATGTTGACCCACCATAATATTTTAAATAATGGCTATTTTGTTGGCGAAGGCATTCGTTTAACGCCTCAAGATAAAGTCTGTATTTCTGTACCGTTGTTTCATTGTTTTGGCATGGTGATGGGGAATTTAGCATGTGTTACGCATGGGGCAACGATGGTCTATCCATCGGCGGTATTTAATCCTTTAGAAACGTTAAAAGCCATTCATCAAGAACGCTGTACGGCAGCTTATGGCGTGCCAACCATGTTTATTGCAACTCTAGAACATGAACAGTTTAATGAGTTTGATCTGTCGAGTTTAAGAACGGGCATCATGGCAGGCAGTCCTTGTCCACGTGAAATTATGCAGCGGGTCATAGACCGTATGCATATGTCTGAAATCACGATTTGTTATGGCATGACTGAAACCTCGCCAGTCAGTGTACAAAGTTCGGTAAATGATTCGATTGATAAACGAGTAAGCACAGTTGGGCATGTTCATCCGCATGTTGAAATTAAAATTGTCGATTTAGAAGGTCAGATTGTTCAGCAAGGGACTTTAGGCGAGCTATGTGTTCGTGGCTATTCAGTCATGGCTGGTTATTGGGGTGAAGAAGAAAAGACCCGTGAAGTGATTGATGCGGCTGGCTGGATGCATACGGGTGATATTGCAGAAATGGACCAAGACGGCTTTATTAAAATTAAAGGTCGTATCAAAGATGTCGTGATTCGTGGAGGGGAAAATCTCTTTCCAAAAGAAATTGAAGACTTTTTATATACTCATCCCGATGTGAGCGATGTACAGGTGATAGGCTTGCCAGATGCGAGATATGGCGAAGAACTCTGTGCATGTATTATTTTGCATGAACATCATCAAATTGATGAAAATAGCATTCGTCAATTCTGTAAAGAGCATATTTCCCATAATAAAGTGCCGCGCTATGTTCGTTTCTTTAACGAATTTCCAATGACTGCTTCAGGCAAAGCCCAAAAGTTTAAGTTACAAGAAATTATGCGTGCTGAGCTTAATTTAACAGGAAATGTCTTTGACTAAAGAAGCCAAAAGACCAGTCAAAGTGCAGCAAACTATAAATTGAAAGGCAGTTTGAAAAGAGGATAAAACAAAATGGCAAAAGACTTTAATAGCCCAAAAGTAGTCGATGGTTATGATGAACATATCCGTAAATTAATTCCGGGTTATGAAGTGATCCATCAACAGGTGGATGCCATTTTGCAATCAGTGTTGAAACCAAACTCTCACATATTAATTGTGGCATGTGGCACGGGTTATGAACTCGAATATTTACTTAAAAGACATCCGAACTGGAAATTTACAGCCGTTGATCCATCTTTAACGATGCTTCAAAAAGCCCAAGAACAGGTTGAACTTTTAGGTAAATCTTCACAAGTGACTTTTGTACATGGGGAAACTTCAGCTTTACCTCTTGAAAATTTCTTTGATGCTGCGCTGTCTATTCTTGTGGCGCATTTTATTGCTGATGATATAAAACCTGCGTTCTTTAAAGATATTTATGATCGCTTAAAAGAAAATGCTGTCTTGCTCACCTACGATTTAATGACGTGTATAAACCCTCAGCAGCTTCAAGCTTTACGTTATTTATGCTTGGCACAAGGCTTAACTGAGGAGCAATGCCAGAAAATGTTAGAGCGTATGGCTCAAGACTTTTTTAGCCTAACCACAGAAGGTTATATAAAACTTTTGCAAAAGACTGGCTTTGAAAGCGTGCAGTCCTATGCACAGGTTCTGACTTATCAGGGTTTTATTGCAAAAAAATAATGCCAGTAGAGACATAGGAATGTTGTCTTAACACCTAAATATTCTCAATGAGGAAGAGAATATGAAAACTGAAAAAAAATAGAAGAACTCGCTTTACTTAAAACAAATTAAAAAGTGGCCCTAATGCCGCTTTAGGGAGGTTTTGTCTAAAAAATATGATGGAAGGTCTTTCTTGAGAAAGAAAGTCAAATTTTCAAGGACCTATCTAAATAGGTACATAACAAAAAGGATGTCGAGATCTTTAAGTCTATTTAAAGATCAAAAAAGGAAAGTTTTATGATAAATGCTTTAAATACAACGGTTCAAAAAAGCCTATTGGCGGTTTCTGTGACCCTGTTTGTGTCTTCTGCCTTTGCAGCTCAAACAACAGATCCTGAAATAGAACAACTTCGACAAGAAGTGAAAGAGTTGCGGGCTATGCTACAAGCCAACATAGACGCACAAAAAACTTTATCGCAAGGACGAGTTGAACTAGCAACTTCTGCAACTCCTCAAGCTGCGCAGCCAATACAGCAAGGGTTAACGAAGTCTGGTGCAGAATTTAACCTCTATGGATATATACGGGCAGATGCTTCTTATCAAATGAAGGGTGCATCTACGATGTATAACAACATTAGTGGGGTTCCACTCGAAAATACTCCTGAAGAATCTGCTCAAAAAGATCAGTTGCACAGTACCGTCAATGTAACGCGTTTTGGGTTGAATTTTAAAACTCCAACAGCCGTGGGTGATGTGGGTGGAAAGTTAGAAATGGACTTCTTTGGGGCAGCCACTCGTGATCAGTTCCGTATACGCCATGCTTATTTAACTTTTGATAAATGGCTGATTGGTCAAACGTGGTCGACATTTATTGCACCTGAATATTATCCGGAAACGATTGATGCAGGCACATTTGTAGGCAGTGCATTATTAAGATCACCGCTCGTACGCTATAGCGATAACTTAACTGCCAATACAAGTTTTGCAATATCGGTTGAAGACCCGAAATATACGGCTACATCAGACCCTGATAACAAAATGCGTTTACCAGCCTTGGTAGGACGCTTAAACCATAAATTTACAAATGGCTCTATGTTGTCAGGTCGTAGTTTTGTGGCTGAAAAGAGAACCAATAATGATGAAGAAGTGGCTTGGGGTGTAGGCCTAGGGGGAAAATATCAGATTACGTCAGATACATTACTCAAAGCTGATTATTACCATGTCAAGGGAGATGGACGTTTCCTACTCTGGAGTAACAGCGGCTATGCAATAGATGATCAAAACAATATGCATAGCAATGAATTTGACACTGTTTCATTAGGCATAACCCATCAGTTTACGCCACAAATTCGTTCAACCTTAGGTTATGGCTATATGAAAGCCAAAGATGATAACCGTTTTGCCGAATTACAACGTAATAGCACAACTCAAAACAAAGAGCTTTGGCAGGGCTGGGTGAATGCACTTTATAACCCTTATAAACCAATTACTTTGGGCGTCGAATATGTTTATGGCGAACGAGAAACTTTTGATGGGCGTAACGGGACGGATAACCGCTTCAACATGATGGCGAGTTACGATTTTTAATTAATTCAATAAAACCTTGAATAATCTGTTTTTTCTTTAGGATGCAGTATGTCGTTTTAAAAAATTGAATATGAATTTATCTCACAGAGGAGGTGGGTAAATGACAACATCTAAATTAAATGTAAATGAAATTATTGATCAGGCCAAATTTAGACCTTATCACTGGAGTATTTTACTTTGGTGTTTATTAATTATTATCTTTGATGGGTATGATCTGGTTATTTATGGTGTAGTGCTACCTTTGCTGATGCAAGAGTGGTCATTGACGGCTGTACAGGCGGGAATGTTAGCAAGTACAGCACTATGCGGAATGATGTTTGGGGCAATGTTCTTTGGAACTTTGGCAGACAAAATAGGCCGTAAAAATGTGATTTTAATTTGTGTCGCTCTTTTTAGTGGTTTTACTTTTTTAGGTGCTTTTGCATCAAGTCCACTTGAGTTTGGGGTGCTTCGATTCTTGGCAGGACTAGGCATTGGTGGGGTCATGCCAAATTTAGTTGCACTCACATCAGAATATGCACCCAAACGTATACGCAGTACCTTAGTGGGTACCATGTTTAGTGGCTATGCGATTGGGGGAATTCTTTCAGCATTAATTGGTAGTTATTTGGTTGAAAGTCAGGGGTGGCAAATTATGTTCCTGATTGCAGGCATTCCTTTATTTTTGTTGCCTGTTATATGGAAGTTTTTACCGGAGTCTTTAACTTTTTTGGTTAAAACTGGTAAAACTGAACAAGCACAGCGCATTATTCAAAAAATTTCACCTCAACAAAGCCTAACGATCAATACGCAGTTAGTGCTTAATGACGATAATGTTCCAACAGGCAGTTCTGTAAAAGGATTATTTCAACAAGGCCGCGCATTCAATACACTCATGTTCTGGTTAGTGTTCTTTATGTGCTTACTCATGGTGTATGCCTTAAGCAGCTGGTTACCAAAACTCATGCTTGCCGCAGGCTATTCACTCGGAAAGAGTATTTTATTCTTGTTTGCTCTAAATGTCGGCGCAATGATCGGTTCAATCGGTGGTGGTATTCTTTCTGATAGATTCCATTTAAAACCTGTAATTATGGGAATGCTGCTGGCGGGTGTTATGGCATTAGTCGGTTTAGGCTTTAACTCACCAGCCTATGTTTTATATGGCTTGGTGACTGTGGCAGGAGCAGCAACCATTGGTACCTCAATTCTCCTTTATAGCTACGTTGCTCAATATTATCCATTAAGTGTGCGTTCTACTGGAATTGGCTGTGCTTCCGGTGTTGGCCGAATTGGGGCAATTGTCGGGCCAATTTTAACTGGCATGTTATTAGGCCTCCAGTTACCACATAAAATGAATTTCGTGATGATCGCGATTCCTGCAATTCTTGCTTTTTTAGCAGTCATGATGCTTCGACGACAAGCTGTTGAAAAACAGCCGATTGCACCGAAACTTACCGCTGAATTAGAAGGTAACTAATCGATATTGATACAGGTAGGGGGGGAAATTCCTACCTGTATCTGGAAATTTTATTTGTTAATTAACTGGTTTAAATGAACTAGATTCGCCATTTGTTGATTACCTTTATCATTTGGATGTAAATGATCACCTGAGTCATAAATCGGGTTTAATCGATCGGGATGTTTTGAATCTTTTAAACCTTGATCAAGATCAAGAACTCCATCAAATGTTTGACTTGTTCTTATCCAATCATTAATTTTTTTCCGTAATTGGTCTTTGTTCGGTTGGTAGTAGTTATCTAAAGGGGTATTGGATAAAGCACCTGAAAATGGAGGTAAGGTTGCCCCAATCACTTGAATGCCTTGTTTGTGTGCTTCATCTACGACACGTTGATACCCATGAGTTAATGCTTCAAAAGACGGTATTTCTTGTTTAGGAGCAAAAGCTGTACCCGGCCATGAAATATCATTAATGCCCACCAGAACAATTAATGTTTTAACACCTGAATATTGAAACACTTCTTTTTTTAAGCGCTCTAAAGCACTGTCGCCCATACCGTCTGTAAGTAGTCGATTTCCTGAAATTCCGCTATTAATCACCGCTATTTGATGTGGCGATAAACGCTTAGCTAAAAAGTCGGTCCATCTCGTGTTTGCATCTAAAGTTGCAGTTGCTCCATCGGTAATTGAGTCTCCAATGACCGCAACAACATGGGCTTTATACTTTGGTTTTACCTCTATCGCAGAGAGTAATAATCTTGCAGTGGTTGTTTTAGCAGCGCTAGGAGTATTTAAATTTGCGGTTTGGTTACCCGTAATCAGCCAACTGGTTTGTTTAGCATCCCAATGAAAAGTTTTAAATGTCGTTGGTTTTTGAATAAAACTATTTACCATTAATTGTGCATGATCAGGAACAGAGAGATGAATTGGGTCACTAATCAATTGTTTACCCGGTAAAATTTGTGCTTTGAGCTTACCCGAGAAGTAAACAGGATAAGCACTCTTAGACTTAAGACTTTTTGAATTAACTAAGCCTACGGTGGTTTTATCAATATAAAGCGGTTGTTCACCATATTGATTTGTGAAAACGAGTCTAACTGCTTCACCACCTAAACTAATTTGACTAACTTGTCTGATTGTTTGATTGGATATTTGCTCAGGAATATGCGTTGGGAAAACAAAATCTTTATTCCAAACCTTTTGTGGGCTGGCAGACCAACTGGTGATCCATTGGCTCTTTTGTGCTTCTGCTTGCGCTACGGTAGATAATAAAACTAAAGAGAAAAGGGTAGATTTATAAAGTTTCATCTCATGAATCCTTAAAACGAATTAGAGTCATCTTGAAACAAATTAGTGGCTTGTTATAGCAGTCTAAGCGGAATAAGATTTGTGAATTAGATTCATAAATAGATTTCGTTATGTCATATTTTGATATTAATCGATCTGGCGAGCTGGCAATTTTTATTCGGGTGGTCGAATTAGGAAGCTTTTCAGCAGTAGCGAGAGCATGCGATATGACGCCGTCTGCTGTCAGTAAATTAATTGCTCGGCTCGAAAAACGACTTGGCGTAAGGTTACTGAATCGTTCAACACGCCAGTTTCAGCTCACAAGTGAAGGCTGTCAGTTCTATGAGCAAGGTCTTCAAATACTCAGTGAGCTAGATGAACTCGAACAATCTGTTACTGCAAATCACACACCTAAAGGCCGAATCAGAATACATACCAGTCTTTCATATTGGACCCATTTTTTGTTGCCGTGTATTTCTTTATTTAATCAGCGCTATCCACAAATTGAATTAGAAGCTCATTTGAGTGATGAAGTCATTAATTTAGTTGAGCAAAGAATTGATGTCGCGATTCGGACAGGACCATTAAAAAGCTCAAATTTGGTGGCTCGTTCACTTGGAAGTACTACAAAACATTATGTATGTTCATCCGCATACATTGAACAATATGGCTGTCCACAGCATCCAGATGAACTATCTGAACATCAGCTTTTAGACGTCAGCTATCAGCGCCAGAATAAGACATGGTTATTTAAAAAAGAGAATCAAGAAATCACACTCATACCTACTCAGGTTTTAACAGTAAATCATGGGGAAGCGATTTTGCAGTTAGCACTTGCCGATGCAGGCATTGCACAACTCAATGAATTTCAAGTTCGAAAAGCGCTAGAACAAAAGCAGTTAATTAAAATTCTTGAAGACTGGAATGTTAATGCTTCTGAAGAATTTCATGCTGTCTGGATCGGGCATGATAAATATGTTCCTAAACGTGTAAGAGTCTTTCTAGATTTCTTGGTGGAACATGCAAATATCAGTTAATTTAGTCTTTTCTTGCACTTAACTGACATTGGTGAATTGTTTCATTCATTGTTTCCACAAAGTTCATGTTCGCATCAATATTTTGTAAGCTTACTTTTTCTAGATCTTCTACAAATTGTGGCGAATAATGTGCTTCTAAAGCGTTATAAATACAATTGCATTGTGAGAGCGCATGACCTGACCACACACAATGTGTATTGAATTCGTTTTTACTGATAGGTCTGCACCCTAATAAACTTATAGAAATTATTAATAGAGTGCACACTAAAACAATACGATATGAAAAAAACATCATTATTGCTCTTCGTTGGTTGTTGTTATCGTTAAGTTATGCTTATAGATGCGCTCATCTTTAACTGGCGTTAAATAGTGAGATCTTTTCCCTAAAAAGATAAAAGTAGGGATAGGTAAAAAGATGGGAAGAATTCTTTAAACGTGTTTTAAGCTGAACAATAAGATAATGAAGAGCAATAAAAATAAAATGATATAAAATAATAGTCATTAGAGACTCCTTGATAAAAGAAGTTGTGCCCAATCACTGCTATTAATTATGGTGGTGAAACGAAAGAGGGTTAGCAGACTGATACCTAAGAAACCAGCACACCCGAAGGTGTCCCACTCCCGTTCCTCCGTCAAAGGCACGAGGGGCTCCACACCAAAAAACTTGTTTTTAGTGCACTTAGGTAGACGATCTGCTAAAACCGACTGACAAAATAGGTCAGCCGGAGCATCATAAGCTGAGCATTAAAGCGGGTCAATTGCAAAAATAAAAGATTGGTTTATATAAACAAATATTAATATTTTTAAATTTTCATTAATAAAATAACAAGTTATTTAGAATTTAAACAATTGAATAATTATTAAACCTAATTTCTATAATTGAGTTTTAATGTTTATATATCAAAGATTTATTAATTGTTTATTTGTATATTGTTTGCAATCATTGGCTTAATAAGACACAAACTCATAAAGGATGAGCAATTTTGGTTTTATGAATATGGCAATCTTAAATAATTAGCTAATGCCAAAATTTAATTAAAATATCAATTGCAAGAATGGTATTTTTTAATCATTTATTTAATTTAGATTTTTACAAAAGCTTGCATAATCTACAAAAGTTAAGAGAACCACAGTGGTAGGCCAACAGAAGATAATGCTATTCATAAGTCGACATCTTAAAATTCATAAGGGTGACTTCAATGTTAAGAGTTTTTTGTGCAGTTAGCATGGTCGTTGCAATTGCAATGGGTATGAGCGCTTGCCAAGATAGAAATTCAAGAGATGACGGGACTCATGGCGTTAATGACCCCACAACCCCTCACAAAATGGATAAAAACTCATAACTATTTTTTCTAAGAAAACTCATTTTTAGGTGAGTTTTCTTATCGTTATTTTCTATAAAATATGTAACATAATAAAAATGATAATTATATGAAAATATAAAATTAATCAATAAATTAGTAAGTTATTATCTTTCTACGAATTTGTTGTTACTGAAGTGTTTCTATAATGAGTTATAGTTTCAAAAAATTAATAAAATAAACACAATAAATTACTTATATTCATCCTAAATTCATTGTAGTCATGACAGTTTTATAAAGGTAAGGATATGCCCCAGTACTTAAGAATAGCTGAGAAAATATATCAAAATGTTAAAGAAAAAAAAGGTTTTACAGATGACCATATGGAAGATCTTAACAATTTGATGATTGAACTCAGACATGAGCTTAAGGGGACAAAGCTTAAGCTTTTATACAATTATATTGATTTTGCTGAATTACTTATTAAACCTCTACAGGAATCTAAAATTAAATTGGATTTAAGTATTATTCCGCAGAGTAAGAATACTCAAGAATTTGTATTGTGGCTTGCGAGTTTTATTGAGCGGATTACAACGGGCGGACAAGAAAAATTACCGCCGATACGAGCTAAGGTTACTTTATCTTCATATGATTACGAAGATAATTACTCATCAATGCAAAATCCGGTAAATAATGGGGAAGAAATTATTGAATATTTTAAGAAAAAAGATAATTAAATAAGATGTTATAAAAAGAGCTTATTTCCAGGGGCCAATAGGAAATAAGCTCATATTTTTAAATTAATAAATAGAAGATACTACATTACAAATACTATCTATCGTTCCATGCGTCTTTAATTGCCTGTTTAGCATGTTCCCATTTTAAGCGGGATTCAGCTTTTAGCTCTTCCCATTTTTGTTGAAGGCTACCTTCGATATCTTCAAATTGAGCACCTTCTTCAGATTCGGTACGGGCACGATGACCTAATTCATAGGCTGTCGAGAAATCTCGATCATAATCTAGATCTGGAGTAGTAAGCTGAGCTTCTTGATAATAAGGACGAGTAACGTAACTTTCGCGCCAATAGGTATCAGAATAGTTATGGTCGCCGGCTGGCAGTCGTGCGTGATCGCTATTTTGATCTGTCATCAGTTTTTCCTCATCTATTATTAAATTTTATGCTTATGTTGAATTTAGGAAGGTGAGTGCACCTTCCTAAATAAAATGAATGACCGCATCAAATGACAATTAAATCGGCAATGAATTAACGTTGCTGATTATTGTTATTTGGGTTTTGTTGGCTTGGATCTTTTTGATTAGAGCCTTGTTGCGGGCGGCGGTTGTCATTTTGCTGTTGTTGCTGATTGTTTTGTTGCTGTTGATCTTTTTGCTGTTGGTTGCCATTTGGCTGTTGCTGGTTATTACGGTTGTCATTTTGCTGCTGTTGTTGCTGCTGATTATTAGGTTGATTGCTTTGATTATTAGTAGTGCTCATCTTTAATTACCTCATATCATTTATGATGTGTGTTTTATCTGAGAGCTTCAGATAGGTTTATTTAAACACGAAAATTTTAAATGTGTAGCCTAATGGTGTTACCCTATATTTAACTGTAACTTTATAAGTTAATTAAAACCTTGATTTTTATATGATGAAGTTTTTATCAATAAACATAATTAATATGAAGATGGATAAAATTACATTTAAGTACATTGGTGTTAAAGAAACACTATGATCATTTCTAAATATGTATTTGTTATTTTTTATTGGTGAGATTCTATTTTTTATTATCTAATATTATGAATTCTATATCTTGAGTAATGGAATAAACAAGTTGTCTAAGTTTAAAGTAAGAAAGGCCTTTAAATACACGCCGAAAATTATAAAAATTATTTTTATAATAAATAGAATAAAAGAAGGTGCCTACAGGTTTTTCTTTTGTTTCTGATCCACCTTTTTTTTAATAATCCTGTGCAAGCAACGTAAAGATCTGCCTTTATAAGTTCTTTGCCTTTTTTGATCATTTCTATAGTCACTTGCATTGACTCAGGTGTATGTTATTTCAATAAGTTCAGAAGAAATATGAAGTGTATTTTCTTTAATACGTAAGTCATAACTGACTAAGCTTCCAATAAAAATATCGCCAGAATAGGGGCTTAAAGAAAAGCGGTAAGCTAAATAGCCCGTAGAAGCACTTTCAAAAAATACAATTTTAATTTTTTCTTCTGCTAATAATTTGCAACATGAGTTAAACATTTCCTATCCTTAGCTATGTTTTTAAGTTATTTATAGAATTATTTTTAATTGCTTTATGTTAATTTTTTAATCTTTATGATTTTAAAGGTAACTATAATGTAATTTAATTTTTATATATTTTTTATAAAAACAGACAGTTAAGTTATTCTAAAGATGAGAATGTAATTTTGTGTTATAGGTTATGTGATTGAATTTAAAAAGTTTATGCAAAAACAATTGTTTTTAATAACGCAATATAACAAAGAGAAGCTGGGATTATAGGATGAGTAAAGTATGGTATTTTATATCTCACAAAAGGAGAATAGAAATGCCTGTTGTAGTGAAAGAAAGATTATTAGACCTATTACAAGATAATCAACAGAACTATTACGAATTATTTGTTTTTTTCCTTGATCCTGATATTTCTAGTTTTGAGAAAGAAAAAAAAGCAAGAGATTTTCTTGCTTATGAAATCGAAAAGGTAGATCAGACAGAAATTGATTTTCCTTCAAATATAAATACGATTAAAGAATTGTGTCAGAAAAATAATAAAGAAAATTGTGAGGTATTTCAGGCTTATTTAAATCGTCGGCAAGCGGGTGGTGAGAGAGAGTACTTCAAGAATGTTGGTCAGGCATTTGAATTTTTAATTAAAGTTTCTCCAACCAAAAAAGTAGATGGTGCATGGCTATATAGTTGTGTTCATTATTGGAATGACCCAGTTTTCCATGATCTTATTATTACCTATTTGGAAGAGCTTGGATTAGGTGAGCCTAAGGCAAATCATGTATGTATTTATGATGACTTGCTACGTAGTTTGGGACTCGATAGCTTGGAGCTGCTTTTAGACGATGAATATTATCATAATGCTGTGATTCAATTGGCGCTTGGTTATGCTCCGCCTGAGTTTATTCCAGAGATTGTGGGCTTTAATCTGGGCTATGAACAGCTACCGCTTCATCTACTTATTAGCAATTATGAGCTTGCAGAGCTTGGCATCGATTCTAAGTACTTCAATCTGCACATTACCATTGATAACATTGATAATGGACATGCAAATAAAGCAATTAAAGTTATAGAAAATATTTATGATAAATATAGAGATAAAGAACTTTTTCTGAGTAAATTAAAACGTGGTTTTGCGTTAAACAATCATGGCGTAGGCTCTTCTAACATTATAAAAAATTTAAATCTTGAAGATTTTGTCCTTAAAATTTTAAAGAGAAAGGCGCTCGTAGGGCAATTAATTCATAACGAAACTAGAGATTTTGGGTGTAAAACAATTAATCAATGGCTATCTAACCCAGACGATGTTGAGGGACTGATATCTCATTTAATTGAAAATAAGTGGATTAATTTTAATGCTGACCCTGAACAGAGTGTTTTCTGGAGATTAATTAATGATGAGAATGGGAAAATGTATGGGGTATTTAACCCTGTAGAGCGCCAGATCATTCATGACTGGATTGCTGGCAATGATCATTCTTCTAATTTCTTGGCATATAGCAGAGCATTAAATACTAGCCAGCGTATTCAAGATTATTTATTTAGTTATATCTCTGATGGCGAGCTTGATGCATTGCAAGAGCGTGTGCAGAAGTCACATGATCTTGCCATAAAAATATGCAAACTGACTCCGTTTTTGGGGCCAGATTCACATCATAAAAGTATTGGGCTTTGGAGCACGCGCAAATATGTTGAGCTGCTTTTCCCATATTTAAGTTCTTTTAATAAAAACTAGTTCTTTAAGTTTTTTTACTTCACCCCACGTTTAACTTTAAAACATAGGTAATGAACATGACTGATAATGGTAAATTAACAAATAAAACAAGTGAAATGGCTGGCGCTGATGAGGCAAATAAAGCCAATACTACTCAAAAAACTGAACAGTTAGACACAGTCAGAGATGATGCTACAAATCAGGCTTTAACCACAAATCAGGGGGTTAAAATTGCTGATAACCAAAATAGTCTAAAAGCAGGAACCCGTGGATCAACACTATTAGAAGATTTTATCTTAAGAGAAAAGATTACCCATTTTGACCATGAACGAATTCCAGAGCGTATTGTGCATGCTCGTGGCGTAGGAGCTCATGGTTATTTTCAGGCATATGAAGGCAATGAACGCTTAACAAAAGCTGGTTTTTTGACGGATTCATCTATTCAAACGCCAGTTTTTGTACGTTTCTCGACTGTACAAGGGCCACGTGGTTCAGCTGACACCGTTCGTGATATTCGTGGATTTGCTATCAAATTTTATACACAGGAAGGCAACTTCGATTTGGTCGGCAATAATGCTCCGGTTTTCTTTGTACAAGATGGTATTAAGTTCCCTGATTTTGTACATGCGGTAAAACCTGAACCAGATACTGAAATGCCTACTGGAGGGAGCGCCCATGATACATTTTGGGACTTTGTGTCTTTAGTACCAGAGTCAGCACATGCAGTGATATGGGCGATGTCTGATCGTGCTATTCCTCGTAATTTACGTTCAATTCAAGGCTTTGGTGTGCACACCTTCCGTTTAATTAATGCTGAAGGTAAAGCTCATTTTGTCAAGTTTCACTGGACCCCGAAACAAGGCTTAAGCGCTCTGGTTTGGGATGAGGCACAAAAACTTGCAGGTAAAGATCCTGATTTCCATCGTCGAGATCTTTACGAAGCCATTGAGCAAGGCGTATATCCTGAATGGGAATTAGGGGTGCAAATTGTTGCAGAAGAAGATGAAATGAAGTTCGATTTCGACTTACTTGACCCAACAAAAATTATTCCTGAAGAATTAGTTCCTGTCACACCTATTGGCCGTTTTGTTTTAAATCGAAATGTTGATAATTTCTTTGCTGAAACAGAGCAGGTTGCTTTCTGTCCGGGGCATATTGTTCCGGGTATTGATTTTACGAATGATCCACTCTTACAGGCACGACTATTTTCATATACCGATACACAGTTAAGTCGTTTAGGCGGACCGAATTTCCATCAAATACCGATTAATAAACCTGTATGCCCATTCCATAACAATCAACGCGATGGTATCCATCAACATACCATTCATAAAGGGCAAGCTTCTTATCAACCAAATTCAATTGATGGGAACTGGCCAGTTGAGACACCTCCGGCGGCAGAAAATGGTGGATTTGAAAGTTACTATGAAAGAGTGAGTGGTCAAAAGATTCGTGAAAGAAGTGAATCTTTTTCAGATCATTTTTCTCAGCCTCGTCTTTACTACAAGAGCCTTGCACCTCATGAGCAAAAACATGTGGTCGATGCGTATAGCTTTGAACTCAGTAAGGTAAAAAGAAAATATATTCGTGAACGTCAGGTCCAACAAATTTTGGCTAATATCGACCTCGATTTAGCACGTCAAGTGGGTGAAAATTTAGGTATAGAAGTACCTGATCTTAGCCTCGATTTTAAGCCTCAAGCCGTTGAAAAATCGGCTAAGTTATCCATGCTCGCTTTCCCGCCAGCCGATATTAAAGGTCGAAAAATAGCCGTACTCATCCATAATCTGGTGAAGTCTGATGCATTAGAAACGATTAAAAACTGGGCAATTAAGGAAGGGGCTATTGTGCATTTATTGGCACCGAATCTAGCACCAGTTAAAGATCATCAAGACAAAGTTATTGCAGCTGATGGTATGCAAATGGCAGAACCATCCATTGCTTATGATGCGGTGATTATTCCCGATGGCGATAATTTAAATACGGTGATACAAGATGGGGTAACTCGTCATTACATATTAGAAGCCTATAAACATTTAAAACCAGTCGTTTTTTTAGGTAATAAATCTGACCTACTAGACCCACTTAATTTGGTTGCAGATGAAGGAACACTAATAGAAGGTGAATTTAAGCATATTTCAGAGAAGCTTAAAAACTTGCTTAAAGCCCACCGTGTTTGGTCTCGAGAGCAAATAGCTCAGCACGTTCCTGCTTAAAAAGAAAAGCCCTGAAAGTGATTAAGCTCTCAGGGCTTTTTTATATCGTGGCCGCAGTCGTGACGACGATGAGGATGGCCGTGGTCGGAACTCTCGTAATCAAAAATGTGATGCTTCTGGACGTTTTACGTCTTAAGCATCGCGCTCTAAAAACAAAGGAGGCTTTTGCCTCCTTTGTTTTTTAATTTATATTTACTTTACTGTGGGAGCAGTTGTAGTCCTTTTACAATATCAATGTACTCAGAACCGTTTAACCAAAAAGATTTTTTTAAAAATAACGTCGTCATAATACTTTCCGCTGCTTCACTTTCCGGATTTTCACAGAAAATTCCATAGCTTTCGCCTAATACGGCATCATTTTCAATCAGGCGAATATAGTAGGCATGTTGCTCATTTGCATAACCTAAAACTGCATCACGTTGATTTTTCATTTCGCATGTCTCCATACCAAAAACTGAATTTAACCAGAATGTTAAGTGCTCAGAATCTCATTTGATAAAAATCATAAAACAGTCAGTAATCAGGACTATCCCATAATAGGTTTTGATTTTCTTCAAATTGCCATTTTGATTTAAACATCCCTGTTAAAAGCAAAATGGATTAAAATCTGATCATGGGATTTATTGTTATGCAAAAAAAATATTTCGTCAACTTGAAAATGTAACTTTTTCAAGTTACATTGTCTGTGTAGGATTTGAACGGTGAAATGGAGGCGAGATGTCAAAGAAAAACGAGTTTGAGCATGGCGGTGCCCGTGAAAATGCTGGTCGTAAAGCACAGTTCAATGAACCCACAAAAGTGATTCGTGTTCCTGAGTCTCAAGTGAACTTTATCAAAAATTGGTTACTGAATAATGTCAAAACCGACAACCGGACAGATTTTAGCTCAAAATTGAAGGTTCAACAGGTCCATGCAAACAACGATAAAATTTACCATATTCCTTTAGCTACTGAACGTGTTGCTGCGGGTTTTCCTTCGCCAGCGCAAGATGATATTGAGCAAGCACTCGATTTAAATGAATATTTAATTCGAAATGAAAATGCTACATTTATTGTCAAAGCCAATTCTTTGTCAATGTTAGACGCTGGAATTGATATTGATGATCCACTTATTGTGGACCGTAGTCTTCCCGCTAAATCTGGGGATATCGTAATTGCGCTTATTGACAATGATTTTACCGTTAAACGCTTAATGATTGATAATAATTACCACCCACCTAAAATTTGGCTAAAAGCAGAAAACTCCGATTATCAGAATATTTATATTGAAGAGGGGCAAGAACTGGTCATTTGGGGAGTCGTGACTTATAACCTCAAACGAATGAGATAAGGCGTTGCTTTCATATTTTATGGTTTTAGTTACTGATCTGAGGTAGGGACCAGTAACTCTAAGCTAAGTAATATTTTTAAATTTGCCCAATCAATAGACATGTGGCGATAATTACCATAAGACCACCTGAAAACCGTCCGACTAAGCGTGCTGCCTGTGGTCTGCTTTTTAGAATAGCTTGTGAACCGTAACCTACCATTAAGTAAATAATCGCGCAGCTAATCATGTGGACAACCCCAAAAGCAACAATTTGCGTAGTCACCGTCCATGATGCGGTGGTGTCAATAAATTGAGGAAGCAAGGCTAAAAAGAGTAGAAAAACTTTCGGGTTTAAGCCACTCACATAAACGCCTTTTGTTGCCCAGCTTAACCATGATTGAGCTTTTTCAGACTCAGACTGATTTGGAGTAGGAGGGGTAAGTAATAAATTTATTCCCATCCATAACAAATAAGCAGAACCCGCAACAGTAAGAATCATCAGAGCCGTCGGGTTATTTGCTACAAGCAGACCAACACCAGCCGCGACCAATAAAATCGTAATAAAGTGCCCACATAGCATACCTGCAACAGCGGGTACGACGACTTTGCCTTTAATTCCTGCCGAGATGGCATACGCCCAGTCTGCCCCTGGGGTAATAATAAAAAGAATGGAGACACTCCAAAATGCGATAAAAATGTTAAAAGCCATATGCTTATCTCGGCAAACTATTTTCCAAAGGTTTCGCTCGTGGTTTAGAAAAAATTTCTATTCATTCGAACTTGTTGAAAATAATATGCTCATGTATTTAGAATGTGCTTTTAAATGTTTGCTCATATCACACTCATTTGGGGTAAATTTTTCTAAATGGATCGCACAGATAAAAAGATTCTTGCTGAATTGCAGTTAAATGGCCGATTATCTATTACTGAATTGGCAGAAAAAGTAGGCTTAAGCATTTCACCATGTCATAGGCGAGTGAAGGCTTTAGAAGAGTCAGGAGCCATCAAAGGCTATCGTGCAGAACTCGACCCCAATTTGGTTGGATTTGAATTTTCAGCGATTGTTTTTATTACGCTTAAAGAAGGTGATAAGCAAGCAGTCGAGAAGTTTGAAAATGCCGTGATTGATATTCCGCAAATCATTCAAGCCCAACGTTTATTTGGTGAGCCAGATTATTTGCTACATGTGGTTGCAAAAGATTTACCCGCTTTTCAACGGCTATATGATGAAAAGTTATCGGCTATTCCGAGCGTACAGCGGCTCATCTCAACCATTGTGATGAAAGATGTCGTGCCTGAACGTTTATTTCCGATTGGCTAAAATCTTTAGGGATAAAAAAAGAAGCTTTAAAAAGCTTCTTTTTTAGTCTTAAGGATATTTAGGTATCAAGTGTTTTACACAAAGAGCAGATCGTACCGTTATGTTTGTGAGAGTACATAATATCTGGACGCTCGTAACCTTCTTCACATACACGGCAGTGGTAAACTGTTGCAACTGGTGTACCTTCGGCATCAAAACGTGGTTCTTTAATGCCGTCATCATGTGACTTGATGTAGTATTTTCCTTTGGTTAATAAACCCATGATTGGTGTTAATACAAAGGCAAGTACAAGCGCGATAAGTGGTGAGTATGGAGCCAAGAAACTACCAAGTAATCCGAAGAATGCTGCAATCGATAAGCCTGCTGATACAAGGAAAGCAACCATACCGACAGGGTTTACGTTGTATAACATGTCACGGCGGTATTCCGGTTCTTTTGGTGAAAGCTTTAAAACATATTTGTTGATTGAAATATCTGTTGCAACAACCACAACCCACGCAATTGCAAAGTTTGAATAGAACCCTAAGATTTTACCCAGTACTGCAAACATGTTGCCTTCCATTAACGCAAGGGCAATTGCCAAGTTCACCATTACAAAGACAATACGACCTGGATAATGTTTACTAATACGAGTGTAGGCACTTGTCCAAGCAAGGGAACCAGAGTAAGCATTGGTTACGTTAATTTTAATTTGAGAAATGACCACCAAAATAACCGCAAGTGTTAGAGCAGCCCAGCCCGGAAGCATGTCATGAAACGCTGCATTAAATTGTTGAACAGGTTCAGTACTGTTTACACCCGGTAATTTTGTTAATAAGTAGAAACCTAAAAATGCCCCAATAATTTGTTTGATTGCCCCTAAAATTACCCAACCTGGACCTGCTGAAATCACAGCAGCCCACCATGCTTTGCTATTTTCTTTTGTTTTAGCAGGCATGAAACGTAAATAGTCAATTTGCTCACCAATTTGCATGATTAGCGATAAACAAATACCAGCACCTAACATGATCGCTGCCATGTCTACAGTCGCAAAACCTTCTTTACCTGTAAAAGTAGCAAACTGGCTGACTAAGGTGGGTTCTTGGTAAATCAGATAGGCCACAGGACCAATCATGAGAATGAGCCAAAGGGGAGTTGTCCATACTTGTAATTTACTCAAGGCTTTCATGCCGTAAATCACCAACGGAATCACCATAACGGTCGAGATGAGGTAACCTGCCCAAAGCGGAATACCTAAACCGAGTAATAACCCTTGCGCCATGATTGAACCTTCAAGGGCAAAGAAAATAAATGTGAAACTGGCGAAAATGATACTGGTGAGGACCGATCCGATGTAACCGAAACCTGCGCCACGGGTAATCAAGTCGAGGTCGATGTTATAACGTGCTGCATAGTAGGCAAGAGGAATACCAGTTAAGAAGATAATAATTGCTGCAAATAAAATGGAGAAAACCGCATTGGTTGTTCCATAAGACATACCAATACTGGCGCCAATAGAAAAGTCAGCAAGATAGGCAATACCGCCAAGTGCAGTAATAGCGACAACTTTGGGACTCCAGCGCCGAAAGCTATGTGGAGCATAACGTAAAGTATAATCTTCTAAGGTTTCATTCACTGCTTTTTGTGAATCTGTACCTTGCACAGTGTCCAGATTTGGATGTTCAGATACACTCATAACATCAATCTCCCAATCGTTTTCGGTCAATCAACACAAATATTGATCATTGTTTTTTGATGAATTTGAGTGTGTGATTTTTGATGAAAATTGGAAATACGTTATTTTGCGTATATGTGCGTATTCGAGAAAATCGCCATGATAAATGACTTTTGGCATAAGGATTGCTGGGTTTAATACCAGCCACATGCCAAACATGAGTGTTATGCCAGATTCTTCACGCCCCCAACAAGCGCCACAACGTGTGATCAAAACGCGCCGTGAATATAATATTTGGGTGGCAGATGAAAGTATCGAAGATTATGCGCTCCGTTATGCGCCCACATCAGTACGTAAATGGTCGCCTTGGACCGTTACCAATACCGCAATTTCGACAGTTAGCTTCTTGGCTATGGAAGCCATCGGGGCGACCATGCTTTGGCAGTATGGCTTTAGCAATGCGCTGTGGGCGGCAATAGTCGTATGTACCATCATATTTTTAACCAGTTGGCCGATTAGTTACTACGCTGCAAAATATAATGTAGATGTCGATTTGCTCACCCGTGGTGCAGGTTTTGGCTATATTGGCTCGACCATTACTTCTCTGATTTATGCCAGCTTTACCTTTATTTTACTTGCATTTGAAGCCGCAATTATGGCGATGGCACTTGAGCTTGCCCTTGGCATTCCACAAGTTGTTGGTTACTTAATTTCTGCATTGGTGATTTTGCCTTTAGTGGTCAAAGGTATTGGTTTTATTAATAAAGTTCAGGCAATCACTCAGCCAATCTGGCTCTTGTTGCTGTTGTTACCGTGGTTTTTTGTACTTTGGAAACAGCCACAAATTTTAAGTAGTAGTCTGCATTTTGTTGGTGCGGTTTCAAACTCGACCGATTTTAATCTGTATTACTTTGGTGCGGCGTGCACCCTTATTTTTTCATTTGTGATCCAAATTGGTGAGCAAGCTGACTATTTACGCTTTTTACCACAACAGGAAAAAAATAGAACTGCGTGGCGTTTTGCTGTTTTTTTAGGTGGTCCATCTTGGATTATTTTTGGTTTTCTCAAAGTTTTGATGGGCATGTTGCTGATGGTTTTGGCTTTTCAGCTTTTGATTCCAGTCTCTGAACTAGACAATCCGACGTATCTGTATTGGGTTGCCTATCAACAATTTATTCCAAATCCGCAGCTTGCTTTAATCTTCACTCTGGCACTTGTTTGCTTGGCACAAATTAAAATTAATATGACCAATGCCTATGCTGGTTCATTGGCATGGTCAAACTTTTTTGCCCGTTTGACCCATAGCCATCCTGGGCGAATTGTCTGGCTTCTTTTTAACGTTTTCATTGCCATTGTTTTAATGGAAATGGGCATTAGCCATGCGGTCGAGCGCATTTTGGGACTATATAGCAATATCGCTTTGGCATGGATTGGCGCTGTTGTTGCTGATTTAATTATTTGTAAACCTTTGGGTTTAAGCCCGAAGGGAATTGAATTTCGCCGTGCTTATTTATATGACATTAACCCTGTAGGTGTGGGTGCCTTACTGATTGCTTCAGTGCTATCGATGCTTAGCTATTTGGGCTTTTTCGGATTAATGGCGAAAGGCTTGGCGAGTTTTATTGCGCTGGGAAGTGCGATGTTATGTGTTCCTATCATTGCTTACTTAACCAAAGGCAAATATTACATTGCACGCCAGCCTGAAAAAATTCAGGCGACGTCAGTTGCGAATTGTGTGGTTTGTGAACGGGATTATGAACTCGCTGATATGGCAGGCTGTCCAGCCTATAACGGTACGATTTGCTCATTATGCTGTTCACTTGAAGCACGTTGTCACGATTTATGTAAACCCGATGCACGTTGGTCAGTACAGCTTAAAAAAGCTATCTGGCATTATTTACCTGAGCGTTGGGCCAGTCGTTTAAACAGTCGGGTCAGTTTATATTTACTACTGACTTTAGGGCTGTCTATTGTTTTGGCCGTGAGTTTGAGTCTGGTTTATATCCAAGAAAAAGCATATCTGGAAATGATTAATGCTGAAGGAGTTCCTCAGCTATTTACGCTATTTGTCAAAATTTACACCATCTTGTTTTTATTAATGAGCGTTGCGGCATGGTGGTTAGTGCTAAACGATGAAAGCCGCCGTAATGCTGAAATTGAAACACATCAACAAACAGCCTTATTGATTGATGAAATTGCTGCGCATGAAGTCACTTCAAAAGACTTGCAAGATGCCAGAATTTCAGCAGAACGGGCAAATGATGCAAAAAGCCGTTATGTCATTGGAATTAGTCACGAACTACGAACACCCCTAAATAGTATTTTGGGCTATAGCCAATTACTTCAAAAACAAGAGCAGCTTTCGGAACAAGGCAAAATGGCGCTTGGGGTAATTAGCCGTAGTGGGCAGCATTTGACGTCACTGATTGACGGGTTACTGGATTTAGCACGAATTGAGACAGGCAAAATTTCTTTAAATGTGGTGGATGTTCACTTCCCCAATTTTATAGAACAGATTATTCAAATGTTTCAGCCGCAGTTTGAACAGAAGAATTTACAGTTTATTTATGAAATTGGAGATAACCTTCCGCACTATGTTCGTACCGACAAAAAGCGCTTAGAGCAAGTGCTCATCAATTTATTGGGCAATGCTTTGAAGTTTACAACGAGTGGCACAATAACCTTGAAAGTCGAGTACCGTTTTCAAACGGCTTATTTTGAAATTAGAGATACAGGTTGCGGCATTGCCGAAGCGGATTTAGAGCGGATATTTAATCCGTTTGAACGAGGCAGTAATGTGGTTCAAGGCGGATTTACCGGAACAGGGCTAGGCCTACCGATTGTAAAATTATTGGTCGATTTACTTGGCGGGCAGCTGTCTGTGAGTAGCCAACTCAATCAAGGTTCACAGTTTAAAATTAAGTTTTATTTGCCTTCAAAAGAGGTGGTTCATCCAATTTCTAACGTTTATTCCAACCAGATTACGGGCTATCAAGGTGAGCGAAAACGAATTTTAGTTGTCGATAATGAAGCTGTGGATCGAGGTTTAGTCGCTAATTTTCTAAAACCTTTAGGATTTATTATTGAAGAAACCGAGTCAGGCATTGATTGTTTAAGACGTGTTCCTATTTTTCAGCCTAACCTGATTTTAATGGATTTGAATATGCCTTTGATGGGTGGCTGGGAAACTGCGCGGTTATTACGTCAAAATAATATTACCAATGTGCCGATCTTAATTATTTCGGCCAATGCAGGCGAACGTGAGGTCAATCCACAAGATGCGGTTTTAAGTGAAGACTTTATGCTAAAACCAATCGATCTCAATTTGTTGCTGAGTAAAATTGGAGACAAGTTAGGGCTGGTGTGGGCTGATTCTAAATCAGAGGCACTAATTGAAAATAATGAGGTTCAAGCACTTGATGTAAAGACGTATAAGCAAGAACAAACCGCTGTTCATACACCAACAAGACAACCAGAAAACAATGGCCCACAAGATTTAACTCAAGCCTTGCAGCAACTAGATGAATTGATTGGACAAGGCTATATTCGAGGCATTCAACATGCTTTAACGCATTGTCGTCAAGATTTTCCGGAGCATGACGAGTTATGGGAACAGCTTGAGCAAGCTATTCAAAAGTTTGATTTAAAACATGCCCAACGATTAATTCAGGATAAGCAATGAGTACGCAACATGTTTCTTTTCAGCAGGCTTCAACAACTGAGCAGGCTGTTATTCTGATTGTGGATGATGTACCGGAAAATTTGGGCTTGTTACATGAAAGTCTGGATCAGGCAGGTTATCGCGTGCTTGTCACAACCGATGGTTTAAGTGCCATTGAAATCGCACATCGATGCTTACCGGATATGATTTTGCTCGATGGCAATATGCCACATATGGACGGTTTTGAAAGTTGTATACAGCTTAAAGCAAGCCCAATTACTCAGTTTATTCCCGTCATTTTTATGACAGGTTTGTCGGAAACAGAGCATATTGTGCGTGGTTTTCAGGTCGGTGGGGTGGACTACGTAACAAAGCCACTGAATATTGAAGAAGTACTGGCAAGAGTGAAAACGCATTTGGCGCATGCCAAACTATTGCAGCAACAAAAACAGGTGATTGACGCAACAGAGACGGCCATTCTTGCTCTAGACGTTCAAGGTAAAATTGTTTGGAAAACCCAAAAAGCCAGTGATTTATTGAATCAATATTTGCCGGAAATTGAGGGTTTTGAGGCAGGTTTAAAAGCTTGGTTTTCAGACTTAGAACATGAAAAAGACCCAAAAAAATTAACCAGCTGTTCTTATTCAACGCCATCTCAGCAATTACAGCTTTTACTATTAACGCCGTGGCAATCTGGCACAAGTGTGGCGAAAAATTATCTTATACAGATCAAGACCTCTACGCCTGCATTAGACGTCGCTGACATTTTAAAATATTGCCCACAGTTGACTCAGCGTGAAGCAGAAGTCATGCACTGGTTATTGTTAGGTAAAACCAATAAAGATATTGCGGAAATTTTGGAGCTGAGCCCGCGGACGGTAAACAAACATTTAGAACATGTTTTTGAAAAGCTTTGTGTTGAAAATCGAACTGCGGCAGTAGCGCATATTAATAGTCTGGTGCAAGAGTTTCATTAAATAAATTTTAAAAAATAGAGACCCCGTGGAGCCTCTATCATCACTATTACTTTAAGTTTTGTTTAAAGAAACTGGTCAATTTATCAAATGGAATAAGATTGACTCGATCATATAAATCAACATGTCCCGCACCTTTAACATAGTAAAGTTCTTTAGGTTGGCCTGCGAGTTTATAAGCTTCTTCACTAAACTCTTTTGAATGAGCCTGATCACCTGTAATAAATAGCATTGGGCGTGGTGAGATGGTTTCGATATCGTTAAATGGATAGAAGTTTAAAAATTTGACATTACTTGTCAGTGTTGGGTGGGTTGTAAGCTCTTTTGATGAACTTTTCGGCGTATATTCTCCGCGTGGGGTACGATAAAAGTCATAAAATTCACGTTGGATCGGATGTGTATCTGCCGTTAACTCATGTGTAGTGCCGCTGGTATATTTTTTTTCACCGCCTGTGAACTCGACATAACGTTGCGCAGCCGCTTCAGCAATAATTTGCTTTCTTTGCTCTAAGGTTTGTGAGTGACGTAAGCCATTACGGTTTGCAGCTCCCATATCATACATGCTGACAGTGGCAATGGCCTTCATACGAGGGTCAATTTTTGCTGCGCTAATAACGAAACTTCCACTTCCGCAAATTCCGAGCACCCCAATACGTTCACGGTTAATTAAAGATTGCGTTCCTAAATAATCTACAGCCGCACTAAATGCTTCTGCGTAAATGTCAGGTGCAACTACATTTCTGGGTTGGCCTGCGCTTTCACCCCAAAATGATTGATCAATTGCCAATGTTACAAAACCTTGTTCAGCCAATTTCTGTGCATAAAGCATAGAGCTTTGTTCTTTCACGGCTCCCATTGGGTGACCAATTACAATAGCGGGGACTTTTAGTTTTTTATTTAAGTTTTTGGGGATAACCAGATTACCGACTATATCCATGTTGTATTGATTTTTAAAAGTGACTTTCTGAATAGTCACTTGCTGGCTTTGATAAAAATTATTTGCGCCATTAGACATGTCTGCTGCCATAGCTGAAGTTGAGGAGAATAAACCAATTGTTGCAGCGCAAATCGCAGCCGCCGTATGGGTTTTAAGCTTTTTAAACAAGGGAGATGTAGTCATGGATACCTCAATTTAAATAATTTGAATGGGTGAATTTGCTCATGCTTATTTCATTTGGGAAATTGAAATTTTGATGGGTTGTTTTTGCTTGAACTCTTGGGGAATAGCCTCAAGTTTCCCAAGCAAAATAAGACCATTTGCGTAGCCAACAGTTGAGTCTTTATAGAAAAAAGCCAGATTACCCCAAGGGGCGTAATAGGTAAGATCACCAGCTTTTCCTGCATAGCCATTGGGTGCATTCTGTGTAGTTAGCTTGGTGGGTAAGTCGGCTATTTTTTCAGTAGAGTCATAATCTTTAAGGGTTAATGTCAACGGAAGCTGCTTGGCAAAATCTTGAACAGTCGGTGTCATGGGTAATGTTGCAAATAGCGATTGCTTTGATCCCTCAATATCAATACGGATTTTTATCATCGATAACCTTTGTTGATTGTTGCCCGTAGGCCTTGAGGCATAAGAGATAGATATGGCTGAAAACGAGAAAAAGATGCTGAGTAAAGCGAGAAAAAACTTCTGATTAGCCATATCGAAGAACCTTATTTCTTTAAGAGAACGCACTTAAATGCAGAGAAGTTATTCAATTTCTAGCGTAAAGGTATGAGCTAAATTTATTAATTTTTGATAATAATAAAATCAGGCACTTTTTATGCTTGAGCTCATCTAAATCTTGATGCTCACTGCTTGATATAGAGTTTAATGAATCTTCTTTATAATAATTAGCCTAAAAAACAAACATGGACTTATGAGCAATATTCATGAATGGTTTTATCATTTATAATTAAACTAAACCGTGAAAAGAGAGAAAAGCAGATGATAAACAAAGAAAACTATAATGATCTTTATGCTTTTTTAATGGTGGCTCGAGAAGGGAGTTTTACGAAGGCCGCAGGAAAAATGGGAATTTCGCAGTCTGCGCTAAGCCATACCATTCGCGGCTTAGAAGAACGTTTAGGGATGCTACTTCTGACCCGAACCACACGAAGCGTTTCGCCGACAGCCGCGGGTGAAAGGTTAAAGCAAACCATTAGCGCCAGCTTTGACCAGATTGATAATGAATTATCACTTTTAACATCATTTCGGGATCAGCCCGCTGGTACGGTTCGTATTAATGCCAGTAGCCATGCAATACGGGAAGTGCTGATTCCAAAACTTGAAAAGATTGCTGGTGATTATCCTGATGTACAAGTTGAGCTAGCTGCCAATAGCGGTATGGTGGATATTGTTGCGGAACGATTTGATGCAGGAGTTCGCTTTGGAAGTCGTGTAGCAGATGGCATGATTGCGGTACGTATTAGCGCAGATGTCAAAATGGCGGTGATTGCAACGCCACAATATTTTGAGAAATATGGAATTCCTGCAACCCCCAAAGATCTGGTCAATCATCAATGTATTGGCTTTCGTTTAACCACCCAAGGCAGTGTGTATGCTTGGGAATTTTTGAAGGATGGACAAGAAACAAAAGTTAAAATTCAGGGACAATGGATATTTAATGAAAGCTACGATATTGTCGAGGCAGTTAGAGCTGGATTTGGATTGGCTTACATTCCGCAAGAACTGATCCAGCAAGATCTAGATCAAGGCAAACTTGTGCAAGTATTGGAAGAGTACAGTATCCAGTTTCCCGGATACCACCTGTACTATCCACATCGTAGACAGCTTTCGCCTGCGTTAAGGTTGGTTATTGATGTGTTGCGTGAGTAGCACTTCGCCAAGTAATAAAAGCAGTAATAGCACCGAATAACAGCACAATGGCGCTCATATAAAACGTAGCACTATAGCCTTGTGAGTCATATAACAAGCCGCCTAAAGTTGCACCTAAAGTAATTGCAAATTGGATAATCGCAACCATCAAACCGCCACCAACCTCAGTATCTTGATGCAACGTCTGTGCAAGCCATGTGTTCCATGCGACTGGTGCCGAAGTTCCAATGAATCCCCATAATCCCATTAATATTGCGACCAACCACAAGTGCTGACCACCAAGCACGAAGGCATAAGCAATGCTTGCCATCATTAAAGGAATAAGGATGAGGTAGCGATAGACATGTTGATGAAGAATAAAACTAATCACGAATGTGCCAACTAAACCCGCGATACCTAATATGAGTAATAAAATGGATAACATGGCCGCATCGACATGACTGACGGTTTCTAGAAATGGGCGTAAGTAGGTAAATAGCGCAAATTGCCCCATAAATAGCAATAAAATCCCTGTCATGCCATAAAACACAATCGGACGTTTCAGTAATTCAAATGGATTTTTTGACTTCTCGCTAGATATAACTGCTGGAAGAGCGGGCATGCTTTTAAATTGCCAAATAAGTGCAATAATCGCGATAGGAACGATACAGAAGAACGCACCGCGCCAGCCAATAATTGAACCTAAAAAACTTCCTAAAGGTGCAGCAATTGTGGTTGCTAAAGCATTGCCTCCATTTAATAGACCAAGTGCTTTGGGTACAGCTAAAGGAGGTACAAGTCTCATCACAATCGAAGTCGACATGGCCCAAAAACCACCAATCACTACACCTAAAATTGCACGACCCACCATGAATAACGCAGCAGAGTGAGCAAATGTAATCAGCATGCCAGAAACGATCATGAGTAGGGTAAGTAACAGCATGATATGACGGCGATCCCATGTCTTAAATACACGGCTAATAGTTAAGCTGGTTACCACAGCAAAAATGCCTGAAATTGCGATCGCCTGACCTACTTGGCCTTCACTCATATTTAAATCTGAAGAGATTGGTGTGAGTAAACTTACGGGCATGAATTCTGAGGCAATTAATACTGCACAGCATAGTGACATTACAAATACAGCACCCCATGCAGGTGTGCTATTTTCATGTGTATCTTGCTCAATTTGATGGAAAGAAGACATAAAATTCCGACTTTTAAAACCGTTAAATGTTCATAAAAGAAATGAACAAATCTGGTTGCAGAGCTTATCAGCAAGGGTTTGAAAGGATTAGGCCTAGAATTACGAATAGAATTATGAGTTTTATGCATGAATTGTCTTTAAAAAGCATACAGACTCGCTGCTAAAAACAGGCTATTTTTTTACACTTAGATTTGTTCTTATAGTTCAAGATATACAAAGTCATTTTTAAATAAATATGAGTCGTAAGAAGAGGAATTTATTGTGAATATTCAACAAAAAGATGATACAAAACACGGTAGCTTTAGTTTACTTGATGGTGAAACCATTGCAGGTGAAATGACTTATACATGGGCAGGCGAAGGCATGCTGATTATTGATGCCACAGATGTAAATGAAAATTATCGGGGACAAGGTGTAGGTCGACAATTACTTGATGCTTTAGTTGCTTTTGTTCGTGAGAAAGATGTAAAAGTGATTCCGCTTTGCCCTTATGCAAAATCGGTATTTGATAAAGATCCAAGCATTGGCGATGTCCTTAGAAAATAAGCAATAGACTGAAAGTTGTTTCATGGAAATCGGGCGTTGATGTCCGATTTTTTTTATTGGCTTTTATTATATATGGGCTGTGATGAACATGTTTTAAGCGGTTGTATTCAACTGATTTGAATGCTTTCGATTGCCAAATCGAATTTATCAAACTTATAGAAAAGCTTATCTAATAAAAATAGTTTTAGACCAATTGGGAAAAAAATAAACTCGGTACACAAATATTTGATCGCTGACTAGAGCTAAATATTTATAACGTTTTAATATTATTTTTTGGAATTTTCCTTGAACTGGCAGTATATCCATAGTGTGTTGCCGCAATTTTTCTCTGCAACTTTGACCACGCTGAAAATTTCAATTATCAGCATTATTCTGGCCATTATTGTAGGGCTGATTTGCAGCATTTTAATCACATATCGCGTGCGGGTACTAAATAGAATTGCCCAGTTCTATATTGAGTTATCTCGAAATACCCCTTTATTAATTCAACTATTCTTTTTGTATTACGGTTTGCCCAAACTTGGTATCAAAATCGATGGTTTTGCTTGTGGTGTGATTGGACTGACATTTTTAGGCGGAAGCTATATGGCAGAAGCTTTTCGAGCGGGTCTACAATCTGTAGCAAAAGGTCAGATTGACTCTGCAAAAAGTATCGGTCTGCAACCGACTCAAATTTTTAGATATGTCATTTTTCCTCAAGCGCTTGCTATTTCAATTCCGGCAATTGGAGCAAATTGTCTATTTTTAATTAAAGAAAGTTCTGTTGTAAGTGCGATTGCTGTCGTTGAGCTGCTTTTTGTCACCAAAGACTTAATTGGGATGGACTATAAAACTACGGAAGCTTTGTTTTTACTCATCATGGCTTATCTGATTATTTTATTGCCCGTGTCTATTTTAACCAGTTATCTGGAACACAGAAGTCGGAAGGTGAGCCATGGAACTTGATTATTTATTTCAGGTAAGTCATCTCGAACGTTTAATGTGGGGACTGTGGGCAACCGCAAAAATTGCTTTTATTTCAGTATTTTTTTCTGCAATTTTGGGCACGGTTTTAGGCGTCATTATGACTTCTAAAAACATAGCTATTAAAGCGTTGTGTCGTTTGTATTTAGAAGCAATTCGAATTATTCCAATTTTAGTTTTGCTTTTTGTTTTTTATTTCGGCTTTGCGACATGGTTTAACTGGCAGTTTTCTGCGATGTGGGTGTGTGTTGTCGTGTTTGTTTTATGGGGTACGGCTGAAATGGGCGATTTGGTCCGTGCAGCCATTACTTCAATTGATCAGCATCAACGAGATTCGGCCTATGCGTTGGGACTGACTCATGTTCAAGCATTGGTCTACGTTATTTTTCCGCAAAGTCTAAAACGAGTAACACCAGGCGCAATTAATTTATTTACCCGAATGGTGAAAACCAGCTCTTTGGCAGTTCTGATTGGTGTGGTTGAGGTCATTAAGGTGGGCCAGCAAATTATTGAAAATTCGCTTCTGACTGTGCCGAGCGCCTCGCTTTGGATTTATGGCTTTATTTTTATTTTGTATTTTCTGATTTGCTATCCCTTATCTCGTTTGGCGGCACATCTAGAAAAGGTCTGGGAGTAATTATGCCTTTGTTATCGATACAACAATTACAGAAATCATTTGCACAAAGTCATATTTTACAGGGCATTGATCTAGATGTAGAACAAGGAGAAGTGGTTGTAATTTTAGGCCCATCGGGCTGCGGTAAAAGTACCTTACTGCGCTGTATTAATGGATTAGAACCGATTCAAGGTGGTGAAATCTGTTTAACTGGTTCAGGTGTTTTGGGTAAAGATGTTGACTGGACTAATGCCCGTCAAAAAATTGGCATGGTTTTTCAGAACTATGAGTTGTTTGGGCACATGAATGTCATTGACAACATTTTGCTCGGGCCACTTAAAGTGCAAAAACGCCGCCGTGATGAAGCTGAACAAGTTGCAGATGAGTTGTTAAAGCGAGTGGGTCTATTTGAGCGAAAACTCGATTATCCGCGACAACTTTCCGGTGGACAAAAGCAGCGTATCGCCATTGTCCGCTCACTGGTTATGCAACCTAAAGTCATTTTGCTCGATGAAATTACAGCAGCACTTGACCCAGAAATGGTCAGAGAAGTGCTCGATGTTGTTCTGAAACTAGCCAATGAGGGGATGACCATGTTGATTGTGACTCATGAAATGTCCTTTGCCCGTAAGGTTGCCGACCGCATTATTTTTATGGATAAAGGCAAAATTATTGAACAGGCACCCCCTGAAGAGTTTTTTGAACAGCCGAAAACAGAACGAGCTAAAACCTTTTTAAATATCTTGTCGTATTAAGTCTTTTATTATTTGAATCATGAGGAAGTGAATGTTTAAACGTAATTCAATAAAAATATTAAGCAGTATTGCTGTTGCTGGGGTGTTATTAACGGCATGTAGTAAAACGCCATCAACTGAGCAAGCAAGTAATACTCAAGAAGACCATTCTTTAGAGCAAGTCAAAAAAAATGGGGTGTTGCGAGTTGCCGTTTTTGCTGACGATCCGCCGTTTGGTTATGTAGATAGTGCTGGCAATAATCAGGGCTTTGATGTGGCTTTAGCAAAACGAGTCACTAAAGATTTGCTTGGCGATGAAAAAAAAGTTGAGTTTATTGTGACTGAGGCTTCAAATCGGGTGGAGTTTTTAAAATCAAACCGTGCCGATGTTGTGTTTGCGACATTTACAGTAACGCCTGAACGTAAGGAGGTTGTAGATTTTGCCGAGCCTTATTTAAAAGGTGCTTTTGGCATTGTCTCGCCTAAAGCCAAGCCGATTACTGACATTGCCCAATTAGAAGGTAAAACGTTAATTGTAAATAAAGGCACCAGTTCAGATACCTACTTTACCAAGCACTATCCGAAAGTGAACTTATTGAAGTTTGAAAGAAACTCTGATGCGTTCAAAGCCTTGACCGACGGTCGTGGTGACGCAATTTCACAAGATAGTACTTATGCTTTGGCATGGGCCGCGAAGAATCCAAGTTATGTGGCGGGTATCCAGTCTATTGGTGATCAAGAATTTATTGCACCAGCAGTGAAAAAGGGCAATACCCAATTATTGAATTGGCTCAATACTGAAATTAAGCAGCTAAGAACAAGCGGTGAAATTAAGAAAATTTATGATGAAACCTTAAAACCAATTTATGGTGAATCGGTTAATCCTAATGTGTTTTTAGATGTAGGCCAATAATTTTTGATATCGCTGGAGCAGTGTCTGAAAGTAGGCACTGTGATTTTAAATAAGACTTTTACAAGAACGATAGGGTGAAATAATGACAATATTAACTTTACAAAATATAAAGCATGTCCTCGCTGCATCTTTGCTGAGTTTAGGTTTGGTTGCATGTGATAAAGGCACGCAATCTAATGAGAAAACAGCTGACAGTACTCAAACTGTGTCGAGTATTGAGCAGATTAAAAAGAATGGAGTCGTGCGTATTGGTGTATTTAGCGATAAACCGCCGTTTGGATATTTAGATGCTCAAGGTAAAAATCAGGGCTTCGATGTAGAGATTGCCAAACATGTTGCTAAAGACTTGTTAGGTGATGAAAACAAGGTAGAGTTTGTTTTAACTGAAGCTGCAAACCGTGTCGAATATTTAAAAGCCAATAAAGTAGATATTATTTTTGCAAACTTTACAGTTACGCCAGAACGTAAAGAAGTGGTCGATTTTGCTAAACCTTATTTAAAAGTTGCTTTGGGTGTGGTGTCTCCTAAAACTCATCCAATTACAGATATTGCTCAACTTAAAGATAAAACTTTGTTGGTGAACAAGGGCACGACGGCTGATTCATTCTTCACCAAGACTCATCCTGAAATTAAACTACAAAAATATGAGCAGAACACTGAAACTTTTGATGCTTTAAAAGATGGCCGTGGTGCTGCTTTAGCACATGACAACTTGCTGGTTTTAGCTTGGGCTAAAGAAAATCCAAATTACACAGTAGGCATTACAAACTTAGGTGAGCAGGACTTAATCGCACCGGCAGTGAAAAAGGGTGATAAAGAGCTACTGGACTGGTTGAATCAAGATTTAGAGAAATTGGCAAAAGAAGGCGTGATTCATCAGGCCTATGAAAAAACTTTAAAACCAGTCTATGGCGATACGATTAATCCAAAAGATTTATTGGTTGAGTAGTCGTACTCATAGCTCCTAATGATTAGGACTCTAGATAGTATTTGCTTGAGCTAGGATTCATCTACAGCCTGCCCATAATTTATAAAGATAATGTTTTTGCAATATTTTTATAGATGAAAACAGTGGTCAGGTTCTGTAGATGGTAAAGTTTTTTGGTTACTTTTTTCAAAAAAAGTAACCGAATTAGCTGATTGCTTTAGAGATAGAAAGGCAGGATTCCATCGTGTTAATTCCTTGACTTTATATCACTTGAACTTAAATAAAGTCGGCTCTGCTGCCAATTTATCTGCCAAATATTGAATAAAGACACTTAATTTAGGCGGGACATGTCGTGTCGGTGGGTAAAGTAGCCATAGCCCACCACTGTAATAGGTCTTAAAATCCCATTCGGGTAAAACTTGAACCAAAGTCTGTTGTTGTAAAGCATGGCGCGCAACAAAGTAGGGTAAGCTGGCTACTCCCAAATGCTGTAGGGCTGCGCTTAAACGTACACCTGTATGATTTGCAGCATAACGGCCACGTACAGCAACATTAATCGACTTATTTCCTTGTTGAAATTTCCATTTTGAATCACTGATTTGTTCACCTAAATAGATACATTCATGCTGTTTTAAGTCATGAGGATGGGTTGGTGTACCATGTTTTTCTAAATATTCAGGTGTAGCACAAATCAAGTGATCGATATCAATGAGTTTTCGTCCCATTAGGCCGCCAGAGGGTTGCTCTGTAATTCGAAGTGCTAAATCGACTTCATCATCAATTAAGTCAACATAACGGTCTTCTAAAAGCATTTGAATATCAATTTTGGGATAGCGTTCTAAAAACTCAGGTAAATGTGGATGAATCATAAAATGTCCAACGGCTTTTGGAACACTCAGGCGAATGATTCCTTGCGGTTCGACATGAAATTGGCCTGAACTTTCCATCACTGCCTGTGCCGCATTGACCATATCTAAACAACGTTGATAGACCTGTTGACCACTTTCACTCAAACGAAGCTTTCGTGTGGTTCGATAAAGTAAGCGGGTTCCTAAAGCACGTTCTAAGCGAGCAATCGCACGGCTTATCGCAGATGGTGTGGTACCGAGTTGTCGAGCCGTTTCAGAAAAACTGCCTGATTCGACCACTTTCACGAAAGTCGCCATTTCATTTAAAAGAACTAAACTTTGATTTGTGCTCATGAGGCAAAAGTTATTTGGATTTTGAGTGGATTATCGCGTTTAAGAAATCGCAATACAATCTTTTTCATCTTAAAGTAGATGTAGAAAAATATGACGCAAGCATTGTATTTAACAGGTGCTCTTGCCGCTGAGGTTGAAGTTCTAGCGTGTAATCCTTGTGAAGATGGGCGTTTTGCCGTGCATTTATCGGCAACACCATTTCATCCTCAAGGTGGTGGTCAACCGAGTGATACGGGCAAAATCGCAGAAGTTGATGTAGTGCATGTAGCGATTGAACAAGGGGAAATTATTCATTACTGCACACAACCTGTTGAGTTGGGAGTGGCTTTTGCACAAGTCGATGAAGCAGGACGTCGTTATCATAGTCGTTTACATTCAGCGGGACATTTGCTTGGACATGTAATGCATCTATTTGGCTGGCAAGCTGTAAAAGCACAACACTGGCCACATGATGCGCGAGTTCAGTTCATTGCTTTGGACACAGCTCAGCAGTTAGATGCTCAAATACTTGAACAGCATTGTGTACAATATATTCAGGCTAATTTACCAGCCAATCTTCAGCAACATGCAGATGGTTTTCGTGAAATCGGTTTTGGTGAGTTTTCTGCATTTCCATGCGGTGGGACTCATGTTGCAGCATTGGGGGATATTGGTTTTATAGAAATTCAGTCCTATCAGATTAAGAAAGGAAAGCTTAGTGTAAGCTATAGCGTTGCCAAGGAGGCTGAATAAATGTGGCAGTTGTATGGGCATGAGTTTTTAACACTGGCACTCATTCACTTTTTGGCAGTGATTTTACCGGGACCAGATTTTGTGGTTACGGTAAGACAAAGTGTACGTTATGGCTACTTAATTGGATGTCTGACTGCGATTGGTATTGGTGTTGGAATTTCGGTCCATGTGTTTTATACACTTGTTGGCATTGGCTTTTTGATTCAACAAAGCGAATGGCTCATGTCACTCATCAGAACAGCGGGAGCAGCTTATTTGCTTTATTTAGGATGGCAATGTTTACGTAGTCAGCCGAATACTAATATTGAGATTAATGACCAAGCAGAAAGTGACACTCCGAGTTTGTTTAAAGCCTTTACGATGGGTTTTTTAACTAATGCTCTTAACCCAAAAGCCACAATCTTTTTTCTGGCGATTTTCACTACGATTGTGAGTGTAACCACCCCCATGAAAGTTCAGATCTTTTATGGCATTTGGATGTGTATGGTTAATGCGATCTGGTTTATGGTCGTGAGTGTAATGTTTGCTCATCCAATAGTACGTAAACGATTTTTGGAGTTTGGTGTTTATTTTGAGAGGGTCATGGGGCTGTTGTTAATTGGGATTGCATTGAGATTGATTTGGGGATTATTTGTTTAATTGCCGTGAGTATTTAGTGGGGTTGCAGAAGTACGATTTTAGATTGCTTATAGTGTTCAAGGCGGAGTCTTATCGTTTATATACCAATAGAAAGTAGCTAATTCTGTTACTTTTTTTGGAAAAAGTAACCAAAAAACTTTGTCATCTACAGAACCTGTTAACTGTTTTATCTATCAGAAAATGTTGCGAAAACATTATTTTTATAAATTATGGGCAGGCTGTAGATGACTCTTAGCACGAGCCGAAGGTTAATCTAGGAATCGAAATTAAAATAACAAGACTCCGCCGCGATAACTACTTTGATTTATTCTTATTGCTGATGACCTTTTGCTCGAGCAGTTTTAGTAAATAACCCATAAAAAAGACCGCTCGAAAGCAGTCTTTTTTTTTCAAAAATAGATTTAAACACTACGCTTGTTACGTGTTAACTGGTGTAAAACAGACACCAATAAATCAATTTCTTCAGTCGTATTATAAAAAGCTAAAGACGGGCGCACGGTTTGTTCCACACCAAAACGACGTAAAATTGGCTGTGCACAATGGTGACCAGAACGTACGGCAATACCATGTTGGTTTAAAGCTTTACCGACCTGTTCAGTCGAATAGCCTTGTAAGGTAAACGACATGACACTGGCTTTGTGATGCGCAGTTCCGATCAAGCGTAAACCAGATACACTACTTAATGCATTTTGACCATATTCAAGCAAATCATGTTCATAGCGAGCAATGTTATGGATACCTAGACTTTCTACATATTCAAGTGCTGCACCTAAACCGACTGCATCAGCAATATTGCCTGTGCCCGCTTCAAACTTGTTTGGTGCAGGTTGGTAAACTACCTGTTCGAAGGTGACGTCCTGAATCATGTTGCCGCCACCTTCCCAAACCGGCATGGTTTCTAGCAGTTCTGGTTTCGCATAGACTGCACCAATGCCTGTTGGACCAAACACTTTATGCCCAGAGAACACAAAAAAGTCGGCATCAAGGGCTTGAACATCGGTTGGTATATGCGAAACAGATTGAGCGCCATCAACCAATACACGTACACCTTTGGCATGGGCAATTTTAATCACTTCAGCAACAGGGGTAACTGTTCCCAAAGCATTAGAAACTTGAGTAATAGACAGCAGTTTAGTGCGTTCATTAATCAGTTTTGGTAACTCTTCTAAAATAATTTGACCCGTATCATCAACAGGAATGACTCGTAACTTTGCTCCAGTTTTTTTAGTGAGTTGATACCAAGGCACAATATTGGCATGGTGTTCTAAGTGAGAAACAATAATTTCATCACCTTCACCAATATTTTGTTCGCCCCATGTTTTTGCAATTAGGTTAATGCCTTCAGTGGTTCCTCGAACAAAAATAATTTCTTTGGAAGAGGGTGCACCGATAAAACGGGCAACTACATTTCTTGCATGTTCATAGGCATCGGTCGCACGAGCTGCTAACTCATGTGCAGCACGGTGAATGTTTGAATTTTCATGCTGATAAAAATAAGCAATTCGATCAATCACACGCTGTGGTTTTTGCGTAGTAGCAGCATTGTCAAGCCAGACTAGCGGGCGACCATTGACGCGTTCCTGCAAAATTGGAAAATCACGACGAATGGCATGCACATCTAAGGGCTGAGTACTGCTTGCTACAAAGGTCGGTTGCGACGGTTGATAGTGACTATAACTTTGTCCACTTTGAGGCAAGTCTAAAAAATAAAATGCAGAGCTTGGTGAGGTTTTTGTTGGTGTGTCAGCTGCAAAACGATCTTCAATGAGTAAAGACTTTAGCTGGTCGCCATGCGGCAACTGAAAAGACTGCGCAACCGAATAATTATCTTCAACACCTTTAACAGATGGCTCTGCTGCATTTGGAGCAGAAAAATCATTTAAAAAATAATAAGGTGATTCACCAGTACCTGTCGGTAAGTTTGGTTCAATACGACGTGGCACATTCGGCTCACTATGAACAGCTTGTGGCAAATGTGGTTCAAATGGCGGACGAGGTAAATTTGCACCACCAACTACAGGTGCAGAAGAGACAATCCGACGTTCAGGATAGTCTGGTAAGTTAGGAATATGCTCAGGATATTCCGGATTAAGACTTTTCTGAAAGGCGATATTCGGTGCACGACCACTGAGTGCCGAAAATGGTTCACCCGGTTGTGGTGGATGTGGAGGTGTACCTACAGGTAAATCCAAGTTAAGGCCCGATGGAGAAGCTGAACTGCTTGAACTTGGCAATGCTGAAAAAAACTCATTAGCAAGACGAGCAATGGTGGACTCATCAGGGAAGTTGGCTGGTGGTGGGTTAACACCAGTTACTTCCGACCCTTTTGGGCTACCTTGCAGATTACTTGTAGTTAACTGGGTAGTCATGATATTTGTCCACCTCCACATCATCTAATACTGCCAACGCATCATCAGTCAGTACTGCTAGCGAGCAATATAACGAGATGAGATAAGATGCAATCGCGTTACGGTTAATGCCCATAAAACGCACTGAAAGCCCCGGCGATTGTTCACCTGCAAGCCCCGGTTGGAATAAGCCGACAATACCTTGACGTTTTTCACCGACACGAAGCAGTAAGATTTTAGTTTTACCATCTTCTACCGGAATTTTATTAGATGGAATGAGGGGAATTCCGCGCCATGTAATAAATTGCGAACCGAATAAACTCACTGTTGGAGGCGGTACACCACGACGTGTACATTCACGGCCAAATGCTGCAATTGCATCTGGATGTGCTAGGAAAAATCCTGGTTCTTTCCAGACTTTACGTAATAAATCATCTAAATCATCTGGAGTTGGTGGGCCATTTAAAGTCGAGATACGTTGATCATCTGTCACACTCGCCAATAAGCCATATTCAGGGTTATTGATGAGCTCACTTTCTTGACGTTCTTTAATGGTTTCAATGGTTAAACGGAGCTGTTCTTTAATTTGGTCATGTGGACTACTGTAAAGGTCAGCAACACGTGTATGTACATCCAGAACAGTCGATACACCATTCAAAAAGTATTCGCGTGGCTCTGGGTCATAATCAACAAAAGTTTGGGGTAAAGTTGCTTCATCACGTTGTGTGCAAGCCACTTGAATATCATCGGTATTATTTACACGGTTTAGGCGATAAATACCTGCTTCAACAGGAAGCCATTGAAGTAAGTGAGTCAGCCATCGGGGAGTAATCGTAGAAAGTTGAGGAGCTGTCTTGGTTGCATTGGCCAGTTGGCGGGCCGCATGGTCCCCAAGCGCAAGTTGGGCTTTATCAGTATTTTTCGCCATGAATCATTTTTCCTTATTACAGTGGCTTGGTAAAATCAAAAAATTAAAAACTCTAGTATTGCTATAAACTAGAATTAGTTCTGGTTTTAAAAAAATAAAAAAGGTTTTATAAACTTTGAATAGGTGGCTTATTAATTAAAAATCTATCTTTAAAATAAAAATATATTTAAATGAGAAATAAGCATTAAATTAATTTAATTCAGCTCTTACTATTTATTTGTCTCCTTATCTATTTATTTCACATCTATAGTTTTTAACCGGGAATATGATTTTTTTGATAAGACTCATTTGGTGACTGTAAAATCTGGCTACCTGCGGCAATACTATGTGTCAGCCAGACATTTCCCCCAATAATGGACCCTCGACCAATCGTAATACGGCCTAAAATAGTGGCACCTGCATAGATCACAACGTCATCTTCAACAATTGGATGGCGTGTATAATCTTTTTTCAAAGCACCATCATCATTGGTTTCAAAGCGTTTTGCTCCAAGCGTTACTGCCTGATAAATACGGACACGTTCCCCAATGACACTGGTTTCACCAATCACTACGCCAGTACCATGATCTATAAAAAATCCTTTACCGATTTGTGCACCCGGATGAATATCAATTCCTGTTGCAGAGTGGGCTAACTCAGAAATAATGCGAGACAGTAGAGGTACTTGGCCATATAACTGATGTGCAATTCGGTGATGAATAATCGCGAATATGCCTGGATAGCAGAGTAATACCTCATCCACACTATGTGCTGCTGGATCACCTTCGTAGGCCGCACGCACATCGCCATCTAAAAGACGACGTATAGAAGGCAAGGTATTAGCAAAATCCTGAACAATATTTTGGGCAAGCTCTTGTGGCTGTTGGGCTGTGCTTGAATGACCCAAATGACGCTTTGCCTCATAATTTAAAGCCAGTTGTACTTGAGCATGTAAGGCTGTGAGTACCCGATTTAAAGTATAGGCAATATAAGAATCTTCAGTTTCCTGACGTAAATCGGCAGGGCCTAAGCGCATTGGAAATAGAATCCCGCAGAGATCATCTAAAATAGCTTTCAAAGCTTCTTTAGATGGAAGTTCACGGCCCCCAAATTCTTTGATTCTGTGCTGTTGCTGACGCCAGTCATGCCTTGCTTGTTGTAAACCCTGTACAACAGCATTAATGTTCCATTGAGTCACAAGCTTTCCTTGATTCACTGAAAATGTGTTGAAGTTTTAGTCTTGTTGCCAAGGCAGTTGATGAATACGCCAGCCGTTTTTTTGATTACGCTGCTGTTGATCATCTAAGTCACCTTCAAAGCCTTCAAGAACGTTATAAATGTGCTCAAAACCCGCATTAAATGCAGCTTCGGCTGCTAATGCGGAGCGGTTTCCGCTACGACATAACAAAAGAATGGTTTTATCTTTACCCGTCTTGGTTTCGAGTTCTTTTAAAAAACGTGGATTACGATTGAAAGAGGTGCCAGTTGCCCATGCAACATGAATACTTTCAGGAACATATCCTACAAATTTGCGCTCTTCGTTAGTACGTACATCAACTAAAACTGCTTGTCCTTGTTGTACGAGATGCCATGCATCAGTGGGTGATAAACTTCCACTAAAATTAAGTTCATGGTCTTGGGCATATTGTTTTGCTTTAGAAAGAATCTCTTCGTTTGACAAGGATGTATTTGAACCCGATGAAATAAAACCAGAACGGTTTTCTGTATTTAATTTGGCATTCATTAAAAATATCCTTTATCTTCTATCTAGATTGTTATTGTTAAATTTACGCTGATTTGGATATAAGCAGAAATAACGAATATCTATTTATATATATTTTTTTGATAAAATGAATTTTAATGTTTTAAGTGTAAATGTATAAATTACTTGAAAGTTCTTATATTGTTTTAAGCTATATTTATTATAAATTTTAGATTAACTGATTTTAATAAAAAGCCCACTTAAAAAGCGGGCTAAATATTTTAAAAATGACGATTAAACTTTATCTTGCGTTTTGGTCTCAAAATCACTTGCATCATGACGTTCATGTAACTGTGTTTCTAAATCGCCAAAAGTGCGATTAACCATACGACCACGTTGAACAGCAGGGCGTGCCAGAATTGCATCTGCCCAGCGTTTTACATGTTTATATTCATCAACACCTAAAAACTCCGCGCCGTTATAGACCCAGTTTTTAACAAGTCCACCATACCAAGGGAATGCCGCAATGTCAGCAATGGTATATTCAGAACCAGCTAAATATTCATGCTTTGCTAGATGTTGATCTAACACATCAAGCAATCGTTTTGTTTCCATGGCAAAGCGGTTAATCGCATATTCAATTTTAACGGGCGCATAGGCATAAAAATGTCCAAAACCACCACCTAAATAAGGCGCGCTACCCATTTGCCAGAATAACCAATTAAGGCATTCAGTACGTGCAGCAATATCGGTCGGAATGAAAGCTTTAAACTTTTCAGCCAAGTAAAGCAAAATTGAGCCAGACTCGAAAACTCTTAATGGAGGGTTTTGGCTATGGTCAACCAATGCCGGAATTTTAGAGTTAGGGTTAGCTTCTACAAAGCCACTGCCAAATTGTTGGCCTTCACCAATTTTAATGAGCCAAGCATCGTATTCAGCATCTTGAATTCCTAATTCTAAAAGCTCTTCAAGCAAAATAGTGACTTTTTGTCCATTAGGTGTTGCTAAAGAATAGAGTTGGAGCGGGTGTTTTCCGACGGGCAGAGTATGTTCGTAGCGAGCGCCTGAAGTAGGTTGGTTTAAATCGGTTTTTTCTCCAGTCCATTGCCAAACTTGTGGAGGAATATAGTTTGAATCACTCATTTTTTTATCTCATGTTTGGTTGAAATATAGGGTTTAGTTATGTCGCAAGGCAAGCCATTTTTGAACGCTCGGGCGTTGCCATTGTTGCAGTGCATAATTTTTTAATCGCTCTGGTACAGCGTCACCATTTTGGATGAGGCGTTGTAACATTAGTGCGAGTTCAGCATCCACAATGCTCCATGAATCAAACAGAAATTCGGCATGAGGCGCTAGAAGTTTTTCTGCAACAAAGAAAAGTTTCTCGGCTGCCTTTTGACCTTCTTCTGAAAGGGGGATAGATGTGGGTTGAATAAAAATAACATCAGTTGGACGTTCAGTTCTTAATGCCACCAAGTCTGATCTGAGCCATGCCTGAATTTGTCGAGCTCTTGCACGTGCCTGAATATCTGTTGGATAAATTGGTGTGTTTGGATAGAGCTCTTCTAAATATTCCAAAATGGCAGATGATTCTGATAAAGCAAAATCATTGTGTTCAAGTACAGGGACTTTTGCTGTTAATGACTTTTCTAGATAAGATTTTTCAAACTGGTCTTGTTGGCCTAAGTTGATGGTCGCTATTTCAAATGGAATTTGTTTTTCATGTAGCCCGACAAAAACTGTAAATGCATAGGGGCTTAGAAATTGTGAATCTGTGTACAGCTTAAAATGTTCATTATTCATTGTTATTGTCCATGTCATAAAACGGATGGGATCTAGTCTAAGTGAGCTGTTCCAAGATTGGGTAGCTTTTTTGTGGAAAAGCTTTATCGGTTTTTGAATTAAGCAATTTCAGTGTTCATGAGGGTTTAATGTGCTGAAAATGTTCACGAACAACGCTGAGCCAAGCGTCTACGGCCGGAGAGATAGGGAGGTTCTTTTTCCAAGCCATCACTAAGTGCCATTGAATATTTGGTTTTTCGAGTGGCACTGCTGCAAATAAAGTAGGGTCAAGCATGTCAGTATAATATTGAGGAAGAAGTGCAATCCCCATACGTTGTAAAACCATATCTGCCAAGAGGTGCCATTGACTGGTACGACAAGCGATAGAGGGATAAAATCCACGCTGTTTACAAGCATCGAGAATAATACTATTTAGAGAGAAGTTTTCTGGAAACATTAAAAACGATTGGTGTTGTAGCTCTTCTAGATTTATTTTTTTACGGGTTGCCCAAGTCGCATCCCGACGTAAAAGAACCATTAAAGGGTAATTACATAACTCAATGCTATTAAAGATTTGCTCATCAAAGGGCTGTAATAAAACGCCAACATCTAACTCGTTATTGAGTAAGGCTTGTTCAATACCGCGCGAACCAACCTCCATAAAAGCCAATTCAATATCTGGCCATTGTTGATGATAATCAAACAGGGCAGTCGTTAGGAGCTGCGAACCTAAAGGCGGTACGCCAAGTTTTAAAGTCCCTGTTTTTAATTGTTGATAGTTTTCAATTTCAAGAAAGATGTTTTGTTCTGCCTGAAGAAGTTCAAGAGCATGTTGATAAATACGCTCTCCAATTGTAGTTAATTCAATTTGTCTTTTGCGTCCATGATCCGGTTTAATTAAAAGCTGTACCTGAAGCTGCTCTTCGAGCTGTTGTAAGATTTTACTAATCGTCGGTTGAGTCAAATACAACTCTTCAGCGGTACGGGTAAAGCTTTTTGTTTTTACCAAGGTAACGAAACACTGTAATGATTTTAAAGAGAGCATAACGAAGAGTAGATTATTCCATTTTGGAATAATATTAACATGAATAATTCATATTTAGCAGATTTAACCAAGGTAGCATAATGGTGTAGTTAACCATTTAATTTCGTAAAATGAGTACTGAATTTGCTTCTGGAACACCCACACCACATTCACTTTTAGAGTTAGTTAAACAAATTCTGATTTTGGCTGGATTTTGGTGGGTGGGATATCTTTTACATCAAAAACTCGGTGTACCTGTTTCGGCAGGCATTTTAGGTATGTTTTTATTGCTTTTATGCCTGTTCTTTAAAATTATCAAAATGGATCAGGTGGCAATGGGAGCAACTGTTGTTTTAGGTGAGCTGTTACTGTTTTTTGTGCCTGTTGTGGTTGCCGTTGTTCAGTATAAAACTCTGTTTATGACCGAAGGGTGGCAAATTGTCTTGAGCATTGCAGTTGGGACTATTTCAGTCATGCTAAGTACGTGTTTGACCATTCATTTTTACAATCGTTTGAAGGCTTATTTACAGGCTCGGAAACGTCTTCAACATAAGCATATCTAAGAGCACGACGACATGAATATCTGGTCAATTCTTTGCCTCATCTGGACTTTGGTAGCTTATGTTGTGGCAAAGAAAATCTATCAAAAGCATCCAAAACTTTGGTTGTCACCCGCAATTAGTGTGCCTGTACTTACTATTATATTGATGACGATTTTTGGAATTTCATACCAAACTTATTCAGAAGATACGCAGTGGATTGTTAATTTATTAGGGCCAGCTACGGTCGCATTTGCTGTACCTATTTATCGTTATCGGGAAACAATCCGTAAAAACTTAGGTGTTTTATCTATCGCGATTATTGTGGGAATGAGTGTGGGCGTGATGTCTGCCTATGAAATGGCACAGTGGTTCCATTTTAGTCCTGAAGTCACCAACAGTTTGATGGCACGTTCGATTTCAACACCATTTGCCATGATTTTAGCTGAAGATATTCATGGTTCGGCGGCTTTGGTTTCATTATTCACCGTCATTACCGGTTTGGTCGGAATGATTTGTGGCGATGCAATTTTAGCGATTACTAAAATTCGTTCTAATGTGGCAAATGGAGCAGCTTTGGGGAACGCAGCCCATGGTTTTGGTACAGTCCGAGCTCAGCAGCGCAATAGTGAAGAGGGCGTAATTGCAAGTTTAACCATGGTGATTGCAGGTATTTTAATGGTACTGATCGGCCCATTTGCTATCCATCTATGGTTGCTGTTGTAGGTTTTGTCTACGTTGGCTTGTCATGTTGTTGAATAATTTTTGATAGTTTTTTGATGGCTTGTTCCATAAGTTTGGGTTCAAAGTCACCCAAGCCAACAATTAAACCTGAACGTTGCTGTTCTTTTGAAAATGTTGGTGAGATTGCTTTAATGGCGATGCCTGCATTGACCGCCGTGCTTGCAACTTCAACGTCATTAACATGTTGAGCAAGCCATAACACCATATGCATGCCTTGATCGCCCGGTTGTAACCAAGCCAGTTCTTGAGGGATGTATTTATCAATTAAACCAATAATGTGTTCTCGAACTTCTGAGTAAACATTCCGAATACGTCGAATATGCCGCTCCAAATAGCCTTCTTGAATAAAAGCAGCCAAAACATGTTGGTCGGCTGTAGGCGGATGTCTATCAATTAACACCCTGAGTCCACAAAAAGGTGCCACCAGTTCTTTAGGCAACACTGCATAGCCAAGTCTAAGAGATGGAAATAGAACCTTGCTAAACGTTCCGAGATAAATCACCTGATCTGGTGCCATGCCTTGTAAAGATGGAAATGGCTGACCGTTATAGCGGAGTTCACTGTCATAGTCATCTTCAATGATCCATGCATTTTGCTGCTTTGCCCAAGCCAATAATGCAGTACGTCTTGCTAGACTCATCGGCATGCCAAGTGGATATTGGTGAGACGGTGTCACAAAAGCAGCACGGGCATGCTTAGACAGTTTTATACCAGCCTCAACCTCAATACCTTCTTCATCGACAGGAACACGCACCATGCGAATATTTTGTACAGCATGCTCAAAAATGGCCGTGGTCCCACGATAAGCTGGATCTTCAATCCACACCTCATCTTTGGCTTCAAATAAAATCTGGCTACAAATATAAAGTGCTTGTTGAATGCCGGGTGTAATCACGATTTGTTCAGGTTCGCAGTGTACAGAGCGTGAACGACGTACATAGTCTGCAATAGCAATTCTTAGTGATAACACGCCTTGCGGTTCACCATATCCCGAAGGTGCACCTGCGCCTCGTGATCTAAATTTATTGCCAAACTTACGCCAGATATCATTCGGTTGAGTGCGGCCAACCGGTACAGATACAGCAAATGGAACATGGGGAAGAGGTTTAAATTCCTTGAGCACTTGGGCATAAGAAAGAGCAGATTTGGTCAAAGGTATTGAGCTAGGTGTGGTTTGTTTTTGAGAATGTTGCGGCGTAGTTTTTTTAGCTAAAGAATGAGACACATAGGTGCCAGTTCGTGCTTGAGAATCAAAAACACCTTCAGCTAAAAGCTGGTCGTAAGCTTCAATAATGGTTCCGCGAGCCACATCAAGGGTTTGAGCCAGTTCTCGGGAAGATGGCAAAGGGTCTCCTGGTTGCAAATCGCCACTTTGTACAGCTTCACGTAAAGCTTGGGTCAATTGAGCACTAATCTTTCCTTGGCTTTTATCAATCTTTGCAATAGACGGAAGTTCAACAACTTTTGCCATTCTTGCCATAATTCTGGTCTACTTAAAAAAATACAAAGTGGTTCTTTTTAATAAACCACATAAACCAGAAAATTTACAACACAAAATATAAATAACCCTGATATTTACAACGAGGTTCTTAGCCATGTATATCCCTGATGATTTTGCAGAAAACCGTTTGGACGTATTGCATTCTCTTATTTTGGAGCATCCATTTGGGGTGCTTTTTACTCATGGAAGCAATGGTTTAGATGCAAATCATCTTCCATTTGAGTTACAGGCAAATGAAGGGAACTTGGGGGTATTGCATGCGCATGTGTCTAGAATTAACCCTGTTTGGCAGGACATTAAAAATGGAGATGAAGTGCTGGTCTTGTTTCAGGCGGGAGATGCTTATATTTCTCCAAACTGGTATCCATCCAAACATGAACAGCACAAACAAGTGCCAACATGGAACTATAGAGTTGTACATGCATATGGCAAAGTCACGATTCGAGATGATGAGCGTTATGTTCGAGGTGTCGTGGCTCGTTTAACCCGTACCCATGAAGCATCTCAACCTGAACCATGGAAAATGTCGGATGCGCCAAAAGACTATCTAGAACCCATGCTAAAAGCCATTGTGGGTATAGAAATTGAAATTACCAAGCTTCAAGGAAAATCAAAACTTGGGCAAAACAAAGATCGTCGAGATATTTTAGGTGCGGCAGATGGTCTATCGAAATCTGGTCATAAAACTATAGCGGATGCTATGTACAGTGTGGCTGAGTTAAACAAATAGTTTTGAAAATATAAAATTTTAGTATTCATTAAGGAGAAAAACATGTCTTGGACTACACCTGTTGAGTTGGTAGGTGAGCACGTTATTTTAAAGCCCTTAGACTTAACTCAAGCTGAATCACTGGCGGAGGCTGTTTGCGATGGGGAACTCTATAATCTTTGGTATACCCGTGTGCCAAGACCTGAACAGATGACTACTGAAATTGAAAGACGTCTTGGTTTACAACAATCAGGAAGCATGTTGCCATTTTATATTGAAGATCGAAAAACTGGGCAAGCGGTGGGTATGACGACCTTAATGCATATTGAAGCTGCACATCGCCGTGCAGAGATTGGTTCGACTTGGTATCGTAAATCTGCACAGCGCACGCCTGTGAATACTGAGTGTAAAAAGCTATTGTTGGCTCATGCATTTGAGTCTTTAGACTGTATTGCGGTTGAGTTACGCACATCTTCTTTAAACGTTCAAAGCCAAGCTGCAATTGTACGTTTAGGTGCAAAGCTCGATGGGGTACTCAGAAGCCATCAAATTGTGAAAGATGATATTTTGCGAGACACCCATGTTTATAGCATTTTAAAACACGAGTGGCCTGCGGTTCGTCAAAACTTGGAATGGCTGTTAAGCAAACCACGTTAGAAATAAGTCTTAGGTTAAAAGTCCGAAAACTCGTTCATCAATAGCTGTTCTTTATTTCAACCATTAACTTCAGGTTAATGACTACCGATGTAGGTTGATTGATCAAAATTCCATAAAGCGTTTTTATAGATTCAGAACAAAACTGCGATCTATAGGTAAGCATACATGGAAGGCTCAGTTCAGAATAAAGAACGGTTATGGACAAAACGGCGTCATGCCAAACAACTAAAACTGGAGATGGCAAGCCAATATACCGACGGAGTTGTCATTCCAACTCAAGACATTATTAAAGTCTTAGAAACCCTGATTACACCGGGTGACAGAGTCGTACTCGAAGGGAATAACCAAAAGCAAGCAGATTTCTTATCTCGATCTTTGGCACAAACCAATCCAGATGTTTTGCATGATTTACATATGATCATGCCAAGCGTTGGACGCTCAGAACATCTTGATCTGTTTGAAAAAGGTATTGCACGCAAGCTAGATTTCTCTTTTGCTGGCCCGCAAAGTTTGCGTATTAGCCAGTTGATTGAAGATGGATTATTAGAAATTGGTGCTATCCATACCTATATTGAATTGTATTCACGCCTTGTAGTCGATCTTATTCCAAATGTGGTGCTTTCGGCCGGTTTTATGGCAGACCGCCAAGGCAATATCTATACAGGTCCAAGTACTGAAGATTCTCCTGCACTCATTGAACCTGCGGCTTTTAGTGACGGTATTGTGATTGTTCAGGTGAATGAACTGGTCGATGACGTCACTGATTTACCACGTGTCGATATTCCTGCCTCTTGGGTTGATTTTGTGGTTGTGGCAGACCAGCCTTTTTATATTGAACCGTTATTTACCCGTGACCCAAAACACATCAAGCCTGTGCATGTGCTTATGGCGATGATGGCAATTCGCGGAATTTATGAAAAGCATAATGTGCAATCGTTAAACCATGGTATTGGTTTTAACACTGCGGCAATTGAGTTGATTTTACCGACCTATGGCGAGTCTTTAGGTTTAAAAGGAAAAATTTGCCGAAACTGGACTCTTAATCCGCATCCGACGTTAATTCCAGCCATTGAGACAGGTTGGGTAGAAAGCGTGCATTGCTTTGGTACCGAACTCGGTATGGAAAAATATGTTGCGGCACGTCCCGATGTCTTCTTTACAGGTCGCGATGGCGCCTTACGTTCTAACCGCATGATGTGTCAGCTTGCAGGTCAGTACGCCGTTGATCTATTTATTGGTGCAACTTTGCAAGTTGATGGAATGGGGCATTCTTCGACTGTTACCAAAGGCCGTTTAGCTGGTTTCGGTGGTGCACCGAACATGGGGCATGATCCGCGCGGACGCCGCCACGACACACCTGCATGGCTAGATATGCGCTTGCAAGGTGCCAATGAAACAGAAACCTATTTGGCCCGCGGTAAAAAGCTAGTTGTGCAAATGGTGGAAACCTTTCAAGAAGGTGGTAAGCCGACTTTTGTGGATCGTCTTGATGCGATTGATGTTGCTAAAACGGCTGGTCTGCCTTTAGCACCAATTATGATTTATGGCGATGATGTCACCCATTTACTCACCGAAGAAGGCATTGCTTATTTATATAAAGCAAGTAGCCAAGAAGAGCGTCAAGCCATGATTGCCGCAGTGGCAGGGGTAACCAGTATTGGTTTAAGCCAAGACCCTAAAACAACAGCACGTCTAAGACGTGAAGGTTTAGTGGTATTCCCTGAAGATTTAGGCATTCGCCGTACCGATGCTACACGTGAACTTTTAGCTGCAAAAAATATTGCTGACTTGGTGACATGGTCAGATGGGTTATATCAACCACCTGCAAAATTCAGGAGTTGGTAATGATGGCTCAAGTTAAATATCAAACACTTAGTGATAGCCAGCTTTTGGCAGAGATGGCGGTCGAGGCTTTAATTGATGAAGTTAATCTGACACCTAAGCCAGCCTTGGTCGACCGTCGTGGCAGTGGCGCACATGATGATTTGACTTTGGAATTAATGGAGCGTTCTGCGAAAAGTTTAGGTCCAATGTTTGAAGCGATGGCGCAAGCAGCAATCCAGCACGGAACAGTGTGTCAGGCCTTGCGTGAAGACATTGGTGAAATGGGTCGCCAAGGTGAAAAGGTCATGATGTTGGCAACAAATGGTGTCAATACACACCGAGGTGCAATTTGGGCCTTGGGGTTAATGGTTACGGCAGCAGCATTGGCACGCACAAATCAACAGTACTTATCGGCTGTTGAGCTATGTCAGTTAGCAGGTCAGATTGCCCAGCTTGAAGACCGTTTTATTCCCAAACAGGCTTTGAGTCATGGTCAGCAGGTACAAAAAAAATTAGCTGTTTTAGGTGCAAAAGAACAAGCACAACAAGGCTTTCCAACCATTGTGAATTTTGGTTTAAAGCAGCTTTATCAAAGTCGCAGTAAACCCATGAAAGAAGAGTTTGCTCGCTTAGATGCTTTGCTTGCCATCATGACTAACTTGACAGATACCTGTGTGCTCTATCGCTCTGGAACTCACGGCCTAAAGCGTATGCAACAAGGGGCTCAGCAAGTGCTTGATTTGGGCGGTAGTTCAAGCTTAGAAGGCCGACGAGCTTTGCATTTGTTAGAGATTGACCTACTTAGGATGAAGGCATCCGCTGGCGGAGCAGCCGATTTGTTGGCAGCAACATTGTTTATAGATCGTGTTGAGCAGTCATCTTTAAAAAATAAAGAGGGATTTTGATTATGGAAACACTTCATTTTGAGTTTTTGGCGACAGAGCCACCTGTAAAAAAAGCGTTGGTGGGATGTGTGGGGTCGGGTGATTTAGAAATTCTGATGGAACCTGGTGAGGCGGGAAAAACCACTATTCAGGTGGTGACTTCGGTAGATGGTAGTGTTGCACGTTGGAAAAATCTTTTTGAAAGGATTTTTACAGCGCAAATGCCACCAGCGGTCAATATTGATATTCATGACTTTGGTGCAACCCCCGGTGTCGTTCGCTTACGTCTGGAACAAGCCTTGGAGGAGATTGCTCATGACTAATATCCAAAGTTTATTAAATAAACAAGATTTTATTGAACTGAGTGCAAGAGAGCGTGCCAAGGCATTATTGGATGAAGGAACATTTAGAGAGCTACTCGATCCATTTGCACGTGTCATGTCGCCTTGGTTGCTTAAGCAAAATATTGTGCCGCAAGCAGATGATGGCGTGGTGATTGCAAAAGGATTTATTCAAGAGCGACCAGTAGTTTTGATTTCAATTGAAGGCTTATTTCAGGGTGGCAGCTTAGGCGAGGTTGGTGGTGCCAAAATTGCGGGGGCATTAGAGCTTGCGGTTGAAGACAACCTTAAAGGTATTCCAACGGCTGCAATCTTATTACTAGAAACTGGTGGGGTTCGCTTGCAAGAAGCAAATCTAGGTTTGGCTGCAATTGCTGAAATTCAGGCTGCAATTGTGAACTTACGTCAGTATCAACCCGTGATTGCAGTAGTTGCAGGCAGTGTAGGGTGCTTTGGTGGCATGTCGATTGCTGCTGGACTATGTAGCTATATTGTAATGACACAAGAAGGACGTTTAGGTTTAAATGGCCCACAAGTGATCGAGCAAGAAGCAGGTGTACAAGAATATAACGCCAAAGATCGCCCATTTATTTGGAGCATAACTGGTGGCAACCAGCGTTTTGCTAGTGGCTTGGTAGATGCCTATGTTGACGATGATCGCCAGAAAATTCGCCAACAAGTGATCGACTATTTAGCCCAAGGCGTGCCTGAACAGCATCGTAGTTCAAATTACTCATTCTATTTAGCGCAGCTACAACACGTTGATACTACCCAGCAGATTACTCCAGCACAGGTTCAGGCTTTGTATCAAGGAGAACAAGTATGAACATCGCCGTTGATAAATTAAAAGCATCTACGCGAGGTGCACACTGGTTTAAAGCAATCACGAAGGGCTTTAACACAGTTGAAGGTTTTCCAGCTTCGGTTTGGGTGGTTGATGGTCAGATTGATCAGCAAGCAGTACGCGTGATTGCCGTTGTTCAAGACAGCAATAATCTGTTCCCGCGAGCGAGACAAGGTGAGGTTGGCCTTTTGGAAGGTTGGAGCTTGGCAAAAGCGGTTGATGATGTGATTCAAGCTGATGCGCATGCCGAGACTAAACGCGGCATTTTATGTCTGGTTGATGTGCCTAGTCAGGCCTATGGGCGCCGTGAAGAATTATTAGGTATTCATCAAGCTTTAGCGGGTGCAGTAGACAGCTATGCCAGAGCCAGATTGGCAGGCCATCCTATTGTCAGTTTATTGGTTGGTAAGTCGATGTCAGGTGCTTTCTTAGCGCACGGTTACCAAGCCAATCGTATTATTGCCTTAAAAGATTCAGGTGTTATGGTGCATGCGATGGGCAAAGAATCTGCTGCACGCGTTACCCAAAGGTCGGTTGATGAGTTAGAGCAACTGGCTGCAAGCATTCCTCCAATGGCTTATGACATCGAAAGTTATGCAACGCTTGGATTGTTGTCGGAACTGTTATCGGTTGAGAACCCTGAACAACCGACAAATGCTGATCTGTGGTTAGCGAAACAGGTGGTTGCTCGAGCATTTAAAGAAATTAATGCTGAGCAGTCTAGAGGACTGGAACAAAGACTTCACGGCCAAAACCGTCAGATGTCTAAAAAGGTTCGTGAATTATTGCGTGAGCAATGGTCATGAAATTTGATCTCGAAGCCCATGATTTGCTGTGGGGTATGACAGCCGACTGCTTGGCTGATGATGCTCCGTTTTGGGTGAAAGAGGTGTTACATCGCGGCGATCCTGTTGTAGTTCGGCGGGAAATCACTCCCGTAGATCAGGTGGCTGTGGGCGTAAGAGGACAATTACGTTATCAACGATATGCATCACAAATGCCACGATCTGCTATTACCAAACAACTTAAACCTGAAGCACTGACTCACGTTAATACACAGCGGTTTGAGCATTTGGCAGAACGTTTACAAACCATTTCTAGCATCATGAAAAACTTTTCAGGATGTTGGGGCTATACAGGAGGTTTTGGGTTTGAGTTGGCAACGGGTATTGAAACAGTCACCCAGCAAAGTGACATAGATTTGTTGATTCGAGCTGAACAGCTTTTTGCCAAAAAGCAAGCAGTCGAGCTACTCGAAAATTTTCAGCAAGCGGGGCTGAATGTGGATATACAGCTACAACTGCCACAGGGTGGTATGGCTTTAAAAGAATGGGCTAGCAATAGCGGAAAAGTTCTGCTGAAACGTGCAGATGGTGCTGTTTTAGTAGAAAACCCATGGAATTAGGGAATAGATATCATGGCTTCAATTTGGGTATATCCGGGACAAGGTGTGCAACGAAGCAATATGTTGCACGACTTACCTCAAAGCGCTCTGGTTAAAGAATACCTTGAGCGTGCATCGAATGCACTCAAAGAAGATGTCTTGATGCTAGATAGTTCTGCTGCATTGCAATCGACAAGAGCCGTACAGCTTTGTTTGCTCATTTCAGGCGTGGTGAGTTCAGCTTTATTAGCTGCTGAAGACTTAAAACCTGATTATGTAGCAGGTCTATCGATTGGTGCATGGTCGGCTGCGGTTGTAGCAGGAGTTTTAGCCTTTGAGGATGCCGTTCGTTTGGTTGCCTATCGAGGTGAACTCATGCAAAACGCCTATCCAACAGGCTATGGCATGACTGCCCTGATTGGTACAGACCGTGCAGCTGTTGAAACATGGGTCAAACAGATTTATGAAATAGCGCCAGAGGTGTTTGTCGCAAATATTAATGCACATAACCAAATCGTTATTTCAGGAAGTTTTGAAGCCATGAACCAAGTTGCTGTTTTGGCAAAGCAACATGGAGTGGTGGCAAAAAAATTAGATGTATCGGTGCCATCGCACTGTGAATTATTAAGTCAGCAAGCAGAGCAACTTGCAGCGTCTATGGAGGGAGTGACTTTAAAGCAGCCTAAAATTCGTTATTTAAGTGGTACAACGGCTCGTACGCTTAGCAGGCCAGAACAAATTAGGGATGACTTGGCTTTTAATATGAGCCGAATGGTGGATTGGGAAAGTACCATCCAAGCTGCATGGGAGCGAGGTGTCAGGTTGCAGATCGAAGGTTTGCCGGGAACGGTGCTTACTACACTTGCACGTCGAACATTTAAAGAAGGAACCGTGTTGTCTTTTCAAGGAACACGCATAGACAGCATTCAGATAGCAATGCAAAAAGAACAGGACAATAGTTTTTCTTTTTGAATCTGATTTTACAAAAGCATAAATGATCCAAGGATATGAGGGATTGTCATGATTATATATGGAGTTGGTTTACTCGCACTTTGCACCTTGGTGGGTGTGATTGTCGGTGATCTGTTGGGCATTTTATTGGGCGTAAAGTCCAACGTTGGTGGCGTGGGTATCGCCATGATTTTACTCATTTGCATACGGTTATGGATGGAAAAACGTGGTGTTATGACAGTTGAAACCGAAAAAGGCGTTTCATTCTGGGGCACCATGTATATTCCTGTTGTTGTTGCTATGGCAGCACAACAAAACGTGGTTTCAGCTCTATCTAGTGGACATATGGCACTCTTTGCCGCTGTAGTTTCAGTTATCGTTTGTACGCTCACGATTGCGGGTTTAAGTCGTTATAACAAAGCAACCCCTTTACCGAAGGAAGAAGACACCACATTAAACCGCATTGGAGGCAAAGTTCATGGTTGAATTATTATTAAAAGACTTAACCCATTTAGGTTTAATTACAGCTTTCGCCTTAATTGCTTTAATTATGTGGTTGTCGACCAAGTTATCTAAATATTTAACCAATGGACGAGTGCATGCTTCAGCAATTGCGATTGTGATTGGTTTAATCTTGGCGTGGTTCGGCGGAAAAATGACGGGTGGTGAAAAAGGCATAACTGATCTTGCACTCTTCACAGGTGTAGGGCTCATGGGCGGTGCAATGCTACGTGACTTTACAATTGTAGCAACGGCATTTGAGGTACAAGCCACTGAAGCGAAAAAAGCCGGGTTTATTGGCGCATTCTCTTTATTTCTCGGAACCATTTTGCCATTTATTGTCGGTTGTATGTTTGCGTGGATTTTTGGTTATCGAGATGCGGTGAGTATCACCACAATCGGTGCGGGTGCGGTGACTTATATTGTGGGACCAGTTACGGGTGCTGCAATTGGTGCAAGCTCAGAAGTAATGGCATTGTCAATTGCAACTGGTTTAGTTAAAGCAATTTGTGTGATGGTTTCAACACCGCTCACTGCTAAATTTATGGGACTTGATAATCCACGTTCTGCCATGATTTTTGGTGGCTTGGCTGGAACTGTCAGTGGTGTATCAGCAGGCTTGGCAGCAACAGATCGCCGCTTAGTACCTTATGGCGCACTTACAGCAACGTTCCATACGGGACTGGGCTGTTTAATGGGGCCGACCGTTTTATTCTTTGCTGTTAAAGCATTGGTCGGTGGCTAAGCATCCCCGGCTTAAATAAAAAGGGCTGTTGTTATACAAAACAACAGCCCTTATTTTTATCTTTTAAAATTAGAAGCAAACATACGACACTCGGCAATCAGTGCGAGTAAATTAGGATCTCGTTCTTTACTTTTCAAGAAAACCAAACCAATTTCTTGTTGCATATGATATTGCTGTTTTAGGGGAATAAGCTTAACTGAGCTTTCATAAACCGCAGAAATACGACCCGGTAAAAGGGCAAATCCAACGCCTGAACTGACCATACTAATTAAGGTAAAAATATCGTTCACTTGCAAAGCAACTTTAGGAGAAAAACCTGCTTTTTTAAAAATAATATCGCTATCGTTATGGGTCGCAAAGCCTTTGGTTAAAGTGAGGAAGGTCTCTTCTTTTAATAAACTTAAATCAATGTCTTTAAAATCTGCATATTTAGAATCTTTGTTTACCGCCAGAAAAATATCATCTGAAAACATCGGCAAAATTTCAAAGTCATCATCTTGAGTGGTTTCATTTAAAGCCACAATAATTGCATCAAGTTCCGTTGCTTTAAGCTTTTTAACTAAATCCTGATTTGAGCTCAGTAACAGTTGAATATCTAGTTCACTACGTCTGAGCTTAAGACCACTAATCACATTTGGAATTGTTTTGACAGTCAAAGAATAAAGAGAACCTAAATGTAAAACTTTTGCCGCAAAGCCAGCAGCTTCTCTCGTTTTATTAACGGTTATAAAAATGTCCTGTACGATTTTTTGCGCCCGTTCTTCAAATACATAGGCACTTTTTAAAGGAATTAGATTACGGCCTTCATTTTTAAAAAGCGGGCAACGCAAAGCGCTTTCTAAAGAGTGCAATGCTTTGTGAACACTGACATTACTAAGCTCCATTTCTGTTGCTGTTTTAGACAAATTACCACAGCGCATAAATGCTAAAAAAATCTGTATCTTTTTAAGGGTGAGTTCTTCATCAATTTCCATATTAATCCCTTGAACCTGTTTCCTTTAAAAATATAGATTTAAGCTATAAATTTACCACAAACCTACCACTATAAAATTGTGCTTAGGTCGAAGTACTTTATTTAAGAAACAGCTTCAACTCTTTGTTGAATTGTCTTAATGATTTGTTCTAATGCACTTTGAATTTTAGGTGTTGATTCAAAAGAGCAGTTGATTCTTAAATAATGCTGCTGGGCGGGTAAAACACTAAACAATGGGCTTGGAGCTACCCCAATGTTTTGTTGAATTAACTCTTCATAAATTTGCATACTATCTAAACTATTCGGCAGCTTAACCCAAAGAAAATAACCACTTGGGTAATAATACACTTCGCAAGATGGTGGCAGATGTTGCTTTAAATAATGATAAAACTGCTTTTTATAACGCTCAAGTGAAAGCCTGAGAGTACGTAAGTGCTTTTCATAGTGATGATGAGACAAAAACTCGACCAATGCATTTTGAATGAGTGCATTTACTGAAATGGTACTCATGAGTTGTAAGTGTTGAATATGGTCTGAAAACTTCCCCGCATAGACCCAACCGACCCGAAAACCTGCACCTAGAGTTTTAGAAAACGAAGAGCAGTGAAGCACCAGATTTTGCTGATCAAAATACTTCATTGAAAGTGGCTTTTGTCCGCCATAAAACAGCTCTTCGTAGACATCATCTTCAATCAAATAAATCTGGTGCTCATGAAGCAATTTGGCAATTTTATATTTAATCTCATCGCTGACTGTAAACCCAATTGGATTATGGCTATTGAGCATGAGCCAACATACTTTAATTGGATAATTGTTAATGACCTGTTCAAAAGCTTCTAGATCAAAACCATGTTGAGGATGTTCAGGAATGGTAATAACTTTTAACCCTAAACGCTCTGCTGCCTGCCAAGCTCCATAAAATACATTTTGCTGTAATAAAATATAGTCGCCAGGCTGAGCAACTGCTTGTAAAGAAAGATTGAGTGCATCCAATCCTCCCGATGTAATGACAATGTCATCTGGGTCGGTCTGTATACCTTGCATGCAGTAGCGTTGAGCAATAAGTTTTCGTAAAGCTAAATTACCCGGAGGTAGGCTTGTAGTTTGGTCATAACTTTGTTTCTGGCGGGCAAGCTGCCCCATAATCTGAATGAGTTTAGGTGCATATAAAAGCTGACTATCGGGAAAGGCCGAACCAAAAGGGATGACAGACTCATGTTGAATCGATTTAAGATATTTAAAAACTAAAGAGTTAATTTCAATTTTAGAATTGAGTGAAACAACAGAATATTGTTCTAAAGGTTTAAGCGTAATTTGTTCGGCAACGAAGTATCCCGATTTTTCTTTGGAATAGATCAAACCTTGAGATTCAAGCTCTTGGTAAGCATTCATTACCGTCATTAAACTAAAACCAGAGCGTTGCACCTGATCTCTTAAAGAAGGTAACTTCTCGTGTGCATTTAAAGTGCCGCTCTCAATGAGTTGGCGAATGCTATGGGCAAGTTGTTCTGATTTATACATGTATTGGCTGCACGAAATGACAAAATGAAAGATGCACTTAATCAATAATAAATGCCGTTTGTAGAATCTACAAACGGCATTTGCTTATAAAAATAAGTTTACTTTAGGTAAGGGGCTGCATAAATCAATATCACTTTAAACAAACCGGCAATCACAGCTAATGCTAAAAAACCACCTAGCCATAGCAAAATAAACCATTGGGTTTGAGACAGTTTAGAAGATAAATTTTTCATAAAACCCTCCTAACTTTAATGATAGCCTTCATCACCTACACGTACTTTGTCACGGAATACCCAGTAAGACACAATAGTGTAAGCAATAATGATTGGAATCAGAATGAGCGCACCGACTAAAGCAAACAGTTGGCTTGAATGTGGAGCTGCGGCTTGCCAGATGGTGACTGATGGCGGAATAATATAAGGCCATAAACTAATCACAAAACCTGTAAATGCAAGGAAAACGAGGGCTAGCGTATATATAAATGGTTTAAGGTCATGTTGCTGCTTTTTACAAGCCGATAAAATCAGGCCAACAAACAATAAGACCAAAATAGGTACAGGGCTAAAATAGAACAGATTAGGTAAAGAGAACCAGCGATCTGCGATTTCAGGATGAGTCAACGGAGTATATAGACTCACTCCACCAAAAATAATGAGCAGTGCAATAATCAGCTTTGGCATAAGCTCATACATACGTTGCTGCAAGCCTTTTTCGGTTTTTAAAATAAGCCATCCACATCCTAAAGTGGCATACATGGCAACTACACCAATACCAGTAAAGAAGGTAAATGGTGTCAACCAATCAAGTGATCCGCCAGAAAAAATACCATTGGTGGTTTTAATGCCTTGAATATAGGCTCCCAAGATGATGCCTTGAAGGAAGCTAGTTAACACTGAACCCCAAATAAAAGCTAAGTCCCAAAGGTATTTGGTGCGATGAGCTTTAAAGCGGAATTCAAATGCGACTCCACGGAAAATTAAGGCAATGACCATAAAAATAATAGGTAAATACAGTGCCGATAAAACCGTTGAGTAAACTAGTGGAAATGCAGCATATAGACCAGCTCCACCGAGTACCATCCATGTTTCGTTGCCATCCCAGACAGGGGCTACGGTATTCATCATCACGTCACGTTCTTGGCTGTTCTTAATGAAAGGGAACATGATCCCGATTCCTAAGTCAAAGCCATCCATCACGACATAAATCATGACACCTAAACCGATAATACCGACCCATATTAAAGAAAGATCAATCATGACGGTTCTCCCCAGAATTTTGTTTACTGTCAATGTTTTCATCGACAGCACTGAGTGGGCGCATTGGTGTTTTAAAGTGTCCAACACCGCCTGCTTCCATATTTGGCGTATCGATAAATACAGGGCCTTTATTAATCAATTTTAAGGTGTAGTAGATACCGCTGCCAAAAACGATGGTGTATACCACTACAAAAATAAAGAGGCTCAGGCCGACTTGTTCTGCCGACACAGTATGAGATAAACCATCTTTAGTTCGTAGGATGCCATATACCACCCATGGTTGACGGCCGACTTCAGTAGTCACCCAACCTGCAAGCATGGCGATATAACCAGATGGGCCCATCACTAAAGCAAACTTATGGAACCAGGAAGTTTCATAGAGTTTTCCACGCTTACGTAGCCAAAGGGCTATTAAAGACAGCGTAACCATGAGTACGCCAAGCCCGACCATCACACGGAAACTCCAGAAAACGATGGTTGAGTTTGGTCGATCTTCAGGGGCGAAATCTTTTAAACCTGTGACTTGGCCATCTAAACTGTGAGTTAAAATTAAACTACCTAAATATGGAACACCCACTTCAAAATGGTTTCGTTCTTCTTTCATATCTGGAATTGCAAAGAGTAACAGTGGCATAGGTTCATTGTGATTCGTTTCCCAATGACCTTCCATCGCTGCTAGTTTGGCAGGTTGATGCTCACGGGTATTTAAACCATGGTTATCGCCAATAACCACTTGCAAACATGAAGTCACAAGCACCATCCAGAGACCCATCGAGAACGATTTTTTTACCAATTCATCACGACGGCCTTTCACTAAGTGCCATGCAGAAGTTCCGACCACCAATAATGAAGAAACTAAAAAGGCTGCTGCACCCATGTGGGCAAAGCGGTAAGGGAAGGATGGGTTAAAGACAATTGCAAACCAGTCTTTTGGCACAATAATGCCATTTTCTATGGCAAAGCCTTGAGGGGTCTGCATCCAGCTATTGGACGATAAAATCCAGAACATGGAAATACAGGTACCTATTGCAACCATGAGTGTTGCAAAAAAGTGGGCTCTGGGTCCGACTCGTCCCCAACCAAATAACATAATGCCTAAGAAACCAGCTTCTAAAAAGAAGGCACTCAAGACTTCATAGGTAAGTAAAGGACCAGTAATACTTCCTGCAATACGAGAAAACTCACTCCAGTTGGTACCGAACTGATAACTCATGACCACGCCCGAGACCACACCCATACCAAAGGCAACGGCAAAGATTTTGATCCAGTATTTAAACAGATCTTTATAAATCGGGTTTTGGGTTCTTAACCACTTCCACTCTAAAACTGCTAAAAAGCAGGCAAGACCAATGGAGGTGGCTGGAAAAATAATATGAAAGGATACTGTGAACGCAAATTGTATTCGTGCTAATTCTAAAGCGGTTAGACCGAGGCTCATATACATTCCCCCTGTGAACTAGCTGATGATGATTGATTGTGTTAAATACTTATTTTCAGGCAATAAAGTATTCTGACGATTGAACTTACTTCTGTGATAAATGTTCTTAGCAAGTAAAATGCCAGAAGGGAGAAGTAATATAATTGCTTGATATTTCAATAGAATAGACCGATTGATTGTTCTCAATCTGTTAACAAAGCTCATGCTTGATGTTGCATTTGTAAAAATGCATGTTGCATTGAAACATTGATGAAATATCTGACGATGAACCATAGATCGTTTCATGAAAACTACCTACCTTAAGAAGTTTTCTTAATCATGCACTCACTCATTTTGTATATGTAGATACAGAAATTTTTTATAAAACTATAACAGTCCGAAGTCATTATTATGGGTGCTATAGTTTTTTTTCAATTATCTGTAGCTATATATCCCTTCATCTAAAGTCCAAAATAAAAATGAACAAGATTTATGGCTAACCAAAATCAATCTTCAAAAACAGCATGAATGCGACTTTGGGGTTACATATGAGCACAGGATAAATTTCTTCTTGTCTATTCCCTTGTTGTTTTGTATGAGGTCTGGTTGTTACGTAGGTTATTAAAGACCTTGGTTTAAGTGTAGCTCTTCTAAAATAGCTTGGATGTTAAAAAATGTTTATTACTTCTCAACTCAATATCCTAAATAAAATTATTAAAAATCAGGCTATTCCAGCACCTATAATGGCTCAATTAGAGCAAGCTTATGTTAATCTTGAAGCAACTTTATTAAGAGCAAAAGTCTTAAGAGACTTTTCTAAATCTCAAACTGTTTATTTAATTCAATCACATATTCATCCGCAGCAAAGCAGTTTGGCTTATCTATTTTCACCTTTTGTTTTTGCTAACCTCAATAAGCCTGCTATTTATACAACACCAGCAACAAAGCCAGTTCTTGCTATTCTCAATAAATATTATCAAGCCGAAAAGAAAGTTTTGTTTAAAGTAGATGAAGTTCTAGAGAGTCTAAAAATATATTTAGATTTAGAATTATCAGAGTTGAGTGAAGTTGGGTTTATTTATTTAAGCTTAATCAAAGCGCTGTGCCGAAGTGATATCTCCACCATTTTTTTAATTACAAATTTAGATATAGACCTAGAGTATTTAGAAGAGGTTGGGTTGTTTTTAAAAGTCAAAATTTATTGGATTAATCCTCAACAAAATACTGATTTAAACGATCTAAATGATTTAGATATGCGTCAATTATTATTTAAAAATAAAGATGAAACCTATGTGAAATTGTGTGCCCAATTTGCCCAGCTAAATGCACAGCTTGTAGGCTTATGCGATACTTTTACCGCCTCTCAAATGACCCATTTAATTGATGATATGTTTTATTCGGAACATATTTTTGAGAAGTTATCTGTCTATTCCGAATATATGCAAACCTTATTGCAAAGTCAGCATAGTCTTCAAAAGAAAGAGATCGCTTAATGTTGGTAGGCATTTTCTGTCGTTATATGAAGAATGAATACTGTTATAAAAAAATAATCGTTTTCATGTGAAATAAATATTTTATGGTAAAAGCAAAGCAATCTTGGTTTTACATAAATGACAAATCTAAATTTTGAGCATCATCTCGGTTCACTAACTCACGCTGCACTTAGTCAGGCCTCAATCATTTCTCGGGTATGGGGTGAAGGGCCTTCTGAACGTTATGATGAATTGGCAAAAAATTTCAGACCAACTTTTGCACGCATTAAAGAAGGGGCTTTAATCCGTGAGCAACAGCACATTCTGCCGTATGAACAACTTCAGTGGCTCAAAGATATTGGTTTTACAAGATTACGACTTCCTAAAGCACATGGTGGCTTTGAAGCATCCATTCCTGAATTATTTGCATTGTTAATTGAACTTGCAGAAGCAGACTCAAATTTACCGCAAGCGTTGCGTGTGCACTTCGGTTTTACTGAAGATGTGTTGGTCAGCAAAAATAAAGAATTTCAACAGCGCTGGCTAAGTCGAATTGCAAATGGTGAAACGGTTGGTAGTGCTTGGTCTGAAGGTGGGAAAGAGTCAATCGATCAATTCGAAACTCATTTATATCGAGATGCTGACGGAAAAATTCGAGTTAAAGGTCAAAAATACTACACCACAGGTAGCCTATATGCGGACTGGGTTGACGTTGGTGTAACAGATTTAAATGGGGAATCTGGCTCAGTCGTTGTCCGCCGTGAAGATGAAGGCGTTGAAATTGTAGATGACTGGAATGGCTTTGGTCAGCAACTCACTGCAAGTGGTACGGCATATTTCCATGACGTATTGGTTAATGAAAGCGAAATCTTACCTGATGATGATCGTTTTAAATATTCGGCTGCCTATTATCAACTTGTGCAACTGGCAATCATTACTGGTTTAGGGCGTGCTGCGACATATGAGGTTTCACAAGCGGTGGCTAAACGTACCCGAAACTATACTCATGCGAATGCCCAATTTGTAAAACAGGACCCGCAAATTTTACAAGTAGTGGGACAAATCCGTGGCGCTGCTTACAGTGCAGGGGCGATTGTTGAAAAGGTTGCACAAAGCTTACAGCGTGCTTACTTGGCAGCATTTCAAAATAATGAGCAGCTTGAAGAAGAGCAAAATGCGCTTGCCGAACTTGAAAGTGCACAATCTCAAACAGTTATTACCGATCTAATCTTAAATGCATCTACCATTTTATTTGATGCATTAGGTGCTTCAGCAACAGACAAAGATTTAGGCCTAGATCGATACTGGCGAAATGTACGAACCTTATCTTCACATAATCCAAGAGTGTTTAAAAATCGGATTGTGGGTGATTTTAGTGTGAATGGAACATTACCGCCTTATCAGTGGCGAATTGGTAACGTTGCTAAACAATAATTTTAAAGTTTAGATATTAAGCTGCTATTTTAGCGGCTTAATATATTTCTTGTTTTTAAAATAAATTATAAAAATCTATTAGAATAAAATCATATTTTGTTTGGGATTTATATTATAAAGAATAGGTGTAAATTGTTTTAGTATGAAAGTAATTAAAATGCTGGTTGATATTTTATGACTAAGAAGATTAGTTTTAATGCTTTTGAAATGAATTGTATTGCACATCAATCTCCCGGATTATGGCGACATCCCCAAGATCGCTCTGTTGAATATAAAGATTTAGAATATTGGACAGATTTAGCACAAATTTTGGAACGCGGTTTTTTTGACGGTATTTTTATTGCAGATGTGTTGGGGATTTATGACGTTTACCATCAGAGTGCTGAACATGCCTTAACAGGGGCGGTACAAGTTCCGGTCAATGATCCATTACAGATTGTGCCAGCGATGGCAGCAGTCACAAAGCACTTGGGTTTTGGTGTCACGACCTCTATTTCCTTTGAGCATCCTTATCCTTTTGCTAGACGGATTAGCACGTTAGACCACTTAACCAAAGGGCGAGTTGGTTGGAATATCGTGACGTCTTATTTGGAAAGTGGTTCGAAAAACTTGGGCCTAAAAACTCAGGTCAATCATGACAATCGTTATGATATTGCTGATGAATATTTAGAAGTCCTATATAAACTTTGGGAAGGTTCATGGGAAGAAGGTTCGGTACTTCGTGACCGTGAAAGCGGTGTCTTTGCTGATCATAAAAAAGTGCATCCAATTCAGCATGAAGGTAAATACTTTACAGTGCCGGGCATCCACATTTGTGAGCCATCACCGCAGCGGACGCCTGTACTTTATCAAGCAGGTGCTTCCTCACGCGGGCAGAAATTTGCTAGTCAAAATGCCGAATGTGTATTCATTGCAGCGCCGTCTAAAATTGCCACTAAAAAAGTGGTACAGGGCATTCGCCAAAAACTGGCTCAAGAAGGCCGCGACCCGTACTCAGTTAAAATTTATGCACTCTTGTCTATTGTAACTGATGAAACAGATGCAAAAGCTCAGGCTAAGTTTAAAGAATATCAAAGCTATGGAAGCTATGATGGAGCTTTAACATTGCTGTCTGGCTGGTCAGGTGTCGATTTTTCACAATACCAACCGACTGACAAAGTTGAATATATTCAAACCAATGCGATTCAATCTTTATTAGACTCTTATGTAAATGCAGATCCAGAGCGTGTATGGACGATTGAGGAAATTGCAAACTGGAATAGCTTAGGTGGTAATGGCCCAGTATTGGTGGGTTCGGCAGAAACAGTTTCCGATGCTTTACAGCAGTGGGTTGAAGAAACCGATGTGGATGGCTTTAACCTAGCCTATATTTTGGCTCATCAAACCTTTGCTGATGTTGTAGAGTTTATTGTTCCAGAGTTACAAAAACGTGGGGTATATCAAACCTCATATGCGCAAGGAACATTAAGAGAAAAATTATTTGGTGCAGGTCCTTATTTACCTGAAAATCACCGCGGTGCTAAATATCGTAATCTAAAAGAATTAAAACTTGCTGAGGCGAGTTAATATTTTAAATAGTATTTAAATAAAGGCTGGTTAAATACCAGCTTTTATTTTGTCTTTTATATCGGTTTTATTGCTGAGTTAATAATGAAAAAATAATTCTATAATTCAGATTAAAACATCAGATTAATTTGTTTTTGTATTGTGTGAATAATCATTATTTTGTTTCTGTTATTAAAATTCAGGAATTATTAAGTGAGCACACAAGAACTCGATCATAACCACCGTTATGAAATTAAATCTCCCGATGATGTTTCACAATTAATTTCCAAGTTTGCAGGGAAGGGGAAGTCTAATAAAGTCATTTGGTTGGCGCTAATTGGCGTGTTTATTGATGCTTATGATTTAACAACACTCTCTTTCGGTATTGAGCAAGTCATCTCAGAGTTTTCTTTAAGTCCCGTTATGACGGGTGTGGTGGCTTCAGCAATTGTCTGTGGAACCATTGTTGGTAATTTAATTGGCGGTTGGCTGACTGATAAAATTGGCCGTTATCGGGTCTTTATGGCGGACATGGTGCTGTTCGTCATTGCGGCAATTGTCGCTGGTTTTGCACCAAATGTTTGGGTTTTAATTTTAGCCAGATTTATTATGGGAATTAGTGTGGGGATCGATTTACCCGTCGCAATGTCCTACTTATCTGAATTTTCCAAATTTAACGGAAGTAGCAATAAAGCAGCCCGTCTAGCGGCATGGTGCCCAATGTGGTATGCGGCTTCTTCTGTCTGCTTTGGTCTGGTTTTAGCGCTTTATTTTCTTTTACCACCTGAACATAGCAACTGGTTATGGCGAGCATCGTTAATTTTTGGAGCAGTGCCTGCGCTACTCATTATTTTCATTCGCGGTAAATATTTAACCGAGTCACCAATCTGGCTTGCCAACCAAGGTGATTTAAAAGGGGCAGCTAAAGTTTTACAAGAGTCCTATGCAATTAATGCAGTCGCCACAGTCGAAAAAGTAGAAAAAACAGCTGAAAAGAAAAAGCGTGAGGGTTTTGCGGTTTTATTTAATAAAACTTATTTGCCAAGAACGATTGTGGCCATTGTGATTCATATTTCGGTGGCGTTTCAGTACACCACTATTGCCTTCTTTTTACCTTCTATTTTGACAAGGTTCTTTCATACAGATGTTTTGACGACCATTACTACAACGCTCGGACTCAATTTACTGTTTGCATTTACGGGCGGACTATTAGGTGTATTTGTTGCCAGCAGATTTAAATCTCGTCATGTGTTGCTTACAGGCTTTTTACTTCAGTTTATTGCCCTCATTGCATTGGCATTAATTGGTGAACCCGGTAATAGTTTTTTACTCTACACCGCAATTGGCATGCTCGGTTTGTGGCTTTTTGCTGAAGGCTTTGGTCCAGGGGCACAAATGATGGTTTATCCAACCATGGCTTATCCTGCTTCAATCCGTGGCGTTGGTGTTGGCTTTAACCGTGCGGTAACTGGTGTTGCTCAGGCGATTGCTTTGTTTGTTTTACCAATCTGGATGGCGGGTTATAAAACGGATGTTTATCTGATTATTTCTATCTTTGCATTTATTCCTTTAATTGTGATTGGATTACTGATTAAGTTTGAGCCTACTGCCCAAGATGTCGATGTTGTTGATGAAAACAGTCCAGAAATTCCACTCAATAATTCACCTGTAATTGATTAGTTAAATCTAAATCTTTAGATAAAAATAAAGGTCAACATGTGTTGGCCTTTGTTTTAAGAGTTAGAAGTAATAAGCAAAAATCACAAACGCTTTTTTATTCCATTTATCATTGATTCCACCAGCTGCCAGACCTTCACTGTCTCCTAGGTATGGGTCGTGTTTGCCCATCAGCAACTCTGCTTGTACCGTCAGTTTTTGATAGTTAAACGCAATGCCAGGAATAAAACGGGTTGAGTCTTTAAAGCCATCTTGTTCTTTTCGATAAGAACTATAGTTTAGGTAAGGACGAACAGAGGTAATTGGGCCAAACTGCTGAGGAAATAAATAGCTCAGTTCGGCTGAATAAATCTGACCTTTGGTTGCCGAGTTAAATGAATAATCGAAACCGCCCAAAGTAAGATGGTCCTTATATTGGGTGTCGGCATTATCAATGTCTTGATAACCGGCCAAAAGCTGCAAATTCCATTGGTTATAATTGGTATTGCTAAAAACTGAATAGACTTGGCGGTCGCCATCTTGGCCTGAGAGTTTGTTTTCAATGGTGGAATACCAAGCAGAGGCACCAAGTTGGGTAGAGAAATTTTCTTGCCCTAAAACGTTCTTAAAGGTGTGAGCACCGCGAATAACAATCGAGTTCTTTTCTTTGGTATTGGTGCCTTGCGGTACAGAGTCATCCGCATTGACAGGGTTGATACTAAATCGACTCGAGTCTTTGCTTTTACCTCTATAGGTGCCACCATCGGTAGGATAAAAGGCGAGTTGTGCTTCATTGATTCCATCATTGAAATCATATTTCACCCCAAGGTTGTGCACATCTTCCCAACCTGCACTATTGGCAATGCCTAAATAATAAGTATTTCCCCAAAAGCGACCTAAGCCAAAAGGAACAGGGTTTAAGCCAACAATAATTTTACTGTTGTCATTAATTTTATAACCCATCCATGCATCGGTCAGCCAATTGGCATCGCCTAAACGTCCATAATACTCATAGATCCGATAATCTAAACGACCAATCCATTTGGGTGAGTTGTAGTCTAACCATAATACGGCATCATTAAAGGAAAATTTGCTAGTCGTTGGATCAGAGTCAAAATCATAAACATATTTAGCCCGAACAGTACCACTCACTTTAAGTTGGCCTTCTTCAGCATTACCAAAAGTAAGGGCTGCATGACTTGAAAGGCTGAATGTAATTAAAGTCGTTGCGATGAATATTTTTTTGAAAATTGTGGGATGTTTAAACAAGGGGCTATTTCTCCTCTTAAAAAATAAAAATTAAATTTGCGTCATGTATAAACCAGAAAAAGATTTGTCCAAATCTCAATATTTGCAGAAGATTAAAGATAAAAAGATAATAAAATCTGTACTTTATATAAAAGAATGAAAATTAATTAGATGCAAAACTCTGGTTGCGATAAGCAAAAACAAAAATGATGAAATGGATAGGATAAAATAATTAGAGGGTGTGTGTCAGGTGTTCATCATCATGTATTTTTTAAATATCGTTTTTAATTATTGATATATAAGTATTTTAATTTTACCTCTAACCTGTAAGTTTGTTTGATATTTGTTTTTTACCAAAAGATAAAAACTTATAAGGAAAAGTTATTTATAAAAACCTGATAAGCAACTCATATTTTTTTATTTTTCATTATAAAGCCGGCTGCATACCATGAGCTTATATTATTGAAAGATCATGAAATTATGAGCACAAAGACCAAACCGTTGATTATCACGGCAATTGTGGTTGTAGCAATTGTTGCATTTATCGTATGGCAAAATAAGAAAGACAATAATACAAGTGCATCAGTTCGTGACAGCAAACCTGTTGTTATTGCTTATCAAACAGGGGTTGACCCAAGCAAAGTTGCGCAGGCCAATGGAGACTATGAAAAACACAGCCAGCGGACTATCCAATGGAAAAAATTTGATGCAGGTTCGGACGTTGTAAATGCACTCGCTTCAGGCGATGTTGTGCTTGGTAATATCGGATCAAGCCCACTTGCTGCTGCGGCAAGCCGTGATTTACCAATAGAAGTATTTTTAATTACTTCAAAACTTGGTGCATCTGAAGCCTTAGTGGTGAACAATAAATCAGGCATTAAAACCCCTCAAGATTTAATTGGTAAAACCATTGCTGTACCTTTTGTTTCGACCACGCATTACAGCCTATTGTCTGCGCTTAAACATTGGAACATTCCAGAAGACAAAGTAAAAATTGTTAACTTGCGTCCACCAGAAATTTCAGCTGCTTGGGAGCGTGGCGATATTGATGCTGCATATGTGTGGGAACCTGCTTTAAGTAAAGCTAAAGCATCTGGCACGGTCTTAACAGACTCAAAACAAGTAGGTGAATGGGGTGCTCCAACCTATGACTTATGGGTCGTACGTAAAGATTTTGCAGAGAAAAATCCTGATTTCTTAAAAGCTTTTGTACAAACCACACTTGAGCAACTCGAAAAATATAATCAAGACCCAGCTGCTTACGTTAAAGATGCTGATAATGTGCAAAAAATTGCGCAGTTAACAGGTTCTGATGCAAAAGATATCCCGCTTTTATTAAGTGGAAACATCTACCTTGACCACGCTCAACAAAAACAAACCTTAGATGGCGACTTTGCGCAAAATATCTTTGATACTGCGAAATTCTTAAAAGGTCAGGGTAAAGTCGACCAACTTAAAGCCGATTATAAAGGCAATGTGAACTCTTCATTTTTGCAGCCTTAAGGAGTTGTCATGAGTGTATTAGAAGCCAAACATATTCATCTGACTTTTCCTAAACAGCAGAAGCCAGTTTTACAAGACATTAACCTTAAAATTGAAGAAGGTTCTTTAACCGTCATTTTAGGAGAGTCGGGTTGTGGTAAAACAACTTTGCTTAATATCTTGGCAGGTTTTCAAAAGCCGAGTTCAGGCGATGTGCTTGTAAATCATGAAGTGATAAATGGACCAGATGTAACACGCGCTGTGGTGTTTCAGGATCATGCCTTACTTCCTTGGTTGAACGTTGCAGATAATGTTGGCTTCGCTTTGCAGTTAAAAGGTTTAAAGCGTGGGGATATCGAAGCGCAAGTCACCGCAATTTTAAAAATTGTAGGTTTAAGTCACGTTGAAAAAGCCAATATCTGGGAACTTTCCGGCGGTATGAAACAACGTGTGGGTATTGCCAGAGCTTTGATTAGTCACGCGCCATTTATTTTGTTAGATGAACCTTTTGCCGCATTAGATGCTTTTACTCGTGAAAACATGCAGCAGTTAGTGCTCGATTTATGGATTCAACAAAATAAAAGCTTCTTTTTAATTACTCATGACATTGAAGAAGCATTGTTGCTGAGCAATCAGTTGGTACTGATGACCGCGCATCCGGGCAAAATCGTAGAAACTCTACATCTCGATTTTGCTAAACGATATCGTGAGGGCGAGTCTATTCGCTCGATTAAATCTGATCCTCAATTTATTCAGCTTAGAGAACAGCTATTTGAAAGTTTAAGGGCACAAAAACAAAGCGGTAAGGAGGCGTTAACCACATGAGCACTAAAGATAACGTCTATGAATATGACAAAGCAGGGCTAAAACTTAAGCCAGATGTGCAAACAGAAAATCCTTCATTTTTATCGACATTTTTTGAAAAGCATCGAACTTTGGCAGTGAGCTTTATTAGTGTTGCAAGTGTAGTTGCGCTCTGGTTTCTCATTACAGCTTTGCATGTCGTTCCTGAGCTATTTTTACCAAGCCCACAGGCGGTATGGCAAAAATTTATATCAGTGAGCCAACAAGGCTTTATGAAAGCTACTTTGTGGCAACACTTGGCAGCCAGCATCTCGCGTGTGTTTTTAGCGCTGATTGCTGCCGTAGTGATTGGTGTTCCGCTAGGTTTATGGATGGGACTAAACAAATGGGTTCGTGCTGTCCTAGATCCTTTGGTTGAATTATTACGTCCAATCCCACCGTTAGCTTATTTGCCTTTACTTGTAATTTGGTTCGGTATCGGCGAAACCACAAAAGTCCTTTTGATTTTCTTATCAATATTAGCACCCGTCATTATTAGTAGTGCGCATGGTGTGTTGAGCCATCAGCTTAATCGTGAGCGTGCTGCCTTGTCGCTCGGGGCAAGTCAGGCACAAGTCTTTTGGCATGTCATTTTGCCAACGGCTTTACCTCATATTATTACCGGTATTCGTATTGGTCTTGGAGTGGGTTGGTCAACATTGGTTGCAGCGGAGTTGGTTGCAGCGGACCGTGGTATTGGTTTTATGGTGCAGTCGGCCGCACAGTTCTTAATTACCGATACGGTGATTCTGGGCATTATTGTGATCGCGATTGTCGCAGTTAGTTTTGAGCTGTTTTTACGTTGGTTACAAAAACAGTTTTCTCCTTGGTATGGTCAGCAGTTGTAGTAAAGAAGATGAATACAGTAGTAGCAAACTTAAATATTGAAGTGATCAAGCCTACCATTGGCGCAATTATTCACGATATTGATTTGAATGCGTTAAATGAAAAGACGACGCAACAAATTCAGCAGGCTTTGCTTGATCATCAGGTCATTTTTTTTCGAAAGCAACAATTAGCGCCTCAAGCACAAGCAGATTTAGCACGTAGTTTTGGCACCTTACATGTGCACCCGATTTATCCTTCAATTGAAGATGTACCTGAAGTCATGGTGCTCGACAGTTGGAAACAAGACCTGCGTGACAATGAACTTTGGCACACAGATGTCACCTTTAGCAAAAATCCGCCATTAGGGTGTGTGTTGCAAGCCATTAAAATTCCAACTGTAGGCGGAGATACATTATGGTCGAGCAATATTGCAGCTTTCAAAGGACTTCCGCTTGAGTTACAGCAAAAATTACGTGGCTTAACTGCGACGCATGATATTCGTAAATCTTTTCCACTTGAACGTTTTGCTCATAACGAAGAAGAACGTGAAAAGCTTTTGCAAACCTTTAAACGTAACCCACCAGTGGTTCATCCCGTTGTGCGTACCCATCCGGTCACAGGTGAGCCTTTGTTGTTTGTTAGTGAAGGCTTTACCACTCGAATTAATGAGTTAGCAGAAGACGAAAGTGAGCAGTTACTTAATTTCTTGTTCGAACATGCGACTCAAGAACAGTTTCATTTGCGTTGGAAGTGGCAAGATGGTGATGTCGCGATTTGGGATAATCGTTGCACACAACATAAAGCATTATTTGATTATGGCGATGCACATCGTATTATGCACCGCGCAACCATTAATGGTGATGTGCCATTTTATAAAGAAGAACAACAGCCAGAGTTAGCCGAGGTTTAATTCTTTTAATTTCTCTTTGTTTTAATTCCAACGCAGTGTTTTGAGTTGGAATTGAAACAATAACTCTTTAGCGCATTCCAAAACCTGACAATATGCCTGTGTAGTGCTTTGCAGGAGGTAAGGCCCAATCTCCAACTTTACTGGTTTTTAACTTTAACTGAACTAACATTTCAGCTTGTTTAACGGCTGTTGTTACGCCGTCAATAACTATTACACCTAACTCATTTTGTAGCTTTAGACATAAGTCACTCATACCTGCACAGCCCAACACAATCGCATCGCTTTTATCTTCTGCTAGTGCTTTTTTGCACTCGTCTCGTACAATTCGATAAGCGTCTGAGTCTGGAAGCTCCAACTCTTCAACTGCGATGTCACAAGCTCGAACGTTTTTACAAAATGGCTGAGCCCCATAGCGATGAACCAGATGCCAACTCATATTCACTGTCCGCTGTAATGTAGTGACTACACTAAACCCAGTACTTACATAACTTGCAGTTCGCATGGCTGCTTCGGCAATCCCAATTACAGGTGCTGAAGTAATTTCACGGGCGGCATAAAGCGCAGGGTCACCAAAACAGGCAATAATATAGGCATCTACATTTAGCTGTTCACCTTGTTGGATTTCCTCCAGCACACCTACTGCACTTAATGCTTCATCATAATAACTTTCAATCGTTGCAGGGCCCATTTGAGGACTGACTGCAATAATTTGAGTATTAGTCCCTGCGACTATCTTTGCAGAAGCAGCAATTTTGTCTGTCATACTTTGAGTGGTATTGGGGTTAATAATTTTAATTTTCATTGTACTTATACCTTGGTCATTACAGATTTAGCATGAGTAAGCGGTTGGTTAAGAAATCGGTAAATCACAAAACCAAGCCCCATGCCAATAAACCAAGTGAAATTAGCAAGCGCAGACAATTGAGGTAAAAGCACGCACAAAACAGGAATTAATGAAGCTGGAATTAAGGCATAAAAAGCAGAACGGTTATAACCATTTTTGTACCAATACAAACCCTTAGGGTCTAAGGTATATAAGTCATCTACTACGATTTTTTGTTTTTTCACGAAGTAAAAATCAGCTAGCAATACGCCAAAAAGTGGGCCGATAAATGCACCTAAAATATCAATGGTGTAGTGAATCACTTGAGGATTATTAAACAGATTCCATGGAGTGATGAAAATTGAACCTACTGCTGCAATCATTCCACCCATACGCCAGCTAATTTTGCTCGGTGAAACATTCGAAAAATCAAAGGCAGGCGAAACAAAGTTAGCGACAATATTAATCCCGATGGTCGCAATCATTAAGGTCAAGCTGCCTAAAATGACTACAAAAGTGTTATCCAATTTGCCAACCATTTCGACAGGGTCGGTAATGAGTTTGCCGTAAACAGGTAGCGTTGCTGCAATACAAACCACAGTAAGTAAAGAAAAGCCTAGAAAGTTAATCGGTAGTCCAAGAAAGTTACCCATTTTAATCGCACTAAAACTTTTGCCGTAACGAGCGAAGTCGCCAAAGTTCAGCATAGGCCCTGAAAAATATGAAACAACAAGCGCAATAGCACCAATCATGACAGGTACAACCGCGAAACCGTCGTATTGAACACCACTTAAGTTTAAATCAATATTTTGCCATCCGGCTTTCCAGATGAGCCATACTGCCATGGCAAACATCACAACGTAGACCGCGGGACCAGCCCAGTCTATGAACTTACGAATGCTGTCCATGCCAGACCAAAAAACAATAGCTTGTAGTAGCCAAAGCAGCATGAAGCCGATCCATCCTAAAAAGGAAAGCCCAAGAAAGCCATAAGTTGAAACATCGGCATAGACTGTCCATTCAGGAAAGAACTTTAAAATGACTAATAAGAATGCACTTGAGGCTAAATAGGTTTGGATGCCATACCATGCGACAGCAATCAGACCACGAATAACGGCAGGAATATTTGCACCAAGCACACCGAAAGTGGCACGACAAATAACAGGATAGGGAGTACCAGTTTGTTGGCTAGACTTGGCAATCAGATTTGTAAAAAACTGAACAATTGCAATACCGATGAGTAAAGATAAAAGTACCTGCCAGCTATTCAGCCCAAGTGCAAAAAGGCTTCCAGCCATAACATAACCACCGACACTATGAACGTCAGACATCCAGAAGGCAAAAATATTGTAAGCACCCCATGTTTGCTTTTTTAAAGGGGCTAAGTCTTGATTTGTCAGTTTTGCATCATAAGAAGGTTTAATTATTGCTTCGCTATTATTCATCTTGAACGCTCACTTCCCTAAGATGGTGGGTACTTTCAGCAGCTTTGAACTTCTGTCTAAAAGAATGAAATTAAGATTGTGTGCAATTTGATATATGGATTGTGCACAATCTTAACTGAGCAAAAGTTATGCCAAATTCCGAAATCAAAGCTTGTGAGTTTTTCATTCAACTCGTAGTTTAAGTATTGAGAGGTAAATTAATGCAAGTTAGTCTGCTTAATCTGTTATAAAAAAATGAGTAAATTTAAAGGAATGGAAGAATCTTATAATGTTAAATCTTGAATAGATCTTCCAGCATAGATATTGTTCTTATGAGAGAAATATTTCCAAATAGTTAAGTTGGACATACACTGTTCAAATTAAATAATGTTTTAAAAAAGAGGGGGCGTTAATAAAAATGGAGAAATCAATGCCATCGAATGCACCAAAAAAAGCTGTAGAAATGAGCAATGATGAAATTGATGACCATATATATAACGCTATTGTAGATGCCATTTTAAATAGGCAACTTACACCTGGAGCACGCTTGGTTGAAGCACCATTATGTGAAGCATTTGGTGTGACACGGGGAGTCTTAAGACGCGTTTTTGTTAAACTCGCCCATGATAGAGTCATCGAAATACAGCCCAATCGTGGGGCACTCATAGCAAAACATAGCCTTGATGAAACAAAAGAGGTCTTTGAAGCACGGAGTATGCTTGAAATCGCCACGGTAAAAAAACTTGCACAAAAGTCTCATCATTTAGATTTTAGTGAGCTTCGAACCTTAGTCGATCAAGAGTCTCATGAGCGTTTAGCTGGGAATTGGGCCGAGTGGATTAAGCTATCAGGTAAATTTCATCTAAAGCTTGTTGAAGCTAATCAAAATACGATTATGACCAGTTATTTGCAGACGCTTATTGCAAGGACTTCGTTATTGATTGGGTTATATGAAATTCCCAAACATAATAATTGTTCGGCAGATGAACATCGTGCAATTTTAAATGCCATTGAGCAAGGCGATGAAAAGCGAGCCACACAACTGATGGAAGAGCATTTAGAACACTACGCGACGACATTTATTGAAGAAAGCAGCGTAGTAACAGCAGAGCAAAATTTATTAAATTTATTTAAAAATAAGAAGATTGAAGCTACTCAAACCAACTAAAAAAAGTGGGCCAATTCTTATGGAAAAGGCCTAACTCACTTATTTTATGGGAGCGATTTGATGTGTTAAAAAATCAATAAATAGTTTTACTTTCTTCGATAAAATTTTACGGTTTGGCCATGTCACATATAAGTGAAGTGGCTGACTAGTGTAGTCTTCTAAACATTTCTGTAATTTACCTTCTTTGTAGTAAGGCTCCGCAATAAACTCTGGAAGAAAGACAATACCGTGATCTTTTAGGCACATATCTAATAATAATTCGCCATTATTACAGGTCATCACAGGGAAACAATTAAAGGACACTTCTTTTTGATCTTTTTGGAAAATCAATTTCTTATGACGGCTATCTTGATAATAAATTAAAAATTTATGATCTTTGAGTTCTTCTAAAGAGGCGGGTAATCTATGCTGATTAAAATACTCAGGCGTTGCGTATAAGTAACGTTGATAGGTATTTAATATTTTACTATTTGCCAAATTTGGAGGAGAACCATCTACACGAATTGTTAAATCAAATTTATTATTATTCATGTCTAATAACTGATCTGTCATGAACAAATCAATTTTGATACTGGGATATTTCTCTATAAAGTCTGAAATTATATTTTGAAGAAAAATATTGCTAAAAGACATGGGGGTATTGAGCTTGAGTTCTCCTTCAGGGTACTGCTGATTGTAGCTAATTTCGTAGGCAGCCCATTCAAACTCACTTAAAATAACTTTGCTATGCTGATAAAACTTTTCTCCACAAGAGGTGAGGTTCATCTGTCTTGTGGTTCGGGTTAACAGTGTAGTTTTTAGGTCATTTTCGAGGTAGCAAACGCGTTTGGCAACCAAGTCACGAGAGATATCGAGTGCTCTGGCTGCACTACTAAAATTACCATGTTCTACGACACTTACAAAAGTGGAAATACAGTCTAATCGATCCATGGATAAGCGAAAGTTAAAAAAATATATATCAATGATTAAACTATAAAAATTAAAAAGCAATCATTGTGTTTATTGTATCCGTGCAGGATACAGATTCGTGCTGATTTGCTGTCTATGCTTTTACATTTTTATCTGTTTTGATAGAGACCAGTAAGCAATTTCAATGCATTACTCATAAGGAATAATGGAGTTTACCCATGAATAAATCACTTTTAGAACAACTATCACCAACGAATTGTCAGGTTATTTTTATTGATCACCAGCCACAAATGGCTTTTGGGGTACAGTCAATAGACCGCCAAGTATTAAAAAATAATACAGTAGGTCTCGCAAAAGCGGCTAAAACTTTCAATATTCCTGTCACCATTACTACGGTTGAAACTGAAAGCTTCTCTGGGCATACCTATCCTGAGCTTTTAGATGTATTTCCAGATGCTCCATTATTAGAACGTACATCAATGAATTCATGGGATGACCAAAAAGTACGTGATTCACTTGCAAAAAATAATCGTAAGAAAGTGATTGTTTCAGGTTTATGGACTGAAGTGTGCAATAACACTTTTGCTTTTGGTGCCATGCTTGAAGGCGATTATGAAATTTATATGGTTGCGGATGCTTCTGGTGGTACATCGAAAGAGGCACATGACTATGCTATGCAACGTATGATTCAAGCGGGTGTTGTTCCTGTAACTTGGCAACAAGTATTACTTGAATGGCAACGTGATTGGGCACACCGTGATACGTATGATGCAGTCATGGCAATTGTACGTGAGCATTCTGGTGCTTATGGTATGGGCGTGGACTATGCCTATACAATGGTTCATAAGGCACCTGAACGTACCACATCAAAACACGAAGTACTTGCGCCAGTTCCTGCAAAATAAAATAGTACTTATTTAGGTAAAGACATGTCTAGTATTCAATATTGAAGTGATATTAATACGGATATGCCTTTATTTTTTAGAACGATAATTCACAAGAATGGAGTTCAGAATGACCGAAATAAACCTCATACTTAAAAACGGTAAAATCACCACACTAGATCCTAAAAATCCAGAAGTACAAGCAATTGCTATAGCAGATGGTAAAGTTGTACGCACCGGCACAAATGATGAGATCATGAAGCTGGCAGCAGCGACGAGCAAAGTTGTAGATTTAAATGGTCGTCGCGTTATACCGGGTCTAAATGACAGTCATCTGCATATTATTCGTGGTGGTCTAAACTACAATATGGAGCTGCGTTGGGAAGGTGTGCCATCTGTAGCGGATGCACTACGCTTACTCAAAGAACAGGCAGATAATACACCAGCTCCGCAATGGGTACGTGTGGTTGGTGGTTGGACTGAATTCCAGTTTGCCGAAAAGCGTTTACCGACTTTAGAAGAAATTAATAAAGCCGCTCCTGATACTCCAGTATTTGTTTTACATTTATATGCTAGCGCCTTGTTGAACCGAGCTGCACTTGATGTATTGGGCTTTAATAAAGACACGCCAGACCCGCCCGGCGGCAAGATTGTACGAGATGAAAAGGGTGAGCCAACGGGTCTATTACTCGCAACTCCATCCGCTATGATTTTATATTCGACCTTGGGCAAAGCACCGAAATTGCCAGTTGAAGACCAAGTCAATTCAACTCGTCATTTCATGCGTGAACTAAATCGATTAGGTATTACTTCTGCAATCGATGCGGGTGGCGGTGGGCAAAACTATCCTGAAGATTATGATGTGATTAAGCAATTGCATGATCAAAATCAAATGACAGTGCGAATTGCTTACAACTTATTTGCTCAAAAGGCGGGTCAAGAACTTGATGATTATCGTCGCTGGACAGAAATGACATTCCCAGGCGATGGTGATGAACTATTTAGAATGAATGGAGCGGGTGAGAACCTGACTTGGTCGGCGGGCGACTTTGAAGATTTCTATGAGCCGCGTCCAGATTTACCAGAAAAAATGGAAGGTGAACTCGAAGCCATTGTAGAGCATTTATCTGAAAAGAAATGGCCATTTCGTATTCATGCAACCTATGATGAAAGTATTAATCGATTACTCAATGTCTTTGAACGGGTAAATGCCAAACAGCCATTTGCAACCCGATTTATTATTGACCATGCTGAAACCGTATCTGAACGTAATATTGAGCGTATTGGTGCATTGGGTGGTGGTATTGCCATTCAACACCGTATGGCATATCAAGGTGAGATTTTCGTAAAACGCTATGGTGCAGAAGCCGCTCAAGCAACGCCACCAGTTAAGAAAATGCTAGAACTAGGTGTTCCTGTAGGTGCAGGAACAGATGCAACACGTGTTGCATCTTATAACCCTTGGGTGTGTTTATATTGGCTGAGCACAGGTAAAACCGTTGGTGGTTTACCTTTGTATGATGAAAAAAATCTGTTAGATCGCCAAACAGCGCTTCTGCTCTGGACCAAAGGTTCTGCATGGTTTTCAGGTGAAAAAGATGTCAAAGGCTCATTAACAGCAGGGGAACTTGCTGATTTGGTTGTATTGTCAGATGACTACTTTAAAGTTGAAGCAGATGATATTCAGTGGATTGAATCTGTACTCACTGTTTTGGGTGGCAAAGTGGTATATGCCGGAGCAGAGTTTAAGCAAGATGATCCGCCGTTACCACCAGCATCTCCAACATGGTCGCCAGTAAAACGCTTTGGTGGACAATGGCGTTTATCTGAAAACCGTAACGCACCTTCAAATCAGTCTTTACAGTCAGAAAGCGCGCTTTGTGCATGTGCTAGCAGTTGTGGCATGCATGGACATAGCCACTCATGGATGCTTGATGTTCCGGTAAATGATAAAGATAAAAAATCTTTCTGGGGCGCACTAGGGTGTTCTTGTTTCGCATTTTAAATAAAACAGTATGGGAGCCTGCCGCTTTAAATGGCTTGGTTCTCTAAGGTATGTACCATGAAAATGTACTTATTATCTTTGGCTGTAGGGTTGCTCGTTGGTGTCTTATATTATGTTTTAAATGTGAAGTCGCCAGCTCCACCTCTTGTTGCATTAGTTGGTTTATTAGGCATGGTGATAGGAGAACAACTTCTTCCTTTTATTAAGTCCTATTTTTAACCGTTTTCATTTAACAAAAAAGCTAAATGGTATTGCGCCATTTAGCTTTTTATATTTATGAGAATCTTAAATTATTTTACTCGTTGACCTTGTTCATTAATGATCACTTCACCATCTTCTTTTGCAAAAAAGCCTAAGTTTTCTGAATCTAAAATATCAAGGACAATTTCAGAAGGGCGGCACAGACGAGTACCCTTTGATGTCACCACAAACGGACGATTGATTAAAATTGGGTACTGAATCATAAAATTAATTAATTGTTCATCTGTCCAGCGGTCTTGTTCCAAATCTAAATCTTTATATGGATCAACATTTTTACGAATTGCATCGCGAACAGTTAATCCAGCATGTGAAATGAGTTGAGTAAGCTCATCTTTACTAGGAGGTGTCTGTAAATATTCAATAACAATGGGTTCAATCCCAGCGTGACGAATAAGTGCCAGCGTATTACGTGAGGTTCCGCAAGCAGGGTTATGGTAAATCTTCACTAGCTCAGTCATGACAAATTTATCGCCAAATTAAGATATTGCATTTATATATGGATATCCGTATATTTGCAATAACGAATATGAACTGTTGCTGACATGATTACTCAAGTCGATTTTTTTAAATGTCTTTCGGACCCTACTCGGTTAAATATTCTTAAATTAGTTTTAAACAAACAAAACATATGTGTCTGTGAGCTAACTGAACAACTAGATTTAAGCCAACCGAAAATTTCTAGACATTTAGCTCTACTGCGTACCCATGGCGTATTACTTGATGAAAGAAAAGGACAGTGGGTTTATTACAGCTTAAATCCAGTTTTACCTATATGGGCGTTGGATATTTTAAAAGTTATAGAAAAGCATCAAGACGGAACTATGGTCCAACAACTGGATCAACCTTTATCAATAGCGACTTGCTGTGATTAAGGTTTGAAAAACTTTATTTGAAAAATGTTTGCTTGTTTAAGTTATGGGAATAAATCATTTCTATATGACAAGTAAAACTCATAAATTCTTTCATTGAGCAGAACATGACTAAACAAGGCCTTTCTTTTTTAGACCGGAACCTAACGCTATGGATTTTTATTGCTATGGGTTTAGGTGTGGCAATAGGTGTTTTCTTTCCTCAAGCCTCGGTTTCTTTGAATCAACTTAGTGTAGATAACGTCAATATTCCGATTGCAATTGGTTTAATTTTAATGATGTATCCACCTTTGGCAAAGGTAGATTACGCAGCTTTACCGGAAGTATTTAAAGATAAAAAAACGTTGGCTTTGTCTTTAGTACAAAACTGGTTAATTGCTCCAATTTTGATGTTTGCTTTAGCGATTATTTTTCTTCATAACTATCCGGAATATATGACAGGTCTAATCCTGATAGGCTTGGCACGATGTATTGCAATGGTATTGGTCTGGAACGGTTTGGCATGTGGGGATAACCAATATGTTGCTGCTTTAGTTGCATTTAACAGTATTTTTCAAATTTTATTCTTTAGTACTTATGCATGGCTTTTCTTAACTTTCTTGCCGCCATATTTTGGTGTGGCGGGTCAAGTCATTGATGTGAATTTCTGGACCATTACCCATGCTGTATTGGTGTATTTAGGTATTCCATTTTTAATGGGTTTCCTCACGCGGCTCATTTTAGTGAAAGTAAAAGGATTAGATTGGTATCAAACTAAATTTTTGCCAAAAATTAGTCCAATTAGTTTGATTGCATTACTTTTTACCATTGTAGCTATGTTTAGTCTTAAAGGTGGTGATGTGGTGAGCTTACCTTTAGATGTATTACGAATTGCGATTCCACTGACGATTTACTTTGTGGTGATGTTCTTCATTAGCTTCTTTATGAGTAAGCGTATGGGGAATAACTATCCACGTACCACTGCCATTTCATTTACCGCTGCGGGTAACAACTTTGAGCTCTCTTTAGCCGTTGCGATTGCTACTTTTGGTTTAGCATCACCTGTAGCATTTACCACTGTGATAGGACCATTGGTCGAGGTTCCGGTTTTAATTTCACTCGTTTCAGTTTCTCTTTGGCTAAAGAAAAAGTATTTCTCCCATGAACAGTCTTAACAATGATTTATCCAATGTAGCGTTAAATCTTTTAGATAAGCCTACCTTTGAACAAGTGCAAGCACAGCAACTTGAACATCCACCACGCATTTTATTGCTATATGGTTCTAATCGTGAGCGTTCTTATAGCCGTTTTGCTGTGTTGACGGCTGGACGAATTCTTGAATATTTAGGTGCCGAGGTTAAAATCTTTCATCCTAAAGGTTTACCTTTACCAGAAGATGCAGAAACAGACCATCCAAAAGTTCAAGAATTACATGAACTTTTGGCTTGGGCAGAAGGAATGGTTTGGTGTTCACCAGAACGTCATGGTGCAATGAGTTCGATTTTAAAAGCTCAGATTGATTGGATTCCCTTAGCTGGTGGAGCAATTCGTGCAACACAAGGTAAAACCTTAGCAGTTATGCAAGTTAGTGGAGGTTCTCAATCTTTCAATGCTGTGAATCAAATGCGCATTTTAGGGCGCTGGATGCGTATGATTACCATCCCAAATCAGTCCTCAGTTGCTAAAGCTTTTTTAGAGTTTGAAGAAGATGGAAGTATGAAACCATCCTCTTACTATGACCGAATTGTCGATGTAATGGAGGAACTCTATAAGTTCACTTTATTAACACGTGGACAAAAACAATATCTGACAGATCGCTATTCGGAACGTAAAGAATCGGCAGAAGAGTTATCAAAACGAGTGAACCAAAAATAGACTGTTTTACTCAATAAAAAGTGCTCCGATAGGGGCATTTTTTATTGAGTAATTTTTTGCTTACGTAATTGTTGGTAATAATTTTTGTAATAAATTAATAAAGTTTGAAACTTTGGCTGAATTTTCATTTTCTCTTGTAATCAAGTAAAGAGGAGCATTAAGTTTTATTGAACTATCAAATTCGCGATAAACAATTTCATGGTCCCAGAAGTTATGCATTGAGGCTGGTACAATAGTGATGCCAATTCCAGCAGCAACTAAATTTAATGTTGCGGTAGGTCGAGGCGCTTCCTGAATAATACGTGGGCTAAAACCCGCTTGATAACAACTGTATAAAATATTGTCATATAAACCCTGCCCTGAAGAGCGACGGTATAAAACAAAATTTTCATTTGATAAGTCACTTGAACTAATTTTTTCTTTTTGTGTAAGTGGATGTCCTGTAGGTAATGCCACCATCATTGGCTCATCTAATATATGAAGATGTTTTAACCCAATATCACGACTAATCGGGGCTCTTAAAAAGGCGATATCAAGTTTTTCCGAGATTAACCGATCTAATTGCTTTTGGCTGCCTGCTTCTTCAAGTTTGGTTTGTACCTTTGGGTATATTTCCCGATAGGAGCGCAATACTAATGAAATCAGTGGATGCAAGCCTGCAGAACTTGTAAAACCAATATTGAGTTGTCCTGTTTTACCTTGGCTGACATCTTGAACTAATTTAGGAATATGTTTGGCATGCTCTAATAAAATTTGTGCTTCTTTAAATAGTGCTAAGCCTGCTTCAGTCGGTTCAATTCCCCGTGGTTGGCGAACAAGTAATTGCGTACCGAGTTCTTCTTCAAGTTTTTTGAGTAAACGCGTTAAAGGCGGCTGTTGAATAAACAAACGGTTTGCCGCGTGAGTGATGTTTCTTTCTTCAACAACCACAACAAAGGCATGAAGCTTGTGCAAATCTAGCATAGGAATACCTTTAGGGTATGGTTAAAGAAAATAAAAGCATTTGTAGATATGTCATAAAAGTATCATTCTATCTTGGTCAGATAAAGTGAAAAGTAACGAAAATGAACCATGTTGAGATTGCCGTGCAGAAGGAGAGTGTACCGAGCTGCACAGAACTATTTTTAGGTTTTTTAACATTAGGTTTAATTGGATTTGGCGGCGTGTTGCCTTTAGCACGAAAAGTCGTTGTAGAACAACGACAGTGGCTAAGTCCTGAAAAATTCACTGAGTTACTTGGTCTGTGTCAATTTTTACCGGGTGGCAATATTATTAATTTATCTGTTGCGATTGGCATGGAGTTCCGTGGTGTTCGTGGCGCCGTGAGCTCACTGATTGGCTTAATCTTTGCACCGACGGTAATTGTTGTACTTTTACATTATGTCTATGAGCAGTTCCAAGACAACCTCATGGTTAAGCATCTTTTTGAAGGATTGGCAGCTGCTGCTGCTGGGCTACTGGTTGCAACAGGGTTGAAAATGCTTAAGCCTTTATTACGTAATCCATTAGCGATGTGTGTAGTTGTAGTGGCAATTGTCAGCATCGCTTTTCTGAAAATCTCTTTACTTGCGACCATGCTGGTTTTGTTGTCATTTTATTCAGCTGTTATTTGGAGACGTGTGTAATGGGCGCAGTTCTACTTACTTTAGCTATTATTTTTACTCAGTTATCACTTATTGCTTTTGGTGGCGGAAATACGATATTGCCTGAAATGCAACGTCAAGTCGTTGATATTCATCACTGGATGACTGCACAAGAATTTAGTGCCTTATTTGCAATAGCTCAAGCAGCACCCGGACCTAATATGATGATTGTGCCGCTCGTTGGTTGGCATGTAGCAGGGCTATCGGGTTTGCTTGTGACATCAACCGCCAAATTTCTACCCTCATCTATTATTACTGTATTTGTAATGAGAGGTTGGTCAAAATTTAAAGATAAGAAGTGGCGCCGTGTTTTACAGCTTGCATTACAACCTGTCACAGTTGGAACGGTACTTGCCAGTGCGTGGATTATTTCTGAGGCGGCTGCAATCAACACTTTACTCATTATTATGGTTATCGTTGCAACGTTATTGTCTTTAATTAAAAAAGTTCACCCATTACATGTCTTGATTGCAGGCGCTGTATTTGGTGTTGTTCTACTCTAGTTTAACCAGTTTGCCGACCTGCGCTGGATGAGTTCAGGTTGGTTTTTTTATTTAAGTAAATAAGATTAAAATCTAGAAAACCGATTGAATCTATAAAAACATACTGTTTTACCTATTCTATGTTTTAACGTACTATGCATCTATTGAAAGAATTTGGATGCATTGGAGTAAAAACAGATGTTAGATCAAAACATTAAAACTCAATTAAAAGCTTACTTAGAACGTTTAGAAAGTCCAATCGAATTAGTTGCTGCTTTGGATGAATCAGATAAAGCAGCTCAAATTAAAGAACTAGTTACCGAAATTACTGAACTTTCTGACAAAGTAACGGCCCGTTTTGATGGCAACAATACACGTCGTCCAAGCTTTGGTGTGGCTAAAGCAGGTGAACAACCTCGTGTGTTCTTTGCTGGTTTACCGATGGGCCATGAGTTTACATCTTTGATCTTGGCACTGTTACAAGTGTCTGGCTATGCTCCTAAAGTGTCTGATGAAGTACTTAACCAGATTAAAGGTTTAAACCTCAAAGCAAACTTTGATGTGTTTGTATCATTAAGCTGTCATAACTGTCCGGACGTGGTACAGGCGCTTAACCTGATTGCGATTTATAACCCGAACACAACGGCAACCATGATCGATGGTTCATTCTTCCAAGACGAAGTTGAACAACGCAAAATCATGGCGGTTCCAATGGTGTTCCAAGACAATGAGCACATTGGTCAGGGTCGTATGACGCTTGAAGAAATCGTAGCAAAACTCGACACCAACTCTGCTGAAAAAGATGCAGCGGCGCTTAATGCCAAAGATGCGTTTGATGTGTTAGTAATTGGTGGTGGGCCTGCAGGTGCAACTGCTGCTATTTATGCAGCACGTAAAGGCATTAACACAGGTATCGTGGCTGAACGCTTCGGTGGTCAGGTCATGGATACCATGGACATTGAAAACTTCACTTCTGTGCAAAAAACTCAAGGTCCTAAATTTGCTGCTGAAATGGAAGCACATGTCCGTGAATACGATGTTGATATCATGAACCTGCAACGTGTCAGCAAAATCACAGGTGCAAACCAAACCGCAAATGGTCTGGTTGAAGTTGAACTTGAAAACGGCGCAAAGCTTGAATCGAAAACAGTGATCCTTTCAACAGGTGCACGTTGGAGAGAAATGAATGTACCGGGTGAACAAGAGTATCGTACCCGTGGTGTCGCGTACTGCCCACACTGTGATGGCCCGTTATTCAAAGGCAAACGTGTTGCCGTGATTGGTGGCGGTAACTCGGGTGTTGAAGCTGCGATTGACCTTGCGGGAATTGTTGAGCATGTCACTCTGGTAGAGTTCGACACCAAACTACGTGCAGACCAAGTGTTGCAAAACAAACTGCATAGCTTGCCAAACACAACTGTGATTATGAATGCCTTAAGTACGGAAGTGTTAGGTGACGGATCACAAGTAACTGGTCTTAAATATAAAGATCGTGCGACCGAAGAAGAACATGTGGTTGAGCTTGCAGGGATCTTTGTACAGATTGGTTTATTGCCAAATACTGACTTCTTGAAAGACAGTGAGCTTGAGTTAACCAATCGTGGCGAGATCATTGTAAATGACCGCAACGAAACCAATGTAAAGGGTGTATTTGCTGCGGGTGACTGTACTACGGTTCCGTACAAACAAATCATTATTGCTACAGGTGAAGGCGCGAAAGCATCACTCTCTGCGTTTGATTACATCATCCGTTCTGGGCAATAAGATTTAAACCCAGAAACAAAAAAGCCAAAGATCATTCTTTGGCTTTTTTTATTTTATGGTTTATATAAACCGTGCTCGACTAAATGCTCTCGTAAAATACGACGCAGTTCTAATACAGCTTGCGGCGTTAACTGAATTGAATGTCCACCTGGAAGAACCTTCTCAGATTTGGCACCCTCTAAGTGAGCACTTTTATACGGAACAATACCATCCGTAATTACGTTTGGATCATCGCTCTTGGTGATATTTCCCATAATTGAGTGAAAAACTAAGCCTTTATGAGGATTAATATTTTCTGTAAGCTCCATAAATTTGGACTGATGACTCAAATCGCTTGGACCATTTTGAATCAAACCACTATCAATATTACTCAAAAAATCTTTAACATCTAAATTTTCGGTTGTGAGTGAAGTTGCTACAGCTGATAAAAAAGCACCAGGTAGGCGAATAACTTTACGCGCTGCTAATGTAAACCAGCGATCTGCATAATCTGTACCTCGATGAGGGGAAGCCAAGAAAATTGCACGATCAAAATTATTGATTGAATGCATTTGCAATCGTTCAGTAACCATTGGATGTTTCTTAAAGCGGTTTTGTTGACGTGTCGTCATTAGCTCTAAAGCAGGCTTGGTAATATCTCCATCACTTACCAGTAAACGGCTAATAATACCTCCCATACTATGTCCAACCAGTACGGCATCATGTGCAGCAGGATCATTAGCGTTCAAAGAACCAAAAGCTTGCTTAAGAAGAGCATAAGTTTGGAAACGGCTTTCCAAAATCGGCATGTTGGTTGAATAGAAAACTTGCCAAACTTGATAATTATCTCTTAAAACCGTATCGCCCATAACATCATTAGTCAGTGCAATCCATGCCTCAGGACTACTTGCGAGCCCATGGACTAATACAATAATTTTCTTATTTGGGTTGTATGGTTCAAGCATATATAGGTGTGGCATGGTTAAGTGCTGATCACGATCAATCAGACTTAAATAAGCCGCGACACCTAAATTATTTTCAGCTAACCATAGGCCGTAAGGCGCGGAAAAGTTGGCCGCTAGAGGATATTGTTTTCCTGCTACACTAATATTATCGGTCCGGTATGGATCGTAAACCCGAATCACGAATTCAGGATTATTAATAATTTCTTCAACAGTGGTCGCATGTTTTGGTTCAGCTACAATAGTTGCAGCCAAATAACGTGCATGATGAATATTTGGATTAACACCATTTTTATAATTGTATTTAAGCGGGTCTAAAATATATTCATTAATATCTTCTTTTCCTGAACTCGGAAAAACCGCTACAAATTCAGATCCAAAACCATCACGACGGTTAATGGTTCTTAACCCTGAAAAATTTAAATTATAACTAGAAATTAACTTTTCTAATTTTTGCCCAGCAAGCTGCTGATGAAATTCGAAATCAATCGAATAGACACTTTTACCAATATGTATTTGAGGTTCAACACCATTTTTTTTAGGGTAGCGTAAATCATAAACACTCACCATTTTTGCGATGGCTTGATTATAAAAGTCCCGAATTTGAACTTGTCTATTATCAAAAATACGGTCATTAGGCTGACGTTTTGTTGAGAATAGGTAGGCATAGCTGTAACGAATACTTTTATCCAGTAAATTCAATTGCTGGTCTAGGCAATCATCATATTTACTTTGAATATTCGTTTGTTCTTCTTCAGACTTATGTTTAGTAAATCTACTAATTTTACAATTAGATGAATCTGACAAAGCCATTGCTTTTGCCAAATACATTTCACTTGCAGCTGATAAGAACTGTTCATCTAAAATTTGAGGAAGTTTTTTGAGTTGATTTACACAGTTATCAGGTGTGTCAGTACAAACTTTAGCTTCCTGACCAGACATTGATAAAACATTCAGACTTGCTTCGCTGAGTTTATCTTGCGTAAGAATACTATTACGTTCATTTGCAATAGTTACATTCAAAGCTTGCTGTTTAACATTAACGACCTGACAACCACTCAGAATTGAACCGAGTAGTATGACCGTCAATACTGTTTTGCTTCTTTTTATTGAAAACATTATGGTCAAAATTTAGTGGCTCAATGGTAGGTAGATCATACAAATTTTAAAATATTTTTCAAATGATCAAATAAAAAAAGGGCTGTCAAAACAGCCCTTTTTTATCTAATTACGCTTATTTTTGAGGTGTTGTGCTAGGAGTAGTGGCAGACATTGCAGGGTTAGTTAAAACTTGCCATACATTCCAACGACCTTGTTTTTCAATTTCTTGAATTAAACGATCAGCAATTTCCGATTCATCTGGATATTTAACTTTATAATTCTTAAGCGTCTGGATCGCATTTTTCTTTTGCTCCATCGCAATATAGTTATTTGCAGCAGCTAAATATGCTTCTTGAACATTACCTTTAATTGCTTTATCTAAATATGGAATGGCTTCGCGTTGACCACCACCTTCAGATAAACCAAAACCGAACCAGAAGTTTGCTTCCGCGTCATCTGGATTAATTTTTAAAAGTCTTTGAGCATATTCTAAAGATCTAGTGGTATGAGCAGTACCTAAATCAAGGTTACGTGCAAGAACACTTGCTTTAAAAGCGCGAAGTAAAATATCAAATGATGCATTTGGGTTTGCAGCAAGTGTATCGAGTTGCTGTGTTACTTCTTTAAGTTTACTTTCGAAGCCTTTACGTTCTTGGCGGTCAGTAAAGCGAGGTGGATAGTGACGTGCTTTGCCTTCCACTAACTGTAAGAAGTCATCAATGCTCGTAACATCAATTTCATTCTCGCCAGCTAAAACTGCATATTTCATTGAACGCTGTGTGTTATTTACAGTCGGAACAATCAGTTTATTGGTGTCGAGAGTAAGCTGTTTGGTTGGGTCATCTTGACGATTAACCACCATTTTCGTTACCGGCTGTGCAGCAGCTTCTTTTAACGCAACTTCAAATGCTGGCGGTTTATCATAGTTAAAAGGATTTAGTGCATAAAAAGGAGGAGTAAGCTCTGGTTCCTTGAAAACAAAAGGCTCAATTTTTTGTTGTTTTACAGGTGCCATTGTACAAGCTGTTAAACTTGAGGTCGCAAGGATGATATATGCCAAAGGCTTAAAATTCATAGGATCTTCCGTTCATTTTAGTAAAGTCAGATTTGGTAGTGGTAAGTCTAGGAAAAGCTAAACCGACATGCAAGAGTAAGCGTGTTACATTATGAATCAAGAATATTACGTTTTTGATATCTTGTTTTGTGCGCCACATTCACGACGCACTTCTTCAAGAATTTTTAGCTCTTCATCACTAAAAGGTTGTTCATCTTGGCTTTCTTTTTTGAAGCTAGGGTCTAGCTCGGATAAACGCTGGCATAAATTATTCATACGCGTTTCATTGTTCTGAATACGATCAAGCAAAACGCGCATACCTTCTAAAATAGGGTCTGACTGATCAGCAGTTGTCGCATATGGGGCAAAACCAATACTTTGTGCATAATCACGGCGACGTTCTTCATCTTTATCTTGGTTCTTGTCGGTATCTTTATAGATATAGCGAGCAGGGTTTCCAACAGCAGTTACACCAGCAGGAACAGCTTTAGTCACTACAGCATTTGAACCGACTTTAGCACCTTTACCTACCGTAAATGGGCCCAAAATTTTCGCGCCAGCACCAACCACCACACCATCTTCTAAAGTTGGGTGACGTTTGCCGGTCTTCCATGTTGTACCGCCTAAGGTAACACCATGATAAAGCGTAACATCATCGCCAATTTCAGCAGTTTCACCAATCACAACACCCATACCATGATCAATAAAAAAACGCTTACCGATTTTAGCACCCGGATGAATTTCGATTCCTGTGGCAAAACGGCTAAATGAAGAAAGTAGGCGAGCTGCACCTTTACAATCTTTTTGCCATAATTCATGTGCAACACGATGCATCATAATTGCATGAATGCCAGGATAAGTCGTAAGAACTTCGAGTGTATTGCGGGCAGCAGGATCTCGCGCAAATACAGCCTTTATATCTTCTTTAAGCTGCTTAAGCATTGGGTTGATCCTCCTTGTCAGATAATGCTTTTTTCCATTTACCACTGGTTAGAGCTTGTACACGACTAAAAATACCGCGAAGTAAATGATATTCCATACGATCTAATTGTATACGACCAAACAGACGACGCAAGCGTAAAGGCAATAAACGTGGATTCTCTGGGTCTAAAAATTCAATTTCAGTCAGCATTTTTTCTAAATGAGGATAAAACTCTTCCATTTGTTGCTGAGTAACCAAAGGTTCATCCCATTGCATGCTTTGGCCTTGCACTAATGGCATTTCATCTACATTCTGATCGACTTTATCTTGTTCCAGAGCAGACATTCGAAGCTCATAACATACAACTTGAATTGCTTGCGCTACATTCAACACGCCATAGTCCGGATTTACAGGAATCGTTAAATGGTAATTTGCCAGTGCTAATTCTTCGTTAGTTAGACCACGATCTTCGCGGCCAAAAACAATCGCAATTTGTTGTCCTTGAGTGGTTGCTTTAATGGCTTCTTTAGCTGCAGGTCGCACATCCAGTAAAGGCCAAGGAATGGTGCGACTACGTGCACTTGTTCCAAAAACCAAATGGCAATCTTTAATCGCATCTTCTAAGGTGTCTACAATCTCAAGATGTTCAAATAAATCTTGGGCACCAGCGGCAAGTGCTTGTATATCTGGATGAGGATATGTTTTGGGTGCTACGAGAACTAATTTAATTAGTCCCATTGTTTTCATGGCACGTAAAGCACTGCCAATATTAGCAGGCAAAGTTGTATTTACCATGACAATACGCACTTGTGCTAATTGTTTTGACACGGTGGTGTGGTCAAACGAACTCATAAGATTTCCAGAAATTACGAATATTGAGAAACTTCGCTTTGGTATAAATCCAATGCATCGTCCATAGACATACCCGCAGGAGGAGAGGCAACAGCATGTGGACGAACAGGATCTTCTGCTTTAGCCGCTTTAGACTTTACTTGATATTCAATGTAAATATTATCTTTACCAAAATAATCTCTGAGCTTAGCAAGTAATTCATCTAGAGGAGCGACTTTCCATTGCGGACCAAACAGAAGCTCGGCTTGAGCATAGGGTTGATCAATCTGTAACTGTAGAGCGATATGTTGATGCATATCTACATTGCAAAATGGCAAGATCATGTTTTGCAGATCTTTTGCCAATGTTGGTTGCATGAACTCTTCTGTTAATTTGATTTGAATACTGTTAGCACGTTTTTGTCGTATTTCATTTAAGGTGAAAGCTTTGGTTAAACGTCCCATTGGACGATCAAAGCCTTCACGCTCATAGATTTCGCCTTCGAAAACTACAACACGTTCCACTTGAACGATATCTTTAAAACGTTGGAAGCGCTCATGATTACAGCTGACTTCAATACGTGCCGTACCATCATCAAGTACAATAACAACTCGGTTCGGGAAGTTTGCCACATCAATGACCAAACCTGCATAAACCGTAGTAACACCACGACGCGTAGCTGTAATTTCATTTAGTTTTACAGGAATAAATGCTTTGAGTTCTTGTCGGTAAACATCAATTGGATGGCCCGTTAAATATAAACCAAGCGTATCTTTTTCGCCTTTTAGACGAACTTCATCACTCCACGGTTTAACAGGCTTAGCTGGTTTACGCTGAACTTCTTCAACTTCACCAAATAAATCCATAATACCGCTTTCACGGTTACTTCGCGCTTGTTCAGCAGCTTGAACAGCTTCAGGCAATTGAGCCATTAAGCTTGCACGTTCAATACCTAGGCAATCGAGTGCACCCGCACGAATTAAAGCTTCAAGAGTACGCTTATTGATTTTCTTTAAATCAATACGGTGGCAAAAATCGAATAGATCTGTATAAGGGCCATATTGTCGACGAGAGTCAATAACTGACTGCATTGCTTGTTCGCCGACGCCTTTAATTGCACCTAAGCCGTAAACAATCGTTTTATCATTACTCGCATGGAAGTGATAAGTCGACATGTTGACCGAGGGCGGTAAGACATCAAGATTATTATTTCGACAGTCATCAATCAAGAATACAACACTGTCTGTGTTTTGCATTTCCGATGTCATTACCGCTGCCATAAATTCAGCAGGGTAATGAGCTTTCAACCATGCTGTATGGTAGGCAACGAGTGCATAAGCAGCGGCGTGAGATTTGTTAAAACCATAGCCTGCAAACTTTTCCATATAGTCAAAGATATGGTTGGCTGTGCTTTCATCAATCCCTTTTTCAGCAGCACCTTCTAGGAAAATTTGGCGTTGCTTAACCATTTCCTCAGGTTTCTTTTTACCCATTGCACGGCGTAATAAGTCTGCGCCGCCTAACGTGTAACCTGCACAGATCTGTGCAGCCTGCATAACTTGTTCCTGATAAACCATAATGCCGTATGTTGGTTCTAATACACCTTCAAGAAGGGGATGAAGATATTCAAAATCTCCACCATGCATACGGTGAATAAAGTCAGGAATCAGGTCCATTGGACCTGGACGATACAATGATACGAACGCAATAATTTCTTCGAATTTGCTTGGGCGTGCTTCTTTAAGCATCCGTTTCATGCCGACGGATTCAAACTGGAATACCGCTGTCGTATTTGCATCGGCAAAGACAGAATATGCTTTAGCGTCGTCTAGAGGAACATGCAAGATATTGAGCTGATCATTACTGTCGCGGTTTTTATTAATATTTTGGATCGCGTCTTCAATAACGGTTAAGTTACGTAAGCCCAAGAAGTCGAATTTGACCAGACCTGCTGCTTCTACATCGTCTTTATCATATTGAGCAACACGGTTCGTCCCATCTGCATCACAAAGTACAGCCGAGAAATCGGTAATTTTACCTGGTGCAATGACTACACCTCCGGCATGTTTACCAGTATTTCGGGTTACACCTTCTAATTTTAATGCCATTTCCCAGATTTCGCTTGCATCGTCGTTATCTGGGTTAGATGGGTTGGTCACAATATCTTTAAGCTGAGGTTCCATATCAATAGCGGTAGCTAAGTCCACACCGAGCGGTTTGGTAGGCACCATTTTTGAAATACGGTCAGCTAAACCGTAAGATTTACCTAATACACGTGCAACATCACGGATTGCACCTTTTGCTGCCATGGTTCCGAAAGTTGCAATTTGTGAAACGGCTTCGCGACCATAAGTACGTGATACATAATCAATGACGCGGTCACGTCCAGCAATACAGAAATCGACGTCAAAGTCAGGCATCGATACACGTTCTGGGTTTAAGAAACGTTCAAAGAGTAGATCGTAACGAAGTGGATCAAGGTCAGTAATTTTTAAGCTATATGCGACTAAAGAACCTGCACCTGAACCACGACCTGGCCCTACAGGAACACCATTATTTTTTGCCCATTGAATAAAGTCCATGACGATGAGGAAGTATCCTGGGAAACCCATTTTCAGGATAATACCGACTTCATAATCAATTCGTTCATCGTAAGGCTTACGAATCTCTGCCCAGTCCTCGCCACGTTTTTCAACAGGGTAAAGATAATTTAAGCGCTCTTCCAAACCTACTTTAGATAAATGTTCAAAATAAGTGTCGATGGTAAAACCATCTGGAATTGGATAGTCAGGTAAAAAGTAAGTACCGAGTTGTAGTTTAACGTTGCAGCGTTTGGCAATATGATAGGTGTTCTCGATAGCACTAGGAATATCGGAAAACAATTCGATCATTTCATCTGAGGTTTTAAAGTGCTGCTCTGGGCTATACGTCCGTGGACGGCGATTATCTGCTAATACATAACCATCAGCGATACAAACACGTGCTTCGTGTGCCTCGAAATCTTCTTTTTCTACAAAGTGCACATCATTATGTGCAACTACACCAACATTATATTGAGCAGCAAGCTTAGCTGCTTCTTGAATAAAGTCTTCTTCACCTGGACGGTCAGTACGTGTTAAAGCAAGATAAACACGGTTACCAAACTTTTCGAGCCATGCTTCTAAAAGGGGAGCAGCTTTTTGAGGGTTAGATGAGCAAAGCATCTGACCAACATCACTATGCTGGCCAAGTAAAACGATAATATCTTGATGCTGTTCAAGTACCCATTCTTTTTGTACACATGGAATACTGAGCTGTTGTCCTTCAATAAAGCCGCGTGAAACGATTTCGGTGAGACTTTTCCACCCAACATCACTCATTGCAAGTAAGGTGACACGATGTTGAGCATCATCAAGGCGAATTGTGCTACCTAAAAGCGGCTTAATTCCTTTTTTTAAACAAGAATTATAAAATTTTACCGCCGCATGGAGGTTAGAGAGATCAGTTAATGCCAACGCAGGCATTTGGTCTTTAACCGCAGCATTGACCAAGTCAGGTATGCGAACTATCGACTCTGTAATCGAAAATTCTGTATAAATACCTAGATGAACAAACTGCATAAACCAATCCTTAATGCGACCACAGCATAGTTTAACACGCAAAGTTAAAAGGAAATGGTTAATATTTTGGCAAACTGTTAAGGATTTTATTATTTAAGAAGAATGAGTTGAACAACTATTGTACAGATTTAATATAAAAGACATTATTTTTATAAAATATGACCAGCTCAAACATCTAGGTTTGAGCTGGTTGAAAAACTTAGTACTGCCAGAACATGCGTTGAATTTCTTTAGCATCGGTAGTCTTGGTAAGAGCTAATGCTGCAAGAAGACGCGCTTTCTGAGGATTTAAATCATGTGCTGCTACCCAGCCATATTTAGAGTCAGGTTGTTCTGCATCACGCACTACAAAACCTTGTGGAACACGTGATGAGCGGATAATTTGAATACCGTTCTTGTCGTGAAGATTTTGTAAAGTTGGTACGATATAGTTCGCAACTGAACCGTTACCAGTACCTGCATGGATAATCGCTTTAGCACCAGCTTTTGCATATGCTTCATAAGCATCTGGAAGCATAGAGTCTGAGCCATAAACGATCTGCACCATTGGAAGTGCATCACCTTTAATATTTTCAATATTAAATTCTGAAGCATTTGTAAAACGTTTTACAGACTGTCTGAACCAGTATGGCTTGCCTTCAACTAATGTACCTAAAGCGCCCCATTGGCTAACAAAAGCATTTGTATGAATGTTAATGCCTTTAGTTACATCACGCGCAGCAAAAATAGAGTCGTTCATAAGAACCATAACGCCTTTATTTTTTGCATCATCAGAAGCAGCTAAAGCAACTGCACTATAAAGGTTAAGTGGGCCATCTGCTGAAAGAGCAGTTGAAGGACGCATTGAACCAACAATAACAATCGGTTTATCAGTGTGAACAACCAGATTTAAGAAAAATGCTGTTTCTTCTAAAGTATCTGTACCGTGAGTAATCACAACACCATTAACAGATGGTTTTTTTACCAGCTCATTTACTTGACGAGCAATTTGTAATAATTCCTTGTCAGTAATACTTTCAGAAGCGACCTGTAATGCCTGAATACCAGTTACATTCGCCAAATCTTTGATTTGTGGAACTGCATTAATTAAGGCATCAACTGGAACTTTCGCAGCAGTGTAAGTTGCACTGTTTGTTGAATTTGCGCCAGCACCTGCGATAGTACCGCCAGTGGCAACAACAACTACATTGTTTTTTGCGTAAAGTGGGAGAGAGCAGGCCAATAAGCCCATCGCTAAACCTAAAGATTTAACAGTTTTAGTCAACATCGAAAATATCCTTATGAAGTGACGAAAGTAAAAAAAGTTTGTCGAATATGTCTGCTTTTCCTAAGCAAAATACATACCATGTAAAACATATTCGTAACTTGCTGAATAAGAAGCATCCCTGAATAGCATTTTGTTTCACCAATAATTACTTAGTCATTGCTTTTATTCAGCGTTAATAAATATCATGAATAAAATAAAAAATCTATTAAGTTTTTCTAATTTATCTCGATTTGTTTGCTTTTTAATATAAAGAAAGCAAATGATTTTTTTATCTTTATAAAATTAAAAAATAATGGGTGTGGTGCGGGTTTTATTTACCATTTGGTACTTATATGGTATTGATTACAAAGTTTATTATTTATAAATAAAATTATATAAATTTTTTAGTAGGGAAACTAAATAATAATTACAATAGTTTAATATAATTAAGTTGTAATAAAATGAATTAAAATTTAATCACTTGATGCTTACTTTTAAGAATATAAATTCTGTTTGGGTGATTTTTATTCTCTTTTTAAGGTTTATTTTAAAAAAATTTAATAGGAGTTAAAAGCTATTATTTGGTTCATTATTTAATATGAAAATACAGATAAATTTTTATTGTTTAATTTTAGAATAAAAAGAAGAGCAATTTTATAAGGTCATATAAAATTGCTCTTAAGTTGGGAGAGTGGGAGAAAAGAGAAACTTAAGCGGTCGTTTGTTCTTGAGTTGATTTAATTAATACAGGCTCTGGTAGCTCTTCAGTGTCAGCTACTTTATCACCTTCAAGTTTAGCAACTACGGCAGTAGCAATACTGTTACCTACTACGTTTGTTGCAGTACGACCCATATCAAGGAACTGATCGATACCAAGCAATAAGAGAATGCCTGCTTCAGGTAAATGGAACATGGTAAGTGTTGCTGAAATAACGACGATAGAAGCTCGTGATACACCCGCAATACCTTTACTTGTCACCATAAGCGTTAACAGAATTAAGATTTGTTGAGTGAAGCTAAGATCAATGTTGTAAGCTTGAGCAATAAACAGTACTGCAAACGTGGTGTACATCATTGAACCATCTAGGTTGAATGAATAACCCAAAGGTAATACAAAGCTAGTCACTTTTTTAGGTACACCAAATTTATTTAGTGCATCCATTACTTTAGGGTAGGCAGATTCACTTGAAGCTGTAGCAAAAGCAAGCGTTACAGGTTCGCGAATTAATTTGCCTAGGCGTAAAATATCTTTTTTAAGTACGATTGCACCAACAGAGAACAAAATAATCCAAAGCAACAGAAGACCAAAATAGAACTCTGCGATTAAAATACCGTAGTCAACAATCAAGCCTAAACCTTGTACCGTAATTGCTGAAGCGATTGCAGCAAATACTGCAAAAGGTGCGAACATCATGACGTAATCGGTAATACGGAACATGATCTTGCTAAGTTCTTCAGTCAAACGGATAATGACAGAGTCTTTTTCTTTACCTTGATTTACAAAAGCAAGAGCTGAACCAAAGAAGATTGAGAAAACGAGTACTTGGAGGATGTCATTGTTGGCCATTGCTTCTGCAATGCTGCGTGGGAAAACATGGCTTAAGAATGATTGTAGTGTAAAGCCAGTGGTCGCTGGGAGAGAAGCGCCACTAAGTTGTTGAGCTGTTGGTAGTGCTAAGTCTAAAGCTGCACCAGGTTGGAAGAAGTTAGCTAAACCCATACCGATTGCAAGCGATACAAACGAAGCAGTAATAAACCAAGTCATTGACTTAAGTGTAATACTTCCAATTGATGTAGATTTCCCCATTGATACAATGCCTGACACAATTGTGGCAAATACCAATGGAGCAATAATCATTTTGATTAAGCGTAAAAAGATGTCTGAAATGATGCTGAAATAAGAAGCGATTTGCTTCAGTTGTTCACCTTCATTGAAAAAATGGTGACAAATCCAACCTGTCAGTATGCCGAGTAAAATAGCAATAACAATATACTTGAGCAATTTCTTTTGCTTCATATGAACCTCTATCCATTTGATTCAATCATTCTTTGATGGGATTTGAATGATTGAAAGCTTTCCTTGTTAGTTCAGTCCGGTCGTTCTACCGATTTTATCTTCCTAGATATCTGTATCTGTTTAACCGAATCGAATATGGTGGTGTTGTTATGGAAGGGGATTGTTGCTCGATTTTGAAGCAGTGTGAAATGCAAAAATATATTGATCCATGCATTTTTTGCATAATAAAGATTGAGGAAAATGCGAAATTACATACAAATTTAAACGTATGGTAAAAAATATATAAATGAATTTTTAAACTGAATTTATAGATTAAAAGAATTAAATTTCTAATGAAAAGTATTTAATTTCAAATCATTATTTTTGAATTGGTGGGAAAGTGAGAACGTTTTTGATAATTCTTTTTTTTAAGTAATAAAATAGAATTATCAAAAAAGGCATCGTAAATTAGATGCCTTTTTTGATATGCATTTTTTTAACGGCGGTTGGCTAAGAAACGACCTAAACGAGTAATAGCTTCTCGTAATTCATTTTCAGCAGGTAAGAAAACCACGCGGAAATGATCTGGAGTTGGCCAATTAAAGCCCGTACCTTGCACCAATAACACTTTTTCTGCACGTAACAAATCAAGCATTAACTTTTCGTCATCTTCAATTGGATAGATGTTGGGATCGAGGCGAGGGAAACAATACATTGCTCCCTCTGGTTTCACGCAGCTTACCCCTGGAATTTCATTTAGCATTTCCCAAGCAATATTACGCTGTTCGTATAAACGGCCACCCGGACGAATCAAGTCATTGATTGATTGATATCCTCCGAGGGCGGTTTGAATTGCATATTGAGCTTGAACGTTTGCACATAGGCGCATAGATGCCAACATATCTAAACCTTCGATATAGTCAGCAGCACGGCTTTTGTCACCAGTAATTGCCATCCATCCTGAACGGAAACCTGCAATACGATAAGCTTTTGACAAGCCATTAAAAGATACGCATAGCTGGTCACCCGCTAATGACGCCACCGAAACATGTTCAATGCCGTCATAAATAATTTTGTCGTAAATTTCGTCAGCAAATAAAATTAAGTCATGTTTCTTTGCAACTGCGACAATTTGTTCAAGCACATGACGTGGATAGACGGAACCAGTCGGGTTGTTCGGATTAATAATGACAATGCCGCGTGTGTTCGGCGTAATTTTACTTTCAATATCAGCAATATCTGGATACCAGCTATTTTCTTGATCACATTTATAGTGGATTGCTGTACCACCTGAAAGATTAACAGCTGCTGTCCAGAGAGGGTAATCTGGCATCGGAATTAGCATTTCATCGCCATCATCAAGTAAGCCTTGCATCGCCATGACAATAAGTTCAGAAACGCCATTACCGATATACACGTCATTCACGTGCATATTTAGGATGCCTTTTTGTTGGTAATACTGACAAATTGCTTTACGAGCAGGAAAGATACCTTTTGAATCAACATAACCAATTGCATTTGGTAGGTTTAAAGCAACGTCATTAATAATTTCTTGTGGTGCTTCAAAACCAAATGGAGCAGGGTTGCCGATATTTAGCTTGATGATTTTATGTCCTTGCTCTTCCATTTCATTGGCGGCTCGTAATACTGGTCCGCGAATGTCATAACAAACATGCTCAAGCTTCGATGATTTCTTTATTTCTCGAGAAGTTGGCATGGATTGGAGGGTAGCAGTATTTTTAGACATAGCTGGATTCACTTTTGCATATCGGTATAAATAACTTTTAAATGTTTTAACTGTTACCAAATTCAGATCGTGTTGATCTTTTAGCAATTCAACAATTTTTTCATGGGTAAAGCCCGATTGCTGATACTGTTTGATAACTGGTAATAGTTGCTGGAAAAGCACACTTTTTTTCTGAGACATGTTTTGTCCTATACAACCGTGCCAAACAAGAATAGCACCATCTTTGCTTCCTTGGAAGAAAATAAAGCATAATTTTGCTTACTTTTGATTTTGAATTTTGCCTACTTTTTGCTTTCTATTACTTAGATGATTAAATTCCAACAAATTTTACGTTCAGAGACTAGTGTTTTTGTGATGAATGGCGTAAATATAAAAACTCAATCATCAGAAATGTTTACATCAGAATAAAGGTGCATGTCATGGGAAAAGTCAATAAAACAGACCGGGAATGGCAAAGAGAGTTATCACCAGAAGAGTATCGGATTACACGACAAAAGGGCACTGAGCCTGCATTTACGGGGCAATACTGGAATACTAAGCAACATGGTACCTATGTCTGCCGTTGCTGCGGCGCAGAATTGTTCTCATCAGATACTAAATATGACAGTGGTTGTGGTTGGCCTAGCTTCTTTAAACCGATTGAGCCAACTGCAATTGAAGAACATGACGATTTATCGCATGGTATGGTCAGAACAGAAATTGTTTGTCATGATTGCGAAGCCCATTTAGGGCATGTTTTTGAAGATGGACCACAGCCGACTGGTTTGCGCTATTGTGTAAACTCGGCATCATTACAACTGAAATCACAAGAAAAAAATGATGAGGAAACCTATCCATGAGTAATATTTATCAGTTTGAAGCTGAACTGTTAGAGGGTGAAGTTAAGCAATTAGCTGATTACAAAGGTAAAGTTTTACTAATTGTAAATACTGCGAGTAAATGTGGTTTTACACCACAATTTGCTGGCCTTGAAAAACTTTATGAGAAATATAAAGATCAAGGTTTGGAAGTTTTAGGTTTTCCCTGCAACCAGTTTGGGGGGCAAGATCCAGGTAACAATAAAGAAATCGGTACGTTCTGTCAGCGCAACTATGGGGTGAAATTCCCGATGTTTGCAAAAGTTGATGTAAAAGGACCGGAAGCTCATGTGATTTTTAGATATTTAACACGTGAAGCTAAAGGTATTTTAGGTAGTAGCACGATTAAATGGAACTTTACCAAATTTTTGGTGGGAAGAGATGGTGCTGTGTTAAATCGCTATGCTCCTACGACTAAACCAGAAGCTTTAGAAGCTGATATTGAAAAAGCATTAGCAAGTTAATGAATTCAACGAACGCTATTCCCCAAGCTTTTGAGTTTTGGCAAGATGGGCGAATGCCTTATGTTGAAACCAGAAGGTCTTGTTTTAGCCGGACATGTTATAAGTCTCATAGTCATCCAACATTTTCAATTGGAGCTATAGACGAAGGGAATAGCGTTTTTCAAAGCTCATTTGGTACAGCACAAAAGATTTCTGCCGGCACATTAGTCATTGTGCCTGCCCACATTGAACATTCTTGTAACCCACTGCCTGATCAGGCTTGGAGTTACCAGATGCTGCATCTGGATATATCTTGGCTTAATCAATGGTACGCCGAATTTCAAAAAGAGGGCTTTGATTTAAATTTGCCCCAACATAGACCTCTCATTATTAAAGATGAAAATTTATATCAGGCTTTTTCTGATATGAATGAAACTTTATTTGATTCTCAAAAATTAATTCTCGAAAAAGAACAGTCGCTGATCTATTACCTTACACAGTTGTTATTACCTCATTTTATATTAGAAGAAATACAGAAAACTCAATATTTGTATGAAAGCTTTTTGGACTTGATTCATATTATTAAATCATCCGAACGATTTATTTCTTTAGAAGAGCTTGCCCAGCAGGTTGGCCTTAGTCGATATGCAATCATTCGCCTATTTAAAGCCAATGTTGGTTTAACACCCCATGCATTTCAAATTAATTTAAAGATTAATCAGGCCAGAGCACAATTAAAACAAGGCATTCCACTCGCAGAGCTGGCTGTAAATTTAGGCTTTAGTGATCAGAGCCATTTTCATAAAGCTTTCAAAGCCCATACAGGAATCACTCCTCGTCAGTTCCAACTCGTTGCCGCGCAATAATTTACAAGAAATTATTTTTCTCTATTTTTAAGCTATTCCATACTGTTTTACAGATGAAGCCGTTATGGAAGTTTTTTTAGTTATTGCCTTTACCCATTTTTTAGCTTTGTTATCTCCGGGGCCTGACTTCTTTCTGATTCTCACCAGTCTTTTGCAAAAGGGTTCGCGCTATACGTATGGAGTTATTGTGGGAATTACTTTTGGTAATCTCTTGATTTTGATGGCGTGTATGTTTGGATTTGTGTTGCTTGGAAATTTGAGTACGAACATTCTTTTAGTACTTAAATGGCTTGGGGCGGGGTATTTGGTTTATTTGAGCTACCTTTGTTTTAGTGCTGCTCGGTCTGGCACCTTAACTTTTGCTATTGAAAAAAATGGTTTGATGGATCAAGAGCAAAAATACCAGAATAAAATTAAAAGTTTAATGTTAGGAATACAATCTAGTCTTCTTAATCCAAAAAATATCATGTTTTATAGTAGCTTAATGTTGCTCATTCAGCATGACTTTAATCTGCTTCAAAAATTGCTAATGAGTACATGGATGACTGGAGTGGTGCTTACTTGGAACTTATTATTGGTTCGCTTATTGCTTCAAAATCGGGTTCTAGAACAGATTAAACGTTCTGCTAAGGGCTTATATTATTGCTCTAGTTTGGCTTTTATATTTTTCGCAGTACTGCTGGTTATTTATAGTTAATGTAGTGTACAGCCTTTAATATTACTAAAGGCTGTACAATTTACTTATGCTTAGAGAATTGCTTTTAAACGCTTAACCACTTCTTCGCATTGCGCTAAATCGGCAACTAAAGCCATACGCACATGATTTTCCCCAGGGTTACCTTGATCTGTGTCACGAGATAAATAACGGCCAGGTAAAACCTTAATATGTGCTTTTTCTATTAACATCTTGGCAAAAGTTTCATCATTATCAACTTTTAACCAATAATAAAAACCAGCATCTGGCTTTTGCAGAGGTAATAAGTGACCTAGTTCGGTTTGGAATAAATCAAATTTTGCACGATATTGCTTACGATTTTCTTCAACATGGTTCTCATCATTCCATGCTGCAATTGATGCAAGCTGATGTTGAACAGGCATTGCGGCACCATGATAAGTACGATACTGCAAATATGGTTTTAATAATTCTGCATCACCGGCTACAAAACCCGAGCGTAAACCCGGTAAGTTTGAGCGTTTAGAAAGTGAATGGAATACGACACAGTTTTTATAGTCATCACGCCCAAGTTCTGCACAAACTTCTAGTAAACCTGTAGGTGCTTGATCGAACCAAAGTTCTGAATAGCATTCGTCAGAAGCAATAACGAAATTATATTGATCGGACAAGGCAATTAACTTTTTGAATTGCTCTTTAGAAAGCACAGTACCTGTTGGGTTACCTGGTGTACATACAAAAAGAAGGGCTGTTTTTTCCCATACTTCTGCTGGTACAGCATCAAAATCACCTAAATAGCCATTTTCTTCGGTGCAATTGATGAAATAAGGTTTTGCACCAGCCAGTAGAGCTGCACCTTCATAAATTTGATAAAACGGATTCGGCATTACTACATACGGCGCGTCTTCACGGTTAATGAGCGCCTGAACAAATGAGAAAATCCCTTCACGTGTACCTGATACGGGTAAAATATGATTTTCTGCACTAATGCTATTCAGTTTGAAGCGTTTGGTTAACCACTCTGCAATACTTTGGCGAAGCTCTGGCAAACCCTTACTATTCGGATAAGTTGATAGATGTTTAAAGTTGTCAATGATTGCCTGTTTAACAAACTCTGGTGCTGGGTGCTTAGGTTCACCAATTGATAGTGGAATCAATGGAAGATTAGCAGGAGTGATATCCTTAAAAAGCTGGTTTAACTTTTCAAATGGATACGGGTGCAATAACGACAAGCTAGAGTTCATTAAACAGTTACCAATTAGTTGAGTTTCAGTGCTGACAAATTTGATTAGATGCTTCATCTAATGCAGCTTTAAGCTTTTCCGAGAAGAGTTTGACCTCTTCGTTATTTAACGGTTTTCCATCTTTTTTCGTGACAAAGAAAATATCTTCTGCACGTTCACCTAAAGTTGCAATTCTAGCTGAATGGATGTCTAAACCTTGCATCATAAATAAGCCACCTACGCGTGCAAGTAGGCCAGGGTGATCAAGTGTTGAAATTTCGACCATGTTTTGCTGTAACGCTTCATTCAATGTAACGTCGACTGTATTTTCAATATCAAAATGACGTAGTTGACGTGGAATACGGCGTTGCATGAGTCCTGGATATTGGTCTGGCTGACTAAGTGCTTTCACTAATGCAGTTTTAACTGTTTCTTCGCGTTCAGGGTCGGTCAGCAATGTACCGAAACGATCAAGTACAACATAGGTATCTAAGCTAAATGCCGTACTTGCCGTGATAATTTTTGCATCTTGAACGTCTAAATTCATTTTGTCCAAAACTGCAACAGTGGTGGCAAAAAGGTTGGGTTGGTCACGTGTATATATAAAGATTTGCACTGCATCTTGGGCAGCTTTACGGTGAGCACGCAACAGTACTAATGGCTCTGGATTATCGCCGTGTTTCAAAATTGCTTGAGTGTGCCATGCAATTTCATCTGCTGATTCTTTAATAAAGTATTCATCTCCAAGTTCTTGCCATACTTTTTCAACATCTGTTAATGAGAAGTTATTCACCAGTAATTCACTTGCTGCAAATTTGGTGTCTTCAATCAGCATTTGATAGTCAACTGGACGACTTAAACCTGTACGAATTACATCACGGGCATGCGTATAAAGTTGACGCATAAGTGAAGCACGCCATGTGTTCCACAGCTTTGGATTTGTCGCATTAATATCTGCAACTGTTAAGGTATATAGATAATCAAGATGTTCCATATCGCCAAGTTTTTCAGCAAAATCTTTAACAACATCCGGATCGGAAATATCCTTTTTCTGAGCAGTTAGTGACATGAGCAAATGGTTGTGGATGAGCCATGCAATTAGTTTGCATTCACGCTCTGTAAACCCATGCGCACGTCCAAATTCGATGGCATCTTCTGCACCGAGTTCACTATGGTCTCCACCGCGGCCTTTAGCAATGTCATGAAATAATGCAGCGATAAATACAATATCTTGACGTGCGAGACGTTGGAAAACAGAGCTTACAACAGGAAACTCTTTAGCAAACTCAGGTTCTTTAAAACGGTTTAAGTTGCGCAGCAATAATAATGTGTGAGCATCGACCGTATAGATATGGAATAGGTCATATTGCATAAGACCCATAATTTGACCAAATGCTGGAATATAGTTTCCTAAAACACCATAGCGCTTCATCGCAACCAAAGTATCGTATAGGCGATAGGGTGAGCGAATAATCGACATAAACAGCGCTTGATGTTCAGGATTATCTCGATAATTTTGGTTAATCCGTTTTGCAGCAAGAATAAGTAAGCGTAAAGTACGAGCGCGGATCCCTTCAATATCTGGTCGATTAGCCAAAATATAGAATAATTCTAAAATAGCACTTGGGTGTTCTGCGAATATTTTGTGGTGCTGTACTGCAAGCTTGTTATCAACGATTTTAAAATGATTATTAACTTCTTCAATTTTACGTTCGTAATTTGGTAAGCGCGGAGTAATAACCGATTCGCTAAAATAGGCCAACAACATTTCATTGAGGGTAGAAACCTGTTGTGCGGTACGGTAGTAGCGTTTCATGAACTGCTCCACACCGTAATTTACAGGTTGACCTTCTTTACGGACATAACCAAATTGAGCCGCAATTTCTCTTTGATGATCGAACAGAAGACGGTTTTCATCACGTTTCGCTAAGCGGTGTAAGTGGTGGCGAATTTCCCAAAGAAAACTTTCAGCTTCTTCTAAAACTGTTAATTCAAACTCTGAAATAAAACCTAAATGCACTAAGTCATAAATGCGGTTTACACGGAAATGACGCTTGGCAATCCAGCCAATCTGGTTAATGTCACGAATACCACCCGGTGCATTTTTAATATCGGGTTCTAAATTACTTTCAGTATTGTTGTGTTGATGGTAACGCTTGGCTTGTTCAGCCATTTTTGCATCAAAAAATGTTTTGTCTGTCCATGTTTGCGAAACAATACGACGCGGCCATTTTGCCAGTTGACTATTGCCTGTGATTAACCGAGCTTCAATGAGCGTAGTTGCAACTGTTAAATCTGTAGCAGCCTGTTCAACACAGCTCTGAATGGTACGAACGCTAATTCCGGGTTTAAAATTACCAACGTCCCATAAAGAGGAAATAAATGTAGAAATACGCTTTTCGTTTTCTTCGTTAATTTCATGTTCTGACAAAATCATGATATCAACATCGGAATAGGGCAACATTTCACGGCGCCCATAACCACCCACTGCAAAAAGACCTAATCCTGTCTGGTCGAGTTCGGCATGTTTCCATAAAAAGATCAGTGCTTCGTCTACAAGGTCTGAGCGCGCTTTAATGACTTCTCGAATCGATTGCCCATTTTCATATGAATCCTGCAATTGCTTTTCTACATCCGTTCGCCATTGATTAATGGCTTTAATATCATGATGGCTTGTAACGTAGTTCAGCAATGGCGATGTATTGATCATGAAAATGGGTCTACCAATAAGTAAATATTAAGAGTTGGTTTTTACGCTTACTTGATCAGCGGTTTCTTTCGCTAAAGTACGAGCAAGATCAGTATTTTCTGCACGAGCAGTTGCCACACCCATACGACGTCGTTTGAAACCTTCTGGTTTACCAAACAGGCGTAGGTCAGTATTTGGATTGGCTAACGCCGTATTTAAGCCACTGTAGCTTAAGTTGTTGGCATCTACCCCCGCATAAATGACTGCACTCGCGGCAACACTATGCCGGGCTGTGTTCACTGGTAATCCTAAAATTGCACGAGCATGCAGTTCAAATTCGCTTTGAAATTGCGATGCTAGAGTCACGAGACCTGTATCATGTGGGCGAGGTGATACTTCACTGAACCAGACTTTATCGCCTTTAATAAACAGTTCTACACCAAAAATACCACAGCCACCCAGTGCTGTTGTCACTTTATTGGCGATCCGTTTTGCTTCTTCAAGTGCAGCAACTGTCATGGGTTGAGGCTGCCAGCTTTCTACATAATCACCTGCATCTTGACGGTGACCAATTGGATCGCAGTAGTGAGTTTCGATTTCACCAGTTTCAGGGTTTTTAGCGCGAACAGTAAGTAATGTAATTTCAAAATCAAAATCAATTTGAGATTCAATGATGACCGTACCTTGGTTAACACGACCACCTTGCATCGCATATTCCCAAGCAGCATCGACTTCATCGAAACTTTTTACACGAGATTGGCCTTTACCTGAAGATGACATCACTGGTTTTACAAAATTTGGATAACCAATATCATCAGAAGCGGCACGGAAGCTTTCTAGTGAGTCTGCAAAGCGGTAAGCAGAGGTAGGTAAACCAAGTTCTTCAGCAGCAAGACGACGAATACCTTCACGGTTCATTGTCAGGTTTACAGCTTTAGCAGAAGGAATAACTGTTGCGGTTTGGCTCGCTTCAATTTCAACGAGAACTTCTGTAGCGATGGCTTCAATTTCTGGAACAATTAAATTCGGTTTAATTTTTTCGATGAGTTGTTTTAATTGAGTAGGATCAGCCATATTTAATACATAAGAAAAATGTGCAACTTGCATGGCTGGCGCATGATCATAACGGTCGGCTGCATGTACTTCTACACCAAGGCGTTGTAAGGAAATTACAACTTCTTTGCCAAGCTCTCCTGAACCTAACAATAAAACTTTAAATGCAGAAGATTGAAGTGGGGTACCGAGTGTCACGCTCATGCGAATCATCCTGACAAAATTATTTTTTTAAGCATAGCAGAACTTATGGTGGAGTTAAGCCTTATAACGCATAAAAAATAAATTTTGTCGGACAATTAAGAATGTACTTTATTTAGACATTAACTTGATAGTTTAAAAGTAGCTCGTCGGCATTTTTACCACGAATACCCCAATTTTCTTTAGGTGTTTCAAAAATCGTAATTTCGATATCTTGAGGTGCTATTTTGCATTGTTCTTCAATATTGCGAAATAACGTTTGGATGAGTCTCTTTTTCGTTTCTGTACTACGACCTATAAACATTGAAAGCTCAAGGATGATGTAGTGTTGGCTACGGTCAGAAGGATAGATAAAGTTTCCTGGTTTAAGGCTAATAAAACGTTGAAATCTTTTATCAACCGGATATTTTAATTCTTCAATGAGTGCTTGATGTATGGCATGAGAAAGTAATTCTCGATATTGCATAATCGTTTGTTCATTTGCGTAAATTTTAACTTGTGACATTTTTATCTCTAATGGGTAGATGAAGTTATCTTTTTAATCAATTCAAGAAAATTAGTTTTTTAAGCCAGAAGGCTAAATACTTCTGGCTGGAATTTATTTTATATAAGGAAGATAAGTTTATCTATTTATAAAGGTAAATAAGTATAGATCAGGCCATAAACAATTGCGGCAGTTAATGTTGCTGGAACAATTTTCTTAAACTTAAAATAAAGGCCTGCTAAAACCAGAAAGCCGATAAGCATAGCGAAACTCTTATCTGGATTCTCAAGCAGTGGTGGAAGAGTGGCAACGACAAGCATGGCGCTAATTGCAGATATACCAATACAGCCCAAAGCAATTTTTAACCAGACTGAACCGCGTCTTTGCTGCGTACCTTGCAGCTTTTGTATAACAAAGAATGGTCCAAAACGTGAGGCGAAATTAGCAATACCCACAATTATGCCGACCAGAATAATCTCTAGGTTCATTTTAAACTTCGACCTCTTCTTGTTGTCTTAAAACATAATGTTTAAACAGGCCTGCTAAAATGCCTGAAAGAATGCCAATAAAAATGGCAGCAGATAAGTTAATCCAATAGCAGGCTAAAGCTGAAACGACTAAAGATACAGCGACTACAAGGCTATGTTTTCGCTCAAAAGCCGCTAACAAGAAACTCAAAAATAAAGCTGGAAGTAAAAAGTCTAATGCTGCTTGTAAAAATTTTGGAAGATGACTGACCTGATCTGCAAATAATCCGCCCAGTAAAGAGCCACTTGCCCAAGCCATCCAACTAAATAGGCTAAGTCCTAACATCCAAGATTCAGACCATTGCTGACGACGTTGTGAAAGTTGGATCATGCCACTTGCAAAAACTTCATCGGTTAATCCCCATGCCCAAACCGCCGTTTTTTTAAGATTTAACTTGCTTGGAATGAGGTTATATAGGGCAGGTCCATAAAGCACATGACGAATATCAAGTGCAATCACTGTTAATGCTGTTAACCAGATAGATGAACCACTAGCCAAAAGTGCAACAACCAAGAACTGGCTGGCTCCGGCATACATTGAACAAGATAGGAAAAAAGCTTCCCATGGTGTAAAACCAAACTGCGATGCAGAAACACCGAAGGCAAAAGAAACGGGTAAATAGGTGAGTACGATAGCTTGACTATCTTTGGCACCTTGCCAAAAAGTTGCCGTTTGATCAGCCATCAATTGTTGTTTGGACACAATACACCTTGGCAATAAACCAAATGATAAAAATACTTGAAAGATTGAGTATTGTAGCCGAATTTAATAGCATAGTGCCGAAATGTTTAATCGGCAGTTTGATATGTTCAACGCAAAGATTCGTTTAGTTTATATCGCCATGTTGAGTGCAGGTATTTTTACATTGCAGGGCTGTGACAATGGTAATCAGGGTGCAGAAAAAAAAGTAGAAATTAAACCAGCACCGAAACTAACCAATGATGCAACTGTTTATGCTCAAAAAGCATGGACATTAATTAATACGGTTGAGCATTTGGTTTATGAAAAGCAACTGAGTCAAATTAATGACGAAGTTCGTAAACCTTTACGTCAATTGAGTACGGACTGGCGTATTAATGTGAAAATGACTGACTCAGTGACAGAAGGGAAATACGCGCTTTGTCGTAAAGCTCTCACTAGTCTAGATGTGTGGGCACGCGAAACGCTTGAAAATAATGATTCAGTTGCTAAGAAGCAGGCAGATTATGAGCGAGATAAAGCTCAATGTAAGGATGCAATTGAAAAGCCAAGTCTTGGAAATACTTCTCCAAAATAAAGCAGACAAATATAAAAAGCGAGATGATCAATCTCGCTTTTTTGCTTTTAAACGATAATGAGTGAATGTTAATTAAGGTTTTGTTGCCGCTTTAGCTGTGTTAGTAGTTTTTACTGCATCTTGTTTCATTTGATGAGTCATTTGTTGAGATTCATGCTGAGCATGCATAGATTTCATCATTGCGTCATGTTTTTGTTCAGTCATATCTTTTTTAACATCTTGTTTTGCTTTTGCTACTTCTTTTTTAGCAGTTGCTTTGCCGTGTGCCGCAACACATTTTCCGCCTTTATGATTTGGTCCTGTACCGCCTTGTAATTGAGTTCCTTTTGGACATGCAAATGCCGAAACACTTAACATAGCCAATACGCCTGCTGTAAGAATTGTGGATAATTTTTTCATGTTAATCAGCGCCTTGTTGAGTATTATTGCTCAGCTTGAGTGTAGGATGAAAATATCTGCTTTGAAACATTTATTTTGTGAAATAGAGTTTGAACAATGTGTTGTTTTGCAGTGTTATCTAATTTTTTAATTTAATTTTAAGTTTTTGTTATATGGCTGCCTTTGCATGGATTACGGATGGACATGAGCAACTACTTTCAATTTTTCAATATCTAAAATCTCAATTTTTTTAAAAGCAATTTTGATGATCTTTTGTTTTTCGAGCAGGCTTAATTCATGATTGATAGTCTGTCTGGAGGTAGTTAACATATTTGCCAATTGTTCTTGAGAAATATGAATGTGATGATCTTGAATAAGAATATGATTCCCATATCCTTCTAAAATAAATAGAAGACGTTGAGCAAGCCTTTGAGAAATGCTGCGTGTTTGGATAGCAATCTGTTCTAAGAAAACGTACCTGAGTTTTTGGCTGGTTAAGCGTGCAAAGTAATACCAATAATATGGATTGTCTTTGAGTAATTCATTTAATGGTTTTGCAGGAATATGCAGAACGGTACTTTTTTTTAAAGCAATTGCGTCATGTGAGCGCGGTTCATGATCAATCAGCGATATTTCGCCAAACCACATAATTGGCTCAGCAATTGCAGAAAGTGCTTCATTACCATTTACATCGACATAACCTAAGCTAATTGAGCCTTCAAGCACGGTATAAATGCCATCAAACACATCTTGGGCACGGAAAACATAACTATTTTTTTCGAAAGTAATTTGCTTACCATGCTCTAGAATAAAGTTTTGGAATGCCTCCGGAAGCACACTAAACCATGTATTTTCTTTTAGTCGGTTAATATAAATAAGGTCCAATATTGGGGCCATCCATGAAAAAAATCATTACTTTGTCAAATAGCTGACAACTTTAAGTTTTCCTTATTTGTACAGTATGACTATATGTAGATGAATAGGGAACAACTCATGTCAAATCTGGAGCAACAGCTTAGCAAATATGCGGCTTATCATTTAAATCATAAAAATATTTTGACGCATTTTATTGGTATTCCACTCATCGTGTTTTCAATTTTATGTTTAACAGCAAGAGCTGGGATAGATATTGGTAGTTTTAAACTTACTTTAGCCATGGTGTTGATTGCAGTTAGTACGATTTATTATTTTATTTTAGATAAAGTATTTGGTTTACTCATGCTGATTCTTTTAGTTGCTGTCTATCCACTGGCGAGCGAAATTGCCCAATTATCTTGGGGAGAATGGTTAGCAGCAAGTATTGGTATCTTTGTGGTGGGATGGGGCTTTCAGTTTGTTGGGCATTATTTCGAAAAGAAAAAACCAGCTTTTGTCGATGATGTGATTGGACTTGCGATAGGGCCGTTATTTGTATTAGCAGAATTTATTTTTATGCTGGGTTTTAGAAAGCCATTGCATGAGCGAATTTTGAAAGAGGCACGTAGTAAACGAGAGATGATGGATCTGAATCATTCCTTATAAATATAAAAAAAGCCCCAATGTGTTGGGGCTTTTTCTTAATCTTTAACTTAAACGTTAAAACGGAAGTGCATTACATCGCCATCTTGAACGATGTAAGTTTTACCTTCTAAACGCCATTTACCAGCTTCTTTAGCGCCGTTTTCACCGTTGTATTGTACGAAGTCATCATATGCAACAACTTCAGCACGGATAAAGCCTTTTTCGAAGTCAGTGTGAATCACGCCAGCTGCTTGAGGAGCGGTTGCACCAACTTTTACAGTCCATGCACGTACTTCTTGTACACCAGCGGTGAAATAAGTCTGTAAACCTAAAAGTGCATAACCTGCACGAATAACCACATTTAAACCTGGTTCTTCCATGCCCATTGCTTCTAGGAACTCAGCACGATCTTCATCTTCTAATAATGAAATTTCAGCTTCGATTTGGTTGCAAAGAGGAACAACAATTGCGTTTTCTTCAGCAGCAAGTTTTTTTACTGCATCTAAATGCGGGTTATTTTCAAAACCGTCTTCAGCAACGTTTGCAATATACATCGTTGGTTTTAAAGTCATTAAACCAAAACCACGAACTAATTTACGTTCATCATCAGACAAATCAGCAGCGCGTGCTGGTTTACCTTCATCTAGTAACGGTTGAATTTTTTCTAAAACTGCTTTAGTTGCAACAGCTTCTTTGTCACCGCCTTTAGCAACTTTAGTTAAGCGTAAAATTGCTTTAGCAACAGTTTCAAGATCTGCAAGTGCAAGTTCAGTATTGATAGTTGCGATGTCGTCTAACGGATCAATTTTACCATTGACGTGAATCACGTTTTCATCTTCGAAACAACGTACCACGTGAGCAATTGCATCAGTTTCACGAATGTTAGCAAGGAATTGGTTACCTAAGCCTTCACCTTTTGATGCACCAGCAACAAGACCTGCAATATCTACAAATTCCATTGTAGTTGGCAAAATACGCTGTGGTTTAACAATCGCAGCAAGTTTGTCTAGACGTGGATCTGGTACAGGAACAATACCTGTGTTTGGTTCAATGGTACAGAAAGGGAAGTTTTCCGCTGCAATTGCTGCTTTCGTTAATGCATTGAAAAGGGTAGATTTCCCTACGTTTGGCAGACCAACAATACCGCAATTAAAACCCATGAAAACCACTCACAAATGTGTAAATTAAAAATTGTCGCTGATTTTACATGAAAGCCATGACAAAGTCATGGCTAGAGCAGGGTTCTGTTGCGTTTAAACTTTACGTTTATCAAGTTGCTGGGCTAATGCATCACCAGTCGCTTGTACTAACATGACTAAAACAATCAACACTAAAATTACAGCCACCATAATTTGCATATCAAAACGTTGATAGCCATAACGATACGCAATGTCTCCTAAGCCACCAGCACCAATAGCACCTGCAATTGCAGAGGAGTTAATCATGGTAACAATTGTGACCGTAAAGCCTGCCACAATACCAGGTAAGGCTTCTGGTAAAAGCACATGCCAAATAATTTGTTTACGGTTACACCCCATTGCTTGTGCTGCTTCAATTAAGCCTTGATCGACTTCACGTAAGCTGACTTCTGCAATACGCGCAAAGAAAGGAATTGCAGCGATAGTCAGCGGAACAACCGCCGCCCATACGCCGTAACTTGTCCCGACAATCCAGCGAGTCAGTGGAATCAGGGCCACCATTAAAATAAGAAAAGGTACAGAGCGAGTAATGTTGATTACCCAGCCCAACGCCTGATTAATTTTTTGTGATGGGTGAATGCCATGCTCAGAAGTACTTACTAGAACAACAGCAATCGGTAAGCCAATTAAAAAAGCAATCAATGCAGATGCACCCACCATCAGTAAGGTATCTACAGTTCCACTAATTAATAGATCAATGAGCTGGTCGGGCATAGCCAAGTACCTCAAATTGTGCAATTGCAGTTAATGCGTCTTGTCGTATGGATGAAATATCAATTTCTACATTAGGGATACCCACTAAAAGTGAACCAATAATGTGCCCTTGAATGGTGTCGACCTGACTTTGATATAAATTGACCGGTGCTTTAAATCTAGCAAGTAGTTCTTGAATATCAGGAACCTGATGAGCTTCAGCCTCATATTTAAGTTTTATAATAATATGAGTCGAATTTTCATCGGGTAACGGACTGATCTTAAAAGGCAGGGTGATCTGTTCAAGATTCAGCAATTCTTGAGTAATTTGTTGCTCTGGTCGTGAAAATACAGACCAAACTTGTCCAGCCTCTACAATCTCACCTTGATCAATCACTACGACTTGATTGCAAATTTCTCGAATGACCTGCATTTCGTGAGTGATTAATACAATAGTTAAGCCAAGCTCCTGATTAATCTTTTTAAGCAAAGCCAAAATAGTGGCTGTACTTTCTGGATCAAGTGCTGAGGTCGCTTCATCACAAAGTAAAATTTCAGGGTGGTGAACCAGTGCGCGTGCAATACCGACACGTTGCTTTTGCCCACCAGAAAGTTGTGAGGGATAGTAGTTCGACTTATCTGCTAATCCCACCAGTGCCAAAACTTCATTTACACGTTGGTCGATATCTGGTTTGTTATAGTTCGAAACTTTTAAGGGCAATGCCACATTTTCCCAAACTGTTTTTGCAGACATTAAATTGAAATGTTGGAAAATCATTCCAATCCGTTGACGAGTTTGGATGAGCTCGGCATGACTCAATTCAGCAATGTTTTGTTGATGAATATGAATACTGCCAGTATTCACTTGTTCCAAGCCATTTAAAGTACGGAGCAAGGAAGATTTTCCTGCACCACTTTTCCCAATAATGCCTAAGATTTTACCTTGAGGAACATCAAGGTTAATTTCTTTTAAAGCATGGAGTTTTTGACCCTGTGATTGGTAAAACTTATTTAAACCACGAATTTTGATATGGGGTAGAGAAAAATCAACTTGTGATCCAAAACTCACCATCGTCATTCTCCTTATTTCCAGCCTTGAAACCACATACCTTGGCCAAAGTCTTTATCCAGAATATCCTGCGCTTGTTTTGAGTTCTGGAATGCTTTAACAAAGGTTGCAAGTTTTTGGTTTTTATCTTGGTAATCGAGACGGGTCACAAACAAAATTGCATATTTTTTATCAATTGGATCTAAAAATAATGCGCTATGCGGGTCGGTTACCTTTGCCATTTTTAAGTAGTGGGGGAAGCCGAAAATTAAATCGACATCGTTATATGCATGCGCTGTCTGCGGGCCTTCAACCTCAACAAAATTTAGCTGTTTAGGATTAGCAATAATGTCTTGGGTGGTCGAAAGTTCATTGTTGCTGTCTTTTAGCTGAATTAAGCCAGCGCGATGTAGCAAAATTAAGGCACGAGCTAAATTGACTGGGTCGTTTGGAATAGCAACACGTGCTTTTAAAGGTAAGTCATCAAGTGTTTTATATTTTTTTGAATATAAACCTACATGACTTCCTGAACCCACAGCAAATGCGTGTAAGTCATATCCTGTTTCTTTAACTGCATTGCGTAGAAATACACTTTGCTGGAAAAAGTTTGCATCAATATCGCCGTTTTGTACGGCAACATTCGGTGCTCGCCAGTCAGAAAATTCAACAAGCTTGACGTGAATACCTTGCTTTTCAACTTCATTGGCAACGCTTTGTAATAGCTCAGCATAAGGCGGGCTAATGCCAATCGTTAAAACATCATCGGTTTGCTTATTTTTAATATAGCGATAACCGATGAGACCCAGAATTACGATTAAAATCGTAATTCCGAGTAACCAAGGCTTATATTGTTTGAACTGAATAGCCATAATCTTTCCGTTATTACTTCCAGCCAGGGAACCAAAGTGTTGGCCCAATCTCAGCATCTAAGACAGCTTTAACTTTTGGCGAGTTTTGATAAATCTCAACAAATTTCTTCAATTTGTCGCCCTTGTCCTGATAGTCATCACGTACTACAAATAAAATGGCATAACGTTTATTGGTATTGTCATCAAGTAAAAGTGCACTCTCAGGGTCAGCTGTTTTTGCTAAGCGTAAGTAATGTGGGTAGCCAAAAGCTAAGTCAACATCATCAATTGCACGAGCAGTCTGTGGTCCTTCAACCTCGATGAATTGCAAATTTTTAGGGTTTGAAACAACATCTTTAAGTGCAGATAAATGATTGTTTGAATCTTTAAGCGTAATTAATTTAGCTTGCTGTAAGAGTAGTAGGGCACGGCCTTGGTTCACTGGATCATTTGGAATGACTACACGCGCATTTTGTGGTAATTCATCAAGGCTTTTATATTTCTTTGAATAAAGTCCCACATGTGATGCTGCACCCACTGCAAATGCCTTTAATTTAAAGCCCGTCTCTTTAATTGCATTATCTAAGAAAGGTTGATGCTGGAAAAAGTTCGCATCAATATCCCCATGATTTAAAGTAATGTTTGGTGTATTCCAGTCAGAAAATTCAACCAGTTTCACGTTTAAACCCTGTTGCTTCGCTTCATCGGCAGCAGCTTGTAAAGTTTTTGCAAATGGTGGACTAATGCCAATTACAAGTTCATTTGAGCCACTTTGACGGTGTTTATTCCAAAAGAATAAAGCAACAAAAAGGACTACAACGACTAAGCCTACGCCTAGCCATTTTTTAGAGGCTGTTTGAGCCATGTCTATCTCCAAATTTAAGCAGTTATTTCTTCAATTTTTGTTAAGTTTTTGCTGTTGTTATAGGGACTACATCGGAACGCTTGAACAGGGTGCTGTTTCGGTAATTGATCACCCCGATTAAAGATTTTGTTCCGTAGTGAACCCGTTTTATATGCAGTTTTATAGCGACCACGTTGTTGTAGCTCAGGAATGACCAAGCGAATAAAGTCGTGGTGAGACTCAGGTGCAACAGTACGCGTCAAATTAAAGCCATCAATATCAGTCTCATCTAAAAGATGAATTAAATATTCAGCAACTTCTTCGCCACTGCCAACAATGAGTGGATAACGGCCGCCTAAAACATGTTGAGCTTTTAAATCATTTTTAGTGATTTGCTGTTCTTTAAATTTTTCGGTAATGGAAACAATGCTGTTACTTTTCTGATAAGGAATTGCTTCATCGTCGGCAAATTTACTTAAGTCGATACCAGTTGAACTTGCATAATGAGCTAAGCCTGCTTCAGGACTTGCGTACTGACGATATTCATTAAGTTTTTGTACTGCGAGGTCATGTGTCTCAGCAACGACAACGGTTATGCCGACAAAGACTTTAATGTCATCTGCCGCACGTCCTTGCTGTTCAGCAAGAGCGCGGATCTTTTTCACTTGCTCACGAATTTTTTCGGGCTTGTCACCACCAATAAATACACATTCAGCATGACGAGTCGCAAACTGCATACCTTTCGGTGAAGCACCCGCTTGAAATAATGTTGGGGTGCGTTGCACAGAAGGAGACACCTGAAATACACCTTCACTCTGGTAATATTTTCCGTGATGGTGGATGGTGTGAACTTTAGATGGGTCTGTAAAAACACGTTGGACTTTATCTTTTTTGACTGCGTCGTTTTCCCATGAACCTTCCCAATATTTATAGCAAAGCTCTAAAAATTCTTCGGCTTGTTCATAGCGGGCATCGTGGTCTTTTAAACCTTTTTGACCAATCAGACGTTCTGCACTATCTAGATAACCGGTAACAATATTCCAGCCAATACGACCTTGAGTTAAATGGTCAAGACTCGCAAAGCGACGAGCAAACTGATACGGATGCTCATAGCTTAAGTTAACAGTCACCCCAAAACTCAAGTTCTGCGTGACTGCTGCCATAGCTGAAATGAGTGTGGAAGGGTCATGGCTCGGAAGTTGAATTGATTCTTTTAAAGTGAGGTCAATACCATTTTGATAGACGTCATACACACCTGTAATATCGGCAATAAACAAACCATCAAACAGACCACTTTCTAAGGTTTTGGCTTGTTCTGTCCAATAGCTGAGTTCATTAAAACGGTGTGACTCATCACGTGGATGTGTCCATAGACCATGATTAATATGCCCAACACAATTCATATCAAAGGCATTCAGCAAAATCTCTTTAGCTTTAAAATCAGTCATCACAATGTCCCCCGACGAGGTGGTAGAACACCGTTTAAAACATAGTTGCCGATAAAGTAATATTTCCAGCGTGCAGCATCATGCAACGTATGCACGCGTGCATTTCGCCAGAAACGGTCTAAGCCATCTTGTGCTTGACTACCACGGCTACCAGCAAGTTCAATCAGCTTCGACGATGCTTTTAGTGCGATATCGCTACTATGAGCACGTACTTTTGCAACATCAATTGAAGCCTTAGCAATCCTTTCAGGTGTAGTTTCAATTTTTGCGGCATCAATTGATTGAGCAGCTTGTTTTAATAGAACCTCACTTGCTCGTACATCTACTGCAATGCGTCCTAATTCATAAATTGTTAAAGGATCTTGGTTTGCCGTTGCAACTTGCGAATCAATCCATGGGCGAGCTTGATGTACTCTTTGCAAGCTTTCTTCAAAGGCTGCACGTGCAATGCCTACCTCAATCGATGCATGCATAATTTGAGCAAAAGGGCCCACTAAAGTTGGTTGTAAAAATGCAGTATCAAAAGGAATGACATCATCTGCATCGACAAAAACCTGATCAAACTTAACTGTGCCGCTACCTGTGGTTTTTTGTCCAAAGCCAGACCAGTCGTCCACAAGTTTTAATCCTTGCGAACCACTTTTCACAAATGCCAGATATTCTCGGCCAGCATCGTCTAGAACTAAAGTTGGAATACGGTGAGCAAATAAACTTCCTGTGCAGTAAAACTTTTCGCCTTGAATCAGATATCCATTTTCGTGAGGACGAATATTGGTTTGTTTGTGAGTCGAAGTTTTAGTTTTAAACTCAGCAAGTGCATTACCAAAGCGAGTACCATTTAACACTTCGCCATATAAGCGTTGTTTTTGAGCTTCTGTTCCCGTGTTGCGTAAGACTTCTAAAGCATAGAAATGATTTTGTGGAATTTGACCAATTGAACCATCTGCACCGCTTAAAAGCGCAATTACTTTAGCTACTGTATGGCTTGAAACTTCGGCACCCCCATATTGCTTGGGTACTGTAATTGCCCATAGCCCAGACTGGCTTAAGGCATCAATTTCGGTATACGGTAAAATTCGCTTTGTATCGCGTTCTACAGCGGTTTTTTTAAATTGCTCAGCAAATTGTTTTGCAATTTCTAAAGCTTCAGCATCATTTTGAATAATGTGTGCTTGGTTTGATGCTGATGTTTGTTTAGTTTGAACCGATTGATATGAAGTCATGACAATTTCTCCTTAAATCCAGGCATGGCGGGCAGGGAAATGACCATTAAGGTAATAATTGCCAATGGCATGTAATTTCCAACGAACAGGATCGTGTAATGTATGTACACGGGCATTTCGCCAATGTTGATCTAAATTGTGTTGGCTTAAACTTGAACGGCTACCGCCAAGTTCCAGCAGTTTTTCAGAGATTTGTAGAGCGGCATCATTGGCATAGACTTTCGCTTCAGCAACCAAAATTGAAGCTTTTGCTACTTGTTCATCAGTCACATTTTGAAGTTGGTCAAGTTCATCTAAATATTCAGCAGCTTCATCAAGTAATAAAATTGCAGCGTCGAGCACAATATTTAACTTACCAACCTCTTGTAGGGTGTAATGCTCAAAACTGGCTTTTTCAACATTTGCATCAATAATCGGGCGTGCTTTATGAATGGTCGATAAGGTATCTTCAAAAGCGGCTTCTGCAATTCCAACATCAATTGCAACTTGTAATAACTGTGAATAAGCACCGCGATAGGTTGGGGCTTGTGTTAATAAGCGTTCATCAAAAATAAGTTCAGGATTAATTTCAACCTCAGTTAATTTAACTGTACCGCTCGCAGTTGTACGTTGGCCAAAGCCATTCCAGTCATTAATGACTTCAATACCTTGGGCTTCTCGGTTAACAATCACTAAAACGACATGGCCTTCAGGATGAACGGCCTTAATTGCAAGCCAGTGAGCAAAACTTGTTCCAGTCGAATAAAATTTCTCACCGTTTAAAATATATTTGCCACTTTCAATGGTGAGCGTGGTTTTTAGTGTTTTTGAGTCATGTGTATTACGTTCTGGGCCACCGTTGGCAAGACGTTTTCCTGCTAGTATTTCTGAAAAGATAAATTGTTTTTGTTGTTCTGTACCCAAGATTTCGATCAGGTTTAAAAGGCTAATCTGATTTTGTGGAATCTGACCAACATTCGCATCGCCTTTACTTAAAATACGGAAAACTTGTGCCAAGGTTTTATTGGACACAAAAGCTCCGCCATATTTTTTTGCAATTCGGATTCCGCCTAAGCCTTTTTGGCTAAAGCTTTCGATTTGCTCATGAGGTAATAAGCGTTGTTGATCACGTGTATTACGACCCTCTAAAGCATAATCCGCCACTTGATAAGCGGCATTAATGGCTTGTTGATCATTTTGAATGACTTGGACGTATGCCGTCGTTTTAGATAGAGAATTAGACATAATGACACCTTGTATTGCTGTCATTACCTTACAAAAGAAATATTTTTCCACTAAACGAGGACTTATGCTCAGCTTATGAAATAAAGTGCAAAGCATTTTTTTTGATTTTTAATGGAAAAATAAAGATATTAAAAGTTATTATAAATCAATTGGTTATTTTTTTATGCAAAAAATTAATAATAAAATTAGTTTTAATATGAAAAAGAGCAATAAGTACGGTAAAAAAAGATATAAAAAAATAGACTTAACTGTCAGCAAAAATGAGCACAATATCCATTGTTTTCACTAAAAATAGCTTCTAAAGTATCTACTTACCATCGACCATTTTTGTACAAATAGTCAAATAAAAATAAACGTGGAGATTTTATGCGGGTTTTGTATCAGTTCCCTTTGTCCCATTATTGTGAAAAAGCTCGCTGGTTGTTAGACCATAAAGAACTTGATTATGTGGCTCATAACTTGATTCCAGGGTTTCATCGTGCTTTTGCACAACTCAAAACAGGGCAAAATTTGCTGCCAATTTTGAAAGATGATCATCAATGGATTGCTGAATCAACCAAAATTGCACTTTATCTGGATGATACTTACCCAGAACATGTGCTTTTACGTCGTGATGAGCAACTTAGACAACAAACACTGAAAATTGATAGTTTGGCTGATGATCTTGGGATACATGTGCGCCGTTGGGCATTAGCACATAATTTAGCCCAAGGGGACCATGCTCTAGAAATTATGATGGGTGAACAAGGTTATTTACGTCAGTTTGAAAAAATATCAAAACCTTTTCTCAAAACACTCGTAAAGAAGAACTATAAACTTGAAGAGGAGTTAGTGAGCCAGTCCAAAAAGCATATGGACGAACTCATAAATGAACTAAACCAGTATCTAATTGAAAATCAAGCGCGCTATATGGTCGGAGACAGATTAAGTCTTGCCGATATTTCTGTCTGTTCGATGCTTGCACCAATATTAGAGGTAAAAGGTACGCCGTGGGAGCGTGAAGAGGCAGAAGAAGTTTCAGTCGAATGGAGCAACTATCAAAAATATTTACTTGATTTGCCTCTAGGCCAATATGTTTTAAGAATATATCAAACCGAAAGAAACGCGCGCGTAGATTGGCGAGGAATTTAAACTTTATAAAGTGCCCTGATTTTCTCAGGGCATTTTTGTAATATTTCTAAGGTCACTCATTTATCTAAATATTACTATCAATTTTCTAAATGATTTTTATTAAACCATTTGTATATATTATTTTGATGCTTAAGTTGCTTTTTACAATGTGAATTTAATGTTTAGCTAAATCTTTAATAATTTTAATTTTTATAATTTCCCAGAAAATATAATTTTTCTAAAAACAGTTTTTAGAAGAAGTTAAGCCTCTTTATTGTGCATGTGTTTACAATGTAATCAATAATTGCCACATTTAAGTGTAATTAGGTGAGCTTAATAATAGACAGAAGATTAAAATATAGATTAAAGTAGAAACATGTGAGCAGTTTTAAAGGTATTAATTCTGCAAAACAGATTGAATAAAATAAGTGAAGCAAATGGATGTGTCCTACTTGGAAAAGTTGGCTCGATAATTGCAATTTAATAATAAATCACTCTATTTCTCTATATGAATGATTCTATAGATAAATAGAGAGAATGATCATCAAGGAGTTCTTATGAAACGTTCTGCAACCTCTCTCATTGTTTCAACAGTTATGCTTTGTACGGTTGGTGCTACTTCTCAAATTCAGGCAGCAGATACATTAGCTAAAATTAAAAGCAGCGGAAAAATCGTCATTGGCCACCGAGAATCTTCTGACCCAATTTCATATGTTGTTGCAGGTAAACCAGTAGGTTATGCAGTCGATATCTGTAACCAGTTTGCAAATGACATTAAAAAAGAATTGAAAATGCCTGGGCTAAAAGTTGAATACAAGGCGGTAACTTCATCAACTCGTATTCCTGAACTTTTAGCAGGCAATATCGATATGGAATGTGGTACGACCACAAACTCTAAGCAACGCCAAGAACAAGTTGGTTTCTCAACAAACTACTATGCGACTGAAGTACGCATGGCAGTTAAAGCGAACTCTGGCATTAAGAGTTTGGCAGATTTAAATGGCAAGGCTGTTGTAACAACTCAAGGTACAACATCTGATAAATACATCAAGATGAATGAAAAAGGCCAAGCACTTACTATCCAAAACATCTATGGTAAAGATCACTCTGACTCTTTTGCAATGATGGCATCAGGCCGTGCTGCTGCATTTGTCATGGATGATAATATTTTAGCTGGCTTAGTTGCCAAGTCTTCTACACCTAAAGCTTTCGCAATTGTTGGTCCAGTACTTTCATCAGAGCCTTATGGCATTATGCTTGCTAAAGGTGATACAAAATTTAAAGCGATTGCTGACCGTACTGTAAATAATCTATGGAAAACTGGTCAAATGGACGCTTTATATAAGAAGTGGTTCTTATCGCCAATTCCACCAAAAAATACAAATTTGAACATGCCACAAAGTTCATCTTATAAAAAATTAAAAGCTCACCCAACAGATGCAGGGATCTAACAAGATCTTTTTGTCCTAAATTTACTTAAGCAAGTGAAACCTCACTTGCTTAAGCGGTCTATTTTCCTAAAGATATTCATTTAAGGGGCAAACATGTCAGTCGGCTCGCTAAACTGGACTATATTCTGTGCGGAGTCTAATGAATATGGTGTCGATAAAGCCGCATGGGCAGAATCAGTCTGTAGAGTAATTGGTAGCTCAAGCTACAATGCTCATGCTGAAGCGCCCACATGGTTACAAATGTTAGGTTCAGGCGTCTTTACTATGGTTTGGACAGCTGTTATAGCCTTTCTTATCGCATTTTTATTAGGTTCTCTCCTAGGGGTAATTCGTACATTACCCAACAAACCTCTCGCATTTATTGGCAATTGTTACGTTGAAATTTTCCGTAATATTCCACTTATCGTACAGCTATTCTTCTGGGCATTTGTTTTTCCGGAATTTTTGCCGGATAGCATAAGTGCAGGCAGTGGGGATGTTGTTGCTGGTGGATGGTGGAAAAATCTTTTAAATCAGCAACCTGCGGTTATTGGTGTTTTTGCATTAGGTCTCTACACAGCTGCGCGTGTATCTGAGCATATACGTGCCGGTATTAATACTGTTTCAACAGGACAAAAATTTGCTGCTTCCGCAGTAGGTTTTACCACTGCACAAAGCTATCGTTATGTCATTTTACCTGTTGCATATCGTACGGTGTGGCCAACGATTACTTCTGAAGCAATGAACGTTTTCAAAAACTCAGCTGTTTTATATGCTTTGAGTGTTTTGAACTTCTTCGCTTATACAAAAACCATGCGGGAAGAAACTTCTCAGGACATCATTATTCTTATTCTCTCTACACCTGTTTATTTGATCATTACTTATAGCATTAAATTTGTAATGGCATGGATTGAGAAACGAATGGCTGTACCTGGCTTAGGTTCGGGAGGGAAGTAATTATGGATTTTTCTTTATTACAGAACCCTGACGTGATTGCGGCACTCAAAGAAGGTTTCGTTTTTACCCTTACCGTAACTGTATTGGCGATGCTGGGCGGTATTCTGATCGGAACCCCATTGGCAATGATGCGTTTGTCTAGCAATGCCATCGCAAGTAATTTCGCAAAATTTTATGTCGATCTGTTTCGTGGTATTCCATTGATTCAGGTAATCTTTATTTTCTACTTTTTGTTGCCGAAAATATTTGAGTTTCAATCTGATACGTATTGGGGACCGTTGTTTTCGAGTGTTGTGACTTTTGCTATTTTTGAGGCTGCATTTTTCTCGGAAATTGTACGTTCAGGCATTCAGTCTATTTCAAGAGGTCAGGTAAATGCAGGTTACGCGCTAGGTTTTACCTATGGTCAATCAATGCGCTATGTGGTTTTACCTCAAGCTTTTCGTAACATGCTCCCAGTATTGTTAACTCAAACAATTATTTTATTTCAAGATATCTCATTAGTTTATGTGATTAGTGCGCCAGACTTTTTAGGTCGTGCAGATACATTGGCTAATACTTATGGTCCTGAAACGAAAGCAACATTCTATTTAATCGTCGCTGTAGTGTACTTCTGTAGCTCGTTTGTGCTATCGCAATTAGTCAAACGCTTACAGCAAAAAATTGCCATCATTCGCTAATTGGAGATTTTAAATGCCAATGATAGACATCCAACATATCTCTAAATGGTATGGTGATTTTCAGGTTTTAACAGATTGCACGACGAGTATTGAAAAAGGTGATGTCGTTGTTGTTTGCGGACCATCTGGTTCAGGAAAATCAACACTCATTAAAACAGTAAATGCGTTAGAACCATTTCAACAAGGTGACATTATTGTTGATGGCGTTTCTCTAAAAGATCCAAAAACGGATCTTGCTAAATTCCGTTCACGGGTGGGAATGGTCTTTCAGCACTTTGAACTTTTTCCACACATGACTGTTTTGGAAAATTTAACAATTGCTCAAGTTAAAGTGTTAAAGCGTTCAGTTGCCGATGCTCGTGCAAAAGGTTTGAAATATTTAGAACGTGTAGGTTTGCTTGCGCATAAAGATAAGTTTCCGGGGCAATTGTCTGGTGGACAGCAGCAACGTGTAGCGATTGCGCGTGGCTTGTCCATGGACCCAATTTGTATGTTGTTTGATGAACCAACCTCTGCACTTGACCCTGAAATGGTCGGTGAAGTACTTGAAGTAATGGTGCAACTTGCACATGAAGGTATGACCATGATGTGTGTTACACATGAAATGGGCTTCGCTAAAAGAGTATCTAACCGTTTAATTTTTATGGATGAAGGTAAGATTTTAGAAGACTGCCCAACACATGAATTTTTTGATAATTTAGATGCTCGCCACGAGCGTGCTAAACTTTTCTTAGAAAAAATTCAAGCCATGCACTAATACTGCTAATAAAAAAAGAGCCTTTTTAAAGGCTCTTTTTTTACACCTGATTTTTAGAAATTATATTTTGCTAATAAGTTGACACGTGAGTAATCGCCCTTATCACCTGCGAAAGTTTCGCGCTGGCCGTAAGTATATTCTGCACCTAAATCAATATTTTTAACTGGATTCCAGATTAAATTGACCAAGGCATTATAAATTTCTTTGTTATAGCTGGTACTGGTTAAATTGCTATTTGCGTAAACGCTATCATCTTTATATTGAATACCGCCTATTGCAAAAGTAGAGCGGAAGATAGGGCTCCATTTTCGTTGATATCCAATCACTGCACTATCAAATTCACCTAAATTAATATCTTGTGTTGTTGTGTCATAGGCATAAGCAGAATTGCTATAAGATAAATAACGGCCGTCTCCTTTTACATGATAGTAGTTAGCAACCAAGCTATCTTGAGGAGTTAAATCATATTTACCTCCAACGCCTACACCCCAACCAAATTTTTCTTCAGAAGCGCTATCTTTGGGTGCCACACGGTTTTCATGTGCAAGACCATGTAGTTGTAATAGGCCTTTGTTATCAGCAGTTTTAAAATCATATCGGGTTGTTAGAGCAGGGAAGCGACTTCCACCAGCAGCATTACTCACTTTTTCAACATCACCACCTTCTAAAGCAACTAATATTTTTTGTTGTGCATTAATCGGCTGAGTATAACGAACTTGCACCGTACGCGCAGTGCCTGTACCAACAGCTCCAGTGAAATCTAGTGTTTCTGGCGATGTATCGGTGTTCACAAAAGGTGAAGTTGTTTGACCTGCTAACCATTTTCCTAAAGACATATAGGCATGGCGAACACGGAAGGTTCCATTGCCATTATCTCCATTTCCACCCATGAAATCGGCTTCAATTTTACCTGTTAAATCTCCATATTGAGTTGGACGAGTAATATCTAGGCCAATTCGTGAAGTTGCAGCAGATACATTTAACGAATCTTGTCTTGGGTCATCTTTATTTAAAGGGTAGTTGGCGCCATTTGAAATGCTACCATTTGAACCTTTAAAGTCGTAGGTTGCATCTACTCGGACATTACCATAAAGCTTAACTTGGGTTTGACCATCCGCCATTGCCATCCAACCTGGTTTTGATACAGGAGAGGTAGAAGCAGCAGGTGTTGCGGGAGGTGCTGGTGGAGCACTGACCAATAAAGCTGTTTTTTGTTGATCAGATAGTTTCTGAACAAGTTGTTTTAATTCCTTTACTTCATCACGCAACGCATTAACTTCAGCATCTGTAGCTGCATGCACAGGCATCGCCACGCTAATTACACCTAAAGAACTCATTGCTAGCACTAGTGTTTTGATCTTATTCACAGGAATTCCCCGACATGGATAAAAATTTTCCTGCAAATACATAACAATAATAATGCCAACTTTAAGAATTTAGAAAAATAGTAAAATTTCTATTTTTATCATTGGCTTATGTCAAAATAGAAGTGTAAATAAGCCCCTACATTGAAAAAAATAAATGAGAGCATGAAATTGATTCTCTAAAATGAGTCATATGCTCTACTATTTGCACGGTTAAAATGCATAACTGCAATAAAATATGTAAAAGAAATAAATGTTTTAGCTGTTTTTAAACCTTTGTATTTTTCAATGTGTGGGAGTTGTATAGGGTATACTGTCCTCATTGTAAAATTCTGGCTGGAGATAGGAATGGAGTTAGATCGTTTTGATAAACAAATTCTAGAAATTTTGTCTCATGAAGACTTAAATTTGAATGAACTTTCAGAACGGATCAATCTGTCAGTCAGTTCTGTACATCGCCGGATTAAGCACCTGATTGAAGCCAACGTTATGGGGCAGCTCAAAAGGGAAATTAATTTTAGTAAACTCGGCTTTACCTTGCACATCTTATTGCAAGTTTCATTGAGTAAGCATGACACTGAAACATTTGACAAGTTTCTTTCCGAAATAGAAGCAATTCCAGAAGTGACCAATGCATTTCTAGTGACAGGGCAAAGTGCCGATTTTATTTTGGAACTTGTAGCACGCAACATGGATGACTATAGCGAAATTTTATTAAGACGTATTGGAAAAATTGACAATGTGGTTGCTTTGCATTCCAGCTTTGTTATTAAAAAATATAATGTTTTTAACTGCTATAACCTATTAAATAAACTATAAAAAAACGCACCATTAGGTGCGTTTTTTTAATTCAAATGTTTGATTTAGGCATCAAGTTGAGCCAAAACCTCATCTGTGAACTCAACGTTGGTATAAACGTTTTGTACATCATCGAGATCTTCAAACATATCAATCATTTTAAGAATTTGTTTTGCTTGGTCGACATCAGTAATTTCAGCTTTGGTTGATGGACTCATAACCACTTCTGCATTGTCAGATTTTAAACCAGCAGCAGTCAGAGCATCTTGAACTTCACCAAAAGTTTCTGGTGACGTGATTACCAAAATTTCATCTTCAGAAATTTCAATATCTTCAGCGCCAGCTTCTAAAGCAACTTCCATGATTTTGTCTTCTAAAGACACATCTTCAAAAGTAATTTCACCACGTTTAGTAAATAGATAAGCTACAGAACCTGCTGTACCTAAGTTACCATTTGTTTTACTAAAACAGTGACGTACATCTGGTACTGTACGGTTCAAGTTATCTGTCATTGTTTCAACAAGAACAGCAACACCGCCAACACCATAACCTTCGTAAGTTACTTCTTTTAAATCATCATTATCTTCACCACCGGCACCACGTTGGATTGCACGGTTGATGGTGTCACGTGTCATATTAACTGAAAGAGCTTTTTCAACTACTGCACGCAGACGAGGGTTGCTAGCAGCATCTCCACCGCCAAGTCTGGCAGCAGTCACAATTTCACGAATATATTTAGTAAAAACTTTACCGCGACTTGCATCTTGTTTCGCTTTACGATGCTTAATATTGGCCCATTTAGAATGACCCGCCATGGACGTGAACTCCAAAAAAGAAAATGCAAAAGTGCTGGAATATTAGCATAGGCTTGGTTTTGTTGAAAACTGTTGCCCTGCGTTTTGTTAGCCAATTGAATAAGAATAATAAACTTAAGACCTAATGAGTAAGATTAGGCCGAATCAAGTCCAATTTGATTTAGTTAATTTTGACGTCTATGTCAAATTGCGCATATAGCTCTTTAATTGTTTCCAAATCTTTTTGTAAGTCTGTTGGGTAAATTTTTCCTAGAATTCCGCCTTGTTTACTTCGCGCGTTAGCATACATGAGTACAATGGGAACATTAGCTGCTTTGGCAATATGCCAAAAACCTGTACGGATAGGTTTACGTTCAGAGCCATCTTTGGCACGAGTAGCTTCAGGAGCAATCACCAAGTTAAAAGTTTCATGATTTTGAAATTGTTCAACCATTTGAGAAACAATATCTTTACTCGCTTTGCGGTCAACGGGAATGCCTCCAAGTTTTTCTAGAATTGGCTTAAGGGGACCCTTAAAAAGTTCTTTCTTTATTAAAGTATGAATCTTAATGTCTAAAATTTGGAAGAGAGCAACAGATAGCACTGCATCTAGATTTGATGTATGTTCAAAGCCAATAATAACTTGTTTTTTCTCAAGAATTTCTGGATCTACATTGTAGGTCCAGCCAGCAGCTTTAAAGATAGAGTTACCTAGAAATTTTTTCATAGATCAGTGCAAGGTGATAAATTTTCAGGATTCTAATATGAGTTTGTAAAAAAGCCTAGAAAAATTATGAAAGCTAAAGTAAGGCATCAATAATGAAGATTATCTAAGCTGTAGAAGATTTAAAAAGTTCTTTTTATTTTTCTTTTAAACTTAATAAACTTAGATAATTTTAAAATTAAGAGACCTGCTGAGGTATCTCTTCATTAATTAAATATTCAATATATTGCCAAATTTTTTCAGAGTTAATAAGTGCTTTATCTGTTGTTCCATCAATAATCATCCCATCAATAATAGAAATAATGATGTGAGTAAGTGGAGTAGGGTTTTCTATCCCTAATTGAGTGAGCTGTTCTTGTAATAAATGAGTCAACCACTTCGTATATTCGTAAAATGGTTCACGAATTGAAGTATATTGTTTAGATACTTCAATAAATGCTTTTTTAAATAAACATCCATTAAATGTTTCACTATTGATCCATTCAATATACCAATTAAAAATAATATGAATTTTCTCAAGCGGGTTAGCATCTTGACGTAAACTTAGTTGTTCATTAATTGAATTTTGAATATTTAAATTTCGATGTTGCAAGCATTCCATAATTAAATTTTCTTTCGAAGGAAAATATTTATAAAATGTCATCTTTGCAACGTTAGATTCAGCAATAATACGGTCAACACCAGTAGCATTGTATCCAATCTGATTAAATAAATTTAAAGCAGTATTTATAATATCTTCTTTTTTTGACATTACTATTCCATATAGTTAGAACTAATTATAACTTAATCTAAAAAATTAAAATTTTAATATGAATTATCATAATAAAAAAAGGGATTGGATACAAGTTTATATTGTGATAATGATTATCATTATCTGAGTTTTTTTGAAAATTTCTATTTGATTTCGTACGATTTTAATTCTAATATTGATTGATAAGAGAACATATTTAAATATTAATTTAAGTCATTGTTTTTATAATAAAATATGTAAAAATCGATCAGGCTTCAATAAATTTAATGAGAGTGGATATGCCTAAGAAATTTGAGAATTTTAATAATCCTAGAAAGAAAGCACTCGCAGGGATGAAGCAAAGCATTTCAGCCGAACTATGGGAAAAAAATTCAGACTTTTTGTCCCGTTTAAGAGCAAAAATTGCTAACCATGCCGTGTCAAATCATCCAGCAATTGATATTTTAAATAACGGAAAAATTAATAAAGAAAATTTAAAAAAAATTCACTTAGAATATCGTCACGCAATTGTGCAAACTTTTACTGATGCACTGCTCATGGCCCAATTTCAAACTAAACAATTAGAGCCAAGATTGCATGCTGGTGCAAAAATGTTTCCGCGTTTTCTTTTAAGCCTAAATATTTTTGATGAGTTTGGATTTCGACCCGGTTTAGACAAAGATGGTTATTATCAGGGAAACCCAGAATATGCTCACTATCCTTTATTTGAAGATGTATTAAATGATTTCGGTATTACGGAAGAAGATCGTCTGACTTATCAACCAAGTGACATTGCAGATCAAGTTAGAGTATTTTTAGAAAATGCTTATCATGACTATAAAGCTGTTTCAGCCTTATTAGCAGTCGCGGAAGAAGAGGTTATCCTTTATAGTCCACCTCTACGTAAAGCAACTAAAGCCGTCGGTTTGGAGGTGGAGGGTGGTGGTTATTATCATGTACATGGTATTTCTGAGGATGAGAGTGCCGAAGCCGCGGATGATGATCATGAAGAAGACTTATGGTATGTCTTGATGCAAGCTTGTACAGAAGAAGATTATAACTATATTGAAAAGATATGCTTAGAGTATTGTGATTTATGGGAAAAGTTCTGGGATATTCAATTAGAACATTCCGAACCTATGCGGAAACAAATCTTAGCTTAATAGATGAAGTAGAAATATTCAGTGCACAAAGAAAATTTATTTTAAAAAAGCTGAAAAGTTTGGGAATAAAAATAAATTTTAAAATTTGATAATTAAATTTTAAGTATTGTTTATAACGGTGAACCAAATTCTATTTGAATACATATTAAAAAACCCCATAAACTTTTAGTTTATGAGGCTTGGTATTTGGTGGGCCCACACAGACTTGAACTGTGGACCAACGGATTATGAGTCCGCTGCTCTAACCAACTGAGCTATAGGCCCTATAAGCAAGAAAAGCTTTTAATCTCAAGGCTTTTCAGTGCGTGCAATACTAATCAATTTTTTAATTAAACACAAGTCATTTTCTAAAGTAGGCACATAGTAGCCCAAAAAATATTGTGTTGTTTTGGTTAAATATTACAAGCGGTAGTGATTCTAGCGTATGACTACTTCGTGAGTAAAGTGAACTAAGTTATTTATCGATCAATTAGAACTTATTTCAGCCAGCAACTTATAGTGGTATAGGTTTAATTGTTATTTCGATTCAAATTATTAATTCTTTTAAAACATATATTGTTTGAAAAACAACCAATCTGTGGGAGGTTATTTGAATAATACTGACAAGATTAAGTTAGATAAGTTTAGCGAAAAATAGTAGAGCACAAGCTGATTTGTGCATGTATGTATCGCACGCAATTTATAAATTTAGGATTAATTATTTTTAGAAACTATAAAGGACTTTTCCTTCAATTTTTGGAAGTTTGGATATAATCGAAAAATTACTCATAAATATTGAGAGTCAGAGTGTTTAAAATAAATAATCTAATATATAGCATGAATAAAGCTTTAAAGATGAAAAACGAAAAAATATGAATAAAAATGTGCTTATTTTAAAATTAAGCGCTTTATCTCATTTTATTCAAAACATAGAACTTTTAAGTGGAAAAGTTAGAAATTTTTATCATTGAAATTTTTTTCTTTTTCTAATGTGTTTTCTATATGAAACTTAAAGTGTGACTGCTTTCACATGGAATACAAATGATTGTATTTTATTGATTTTATTCTTGACTAAAATGCTAGGTTTTAATAAAGTATAAATGTATTTTTCCAAAATAAAAAACTATTGCTTAGTCCTGAAATACAGTAAGAAGCCTGCTTTTTAAGTAGGCTTCTTGCTTTCTATAATATTGACGGAAATAGGAGCTGAACAATAAGGTAAATTTTTAAAGCAACCATATTTAATTTGAAGTAAAACTATAAAAATAGATCAGATGTACTCGGAACTAAAGTATAAGAAATTATAAATTTTCTTGAATAATTTGGATGAGTTCTCGAGCCGCTTTAGATAATGGGCGGTCTTGAAGCCAAATTAAATAAATAGATAGAGGTAAATGATTTTTGGTATTTTTAAAATCTAAAAGAACTAAATGACCTTGATCGATTTTTTCTTGTACTAATGATAAAGGGAAATTACCCCAACCGAGTCCTGCTTCAACCATATTAATTGCTGTTTGTAGACTATTCGTTTTCCAGTACATTGCACCAATAATTGAACGAGAATCTGTCATTTCATGGTCACTACTCGCTACTACAATTTGCCTAAGATTGATTAACTCTTCAATAGAAAACTGCTTTGTTTTTTCTTTTAGAAGACGATGACTAGACGAAATAGTGGCAACTACTGTTTCAGTCATTACCAATTGCAGATTTTCACGCATTTTTATATTTAGGTCTGAACCCGCTAAACAAAGACTAATTTCTTCCGTATAAAGTAAATTGACGATGTCATCTTGAGGGGCAGTAATAACTTCTATATTAAGTAGTGGGAATTTATCGGCTAATTTTTTTATTGAATAGAATAATAATTTGGTATTTACATCAGAGACAACACCAATACGTAATTTACTTTCAAGCCCTAAAGAAAGTTCATGGGCATGAGTGCTAAATAGCCTAAGCTGTTCAGAAATAATGCGAGCCTGTGGTTCTAAAGCTAATGCTGTAGAGGTTGGAATGACCTTTCGATGGGTTCGTTCAAATAAGATATAACCCAATTCTGCTTCCAAATTAGCAATAGCCATGCTGACTGCTGAGGGGACCCGATTTAGTTTACGAGCGGCCGCAGAGAAAGATCCCGTATCTAGTACGGTGATGAAGAGTTCAATATTTTCACTGTTAAAATTCATTTTGATATCAGTCAAACTGAAAGCTATTAACTTTATATATGATTTTAACTGAAATTAAAATATAAAGAATTAATTAGAGTTTGCCTATTATGCAAGGTGTAAAGCGTCGAATCGTATATGTTTCTTCATATGAAGTGATCGGAATGATTATTTCATCAGTAGGGTTAGCTATCTTGGCAGGTGATAGTGTGGAACATACAGGACCACTATCTGTCATGATTACGACCATCGCTGTAACTTGGAATTTTATTTACAATGTTTTATATGAGAAGTGGGAGGCTAGGCAAAGCAGTAATATCCGTACAGTCAAACGTAGGGTTGGGCATGCAATTGGTTTTCAGCTTACCTTAGTTTTATTTTTGATTCCTCTTATTGCATGGTGGATGGATATTTCTCTGATTGCTGCTTTTTGGTTAGATGTAGCCTTTATTATCATTATTCCCATCTACACTTTTATCTTTAATTGGGGCTTTGATAAATTATTTGGTTTACCTATTTCAGCCCAAGGTAAAGCACTACAAGAATAGCCCTGAAATGATATTAGTAAGCTATCAAGGTATCCGACTTTGATAGCTTATTGAGTTGTACTATTTGGTTTGATCAATGACGAATTGCTTTGAAAACTTTAGTTGAGCTTTTTTTGCGAAAATATAATAAATCAGTGCTGTAGAGATAAGTCCCACTAGCCATGATAGATCTATGCCTCCTAACATTGCAGCAATTTGCCCCGTATAGAATTTACTATCAATAAATGGCAGTTGAATCAAAATACCTAAAAAGTAGCAAGCAATACCAATTCGATTCCAGCGACCATACTTGCCATTTGGATCATAGAGCGCATCTACATCACATTCTTCTTTAGAGATAAAGTAATAATCAACCAGATTAATTGCGCTCCATGGAATAAAAAAAGTAAGTAAAAACAAAATAAATGCTTTAAAAGCACTTAAGAAAGTGTGCTCGCCAATAATTGCTATAAAGGTTGAGATCACAACCATAACAAGGACAATGAGCAATCTTGTTATTTTTGAGATTTGATTTGTCGATTTGAAACTGTTCCAAACTGTAGCAACACACATAAAACTACCATAAGCATTTAAGGTCGTCAGAGTAACTTTGCCAAAAGCAATACTAAAATATAAGAAGGTAACAACTAAGGCGATGGGGTTCATTCCAACCACATATTGAACCTCATTTCCAATAAAATTCCCGTTTGCAACCTGAGCAATCAAAACACCTAAGGTCATGGAAATCTGTGAACCTAATAAAGAACCTAAGCCAACGGCCCAGAAAACGCGAGATGAAGACGTTTTAGTTGGAAGATAACGAGAGTAGTCTGCAACATAAGGTCCAAAAGAGATTTGCCAAGAAGCAGAAAGTGAAACTGCTAACAAAAATGAAGACCAACTAAAATGACGTACTGCTAAGAGTTCTGAGAAATCAGAAAGAGCTAAAATTTGAGTCAGAATAATAACAAAAGCAATCAAGCCAATAATACTGGCTACTTTGCCTACCACATGAATTAAGCGATATCCAATCGTTGCAAATAAGATAATAAAGCAAGCATAAATTAAGATGCCAGTTGTATTGCTGACATGTGCTAGATGTGCAATTGCTTTACCTGCGAGTACCTCACCAGTTGCAGTAAACCCCAGATACATGAGACAGACGAGTATGATTGGAATACACGCACCATATACCCCAAATTGGACACGACTTGAAATCATTTGTGGAAGGCCAAGTTTTGGACCTTGAGCAGCGTGTAGAGCCATGACAGCAGCGCCAAAACACTGTCCCAAAAATAAACCAATAATCGACCAAAAAACATCACCACCTAATACAACTGCTAGTGCACCCGTCACAATAGCCGTGATTTGTAAATTGGCACCAAACCAGAGGGTGAATTGGGCAAACACTCCGCCATGTCTTTCATTCTCTGGAATAAAATCAATGCTTCGGTTTTCAATAAAACTACTATTTGGTTTCTCAGCCGATGAGTCCATTACACTCTCCTTGTCCTTTAAGAGTCCACTCTATTTTTATTAAGTCTGCATTTGTACAAACAAATACAAACATGTATATACAAGTAATTTTAAAAAGAATCAAATACTTTTTGAGGCTGTAGAACCTAAAAGTGGCTTAAATATTTCATAGATAAATAAAAAAATAATTAGACTGATATTATTTTTAAGAGATTTAAATGATATAAAAATAATATATAAAAAAGCCCTCTATTGAGGGCCTGACTTTATACATTAGTGTCTAAGATAGCTTGAAAAAAAGTTGGAAGTTCAGAAAATTGGATGAGTTGGGTTTTATCTTCTTGTTTATAATAATACTGATAGTTTGGAGCTTCTGAATGATTATCGAGATATTGAGTTGCATCGGTAAATTGTGCTTTTGCAACTGGTTTGTCTTTTTTAAATTTCACAATAATAGGATTTACTGAATTTAATTTTACCGGTACACCATTCTCAAATTTAGCAGTTTCAATTAATAAAGAAATTTTAAAATTTCCGAATGTTACACAACAGTGGCCTCCATTTTCTGTTTTAATTTCTTGATCATGAAAAAGCTCTTTAAATAAATTCTTTAAAGATTCTCTATGCTTATCTAAAGCGATTTGAAAATCATGATCTTGTTGTCCAATTTTTTCTTGCTCTTCTTGCAGCAATTGGGCTTGCTTTTCAATGGTGGTGAAATCCAGCTTCATTTTAATATCTCCTTGGGTTGTTTTAAAACTATATACGGCAATATTTTATTAAGTTTTAGAGAAACATATATTATTTGTTACAACGCAATAATTAAGATGAGCTTTTGTGATAAATAATTGAAAATGTAAAAATATATTTTTAAAAAGAAAACTTATAAGATTAAAGAGTTTATTAAGTAAATATTTTTTCTATTTTTTATTTGAAAATGCTGCTACATGATAAACATATGATTTTTAATGTAGCAGCATATTTCCTATTTTGTACAATGTTTTACTATAAGAGGCGTGCCTTTAATTTTAAAACCCCCCCCGCTACTCATTACACCAAGCATTACTAAAGCTGTTCCTATTAATTGCCAGATATTGAGAGACTGCCCTGTAAGTAGGGCGATCAGCATACTAAATACAGGTACAAAGTTAAAAAAGACGGAAGCACGCCCAGCTCCTAACTTTTGTATGCCATTAAACCAGAATAAATAAGCAATCATTGTAGAGCAGATAATCACATAACCCATGGCCAGATGTGCATTTACAGGCGCAGAAGTGATGGCTGTAAGAGGATCTTCAAATATCATACTTAACACGCCAAGGGTTATTGCCCCGAACATCATAGAAAAAGTCGTTGTTTCTAAAGGCGTGGCATTTTTTACATAGCGGCGAGATAGAACGTTTGCTAAGCAAAATCCAAAAGCCCCTAATAATATAAATAGATCTCCAATGTCTATTTTCAGGTGAAGTAAAGTTGTTATATGCCCCTGACTAATGACGAGTAACACACCGCTTAAGCCGAATAAAACACCTAAAAATTTACTGGCGGTAAGTTTTTCACCGTCCAAAATAATTGTCATTAATAGAGTCATCAACGGTGTGGTTGCCATAATTAAAGCACCATTCACGGCAGATGTAGTCTGTAAGCCATAAAAACAACCTATGTTGAATCCTGCAATACCGACAACCCCAATAATAAGATAGATAAATAAATTTTGACTTAAGGCTGCCCATCTTAGCTTGCCTGTTATTGAAAAGATCAGAAGTAAGCCTAGGCTTGCAATTGAAAACCGTTCAGATGCGGCAGATAGCGGAGGCATATGTTGAATAATATAAGACATTGCATTAAATGCTGATCCCCAAAAAAACATCGTTAATACAACACCAGCATAGGCATAAGCCACCGTTCTGTTCATCGACAGGCTCCCACTAAGAAAGGTTTTATTCTGGGCAATTATATAAAGGTGTACAATTCCGTATTAATACACTTCTAATGTGAAAATTTGCACAATGATTGATTGGGAAAATTTACATTACTTTTCAGTTTTTACCGAAGAGAAGTCACTGTCAGCTGCCGCAAGAAAGTTGGGGGTAGACCATGCAACTGTATCCAGAAGAATTGCTCAACTAGAACAAAATTTAAAACTCAAATTAGTTGATCGTAGACCACGCACATACATACTTACCCCAGATGGAGAACGTCTTGCACAAGTAGTCGCTCGTATGATGGAAGAAACGTTTTCTATTGAACGTTTAACTCAGGCTGGTCAGCAAGAAGTGATGGGTAGTGTTTCTATTAGTATGCCTCCTTTAACGGCTGCGCATCTTATCATGCCTCATTTGGGAAGGTTTTATCGTCATTATCCCCAATTAAAATTACGTGTACTCGGCGATGTTCATTATGTTTCTTTGCAGCATAGTGAGGCTGATATTGCTGTACGATTTGGACGTCCTAAAGATGAAAACTTAGTTGCTCGTAAAGTAGGTGAAATTCCTTTTGGAATATATGCTGCTCCAAATTATTTAGCTTCAACTGATTCTGAAAGTTATGAGTGGATCAGCGTAGAGGTCGGGGGGGTACATGGTCAAAAACAGCAGAAGTTAAAAGAAAGATTAGGCAATAAAGAACCTGTAATGGTTACAAATCATCCTGAACTTCAGTGGAGGGCAGCATGTGGCGAAGCTGGGTTAGCTGTGTTACCTGATTTTTTAGGCACACTGAGTAACTTGGTCAGATTGCAAGATGATCATCCTATGAGTGCTGAAATCTGGTTGGTAACCCATGAAGATCTACGACATAGTCCTGCAATACGTGTTGTAATGGATTTTCTGATGAGCTGTTTCGAGTCTTTTAGAACTTAAACTTGGTTAGTTAAATGCTAACGCTTAGACGTCTGTTTAAAGAAGCTGCCATTTTCCCCGCAGCTTCTTTTGAATTTAGTTAGATCAATACGCTAGGTCAGACTAACTTCTATACCTTTACGTAAATTAGATTGATCCTGTTTAGAGTTTAAATCAATTTTAATGTAGGATTTAGCAAGTAAACGTCTAGTAGCCGAATTAATAGGTTTTTCTACCCATTTAGGTAATTTTATCCCTAAAGGATTAGTTTCGGTTTTAGATTCTTCGGTAGTTACTCTTGTGCCCATAATATAATCAAACCAAGGTCTGGTAACGCACCAATTCGCATTCTGATTACTTGTCATATGGTGATCATAATGCCAAGGAATACGCTTTTTTGCATATTCTGGGTCTAAATGAGACTTGGCATGCACGCGCCAATAATTCCATAAACCATAATAGAGTCCAGCTGTAAAAAAAGGAGCTACAGGTAAAAAAATGGTAGCAGCACCTGCTAATCCAATTAAGGCCGTTTTTTCATTATAAATTTCAGCATTTTTAAGCATAGATTCGGCATAGCCTTCATCATGGAAGCCATTTAAACGGGCACGTTTATGATGTGCGATATGGGTGAAAAATGGACTATTACGATACTGGCTTGGAAACTCATGCAGCCAAACTTTATGAAAGTACCATTCCAAGCCATTTGCTACAAAAACACCTACAGGGAATCCAAGCATATTGGTCACTTCTTCTAAATTACAATTTAAAGCCATTGTAAAAGAAGAACGTTTTATCCCTTTGACCTAATAGGCAGTAGACCAATTGCCTTTAGAATCAATTTGATTGTTTTTGTTTACGTTGTCGATAAGCACTTGGAGTTTCAGTGGTCCATCGTTTGAATGCACGCGTGAACGCAGAGGGCTCTGAAAAACCGGTTAAATAAACAATTTGATCAATAGTTTCTTGTGTATTAGCAAGCAAACGTCTGGCAAGTTTTTCTCGATGTTGATTTAGAATCTTTTCATAATTTGTATTAATAGCTTGCAAATCAGCGCGAAGAGTACGAGGGTTGCGGTTTAATTGTTCTGCAATCAATTTTTGATCAAATTGCCCAGATTCAAGTAATCCATTACTAAGTAAACGTTCAATTGCATGAATCAGTTGATGCTTTTCTAATGTTAATAACTGCTGTTCAGCAAGAGTTTCATGGATTTTTAATAATTCTGGCTCAGCAGCTGGCGAGGTCTTATTTAATAGTACACTAGGAAAAACTATAGCACCTTTTGTTTGGCCTAAAATGATGGGGCATTCCCACATCTCTTGATAAGTTTCAGCCGAGGCATCTTGTTGATAAGGTAGAGTAATATGACTAGGTCTGAACTCATTATTAGTAATATATTTAAAAAAATTAAGGAAAATACCAATCCCACATTCTAGATAATGTCTTACGGGATGCTCAAAACCCGATAATATTGCTTGATCTTCATTAATGGTTAAGGAAAGGCTAAAGACATCTGTAAGTAGTGCTTGATATCTTATCGCGCGCTGCAATCCTTCACCAAATGTAGAGCTGCTCAAAAATAGATATTCAATGACCAAACCGGAAAGGGGGCATTTGTTTACCTATATGTAAGCCAATATCAGGATCTTGGCTGATTTCTTCAGCAGCTGTCCAAAAACGGTGTTGGGTAGAATTATCTCTACGAATATTTTTATCAGGCGGGTGATTCGGCAAATTTACACTTGCAAAAATAGATGCTGCATCTAAGCCCATCTTTTGCATAGTCTGGTAAGTCATCCATAAAAAAATTCCAGCGTCTGAAGAATTTTTAGACATAATTTGATGACAACTCTATAAACTATAGCGCATATTCAATCATGATTTTATTGCTGATTCTATATCTCAGAAACTTATATTAGTTTAATGATCAGGAAAGAAACCCGCATCTTCACGTGCTTGTTTTAAAGCTAAGATAAAGGAGGTTAAAAAAAGTAAACCTATAAAAAAAAGAAAAAGATCAATGTTACTAATCGCAAAACCTATACTTGTAGCACCTAGACTTAGTAATAAGATACATAATATTTTCCAAAAAATGAGCATGTTACGTTCTGATAAAAAGTCTAAAACATATTATTTGCAATTGAAGGGGATTTCTAAATTTATTTATGTTTTTTTTATTATAAATTATGTAATTCTTTAAAGTTTAAATTTTTATGATTTTAGACTAACTATTTGAAATTAAATTAAATTTAAGTTTATTCGACTTGAGGAGTGTCTTTTAATTTTTCTTAAAATTAAGTTTTTATTAATTATATAGAATGATAATTCTTTAGAAGCACTATAAAATAGCGATTATAAATTAAATTTATTTTTTTAATTTATTTAAAACAATATGTTATGGTTGGTTTTTAAATTTTTGTTAAAAAAAAGACTTGATCTTTAAGCCGAATTTTGAAATTATACCCATGCAAGTTGTGATCTATTTCCCACAATTTGTATTTCAGGTTAAGTGGTTATCACTAATGCTCATTTGCTATTTTTGCTTATGAGCATTTTTTTATGTGATTTTTTAATAGAACTACAAAGTATGAAAAACATTAGTTTTTTTGAGTTCTCTTGGTAGCATTAAGCTTATTTGTTTTTAGTAATTTTATAGAGAATAGTTAATCATATTGAATCGTCACCGTCGCTGTGGCTTTAACCTCACCTGCGGTCACATTGGTGGCGGTCTGATAATAACGAGCAGTTAAAGGAACATCATATTCAACAGTTTGGTTGGAACTCACCATACCTATATTTAGTTTGCTTGCTTTTTGAATCGGCTGATTTGCTCCATTCATATTCCATAACAGTTCGACACCCACACCGTTGGCTTTGATTGAATTCGCGGCACTGTTGTTAATCACCTGATTATTGGAGGTATCAGAATTATAATCAAAACTTAAGCTGATCGTATTGCTCGTAGCGATACCAGAGTTGTTTTCGCCACCATTACATAAGATTGATAGATTAAAATTCTGTTCCCCTTGGGTTGACCCAATCGCTCTAAAGCCTGATTTCATCACGGTTGGAAGTTGAACTGGTGAATCTACACCATTTTGAATTTCACAAGATGAAGACGCAATAAGAATAGGGGCATTACTTAATACGGTAGTGGTTAAAAATGGGCGGTTCTGTTGTCCTGATACGTAATAGGTGCTGTAACGGCCTGCGACTAGTGCTCCAGAGCCTGTTGTCATGGCAGTTTTAATAACTTCCATAACAAAATACCCAGGGGAAAGTGTATATGTTTGATTGGGTGTTAATGTACGTCTATAGGGATAATATCCTGAAAAATCTGAAGCATCGGCAGCTTCGCGATAAAGTCGAATACCAATACCTGGAATATTAGTCGCATAAACATTATTCCCTATAGGACTAATTGGATAATTTAAGGGGAGAGCTGCAATAATTTGATCACTCGCTCGATTACAAGTTGCAGTCGAATTATTAGGAGATACTGTAAAAGTATTCTTTTGTAAGATCGTTCCTATTGGATCATTTGGTTTTACTACGATTTTACCTATATTCATCGGAATATCGACGGTAGTAAATCCTTTACTTAAATTACAATTTGCATTTGTATGGCTATAAGCAAATAGACTCACTGCCAAAAATCCAATTCTTTTTAAAATATTATTCATTTACAGACTGCCTTTGTCATAATAATTGGTTGGTTGTTATGCTTTATTTGATCCGCTATATCGTATTCAATTTCACATTTTTCAGTACTCGTATTTCCCCATTTCACATATAAATGGTCATGGGTTAAGGGTGTTCGTAAATAAATGCGACTGCCTTGCGCGACAATACCTATTACTTCGTTATTCTGGTTGTACACTTGTGCGGCAAAAGGTAGATGTGAGCCATCTAATGTTGTTGTACTAATAAAAAGTGCATAACCTTTTTTTGTTGAGAATTGAACTTTAGTGATCGAGCCTGCATAGGGAGCAATCCGTAAACTGCTCTCACCAAGTTCAACTTGTGTGGACATATCTTGTGGATCAAGACTGATGTCATTCATACGATAAGGCGTAACATAAGGAATAACGGCATATCCCTTTTTGTTAATACTGAGCCCTGGTGTATTACCGACTTGTGCTCCCGTAGCATCCGGTGCATAGACCAGCACCATAGTTTGAGCCTGATCTGGCCCAAACAGAATTCCTTGGGAATGTGCAACAACATTGCCACTGAAGTTAAGCATTTCTTGTTGGTATGAATCTGCGTGACTTAATGAAGCACCAAGTGTTGTATAGTTTGTTTTATAGGTACCATTAATATTCAGGTTGGTTTGACCACGATCCTGATTAGAAATTGATGCGCCGTAGTTTAAGCGACTTCCTGTAAAGCCACTGAAACTTAAAGTCTGGCTATCCTCACCAATAACACTATTAAAAGTCAGAGAATTTTTCTTAAAATCTAATGGAAAAGATAAAGAAGCAAGATACTGCGTATCTTGACCTGTGCGAGTGCCGCCTTCATTAATCTCGCTGCTAATTGCGGATAAACTATAAGTTAAATCTTTAAATTGATTGCTATAACCTAATTGGAACTGTTTATTGGTCGTGGGTTGATTCCAATAGTTTGTCCATGAACCCACTAAATAAAAATTTCCCCATTGCTTTGGAAGAACTTGATTTAAAGTAATCTGGAATTCACTTTTTTGTTTTCCTACGGAAAAGCTATCAATATTTTGTTGTTGTAAATCTTGAATTAAAATTGCATCACGCAATTTGAGGTAGTTCTCTGTTGAATAGCGATAAGTAGCTAATGTTAAATTAGTATTTGTTGGAGAAAATAGTCGACTGTAACTTAAACGATAACTTTGCCCTGTCATTTTAGATTGATGATCAAACTTAGCTTTTGATTGAGTGGCATCAAAAGAGACAGCTCCAATTGGTGTTGAAAAAGCTGTACCTAGTAATAACGAGAGATATTGCTGGGTCGCTTGAACCGCACTGTAAGTTGTGAGGTAATTATTAATTCCTCGTTGATACTTACCCTGTATCAGCCATGGAGTTAGGCTAAGGTTTGAATCTCGAAACTGCCCTAAAGTAAAAGAGTATCGACTCATTTGAGGGCGTAGCATTTCGACGACAGAAGCATAGGGAATAGAGAATTTTTGAATTATTCCATTAGATTCAATTACCGAAACTTGTAGCTCGCCTCCAAACCCCGTTGGGTAAAGATCATTAATTTCAAAGTTTCCGGGTGGCACCGTTGTCTGATAAATTAAATTGCCTTGTTGCCTAACCTCGACTTTCGCATTGGTTTTTGCATAACCTCTCACTCTGGGAGCGTAACCGAGCATACTGTTTGGAAGCATTCGGTCATCACTTGAAATATTTACCCCGCGATACTGTAACGAATCGATAAAATCACTATTAGTAAAATAATCGCCTAAAGTCACAACGCCATGAATTTTCGGAAATGCTTTTTGTATATATGTATTCGTTGAAGTATAAGAAGAATTATCAGTATGGTCTTGCCATTTCCATTGTCCATTATGGCGCAATTGCCAACTCGCTAAATTTGCTCCAAGATTCGTCCCCATAAAAGCATATGTACTTTCATTTTGTTCGTTAACTATCCGATAAGCAGTCGCGTTATATGTCAAAAAAGCTGCATTAATACCTTGATCCCAAAAATGTGGATCGATATAGCCCTGTGCATTTTTTTCTAATGTGGCTTGGGGGATAGAAATATCAATTCTTAAACGGGAGCTGTCAAATAAATAAAAAGCATTATCTATCCAAGTCCCAAGTGTGTCACAAGAAAGAGATGATGTATGAGAATGTTGGCTAAGCACCTCAGCTTTTACGCCATATTCTAGTAACATGGCTTCTGTGAAACAGGTTTCGGCATTTGCATTGGGAGTATGTGCGTTAAAGCGCATACGTCGTTTACCCAGCCATTGACCATTAATATAGACATCTAAGCTATATTCACCAGCTAAGATGGGGTTTCCATATTTGAAACGACCAATATCAATTTTTTGCGCATTACCTACTAAAAAATTACTATCAAACTCTGCTTTTGAGAAACCTGAAACATCGGTACTATTTTCGGCATATACAGCCGAAGGCATAAATACCGCAATACTTGAGGCCACATAACAAGTAAAAGGGCTTTTTAAACATATATAAGGTATAAACCATTTAGACATAGTTTTAGAGCCTATTCATGATAGGTATTTAGGTTTTCTTAAGTAATACAGTAAGGTTAGAACTTTATTGGGTGCTCAACTCTTCCACCATAATCATTGATATATACAAAGCTCATATCGGCTAAATTTTTAGTTTTTAGTTTTATTTTATCTTCGGAAAAAGGGGCAACCATTAATCCTTGCTGTAATAAGTCTGTTTTATGGCCTTCACTTCCCTGAAAAATGGAGCTAATAGTCAGGAAAAAGGGTGTCGGGTTCTTCACTATTAGATATTGATCATTCATTTTCCATTGAACTTTCTCACTTAGTTGTTCAATATTTTCTTTTAGATTTATAGGGCGATAAAAAAATTTAATGCGCGAACGAACAGCAAGCTGTAAAAAATTATTAGAAATAGAGGTGTTTTGGTCTTGTTGAGTTTTTCCTTCCGGTTTAGGAGGTATATCTAAAACATTAAGCCAAAGAATAGATTCTTGTTGCTGATTTAATTGAAAAGTATTAGGCAGAGCTGTAATTCTTAAGGTCTGGCCTTTATTCGCTTCTACTCGTGAAATCGGGGGAGTAATAATGAAGGGCACATTTGCTTCATCGGGAGTCAACTTTGCATTTCCATCATCGATCCAAGCTTGAACAAGAGAGGGAGCTGTACCGTTATTACTCAGTTGCAAAGTGATCTCACGTGCATTGGAAGGATAAATGACACGAGTTCCATGTAAAACAATTTCAGTATGCCCTGTGGTAGTCAGTGCTACCTGTAGACAAACTAATCCCCAAAAAAACTTACGACCACGAAAAAGCATGAGTCATATTCTCAATAATGAATAATAGATAGGAGATAGCTTCTATCTCTAAATAGAAGCTTCAATTTTAATTTTATTGATAAATAATGGTGTATTTTACTTGCGATGTTACCGTACCCGCAGTAGAGGCGCCTGTAGCATAGTATTCAGCATAATAGTTAAGGTCAGCATCACCACCTGCTGAAACATTCACCCATTGTGAGTTGGTCTGAGCTGCATTCGTGCCTGTAGCGAGTACAGGGATTACAGCATTATTACTGCCTAGCAACTGGATATTCACGTTTGTTGCCCCGCCCGAGGTTGCTTGGTTTAATAAACGACCAGTATTAAAGTCAACGGTAGCACCTGGCTCAAAATAGGTGGCTACTTTACCAGCCGAAGCACAGTTCGTTAAATTAATTTGAAATGGGGTGCGACCAGCTACATCACCTGCATTTTTTAAGGTTTGAGATGAAACTGTAGGCAGGTTAATTGTTAGATTTTTATCTCCAGTATCAATCGTACAAGTATTATCTGTGACAAGACCATTAATAGTAATTGTGCCATCTGCAGCTTGTGCATTTGTTATATTTAAGAGAGAAACCGCCGCCATAAAAATAAATCTTTTCATAAAATCCCCAGAATAGCCTTTTAAAATAAATTCCATTACTTTTCAGCAAGTTTATTCTGCTTAAGTAAGGCGAAGGAAATATATCACTTTTCAACCAAAAAACAAGAAAAACATTATATTTATATATATTTTGATAGGTTGTTTTTATTAATAAATATTTTGGAAATATATTTTTTATCAGTTGGTAAAATAATGTGTGATTCATTTTTAAAATAAAATGAAAAAACTCGTAATATTTAAGTAATTGTATTTTATTAAATTAATCTAACTTTAAAGAATTTAAGATGGAAGTTGTCTATATTTTTGATTTAACCCAATGTTTTTTAACAATAAAATTATTTTTAATTTATCTTGTGAATATATTTGTTTTTTTAAGAATTTTTTAAGATTCAATTCCTACTGTTTTAGTTGTAATTTAATAAAAGATAATCTGGAGTTCCGTTCCATGAATAGTATGAAGTATAGCTATAAACCTAATTACTTTTTCTTTGCTCATAAGCTAGTTTTGTTTTTAAAGGATTATCTCATTAAGCACCCAACGGAGCAGCAGACAACGTTTAACTTGCAAACGATTTATGACATCTTTAGTCATGATCTTGCTTCGAGTACAACTAATCTTGAGGGTATCTTAAATATTGCAGATGAATACGTCTTTGAAACAGAAGACGGTTTACTTCCATTGATCAGTAAGCACTCTGTTAACCTCAAGAATCATGTACTTTCTTTGGAATTTTCACCACAAGCTTTGACAAGCTTATTGTTGGGTCGTTCTTTAGTGAACCCTAAAGCAGCTTAGATTCTCTTTTAAGGTAGAGTTAACTCATATAAAATTCATAAAATTTATTTTTAAGAGTGATTTATGAGTAAAGACTTTAAGGCTTTAACTTATATTGTGGATGATAATATAGCAGATACAGTGACTTGGCTTTTACATCATCAGGATGTTTTTGATTCTTTTAATTTTGATGTGTTAAGCCAAGAGTTGTCTGTAACGCACGCAGCAGGAAAAGACATTGTTCGAGTCGGGACATTTCTTAATGCCACTTATGGAATTTTAGTTACTTCTGTTTAAATAAAAAAGCCCTGATTCTTCAGGGCTTTTTTATTTTACTGCCTTGAGTTATGCGCTCATAGCATTTACTGATAGATCAGCAACTGTTGGTTTTGGTTTTTCTGCGGTTAAGCCGAGTTTGTTAAACAACGCTTGGTCTTTACCTTCCCCTGCATTTGGTGTGGTGAGTAACTTATCACCAGAGAATAATGAGTTTGCGCCTGCCATAAATGCTAATGCTTGATCTGAATCACTTAATGACTCACGACCAGCGGATAAACGAATATAGCTATGCGGCATAATAATGCGCGCAACAGCAATAGTGCGGATCCATTCAATTACATCAAGCTTCTCAACATCTGCTAACGGCGTTCCTTCAATTGGAACAAGCATGTTAATTGGCACAGATTCAGGATGAATTGGTAGGGTAGCTAATTCATGTAATAAACCAACACGGTCATCACGGCTTTCGCCTAAACCTACAATGCCACCACTACAAACTTTCATGCCAGCTTGGCGAACATAATCTAGGGTATTTAAACGATCATCAAAAGTACGCGTGCTAATGATGTGTGAGTAGTACTCACGAGATGTATCTAGGTTGTGATTGTAATAATCTAAACCAGCAACTTGTAGGCGCTCTGCTTGAGATTGGTTAAGCATGCCTAAAGTCATACAGGTTTCTAAACCTAAAGCTTTTACTTCACGTACCATTTCTAAAACATAAGGCATATCGCGCTCATGTGGGTTACGCCAAGCTGCACCCATACAAAAACGTGAAGAACCTGAATCTTTTGCAGCTTTTGCTTCGCTAATCACTTTTTCTACAGCAATACGTTTTTCTGCTTCTAGTTTTGATTCGTAATGTGCGGATTGTGAGCAGTATTTGCAATCTTCAGGGCATTTACCCGTTTTAATCGATAAAAGGGTGCTGACCTGAATCGCATTGGCAGTGAAGTGCTCGCGATGTACTTGCTGAGCCTTGAAAACTAAATCCAAAAAGGGTTGTTCATATAAAGCTTGGATTTCTTCACGATTCCAATCATTACGTAGAGTCATTGTCATATCCATGATGATGGCATTAATTCACTATACATAATCATACAGAATTCGTATTAAAGCTATAGGGCAAAAAACATCATTTTTTTAATTTCATGACTGAAGTTGATTAAGTTGTTGTTCAATTGCCCAATCAATATGCACGTTGACAATATCATCATGCAAAATCTTGCCATTTTGTAGTTGAGCTACAATTTCCTTTGAATAAGGAGCATTTCCTAAACCGATAGCAATATTACGTTTAAAAGATTGATAACCTGTCCGGCGGATTGGACTGCCTTCCGTATTTGCCAAAAACGTAGCTTCATCCCATTGCCAGATGTCTAAAAGACTGATGCTGTCTAAACCATTCCTAGGATTGAAATCGCTAATGGATGCAGTTTTGGCAAAACTATTCCATGGACAGATCAATTGACAGTCATCACAGCCAAAAATCCGGTTACCGATACCTGCGCGTAATTCTTCAGCAATAATTCCTTTATATTCGATAGTTAAATATGCGATACAACGTCTTGCATCGAGCATATAAGGTTCTACAATTGCTTGTGTAGGACAAATATCAATACAAGCACTACACGAACCACAGTGAGAGGTTGTTGGGCCATCAAAAGGTAAATCGAGTGATGTAAATAGTTCACCCAATACAAAAAAAGAACCTGACTTTTTGTGAATGAGCAAAGTATGTTTACCCGTCCAACCCATTCCAGCACTTTCAGCCAATGATTTTTCAAAAATAGGTGCTGAATCAGCGAAAGGACGTGATTCAAAATCACCAACTTTTTCACGAATTCGTATGGCTAAAGTTTTCAATCTACCACGCATGACCTTATGGTAGTCTCGACCACGTGCATAACGGGCGATAATGGCAGAGTTCGGTTCAAAAGGTACATAACGTGGCTTTGGTGACTCGACCAGATAGTTCATGCGAACGCAGATAATACTTTTTGTGCCAGGAACTAATAATGTTGGATCAGCCCGCTTTTCTAGATTTTCCTCTAAATAGGTCATATCTGCATGATAGCCACGTTCAAGATACTCTAAAAAACGTGGCATTTGATCTTGAGCATCTGGTTTTGCAATGACACAATCAGCAAAACCCAAGTCTAAAGCTTGAGCCTTGATCCATGCTTTTAATTCATGAAGATCAAGTTGTTGCACCGTAATGCGTGATGTATCGGAAGATGTCATAAATCAAAACAGAAGAGGATAATAATATGCAGATGGTAGTTTACCATAGCGATGATATTCAAGCATGGGAGCAACGCTGGTTTGCTGCGCAAAACTCATCATTAGGTTTAATGCAACAAGCGGCTTGGTCAATTGCTCAACAGTTAATTGAACTTTTTAAAGAGCAGTCTATTAAAAATATTGCTGTTTGGTGTGGGCAAGGCAACAATGCTGGTGATGGTTATTTTATAGCAGCTTATTTAAAGCAAGCAGGTTGGAATGTTCAAATCTTTGCATCCGAAGTAGGGGCTTCAGCAGATTTACATCAAGCTGTGCAATTTGCAAAAGATCAACTGGTACAAATTCATCAAGGTTTTGAACTCGCAAAGCATTTTGATTGCCATATTGATGCTTTATTTGGTATTGGTTTAAATCGAGAATTAAACATTCATTGGCAACAGGCTATTCAACAATTTAATGGACAAACGGGCCTAAAAATTTCTGTTGATATACCCAGCGGTTTGCAGGCAAATACAGGATGTACTTTACCTTGTGCAATAAGGGCTGATCATACATTTACAGTTTTAGGACTTAAAGCCGGATTATTTACAGCTCAAGGCAAAGAATATACAGGTGAGCTTCATTTAATTGATTTAATTCCTATAGACCAAGAACTGAAACCGTTAGCTTATTTAACATCAACAAATATTAAACTTCCTAAGCGATTAGCATTTGGTCATAAAGGGAGTTATGGGCATGTTTTAGTCGTTGGCGGGCATGAACAAATGGGCGGTGCTGTAATTATGGCTGCCGAGGCTGCTTTTCATGCAGGAGCAGGTAAAGTCACGGTGGTTTGTCATCAAAACCATCATCAGGCTATTTTGTCTCGTGCACCAAATATTATGCTCCGTGATATTAATGCCCTAAATGAAAAGTCTATTAAAGATATTTTATCTCAGGTTGATGCAGTGTGTGTTGGGATGGGATTAGGGCGTGATGATTGGGCAAAGCAGATCTACCGACAATGGTTTAATTTATTAAATCAGAGTGAACATCTGGAGATTGTTTTAGATGCAGATGCTTTATGGTTTCTAGCAAAACAGCCTCAAAAATTGAATGCACATATTTATCTAACACCTCATCCTGGAGAAGCTGCAACATTACTTGAGTGTTCTACTACTCAGATTGAGAATGACCGAATCTCTGCAATTTATGCCTTACAACAAAAATATGCAGGACAGTGGGTGCTTAAAGGAGCAGGTAGTCTGATCTTAGAAGATGCTCTTTATATTTGTACCCAAGGGAATGCTGGTATGGGCACTGGAGGGATGGGAGATGTGCTAGCAGGAATGATTGCGAGTCTAAAAGCACAATTCCATAAGGCAATTGCATTACATGAAATTGTTACCCTTCATGCTCAGGCTGGTGACCAACTTGCAAAACAAGGTATGCGTGGTTTACAGGCTTTTGAGATGAATCAGGCAATTACAAAAGTCGTAAACTAATAAAGCGTTAACGTCTGCGACTGCTAGAGCGGCTTCGTCCACGTGCCATGCCACCTAAGGCATTAAGGACAGACAGTTTGCTCATACTTCCAGATGCATGAGCATGGCAAATTGCTGCTGCTAGTGCATCTGCCGCATCTGCTTGAGGCTTAATGGTCAAGTTAAGTAATCGCATGACCATCATTTGTACTTGTTCTTTGTCTGCGGCTCCATAACCTACAACAGATTGTTTAATTTGGCGCGCAGTATATTCTGCAACCTGCAAATCTAAATTGACCAAAGCTGCTATTGCTGCACCACGTGCTTGACCAAGTTTTAGAGCCGAATCGGGGTTTTGAGCCATAAACACTTGCTCAACGGCAGCTTCAGTTGGACCATGAAATTTAACAATACGTTCAATACCAGCAAAGATACGTTTTAAGCGTTCGGGCATTTCCTTAGTTTCTGTTCGGATAGTACCTGCATCGATAAAACGTAGTTTGCTACCATCTTTTTCAATGATTCCATAACCTGTTAAGCGCGAACCAGGGTCAATCCCAATAATCAAAGACATGCGAAGGCTTACATAAATAATTTAAAGCTATTGTTACATACCAAAATATGATCTGCATGAGTTATTTAAGCAAGTCACTTATGAATGGTTATTTTTCGTTTTTTAATAGATTCTATTTTGGTTACTACAAAGAATAGTTTTTCAAGATTTCTAAAAAAGATAAAATTCTTTAATAATTGACAGGATTCTATTTTAGTGGAATATTTGTCTATAATTTTGGAATTTGAATTTGTGGGTGCATGGAAGATATTAATATTCGCATCGCACAGCAAGTACGTGAACTGCGTTTAGCTCGTGGATATACCCTTGATGTTCTTGCTACACGATGCCAAGTGAGCCGTTCTGCTATTTCGTTAATTGAAAGAGGTGAGGCCAGCCCAACAGCGGTTGTCCTTGAAAAGCTAGCAAATGGTTTAGATGTACCTTTGACTCAACTCTTCGCTAACCAGCAAGGTAATCAATCACCTCAGCCCATTGTTCGGCGTAGTCAACAATCAGAATGGAAAGACCCGGAAACTGGTTATATTCGCCGTCAAATTTCACCTCCAAATTGGAAGTCCTCATTTCAAATTGTTGAAATTGAATTTCCCCCTCACTCACGAATTACTTATGAAATTAGTGAAACTTCCAAGGTGGTACAACAGCAACTTTGGGTAGTTGAAGGGAAAATTGATATTCAATTAGGTGAATCTTCTTATGCTTTAAGCACAGGGGATTGTTTGGCAATGCAACTAAACCAGCCCGTTATATACAGTAATAATTCATCTCAAGTCGCTCGCTATATTTTAGTCGTCTCTAGTCAACTCGTCTCTGCCCTTAAGGAATCTTTATGACCTTTTCCCTCAATTCCAATTTTCGTTTGATTGATTGTAATGAAGCAGAACATTCAGGGGCTATATTAGAGATTCTGAATGAAGCAATTATCAATTCTACCGCTCTATATGACTATTTACCGCGCTCTGAAGAGTCGATGAAAAACTGGTTCTCGGTTAAAAGACAAAATGGTTTTCCCGTCATTGGTATTGTTGATGAGACTGACAAGTTATTGGGTTTTGCGAGCTGGGGAACCTTTAGGGCTTTTCCTGCCTATAAATATACCGTTGAACATAGTATTTATATTCATCATGAGCATCGTGGTAGCGGACTAAGCAAAATTTTAATGCAAGAGCTGATTCAGCGAGCTCAAGAGGCCGAGTTACATGTATTGATTGGTTGTATTGATGCGAGCAATCAGGCAAGCATAGGTTTACATGAAAAAATGGGCTTTATCCATGCAGGTACTTTTAAACAAGTCGGTTTTAAGTTTGGTGAATGGCTGGATGCTGCTTTTTATCAGTTAAATTTAAATACGCCATTACATCCAGCTGATGGCTAATAAATTAGGTTCAACTTTTAAAATTAAAGAAATCGCCCAATCTATGCTTGGGCTATAGAGTTCAACTTATAAGATACCCAGTTGTTCTAAGCCTTTATAAGCAATTTCTTTGCGAATAGAGCTAGGAGTTCCTTTTTTCATTTCTAAATTAAGTGAGAATGCGATAATTTCTCCTTGTGGTTGAACGACCCAGCCTGTTAACCAACCAACTTGTGGTTCAACATCCCATCCCCAACCACTTTTGGCATAAATTTTACTTCCATTTTTTTCTTCTATGAACACCATAGATTGAACTTGTTCTTGTACATTTTTGCTAAATGGAAGAGTTTTATGGGCTAATTGATAAGCAAATTGGGTTTCTTGTTGAGGTGTAATTTTTAGAGGGCCAACGAGCCAAAAATTATCTACTTTTGAACCAATGTTAGCATTACCGAAAGCAATTCTTTTCACCTCTTTGGACATAAGATTCAGACCAATTCGTCGGGCTAGTTCTTGGTAAACTGGAATTGCAGAAGCTTTCATGGCATCGCCTAGTGTCATGTCCTTTTCCCAATCAGGAAATAAACGTTTTTGCCCATCCCATTTAAATACTTCAGTTGTAGTTACCTTATGATGTTCAAGTCCAATTAAAGCATTTAACATTTTAAAAGTAGAAGCGGGAACATATTCGGTTGATGCTCTTTTAAGATCATTTCCATAAATTTCTTCTGTTTGCCCACGCTTAATCACCAAAACACCCGTGGTCTGTGCCTGATGAAACAGTGATTTAATTTCTTCTGAATTTTTATTGGCAGAAATAGAGTGTATTTGATGTTGTTTTACCATATTGGAAGAACAGGCGGATAAAAATAGGAGGTTTATTGCAACGATAAGGGCTTTTTTATACATAATCTGACTAAATTTAATTTGAAGTATTACTAATTAATTTAACTTGAATAGAGCTGTCTTTAGATAGGTAAAATGTAAGCTATCTATGAAGGTTGATATGTCGGTATTGCTTTTAAAGTCCTCTAAAAGTAAAGCATAAACAAAGGAATGCTCCTAAATTTGTTAAGCAAATAAGACTTTATTTGACTAAAGAAGTTCTTTTTTGAACGAATTCTCGCTCAAATAGAATAAAAAAATTAAAATCTGATTGAAGTGGCACTTGATAAAGTTGATACAGCACTCATTAATAATGAAGCATGTTTGTTTTTATCGAGTTAAAATCAAATGTACTCTAGTATTGCAGACTCTTGCCGATGCGATAGTTTTTATTAATTTTTAGAAATTAGAAAGAACAATCAGAGCTAAGAGGAATGCTTAATCCTTATTTGCAACTTAGATAAGGTTAGGTCAAATAAAACTGCAATGAATTTTCTTTTTGAGATAGATAAAGTTTTACATGAATTTACTTCTTATTGTAGTTCTGGGCGCGATTGTTGAAATTGCCGTATGGATTGGCGTAGCACAGTTCATCAGTGGATGGTATGTGTTCTTTTGGTTCATTATTGCTTTCTTTATTGGTTTGGGGCTTATTCGCAGAAGTACTGCTGGTATTATGCCTCAATTACAGCAAATGCAGATGACAGGCCAGCTAGGTAGTGATCCAACAGTAACTAAAAAACTTGCTTATGCTTTTGCAGGTTTCTTATTAATGTTGCCGGGTCTCGTATCTGATGTTTTAGCTGTTTTAATTTTGATTCCTGGTGTTCAAACCGCATTTCGTAATATAGTGATGAGAACTCTTGCAAAACGCCAGCAAGCTATGATGAATAAAATGATGGGTGGTATGGGCGGTAATGCTTCGGGACAAAACCCATTTGCTGATTTAATGCGTCAAATGCAAGATATGCAGAACCAGCAGGGTGGTGGTCAAGGCCAATACCATGATTCAAACATTATTGATGGTGAAGCGCGAGACGTTACCCCAGACCACAAAAAAATAGAGCATAAAAATAAAGATTAATAAGTAAGTGTGTTATGAAAAAGCTTAAACCTCATGGGTTTAAGCTTTTTTTATTTTTAAATAATTATTTATTTTGGCAATCCGAAGTCGATGAATCAATATCATCCATTTCTAATCTAGTTTTTTCTTGTGGTTTCGACTGTGGCTGATATTTATTTGAAGGTAGAGCGGTTTGCTTGTTTTCAGATTGTTGATAACCTCGACTTCGGTTGGCTCTTTCGCGAAAGCCACCCTTATTAATGAGCTGTGTATCTGACATGCATTGACCTAAAATGTGAGATTATTCGCTTATTTTAGCAAATTTGACAAAATATCAAAATAAGAAAAATAGTGCCAAAAAAATAATATTTAACTTATCTTTTTGTATTTTAAAAATATTTTTTAATTGACTCAATTGTTCATTCAGATTGAATTATCTTTTCATTTCACATAGGATAAATATAAAGGATGTATAAATTAAAAAATGCAGCAAACCTATTAAAAAAACAACGGTTGAAATGAGGGAAGGAGGGTTACCTATGCTATATCAATACCATTGTGCGTGTTGCGACAAAGTTGTGGCATCAACTGATAAATCATGTCCACATTGTGGTTCGCAACATATTCGAAGCCCTTATGGTTTGTGGATATTTTGTGTGATGGCTTGTCTAGCGGTTGTCGTCGTATTTAAAGTTGTCCATATTTATGTACAGGACCATCAAGATACTCCTACACAGTCAACAATACTTGATGTGCTAAATCAGGATGATAAAACGACAAGACAATAATTTTGTTCAAAGTTATAAATGATATGGCATCAAGGATGGTTGCTAGAAGAGTAAACCCTACATACTATAAAATTTAAACTATAAATAAAAAAGCCCGCTCATTGGCGGGCTTTTTTATGTCATTTTCTTAGAGACCAGCAGCATCTTTAAGGGCTTCAACTTTATCAGTTTTTTCCCATGTAAATGCAGAGTCTGATCCTTCGCGACCAAAGTGGCCATAAGCCGCAGTTTGTTTATACATTGGTTGAAGAAGATCCAACATACGAGTAATACCAAACGGTCTTAAATCGAAATGATCACGTACAAGTTGAATAATCAACTCATCAGAAACTTTTGCTGTACCAAAGGTATTAATTGAAATTGAAGTAGGCTCAGCTACACCAATTGCGTAACTCACCTGAATTTCACATTTGTCAGCAAGACCAGCTGCTACAATATTTTTTGCAACATAACGACCTGCATATGCAGCAGAACGGTCAACTTTAGATGGGTCTTTACCAGAGAAAGCACCACCGCCGTGACGAGCCATACCACCGTATGTATCAACAATAATTTTACGGCCTGTTAAACCACAGTCACCCACAGGTCCGCCAATAACGAACATACCCGTTGGGTTAATATGGAACTTAGTAGCAGCATGGAACATTTCAGCAGGAATGATCGGCTTGATAATTTCCTCAATGATCGCTTCTTTAAGCTGGCTTTGAGTAATTTCAGGATCATGTTGAGTAGACAAAACGACTGCATCTAGACGTACAGGCTTGCCATTTTCATATGCAAAAGTAACTTGGCTTTTTGCATCTGGACGTAACCATGGAAGTGCACCTGAGCGACGAAGTTCAGCCTGACGTTCCATTAAACGGTGTGCATAAGAAATCGGAGCAGGCATTAACACATCTGTTTCACGGCTTGCATAACCGAACATCAAACCTTGGTCACCGGCACCTTGATCTTCAGGTTTTTGACGGTCTACACCTTGTGCAATCTCTGGTGATTGTTTACCAATCATATTGATTACAGCACATGTTGATCCATCAAAGCCAAGATCAGAGTGGTGATATCCAATACCGTTAACGGTATTACGAACAACAGCTTCAACATCAATATTAGCAGTCGTTGTTACTTCACCAGCAAGTACAACAGCGCCTGTTTTTACCAGTGTTTCACAAGCAACACGTGCGTATGGGTCTTCTTTTAAGATTGCATCCAAAATAGCGTCGCTAATTTGGTCGGCCATTTTATCGGGATGACCTTCGCTTACAGATTCCGAGGTAAAAACAGCGTACTCGCGCATGAAAGTCCTATCTTGGTTATTTCAAAAGACATAATATGTTACATCGACTTGAGCTTGAGGACCAGTTCATACTGACCAAAAAGCATGAATTTGTTTCATTTATACTGTGTTTTAATTGATAAGTGTATTAGTAAAATTGATATAAAGAGTATTCATTTAAAGTATTAGTATTTTAATAATTTGTTGTTAGTGCGTTTTTTAGACATATGACTTAACAAAAAGATGATGTCTTACAAGTCGGATTTTAAAGAAAAGAAACATGATCGATCTAGATAGAGATTTCACAATATTTTATCTATATATCAAAGTCTAATAGAACTTCCTGCTCGTATATGGGAGCAGTATTTAAAAAAATGAGCACTGTTTTGTATAACTTAAAGGTTCAAATGTTTTTTGTGTAACCAAGAAACGATTAAAAATAAAGAAATATACTATGTTGGGGTTTACCCTCAGCCTTTTTTTTAAGACAATATAGCGGCATTGAATTGTTATTCATCTTCTTCTTTTCATCAATCTATTAAAATTGGATTCTGATCTTATGGCGACCCCTTTAAACGAACGTCGTATTGCAAATGCAATTCGTGTATTGGCAATGGATGCTGTGCAACAGGCAAACTCAGGGCATCCTGGTGCTCCAATGGGGATGGCAGATATTGCTGACGTCGTCTGGCGCGAGTTTCTAAATCACAACCCAACTAATCCACAATGGGCAAACCGCGACCGTTTCGTTTTATCAAACGGCCATGGTTCAATGTTGCAATACGCTTTGCTTCATTTAACAGGTTATGATCTTTCAATTGAAGATTTAAAACAGTTCCGTCAATTACATTCAAAAACTCCTGGTCACCCTGAATATGGTTATGCACCAGGTATCGAAACAACGACTGGTCCTTTAGGTCAAGGTATTGCTAATGCTGTTGGTTTTGCATTGGCAGAAAAGACTTTAGCTGCCCAGTTCAATAAAGATGATTTAAACGTTGTAGACCATTTCACTTACTGTTTCTTGGGTGATGGCTGTTTAATGGAAGGTATTTCTCACGAAGTATGTTCTTTAGCAGGTACTTTACAACTTGGTAAATTGATTGCTTATTATGATGACAATGGCATTTCAATTGATGGTGAAGTAGAAGGCTGGTTCAGCGATGATACGGAAGAGCGTTTTAAAGCCTATGGTTGGCAAGTTCTTCGTGTAGATGGTCATGATGCTGATGCGATTCGTCAAGCAACAATCGAAGCAAAAGCTGAAACTCAAAAACCAACCATTATTATGTGTAAAACCATTATTGGTTTAGGTTCACCAAATAAACAAGGTAAAGAAGACTGTCATGGTGCGCCATTAGGTAAAGATGAAATTACTTTAACTCGTGAAGCATTAGGCTGGAAAGAAGAAGCATTCGTTATTCCTGCTGATGTATATGCTGCATGGGACGCGAAAGAAAAAGGTACTGAATCTGAAGCAGCTTGGGATGCGGTATTTGCACAGTATCAAGCAAAATATCCAACTGAAGCAGCTGAGTTACTTCGTCGTATTAGCGGTGACTTACCAGCTGAATTTGCAGCCCAAGCAGATGCATTCATTCGTGAAACAAATGCGAAAGGCGAGACAATCGCAACACGTAAAGCAAGCCAAAACACATTACAAGCATTTGGTCCTTTATTGCCTGAATTGCTAGGTGGCTCTGCTGACTTAGCGGGTTCTAACTTAACGCTTTGGAAAGGTTGCCAAGGTATTCAAGAGAACCCAGCTGGTAACTACGTATATTATGGCGTACGTGAGTTCGGTATGACTGCAATTGCCAATGGCGTTGCATTACATGGTGGTTTTGTTCCTTACGTTGCAACATTCTTAATGTTTATGGAATATGCGCGTAATGCAGTACGTATGTCTGCATTGATGAAACAACGTGTAATTCATGTTTATACACATGACTCAATTGGTTTGGGTGAAGATGGTCCAACTCACCAACCAATCGAACAAATTGCTTCTTTACGTGGTACACCTAACCTAAATACATGGCGTCCTGCTGATACTGTTGAAACTGCTACTGCGTGGAAATCTGCTCTAGAGCGTAAAGATGGTCCTACAGCACTCATTTTCTCTCGTCAAAACTTACCATTCCAAACACGTTCTGAAGAACAAATTCAAAATGTTGCAAAAGGTGGTTATGTTCTTGCTCAAGAAAAAGGCGAATTAAAAGCAATTATTATTGCAACTGGTTCTGAAATTTCTTTAGCAATGGAAGCTTATGCTCAACTTGATGGTGTGCGTGTAGTTTCTATGCCATGTGCAGAAGAATTTATGAAACAAGACGCTGCATATCGTGAAGCTGTATTACCAGCTCATATCCGTGCGCGTGTTGCAGTTGAAGCTGCTCATGTTGACTACTGGTGGAAGTTTGTTGGTCTTGATGGCAAAGTAATTGGTATGACAACTTATGGTGAATCTGCACCAGCAAAAGATTTGTTCCAATTCTTTGGTATTACAACTGAAGCTGTTGTTGCAGCAGTAAAAGAACTAACTGCTTAAATATTGAAGTAGTGTAAAAAAAGCGCTCCCAATGGAGCGCTTTTTTTATATCTGAAAGGTCAAATGCTAAGTTCGGTTTGAATATTAATTTGAGAAGTGAGTAACTTATGAATGGGGCAGTTCTCGGCAACTTTTAATAAACGCTTGTGTTGGTCTTCAGTGAATTCACCTTTGAGCGTGATTTTGCGTTCAATATTATTTTGGCCTTTCTCTGGTTCACCATTTGGGTTTAATGTTAAATCAACTTGAACATGATCAAGCTTAATACCTTTAAGATTCGCATACATCTCTAATGTGATGGTGGTACAAGCGCCTAAAGCAGACAGTAAGATTTGAACTGGGTTTGGAGCAGTATCTAGACCACCTTTGTCTGTAGGTTCATCAGCAAACCATTGGTGACCCGAAGGATCGGTCAGAGTTACTCGATATGGAGTGGAAGTACTTTGTGCTTGAGCAGTATTAGCCATGTTTTACCTTGTTATTGATCAATAAAGTCGAAGTAAAAACGAATTAATTTGAGAGTTCGGAAACGGTATGACAACACCGATATCTTATAATATTGTTTTTAAATAATAACTGTAACGCTTTTATTGTTGCATGGATGAAACATATCGTTTTATAAAGAATAGTGAATTAAATTACTTGATGTATACACTAACGACTATATCAATAAAGGATACGAAAAATGCATCTTAAAACACTAAGCTTTGGTTTGGCAGTAGCATTGGCTAGTTCAGTTACTTTAGCTGCGCCAGTGGACTACAAAATTGATCCTACACATACAGCTACTGTTTTCTCGTGGAATCACTTCGGTTTCTCTACTCCAAGCGCTAACTTCTCGGATATCCAAGGTGTAATTAAAGTTGATAATGCTAAACCAGCAAATTCATCTGTAAATGTGACTATTCCTTTAAGCAGCGTAAATACAAACGTTTCTGCTTTGGATAAAGAGTTCCAAGAAGAAGCTTGGTTTAATGCTGCTAAATATCCAAATATTACGTTTAAAAGTACTAAAGTTGAAACCAAAGACAAAAAGCACTTTAAAATTACTGGTGACTTAACGGTTAAAGGTGTAACTAAGCCTGTTGTACTTGATGCTGTTTTAAACAAGCAAGGCGAACACCCAATGGCAAAAGTTCCAGCGATTGGTTTTAATGCTACAACTTCATTCAAGCGTTCTGACTTTGGTCTAGGAAACTATGTGCCTAATGTTGGTGATAAAATCACTGTAAACATTACGACTGAAGCAAAAGTTGATAAAAAATAAGTTATAAGTTTTCTAAAAGCCCTCATATTTGAGGGCTTTTTTATTAAATTGGTTCTTTTTTATCTGGATCTATAAACACTAAGGGGACTGAAGGATCAATATTCCTTTTTTCAGATTTTTCTCTAAGAAATTGATAAGTAGGGACCTTCATTTTTGCCTGATCACGCAATTTCTTTTTAATATAAAGAACAAGAGCAAAACATGTCGTTGCAACAGTGAGCATCATCCCATTCATATAGCTCATGATTGAGCTTACATAGCCAATCGTCGTTAATCGATGCATCATACGTTCAACTTGAGTGCTACTTTCGACTCCAGTAATTGCCCAACTACATAAATGTTCACAGTTATTAATAATCAGATGGTAGTGGTTTTCATGCATACGTGAACGCATCCGGCGCACGACAGCTCTTCCTTTATAGCGTGGCGTGTCATAAGAGCGAATGTGTATTTTTTTGCCATGCGAGAATGCATCTATTGAGGTAATTTCAATGGGGCGTTTTTTGATGAAATGCGCTAAGCCTGAATAATGGATGACTCGACCTCTCCCTGCGTATATACCGTGATGGCTATAGCCGAGATGCCTTACGATGAGATGAGCCCCTAAAGGGTAGCGCTTATTCGGTTGTTGCATGCTTACGCTGATCCAATAAAGTGTAAATGGCTTTTATTGAAAAGCTGCTAACCATTATAACCAATATAGACATTTTCGAGTGTATTGATTACGTCGAATGGATGAGTTTGGTACATATCCAATTATAATTGTGTTTATTGTATCTAATTTAAAGATTTAATATGAAGAAAAAATGTCATGTCTGGTGGTATTAAATGAAATGGTTGATGTGGTGCTTAACTATATATGTGCTTTTGATTCAGTCTGTCTATGCGATAGAACACCAGCAAGTTAAAACAGCAGAAGGTAATGAGTTTGATGTGGTTTCAATTAGCAATTTAAAACAGTTACGTTTGTTTCTTAAGAATTCTAATAATCAGCAGTATTACAAAAGCTTTAATAGTGTGCAGGAACATTTAAAGCAATGTGAGCGACTTTCTTTTGCAATGAATGCTGGGATGTTTCATCCGGGATTTTCTCCAGTAGGGCTGTATATTGAACAAGCTAAGGTGATTCAGCCATTAAATACAAGTAAAGGATTGGGCAATTTCTTTTTACAGCCTAATGGTGTGCTAGGTTGGAATAAAAAACGGGCATTTATTTTAACAACGCAGCAATATAGTCGACGAGATTTCAACGTTGATTATGCGACACAATCTGGCCCGATGTTAGTGATTGATGGAAAGATAAATTCCCTTTTTTTACCAGATTCTCAATCAAATAAAATTCGTAATGGAGTCGGTATTCGAAATAATAAACTCTACTTTGTAATATCGAAGAATAGTGTGAGTTTCTACAAGTTTGCTCAGTTCTTTCAAAGAAATCTTAAGGTAGAGCAGGCTTTATATCTTGATGGTTCTATTTCTAGTTTATATGTTCAAAAAGACAAGCGTAATGATCAACAATTTGAAATGGGACCAATTGTTGGTTGGGTAGATCAGACAGAGTGTAGATTAAAGTGAAATATAAAAAAGCCAGTACAAGACTGGCTTTTTAATTAATGGATAGATGGTTTTTGAGTGAGTTCATTTAACTCTTTTCGGCTATAACCACGGGAAATAAGAACTTTCTTTATTCCCTTAATGACATCTTCATCTGTTGCTAGTGCAAGAGCACTTAGAAGTTGTTCATTTGTTTTACATGAGCAGTCATTTTCAACACAAGCAGTTTGGTTTTTATGCTCGTTATGCTGTTGATCTGCTAAGAACAGCTTTTGCCAAAAACTCATAGAGCCTTCATATACAATCTAACATAGCTCGAAATATAGCCAATTTAAAATAAAATACAAGTCTCTATAAGTGATAAATCCACCAATTGAACTCGAGAATTTTCGATAGGAATGCGTGAGTTAAACGAAATTATGACGGATAGATGACTTGATATTTTTTGAAAATCTAAATAGTTAAATAAAAAAACATTAAAAAATAAGGAGGTATGTAACCTCCTTTGATTTTAAATTTACAATGAAAGATTTTGTTTAAATCTTCTCAAGTAATACACCTGACTCAACATGATGTGTATATGGGAACTGATCGAATAATGCAAACTTGGTAATACGATGAGTTAAACCTAATATTTTTAGGTTCTCATACAGTGTATCTGGGTTACATGAAATGTAGATAATACGTTCAAAACCTTGTAAAAGTTTTAAAGTTTCATCATCAATCCCTGCACGTGGGGGATCAACAAATACGGTATCAAAGTCATAACTTTGGATATCAATATTCGCTTCTTGTAAGCGGCGGAATTCGCGTTCACCCTGATAGGCTTGAGTAAATTCTTCAGCTGAAAGACGAGCTACTTGAATATTATCAATCTGGTTTTGCTCGATATTCCATTGAGCAGCATAAACGGAAGATTTCGCAAGTTCTGTTGCTAGAACACGTTCAAACTTTAAAGAAAGAGGTAGAGTAAAGTTACCATTACCACAATAAAGTTCTAATAAGTGTTTTTTCGACCCTTCAGCTGCATCACACGCCCATTGCAGCATTTTTTTGCAAACTTGTGCGTTAGGCTGAGTAAAGCTACTTTCGATTTGTTTGTATTTAAATGAACGGTTCAAAAGTTCAAATTCTTCTACGACAAAGTCATCGCCAATAATAATTTTTTGACCACGACTACGACCCATAATCTTAATGTCTAACTTCTCAGCAAGCGCTTTAGCTGCTTGTTCCCATTCCTGATCAAGTTTACGGTGATAGATTAATGTAACTAACATTTCTCCACTAAGTGTTGCAAGAAAATCAGCTTCAAATAAGCGGTTAGAAAGCTTAGGTTCTGCTTTGAGCTCTTCCAAAAGTTTTGGCATTAAATGATTAATGCTTTGGTCTGCAATAGGGAATTCATCAATGCGTACAACGGTTTTTTGTTTGTCATCATCGTTACGTTCAAACATGGCATAGAACATGTCATTTTCTGTATGCCAGATACGAAACTCAGCACGCATACGGAAATGTTGTTCAGGTGACTCAAACACTTCTAATGCAGGTGGAGTAAATTCAGAAAATTGGGCAGTAATGCGGTCAATTTTAGTTTGAAGTTGTTGATGATAAGAAGAGGTCATAGACAAAGAAAATTTAGACAGAATCAAATAGTGAATGGTATCAAAAAAAACGGGGTTACAGGAGCCAATTTTAGCTAGATATCGATACCGACAAGTAGCTAAACCTTAGGTTGATTTAATACACGGCTAATAAATTCTGATTTTATTGCTCTATATTGATCGTGATCTAAATGGCTACACTCTAATTTTAATTGATTATATTCATCGACCAGTGTTGGAGAGGAGATAAGCTTATTTCTAAATGTTAAGAAAAATGTGAACTTTGAACCTGTGACTACAATTTGAAATGCTACATCATCATCGTTGAGCGATTCGAGCATACAAAGCTCATGTGTCCTTAGTGTATTTTGTTTTTCTATAAACTTTAGCTTTTTTAATTGCTCGATTGCGAATTCGAACTGATCAGGCTTAACTTCAATATAAATATCTAAATCACCCTTTGAAATTACATTCGGTATTGAAGATGAACCAATATGCTCAATTTTTGCAAATGGTAGAAGTGTGGAAATATCTTTTTGATATGAATTAAAAAGCTGAGCGCATTTTTGTTGATATTGTTTTGGTTCTAAAAAGATCATTATTAGAATCTCGAATGGATAAAATTTATATATTTAAGAAAAGATTACTTCATTATATAAAAAAGCCCAAATACTAAGATTTGGGCTTTTTTTAGAAACTTACGTATTAATCAGCCATTGTCATTAAGCTTGCGTTACCGCCAGCCGCAGCTGTATTCACACTAATTGCACGTTCAATTACTAAACGTTCAAGTGGAATAGTCTCATTTGGCTCAACATGTGTAATACCCACAATTGCACCAGAACGAGTAGCAACTTCTTGCTGTAATGAGAAGATTTCTTCGCGGTTACCATGATGTAAAACTGCATCAAAATCATCTGAACTGATGTTTTTAATAACACGAATTGCATCTAATACATCTTTTGGCAATGTTTGTTTATGTTTTGCCAATAATGGACTATTTGGCATTACGGCCGCTTGGCTACCAACTGCAAAAATTGCGAGCAATTGATGCAACTGATTTTGTTCTGTATCAGCGATTGAAAGCACACGGTGACGCGGCAAAATAATATATTGGTTACTTTCCCCAGTAGGGCCTTGTAACTCATAGAATTTACCAACACCAAATGGTTCAATTTCGCGATTTGCTTGCGGTAAATGCTGTTTCGCCCAATTTTGTAAGCTCTGATAAACCTCTCGGTTAAAGCCTTCAAAAGCAGTTGGTTCATTTTTCATGGCAAATGGTGTTGCCAATACTTTATTTGAACAATGTTGCATTAAGCGATACATGTAAAGCGGACCACCAGCTTTTGGACCTGTACCAGATAAACCTTCACCACCGAATGGTTGAACACCAACAACAGCACCAACAATATTTCGGTTGATATAAAGGTTACCAACTTCAGCATGTTGAATCACTGTTTGGATCGTTTGATCAATACGGGTGTGTAAACCCATTGTTAAACCATAACCTTTGGCATTAATTCGCGAGATGAGTTGCTCAAGCTCGCCATACTTATAGGTAATGATGTGTAAAACTGGACCAAAGACTTCACGTTGTAAATCATCAAGGTTAGGTAACTCAATTGCTGTTGGTACAACAAAAGTTCCTTTATCTAATTCATTCTGGCTCGTTGCGCCAAACATGAGCTGATGTACTGGATAGCCCTTAGACTTCATTTTTTGGATGTGCTGATCAATCGTCTGTTTTGCTTCAACATCAATAACAGGACCAATATCAGTTTTTAAAATCGCAGGGTTACCTACGCTCAACTGTTGCATTGCACCTTTAAGCATTTTAATAACGGTTGTAGCACTGTCTTCTTGCACACATAAAATACGTAAAGCAGAGCAACGTTGACCAGCGCTATCAAAAGCTGAACTTACAACATCAAGTACGACTTGTTCAGTTAATGCAGATGAGTCCACAATCATTGCATTTTGACCACCAGTTTCTGCAATGAGGGGAATTGACTGGCCATTTTCAGATAAGCGTTTCGCAACAGTTTTCTGTAAAATTTTTGCAACTTCAGTTGAACCTGTAAACATGATGCCATCGATACGGCTATCTTGGCTGAGTTGAGCTCCAACTGTTTCACCACGACCTGGCACTAACTGCACAGCGCCATGAGGAATACCAGCTTCCCATAAAATTTGCACTGCTTGAGCTGCAATTAATGGAGTCTGTTCGGCAGGTTTAGCAATAACACAGTTACCGCTGACTAATGCAGCCGCGATTTGGCCTGAGAAAATCGCAAGAGGGAAGTTCCATGGGCTAATGCAAAGTACAGTACCTAAAGGCTGAATAGTTGTATTAGCTGGAAGGTTCTCAACTTGAGTTGCGTAGTAACGTAAGAAATCTACAGCTTCACGAACTTCAGCAATCGCATTGGCATAGGTTTTACCACTTTCACGGCAAAGCAATACCATTAACTCTTCAATACGGCTTTCCATCAGGTCAGCTGCACGTTTTAAGTATTGAGCACGTTGATCTTTAGGAGTATTAGCCCATTCAGACTGAGTTTGTTCAGCTGCATTAAGTGCAACTTCTACATGCTTTAGGTCAGCTTCTTGTACATGCCCAACAATTTCATCATTTTGTGCTGGGTTTGTAATTGCAACAGAATGACCTTGCTCTAAAGAACCGTTATCTGCCAATAATGGATGGCTTTGCCAAATACGACTACGCAGTTGTTGAGCTGTGCTGTCTAAAGCTTCAAGTGGAGCATCATTTGCTAAATCATATCCTTTAGAGTTTTTACGGAGCGAGCCATACATGTCTAAAGGTAACGGAATAGATGGGTGTTTTAAGCCAACTGAACCTTCAAGTTTAGCTGCGTTGCGAATATCGTAAATTGGAGACTGAATCAGATCTTCAACTTTAAGTGTTTTATCGGCAATACGGTTAACAAATGAAGTATTTGCACCATTTTCAAGTAAACGGCGAACTAAGTAAGCCAACAAAGTTTCATGGTTACCAACTGGAGCATAAATACGGCATGGTACGCCTAATTTATTTTGCTCACGTGGGCCAACAACTTGTTCATAAAGTGGCTCACCCATACCATGTAGGCATTGGAACTCATATTGACCAGCATAATATTTGCTTGGATCAGCTAAGTGATAGATCGTTGCTAACGTTTGAGCATTATGAGTTGCAAATTGCGGATAGATGAACTCTGGTGCTGCAAGTAATTTTTTAGCACAAGCGATATAAGATAAATCTGTATGCACTTTACGAGTGAAGACAGGATAGTCATCCATACCTTCGATTTGTGCTTTCTTGATTTCGCTATCCCAATACGCACCTTTCACAAGACGGATCATGAGGCGCTTTTGGCTGCGCTTAGCAAGATCGATAATATAATCAACCACGAAGAAACAGCGTTTTTGGTACGCTTGAATAACGAAGCCAATGCCTTTCCAATTTGCAAGTTCTGGTTCGAAGCAAAGACGTTCAAGTAATTCAAGAGAAATTTCTAAACGTTCTGATTCTTCTGCATCGATATTTAAACCAATATTGTACTTCTTAGCTAAAAGAGCGAGGTCAAATACTTTACCGTATAGTTCTTGATGAACACGTTCAATTTGCGCGCGTTGATAGCGAGGGTGTAAAGCAGAAAGCTTAATTGAGATACCTGGGCCATCATAAACGCCTTTACCGTTAGACGCTTTACCAATTGCATGGATAGCTTGTGTATAATCATTGAAGTAACGTTCAGCATCATGTTCGGTTAGAGCAGCTTCACCCAACATGTCGTAAGAATAGCGGAAACCTTTGTCTTCAAGTACTTTTGCATGGTCTACAGCTTCTTCAATGGTTTCACCAGTAACAAACTGTTCACCCATCATACGCATTGCAACATCGACTGCTTTACGAATAATGCCACGGCCACTACGTGCTAAAAGCCCAGTAAGTACACTTGAAAGACTAGTTTGCTTTGGTGTTTCCATCAGCTTACCAGTCAGCATAAGGCCCCATGCAGCAGCATTTACAAACATTAAGCTGCTTTGGCCAACGTGTTCTTTCCAGTTGCCTTGATTGATTTTATCTCGAATAAGCAAATCACGTGTTGCTGAGTCTGGAATACGAAGCAAAGCTTCAGCAAGACACATTAAAGCCACGCCTTCTTGTGAAGAAAGGGAGAATTCTTGTAGTAACCCTTGAACAATACCTGCTTTACCCGAAGAAGTTTTACGTTCACGTAAGTTATGGGCAAGATTAAAGGCAAGGTCATAAATTTTATGATCTAAATCATCAGATACTGCGGCAGCTTGTAATAGCTCTTCTACAGCTTCTGGTTCAGCACGACGCCAAGCTGTGTTAATGCGTTGTTCAAACTCACTTTTATCGTTGAATTCGGTGATATAGCCTTGGTGAGATTTATCCATTTGATGAAAAGTATCCATTGTATTCATATCTGTTTCCGCCAACTAGCTCTCATACGATTTATCTTGAGTAGAGAGGTTTAGATAATTTATCATTACAGAAGAAACACCGAATAACTCACTATATTTATCCCATTTTTTAGAGGAAAATTCAGATGAATGGCCCATTATTAAGCCTTGATCGTACTGATTTAAAAATTTTGGATATTCTTCAAACAGATGGGCGTATTTCGAACAGTAAATTAGCCGAACTTGTGAATTTGTCTCCAACTGCTGTGATGGCACGAGTTCAAAAGCTAACGAAGGATGAATTCATCTTGGGATATGAGGCTAAGTTAAATCCTGTTAAGTTAAATGCTAATTTTTTGGTGTTTGTTGAAGTATTACTGGATAAAACGACACCTAATGTTTTAGATGAGTTTATTGATGCTGTGGTGCATTATCCGGAAATTGTTGAGTGCCATATGGTCAGTGGGGGCTTTGATTTTTTAATTAAATTACGAAGTGCCAGTATGGAAGAGTTTAGACGTATTGCAGGGCAAGTGTTATGGCAATTACCGGGTGTAAAAGAGACTCGTAGTTACCCAGTGATGCAAGTCGTAAAAGATACTTCAAAAATTAAAATCAAAACTAAAAATAAATAAAGGGGCCGAAGCCCCTTAGTTTATTTAGATGGATTATACGCTTTCTTTGTAGAGTTTATCTGCTTGTTCAAAGCGTCCAGTTACTGTTGTATTTGGCGCTTTAGTTAAAAGACTCACAACAACGATGCTGATAAATGCAAGGATAAAGCCAGGAATAATTTCGTAAACACCAGTGTCTGCGAAAAGATTTTTCCAACCAATAACCACAACTGCACCAACGATCATACCCGCTAAAGCACCTTGTAAATTCATACGTTTCCAGAACAATGACAAGATGATAAGCGGACCAAACGCTGCACCGAAGCCAGCCCATGCATAAGCAACAAGACCAAGAACCTTACTGTCTGGGTTACCAGCAAGAGCAATGGCAAGAACAGCAATGACAAGAACCATGACACGGCCAACCCATACAAGTTCTTTTTGAGATGCATTTTTACGAAGGAAACCTTTGTATAAATCTTCAGTTAAAGCACTTGAACATACCAAAAGTTGACAGCTTAACGTGCTCATAACAGCAGCTAAAATTGCAGCCAAAATGATACCCACAATCCATGGATTGAATAAAATTTTAGTCAATTCCATAAATACAGTTTCAGGGTTTTTGCTCACAACTGCCGCTAATTCAGGGTGTTGCTCAAAATAAGCAATACCAAAGAAACCAGCACCTACAGCACCCATTAAGCATAAAATCATCCATGTCATACCGATACGGCGTGCAGCAGGAATAGATTTTACTGAATCAGCCGCCATGAAACGTACAAGGATGTGTGGTTGACCAAAGTAACCAAGACCCCATGCCATGGAGGATAAAACTGCTACCACACCAAAATCTGAGATGAGATTAAATGCATGCGGACGTGCAGTTTCAATGAGAGTAACAAAATGAGTTGTGTCCCCGATCGCAAGGTAAGTCACGATTGGCGTTAATATCAGGGCAAAAATCATCAGCCCAGCTTGGAATGTATCAGTCCAGCTAATTGCTAAGAATCCACCGATACAAACATAACTGATGGTCGCAATAGCACTAAGCCAAATTGCAGTGTTGTATGACATACCGAATAAATTTTCAAATAAACGGGCGCCCGCCACCATGCCTGAAGCACAGTAAATAGCGAAGAAAACCAAGATGATAACGGCAGAGAAAATACGAAGTACTTTTTTCTGGTCATCAAAACGGCTTGTAAAATAATCTGGCAAAGTTAATGCATTGTTTTGAATTTCAGTATGAACGCGTAATCGACCAGCAACCAGTAGCCAGTTAAGCCAAGCACCGATAATAAGACCAATTGCAATCCACGCTTCAGATAGACCAGAAAGATAAATTGCTCCTGGTAAGCCCATGAGTAGCCAGCCACTCATGTCTGATGCGCCTGCGGATAACGCAGTAACGAAACTGCCTAAACTACGACCACCAAGAATATAATCTGAGAAGTCGCTTGTAGCACGGTAGGCAAATAAGCCAATAAGTACCATTGCTACGATGTACACCATAAACATGATGAGGGTGGGATCAAAATAACTCATGATGGATGTGTGTCCTTATATCCATAATCCGTGATTGTAACCTAATCCAGGTCGCTGTTTTCTTGTACGGCATTCAAGAGGTTGAGATTCAACCACAAAAGAATTTTTTTGCTCTGTTATTTTTATATTGTATTTTTGTATCTTTGTGTAAGGCGGTGTAATTTAAATTACAATCCAAAAAATATATTATTAATCATTTACTTATAATTTTTTAATATTTTATTTTTTTGAATTTTCTTGAGAAAAATAAATTTTTTAAAAAAATAACTCTATATTTGGTTACAAAGTAAGTGGAGGGAAAAATTTTATTGCGCGAAATTAGAACAAAATTAGAAAATTTGACAAAATTTTGTCCAAAAAATAATAATTTTTATTCAAATTAAATTGATTTTGTACTTAAAAATAGGAGTCAATTGGTTAAATTCTTAAAAAGTTCATGCATTCCTTGAGTAGCTGACATCTTTAACAATTCGTATTGTTGGGGAACACGCACATGATCTGCTTTGGGATCTATATAGTAAGCTTTACATTGAGCTGCAATTTCATGCACTAAACCTGCAACAGGATATACGCTTAATGTCGACCCGATTACAATAAAAATATCTGCACTTTGCACTAATCTAATTGCTTCTTCATAAGCTGGTACAGCTTCACCAAACCAGACTACATGTGGGCGAAGAGGATATCCATCTGGGCAAAGGTCGTGTTCTAAGTCTAATTTCCAACCCGTAATGTCATAAAACTGAGTTGTGAATTGTGCCTTTGGCCCCGAGCTTTTTGCTAACCGAATGTTTCCATGCAAATGTAAAACGTTGGAACTTCCTGCGCGTTCATGCAAATCATCAATGTTTTGAGTAATAACTTGTACTTCAAAATAGTCTTGTAGCTTGGAAATATATTGATGAGCTTGATTAGGTTGAGATTCTAAAATATTTTTGCGTCTTTCATTATAAAAGCGTTGAACTAAAGCAGGGTTCTTTTGCCATGCTTCAGGTGTGGCAACTTGCTGAATGTCATAATTTTCCCATAGACCATTACTGTCACGAAAAGTGCTAATTCCACTTTCGGCACTCATACCCGCGCCAGAGAATACAACAAGTTTTGTCATATAGGTCACCGAATCAGATAACTGATTTTAAATTAACTGCATAAACAAAGAAAAAAACCAGTCTAAATCTAAACTGGTTTTTATTAAATCTTGAAAACTATGCCTATCTTATAAGCCAGCTTCATATTCTGCATTTGTTAAAAGTTTTTCAACATCTGCAATATTGTCTGGTTTGATTTTATAAATCCAGCCTTTGCCGTATGGATCATCATTTACAAAATCAGGATCATCTTCAAGGTCAGTATTTACTTCTACTACAGTGCCTGAAACAGGAGCATGGATATCTGAAGCAGTTTTCACTGATTCAACAACTCCAGCTTGTTCGCCAGCTGTAACTTGACTACCAACTTTAGGAGTTTCGACATACACCAAATCGCCAAGCTCATCTTGTGCGTGATCAGTAATCCCTGTAATAACAAGATCACCTTCAATTTTTACCCACTCATGTGTACGTGCATACTTCAGTTCCGAAGGGTGATTCATGGTAACTCCTTAAGCTTGTGTCCAATAGTTTTAAACATTATAAGTATGGGTCTTTACGCCAGTTGCTTGGGCTGCGGCCACTCCAGCGTTTAAAAGCACGGCTAAAATTTGCAACGTCCGAATAGCCAAGTTCATCTGCAATCTGTTCAAGACTATAATCTGTACGCGAAAGCAGAGATGTTGCATGTCGATAACGGACTTCATCAACTAATGTAGAAAAGGAAGTTCCTTCTGCTGCCAATTGACGTTTAAGCGTGCGGTCCGACATATGTAGGCATTCTGCTACATTTTCTATGCTTAAGTAATGTTGTTCAGAATTACTTAAAATATCACGAACTCGCATTGCTAAACGTCGACGCTCACCCAAAGCGGAAAGTTCAGCTTCACATTGGTTAATGGCAACTTGACTTGCAATAGGGTCGGCGTTGACTAATTTAAGTCCTAAATACTTTTTATCAAAACTGGAAATTAAATGTGGTTGGTTAAAGCGAATTGTACTGCTCAATTTATTTCTATATTTTTCAAAACCTTCTGGCTCTGGGAAATCTAAGTCTACATCTCCAGCTAAATCTTCAATACCAGTCATAGCTTTCGCCATGCTCATAATGCCAATGGTTAAACCTAAAACGATTTCTGTACGTAAAGGCTCAAGTTCAATATCACACTGTAATTGTAAGGTCGCCTTGGGTCCAAATGTTGAGAAATATAATTGTAAAAAGGGCAGGCGTAGCTGAATAAAGCGTGCTGCGAGTGCAATTGCTTCTGTAATATCTTTGGCTGTCATAATTGCATAGCCAATGAAACCATGAATTGAAATACGCATTTGAGTACCAAGATGGTAACCCAAAGTAGTTTCACCAGTTAGTTTAAGAGCGTGTTTAACCAGCTCATTTGCTACTGGTGTAGAAATACGATAGTCAGGGTCAGCCAGTTGCTCGCTTGTAAGATGAAATGGAGCAAATAATGTTTCATCGTTGTATCCCCAACGTGAAACGACATCTAATAGCAATAAGCCATAGACACCCGGAATACCCTGATCTTGACGAGCTGAGGTAATTTTCATATGCGTTCCATTGCTCTCATCAATTTTTCACATGCATTTCTTACACATCTTGTCATGAAATATAATCTGAATTTATAAAAACTGTTAGACAATCATATCAACCATTTTTAAACATTCTTTTTAAAGACAACAATTTTTGTTGTTGAAATAAGTAAGACATCCCCATGCTGATTTAAGGCTTGTGTAACGTAACTTACAATACCACGATCTAATTTTGTTTTGGATGGGGTGATAGCTGAAATTTCAGTTTCAACATGAATTCTATCACCCGGTCGAGTGGGGCGTGGCCACCGCAAACTAGATTCTGAACCTATCAAACCTCCATGAATAGGCATGCATTCGGTCCATAAACGCATAGTAATGGCAGAAGTGTGCCAACCACTGGCAGCAATCCCTTGAAAAATAGGATCATGCTTAGCTTGCTCTTCATCTATGTGAAATGGTTGAGGGTCATAGGAATTTGCAAATTTTTTGATTTCATCTAAGGTGATTTCATATTCACGACTAATAAAACGATCACCAATTTTCAAATCTTCTAAATAAAGCATTAATCTTGACCCTGTAAAACTTTTTGTTCAATTAGGAAGCCACCTGTTTGACGTTTCCATAATTGGGCATATATTCCATTTTGCGCAATTAACTCTTCATGTGTTCCTTGCTCAGCAATTTGGCCTTCATCAAGAACAATTAAACGATCCATTTGTGCAATAGTAGATAATCGGTGTGCAATTGCAATAACAGTTTTATCAACCATAAGGTCATTTAAACTTGACTGGATAGCTGCTTCAACTTCTGAATCTAATGCACTAGTGGCTTCATCTAAAATGAGAATAGGAGCATCTTTTAAAAATACACGTGCAATAGCAATACGTTGTCTTTGACCCCCAGAAAGTTTTACACCACGTTCACCTACTTGAGCGTCATATCCATTACGACCCTTTAAATCTACCAATTGAGGTATAAATTCGGCGGCTTTTGCTTTCTTTACAGCAGTTTTCATATCGGCATCAGATGCATCTGGACGTCCATACTTAATATTTTCAGCGACTGAGCGATGTAATAAAGAAGTATCTTGTGTTACTAAGGCAATATTCGCTCTTAGACTATCTTGAGTCACATCTTCAATATTTTGCCCATCAATTAAAATTGCACCTTGCTTAAGATGATAAAAATGTAAAAGCAACTGAATAAGCGTAGATTTGCCTGCTCCAGAACGTCCAACAATTCCTATCTTTTCACCAGCTTTAATTTTTAAGTTGAAGTGATTAATCACATTTTTATTGTTATAAGCAAAGCTAACATCTTTAAATACAATCTCACCTTGGCTTACTTCAAGTGTTTTTGCATCAGGTTTGTCTTGAATATTAATTTTTTTACCTAATGTTTGCATACCATCTTGAATGGTTCCAACATTTTCAAATAACGCGGACATATGCCACATCATAAACTCAGCCATACTATTAAGTTTTAAAATCATGGCAGTAGTCGCTGCAATTACACCTAATGCTGCTAAACCTTGAGTCCATAGCCAAACTGAGGTGCCAATAACGCCAATAAATAAGACGGCTGATAGCATGTTGATACTTATTTCAAAAAGAGTGCCTAAACGCATCTGAGCATAGACTGTTGTCATAAACTCTTTCATTGATGCTTTTGCATATTGGCTCTCACGTCCTGCATGAGCAAATAATTTAACTGTTTGAATGTTGGTGTAAGCGTCGGTAACACGACCAGTCATAATTGATCGAGCGTCGGCTTGCTGCTGAGATACTTTACTTAAACGTGGAATAAAGAACCACGCACTTAATAAGAATAAGGTTAACCAAACTAAAAGTGGTATCAGCAAAGTTGTTGAAATTGAGCCAAGAACAATACTAACGGTAATAAAGTAAATAGCGACGTAAGCCAACATATCGCCCAAAATAATCCAGAATTCACGAATGGCTAGAGCGGTTTGCATAACTTTTGCAGAAAGTCTGCCAGCAAAGTCATTATGGAAAAAATCTAAGCTTTGTTTTAATAAAAGATTATGGAAACGCCAACGCAAACGCATTGGGAAAGTACTATATAAAATCTGATGTTTTACAATAGATTGAATGTTTACAAAAAAGATATTGGTAAATAAAACACCAATTAAAAGTAGTAAATCATTCGTGTGCTGACTTAAAAAACTTTCAGGATGACTGTTACTTAACCAGTCTACGAGTTGTCCAATCTTTGAAAAAAGTAAGGCTTCAAAGCTTGCCGCACCTGCTGTAAAAAGAATAAGTAAGAATAAGTAAGGGCGTAAGCCTTCCGTTGCTTGCCAGACAAATGGAAAAAAACGAGTTGGTAAAGGTTCATCCAGACCTTTTGTTGGGTAGGGATCTACAAGTTTTTCAAACCACTTCAGCATGAATTACTACCTTTAAGACAAAAGCCACTTAATTAAGTCTTTGCAATTAAATTTACAAAAAAGTCAGTTAGATCAATATCACTTCGGTTTTCGATCTTTTGAATATGCACAAATACACATGAACTGATTATGTTGTACGTCATTCATTCGTACATGACGTAAATTTGGATGCCTGAAGAAATCTTCAAGAATGTCGCGAAGACTTAAAAAATTATGATTTATTATATCGGGATTAATAGATAAAGTGGTGAAGGAATTTATTCTTTAAGTATTTTTTCTTACTATTTTGAACAATTGTTAAATTAACATTTTTTAAATCCATTTGAAAAAGGCCTTTATATTTGCATAATAAAGGCCCTTGTATGTCTTACCACATTAAATCATCAGGAATAACATAAGCTGCATATGGATCTTCTTCATCTGTAGTCTGTTCATTGGACTCAGCATTGTTCAATAAAATAAAACCTTTCATCTTCTGATCAATTTTTTCAGCTAATGCTTTAGGTAAGTAAGCATATTGATTTTGATCTTTAGCAATGACTAGACTGCCTGAAACAAGGGCATTATAAACTTGCTGAGAAATATATACCTTCTTGATCTTACCCTCATCAATAAATTGATAAACACTATCACCATCAGTATTTGAAATTTTATGATGTTTAATCATTTGAATGATTGATGCTTTGAGGACTTTTTCCTCAAGCTGTTGTTGTTTTTCTAAGTTTAAAGCCTGATCTTTAGCTAACTTTTCTTGTTGAGCTTTTTCAATATTCGCTTTGATTTCCGCCTCATTACTTTGACCGATACGTTGTTCATGATGAGCTTGTTTTGTTAACTTTTTTGCTTTTTTATTATCCACTAACCCAGCTTTTAGTAGCTGTGCTTGTAAGGCATTTTTAACCATGACTTAATCCTTATGTGAAGTTGAAGGGCTATAGAAGTAAACTACCCAGTAAGAAATGCTTAAGACTAAGCTTAAAGTTGCTGGCAATAAAAATGCTTGTAACTTTAAATGTGGATGTACCAGCGCGGCGAGAATTCCACCCAGCAGAAAACCCGCAAAAATTAGTAAGTGTAAAACAATACGTCGGTTTTCTACCTGTAAGCCTCTAGCTTTATATCCAAGTGCTAAACCGATATCTGTTAAAACGCCAGATAGATGGGTAGTTCGAATAATGGTTCCTTTATAATGGCTAACCATTGCATTTTGAAGGCCCATTGCTGTACAAGCCCATAATAATCCATAGCGTGGAAAATAAGGAAGTAATAGCCAACAAAGAAAAATGAATAAAGCAACAAGACTCAAAGGTAAGCCATAGCGACGACCTAGTCGAAAATGGCTGCTGCCTAAAATAAAACCACTATAAAATGAACCGCAAACATAACAAATGATCACCAGAAGCAAGAAAATGATATGTTCTGGTTGCCACTCTACCAAACTCATAGCTAGCATACTAACGTTGCCAGTCATGTGTGAAATTGATTGATGCAAAAGGGTAATTAACCCTAATACATTAATCATTCCGGCATTGAATGCCAGTAAAAAGGCTCCAAGTTGGAACCAGTTTGGTAGACGTTGAAATGGCATTTCGTTTAGGAAGCTTGTTTCGAACGAATATCTACAGCTGCGGTAAATAAAACGTCTGTAGAAGAGTTAAGCGCTGTTTCTGTAGAGTCTTGCAATACACTAATAATCATACCAATAGCCACTACTTGCATCGCAATTTCAGTTGAAATGCCAAATAAACTACAAGCTACTGGAATAAGAAGCAAAGAACCACCAGCTACACCAGAAGCACCACATGCTGAAACTGTAGCAACAACTGATAAGATGAGCATTGTTGCAAAATCAACATGAATTCCAAGCGTATGAACAGTGGCTAGTGTGAGTACGGTAATTGTCACTGCCGCACCAGCCATATTTACTGTCGCACCTAATGGAATAGAGACACTTGCTGTAGATGGATTAACACCTAAACGTTCTGCTAAATCTAAGTTAACTGGAATGTTGGCTGCTGAGCTTCGTGTAAAGAAAGCAGTAATCCCACTTTCTTTAAGGCATTTAAACACGAGAGGGTATGGGTTCCCACGTATAGTAAGCGCAACAAGAATTGGATTGATAACTAAAGCAACAAAGAACATCGTACCTAACAGTACTACTAATAATTGCGCATAACTTTCAAGTGTTGCGAGACCCGCATCTGCAAAAGTTACTGCAACCAATCCGAAAATACCGACAGGCGCAAAAGCAATTACTTTATGAATAATAGCACTAACAGCATGTGCAACATCCTGCATGACTTCTTTTGTGGTGTCTGAGCTATGGCGCATCGCTAAACCGAGGCCAATTGCCCAAGCTAAAATACCAATAAAGTTTGCTTCGCTAATGGCTTGAACAGGGTTAGCAATAAAGCTTAAAAGCAAATTTTTCAGAATGTCAGCTAAACTTCCTGGCGATTGCAAATCATTATGAGAAACTGTGTTGAGGAACAAAGTGCTTGGAAAAGAAAGACTAACAATCACAGCTGTGAAAGCAGCAAGCAACATACCTACCACATATAAAATCATGATTGGACGTAAATTCGCACTATGGCCCACCTGAAAATTGGCAATAGAAGAAAGTACTAATACAAAGACTAAAATAGGGGCAACAGATTTTAACGCTTTGATAAAAAGCTCACCAAATAAACTTAAATATGGCGTAATGTCTGGAAATAGTAATGCAACGCCAATACCTAAAATAATGGCGATAATAATCTTGGCTACCAAGCTTAATCGAGAAAAGAATTCAAGCATATAAAGACCTTATTAACCTATTCATGGCTAAAGGTTGAACAAGCGGAGTATTTTATACTTAAGTTATGGGAATCTTAAGCTTTTTTATATCAACTAGACGTTTTTATAGTAGATGGTAATATTAAGTCATTGTTTTAGTTTTGGTTAATTTTTAATTTTAACTTTTTTTATTGGAGGCTTTGCTTGTTAATTGTTCGTCAAGAAAACGAATTATATCAAAAGGGGTAAAAGTGCCGAATGAACTCCGAAGAAATAAATTGATAACAGATTAAATGGCATCGGTGAGGCTTTGGAAAAGCTACGCGAATTTTCAAAACTTTGTGCTTCGACTAGGCTCTAAGCTTTCAAGCTGAAAAATCGCATATTTCAGGAAATTACTACTATTATTATAAAATTATAATTTAAAAATATTATTTACTTGCACAGTACAGCTGATGAAGCGTATTTAAAATTGAATGCATATTGTCATCCTTAATAGAATAAAAAATTTGCTTGCCATCACGACGAGTTGATACAACATCACTTTTACGTAACATCATAAGCTGTTGTGAAAGAGTGGGCTGTGTAATTTGGGTCTTCTCTTCAATCTGTGAGACATTTAGCTCCTCGTAAGCTAAGTGACATAAAATTAATAAACGATCTGTATTAGCCAAAGATTTTAGAATTCCCACGACTGAATCAGCCGCATTTTTCATTTCTTCAATTTGGAGTCCATCTTTCATACTTTATACCTATATCAATATAGCGGGCATAGTATAGATTGATCTTGCTCAAATGAATGTAGCAAAACTAATCAATCCAATTGTTTTTGTTGAAAAGCAATATAAGGGGAATTGATAAATAAGTAGTATTTTTAATTAAAACAGTTGTTTGTATTTCTTTTGTGTTTAAAATGTTGCATTGTGTTATAAGTTTAATTGTTAAGTATAAGTGAATTGAAGTCAACATGAAATAAGCCTTATTTCATGCCGATAAATAGTTAAATCTAATTTATCTTTAAATGAAACAAAAAAAATGATTGAGTTTTTATTTTTTAAATATATAATCTGTTTTGTACAGACAGGTCTGTATATTTTGGTTTAGTAAGGTCGAAAAAAACGTCTAATTTTGAACCAAAATGACTTTCAGACGCAGCGTGATAGATAAGAAGAATATTAATATAAGAAGAAGAATGTCACGCTTTATTTTTAAGCAGCTCTTTCAAAGTCAATTAACTTTTCAACTCGATTCCAATAATCATAAATTTTTATTGAACCATGCTCGACCTGAGCTTGAATGGTCATACCTTCCAATATATTAACGAGTAGTAAAGATAAAGGACCTGGTTCTTTTACATTATATTGGTTGAGAAGGTTTTGCATAAGTTGAGTCAACCAAGCTTTATACAAAGTGGCAGGTTGATGTGTTGATGGATATTGTTTTAAAACCTCTTCCAAAGCTTTTTGAAACATACAGCCATTAAAGTCTTCACTATTAAACCAGTCGGAATACCATAAAAATACTGCTTTAATTCTCGCAAGAGGGTCTAACTCATCATGTTTTGATAAGGCCGAGGTAAGAGAGTTCTGTAAAAGCGTGTTTCGTAGAAGTAGACATTCTTCAATTAATTTTTCTTTTGATGGAAAATGCTTGTAGAAAGTCATTTTTGCAACGCCAGATTCATTAATGATGCGATCCACACCTATAGAATTATAGCTATACGAGTTAAAAAGTCTTAATGCGGTGTTAATAATGTCATCTTTCTTCGACATATTTTTAGCCTCTCACAAATGAATTGCTATTAGCTTGTGAACTGTGATCTGTATTAATGAAAATCTGGATATTTAATTTTACAAGGTATTGTTTGTTATTGATAGAAAAAAGATATTATTTTTTTAAACTGTAACGTTTAAATTTTAAGGAAAAAGTAAGTAAGAAATGTGTCGTTTTTTTAATCATGAAGCTTTTCTATTTTTAATTCTCATTTCAAGATTTTTTCAAAGTTTAATAATCTTAACCACGCATTATTTAAGATTTTTTTAGATAAATTTAACGAATAATAATTGAATGTATTTTTGAGTTTGCTTGCTAATTTAAAAAGTAGGTTTTTCCACTTTCATGAAAAAACCTACTTTTATTAAAACATTTACTCTGCAGGGGGTAAAAGCATCAGAATAGATTCATTTAATAAGTGAGCAACGTTTTCTAGTTTTTCGTCATCATTAAAATGGCTATCAAATGGCAGGCTCTCTCCATTGGCAATCGCTTTTAATTTTTGCTCAAAGGGTTCAGCTATAAATAGAACTTCACCATTTCCCCAAAAGTTTAGGGTTCCGTTTTGTTCTGTATAAAGTAGTCGAGAGGCTGGCTCTAAAAGAACTTCGTATCCTTCGTGTAAAATTTCTTTCAAGTCATCGGCTTCGATTTCATCAGCTTCTGGAATATTATCTGGATATTTAGGTTCACTCATATAAGACATGATAGCGGCGTCAAGTACTGATGAATCTTTTAATTGAGCTAAAACTAAGTCTTTTAAGTGGCTCAGTTCAGTTGCGTTAATTTCACCAATTTGCCCCATCTGTTTGCGTGCAATGTCTACAACAGGATTTTGCAATACAGTATTAGCTGAAAATTGATCACTAATACGTTCCATCATTCCTGCAACGTTTGGCATGCGAAAGCCAAATGAGAAAGTTAAGCAATCGTCTTCGGCAACGCCATAATGTGCCATTCCAGGCGGAACATATAGTAAATCACCTGGTGCTAGAACTTCATCAAATTGTACATCTATTTCTGGTAAAAGTTTTAATGGTTGATTAGGTACAAATGCAGTATTTACATCGCACATTTGTCCTATCTGCCAGCGACGATGTCCGTGACCTTGAACTAAAAACACATCATAAAAATCAAAATGTTTTCCAACTGAACCGCCTTTAGGTGCATAAGACACCATAATATCATCACGGCGCCATTGAGGAATAAAAGGAAATTTTTTCCAAAGCTCAGAAAGATCAAAAGAGTAGTGGTCTACCGCCTGTACTAAAAGCGTCCATAATTTTGGTAGCTTTTGAAAGTCTCCTTTAGTTAGAGGTGAAGACTTGACGTGCCATTCATTTGGATTTCTATCTTTTTGGCGAATGAGTCGGGCACTCGCATGTTCTTCCAAAGCAAGTTCTTGCACATCTTGCGGTTCTAAAAGACCTACAATCTCTGGCAATCCGTTACGTACCAGCAAAGGTTTTTTCTGCCAATATTCTGCTAAGAATTGTTCGGCAGTAATACCGCCTAAAACTGCTAAAGGTTCTGTCATGGAAATAACCTATTTATAAAAATATCTAAAATTAAGGAATCTGTAGACCAAGCTGCCTTAAAATATGGCAAAGTTGAATCATGGGTAAACCCATAAGAGTCGTCTGGTCTTGGCCTGTCATTTTTTCGAACAAACTAATTCCTAAACTTTCACACTTAAAGCTACCAGCACAATGGAGTGGTTGATCTAATGCAATATATCGTTCAATTTCGGCTTGATTCAAGGTTCGGAATTTAACTTGATAATGTTCAATAAGCGTTTGTTCAAAATTCATGTCAAGCCATTGCACACTGAGTGCGGTACTAAAGTAGACAGTTCGACCTGAGTTTTCTGCTAACTGTAATTTGGCATTTTCAATGGTCATCGGTTTACCAATAAAGTCATTGGGAGCATGTTCTCGCCATGCGACTTGATCGGAACCAATAATAATTGCATGTGGGTTTTGTGCAGCAATTACTTGGGCTTTTGTGAAAGCCAACCTTTTTGCAAGTTCATCTGCATGGATCTCATCCCGAGGGCTCTCATCAATATCTGGACTAACACAGATATAGTTAATCCCTAAGCGATCCATTAAGGCTTTGCGTGTTTGACTGCTTGATGCCAAAATAATTTGTGGCTGTACCATTACACTGCAAATTCCATTAAAACATCTAAAGGTACATAGCTTAATACAGCTTGATGACATGCATGTATTTTAATGGGAGGGGCTTGACCTGCTTGATAAGCTTCTACCCAACGAGTTACACAGATACACCAGAAATCACCGGGCTTTAGGCCTGGGAAATCTACTTCTGGTAAAGGGGTAATAAGATCATTCCCAATTTTTTGTGAAAAATTTAAGAAATCAGAGGTCATTTGCGCACATACAGTATGCTGACCAAGGTCTGTGACTGCTGTGTGGCAAAAGCCATTTCTAAAATAGCCAGTAATAGGGTCGAAACAACAACTTGCTAAAGGTTCCCCTAAAACATTTAAACGATTGATTTGTGGATCTGGATGAATAGACATAATGGATGAAATATCAAATGACTATCTCTATCATAATCAAAACTGGGGCTTTCTACAGCTTTTATGCAAAAAAACTAACCTTTTTTGATGTAATCATTTAAAATTGGCGCGTTTTTAAAATCATAAAGAGAGCTTTACATGAATTTTCAGCGTATGACTGACCTTAACTTAACAGGTAAACGTGTCCTTATTCGTGAAGATTTAAACGTTCCTGTCAAGAATGGTGTGATTACTAGCGATGCTCGCTTGCGCGCAGCATTACCAACTATTAAAGCTGCTTTAGAAAAAGGTGCAGCTGTGATGGTGTTTTCGCATCTAGGTCGTCCTGTTGAAGGTGAACCAAAGCCAGAACAATCACTTGCGCCAGTTGCTGCTTATTTAACAGAAGTATTGGGCCAAGACGTTAAATTGTTAACAGATTACCTAGATGGCGTAGAAGTTGAAGCTGGTCAAGTCGTACTGCTTGAGAATGTGCGCTTTAACCATGGTGAAAAGAAAAATAATCAAGATCTTGCACAAAAATATGCTGCATTATGCGATGTATTTGTTATGGATGCATTTGGTACTGCTCACCGTGCAGAAGCATCTACTGAAGGTGTAGCTCGTTTTGCTCCTGTTGCAGCAGCTGGTCCTTTATTGGCAGCTGAATTAGATGCACTTGGCCGTGCAATGCAAACTCCTGAAAAACCGATGGTTGCAATTGTTGCTGGTTCAAAAGTTTCAACTAAACTTGATGTTTTAAACTCACTTTCTAGTATTTGTGATCAACTTATCGTTGGTGGCGGTATTGCAAATACATTCTTGGCAGCTGCTGGTTTTAATGTTGGTAAATCATTATACGAAGCTGACTTGGTTGAAACTGCAAAACAAATTGCTGCGAAAGTAAGTGTTCCACTGCCTACAGATGTGGTAGTTGCTGATGCTTCGCAAATTAATTTTGAAGATTTCTTAGGTTCGTTGGCAGCAGCGCAAGCAGTTGTGAAGAAAGTAGAAGATGTAACATCAAACGATATGATTTTAGATGTCGGTCCGGAAACAGCTAAAGCATTTGCAAATATTTTAACAACATCAAAAACGATTCTTTGGAATGGTCCTGTAGGCGTATTTGAAGTTGATCATTTTGGTGAAGGTACTAAAGCACTTTCTCTTGCTGTTGCACAATCTGCTGGTTTCTCGATTGCTGGTGGTGGAGATACTTTAGCTGCGATTGATAAATATAACGTTGCTGATCAAATTGGTTATATTTCTACAGGTGGCGGTGCATTCCTTGAATTTGTTGAAGGTAAGACTTTGCCAGCAGTTGCTGTTTTACTTGAGCGTGCTTAATACTGTTATCTAAAAAATAAGAAGGGATTGGGCTACCAGTCCCTTTTTTCATGGATAGGTCATTAAACTGTCATATATCTGCAATAAAATAGCGAGCATTAAATCACCAACTGTGGACAATAGTGATGAATTTAAAGCTTACATTTGCTGCTTTGTTAATTGTACCGATGATGTTGACTGCTTGTGCTAAGAAAGATGAAGCATCTCAGGCTGGACAAGAATCGGCTGCTTCTACTGCTGTTTCTGAAAAAGTAACACCTGAGCAACAAGCAGCAATTGATGCGATTGATAAGCCAGTTTTAGATGAAAAGAATACCGATGTGGTTGAAGGTAGTGCACCAAGTGAGGCTGCTGCTTCAGAAACACATTAATTTGTTGTTTTTTGTTAAAAAATCCCTGCATATGCGGGGATTTTTTTTGAAATACTGTGATTTGTTGCTGAATTGAAATAAATGAAAGGGTAGAATAACCCGCACTACCTGGGAGGATATTATGGCACTCATTTCAATGCGCCAGCTCTTGGATCACGCTGCTGAACATAACTACGGCGTACCAGCATTTAACGTAAATAACTTAGAACAAATGCGCGCAATCATGCTTGCCGCGGATGCAACCAATTCACCTGTAATTGTTCAAGCATCAGCTGGAGCTCGCAAATATGCAGGCGCTCCATTCTTACGCCATCTTATTTTGGCTGCAATTGAAGAATGGCCACATATTCCAGTGGTAATGCACCAAGACCATGGTACAAGCCCTGATATCTGTCAGCGTTCAATTCAGCTTGGCTTTAGCTCAGTAATGATGGACGGTTCATTAGGTGTAGATGGTAAAACACCTACATCTTATGAATACAATGTTGATGTAACTCGTAATGTTGTTGCTTTGGCACACGCATGTGGTGTTTCTGTCGAAGGTGAGATTGGCTGTTTAGGTAGCCTTGAAACTGGTATGGCTGGTGAAGAAGATGGTGTTGGTGCAGAAGGTGTACTTGACCATTCTCAACTTCTAACTTCTGTTGAAGAAGCGACTCAATTCGTTGCTGATACAAATGTAGATGCACTAGCAATTGCAGTTGGTACTTCACACGGTGCGTATAAATTTACGCGTCCACCTACAGGCGATATCTTGGCGATTGACCGCATTAAAGAAATTCATGCAGCATTGCCAAATACTCACCTTGTAATGCATGGTTCGAGTTCTGTTCCGCAAGAATGGTTAAAGGTAATCAATGAGTTCGGCGGTAATATTGGCGAAACTTATGGTGTGCCTGTTGAGCAGCTTGTAGAAGCAATTAAACACGGCGTACGTAAAATCAATATTGATACTGATTTACGCTTAGCTTCAACTGGTGCGATTCGTCAGTTTATGGCTGAGAATCCATCTGAGTTTGATCCACGCAAATACTTTGCTAAAACAGTTGATACAATGAAGCAAATTTGTGTCGATCGTTATGAAGCGTTTGGTACAGCTGGAAATGCTGACAAGATCCGCCCAATCTCTTTAGAGAAAATGGTTGATCGTTATAAATAATTCCCGTTAGGGTTTAATTTATAGAAGCCGGTTATTTATATAACCGGTTTTTTATTAGTTAAATTTTATTCATAAAAAAACCTGTGTTTATCACAGGTTTTGATGATGATAAAGAACTTATTTCTGTAAGTTCTTTTTGTCTAAACTTGGATCTTTGATTTCTACATATGCATTTGCACGGACTTCACGCAACCAGCTATCGATTTCAGTGTTAAATTGGCGTTCACCTAAAATTTGACGTGCCATACGCTCTTGATATTCGTGAGTCATATCTTTTTCACGTTTTTCAGTTACTTGTAAGATATGCCAACCGAATTGAGTCTGGAATGGTTCGCTGATTTCACCTACAGGAATTTCCTGCATTTTTTTATCAAATTCAGGGACCATCGTACCCGGAGTTACCCAACCTAAGCTACCACCATCGCGCGCTGAACCCGTATCATTTGAATAGGTAGCTGCAAGTGTTGCAAAATCATCGCCAGCTTTTAAGCGTTTATAGATGTTGTCAATAATTTGCTTGGCATTTTCAAGGCTAACCACTTCAGATGGTTGAATGAGAATGTGGCGAGTTTGAAATTGAGGTACTAAAGCTTTTTGCTCATTTTGTTTACGCTCAATAAGCTTTAAAACATGTACACCATCACGTACTGAAATTAAGTCAGTTGTTTGGCCGTCTTGTAATGGAGTAATACGTGCTGCAAGTTCAGCAGGAATGTCTGAAAGTGGACGGAACCCCATGTCAGCACCATCAACTTTTACATTTGCAGTTGAAAGTTTTTTCAATGCGTTTATATCATTACTTTGTGCAAGCTTTGAACGTACTTCTTGAGCCACAGATTGAACTTCCTGTGGATTATCACCAGCAATACGCATATGGATTACATGTGCTTGGTTGCCTAAAGCAGCTTGTCCCTGAGGTGATTTTAAGAAGTTTTCTACATCTTGATCACTAATTTTAATACGAGACATGACTTGTTGTTGGCGCAAACGACTAATTGCTAAATCTTCAGCGATTCGACCGCGTAAACTTTCATAAGTCCCTGGTGCCATAGCATCTAACTTTTGCTGGAAGGCTTCTAAGCTCTTAGTTCCAGATTGACTTGCTACTTTTAATACGGCTTCATTTAAGCTTTTTTCATCAGGTTTGATACCATATTTTTTAACTTGCTCAAGTTGTGCCTGACGCAAGATTAATTGATCTAACACCTGAAATTGTAAATATTGCTGAGGTGGAACCTCTTTTTTTTGTGCTTGTAGTTCGTGAGCGGCTTCAGCCATCCCTTGTTGAAGATCGCTTTTTAAAATTACGCTATTGTCCACAATTGCCACAACTTCATCAGCGGGTTGGGCAAAACTATGCATTGATGAAGAGATTAGGGCAGCAAGGGTAGTTGCTTTAAAAAACTGTTTAAGATGCTTTGTCTTCATTAACGTTGTGTCCAAGATTGATTAATTTTGTTAAAACCTAAAACGCGATTTTCAAGTAAAGACGCGAGTTTATTGTTTAAACCACCTAAACCTTTTAGTGTAATTTCGGCCATAATGGCGCGCTTTTCACTAACATCTGGAGATTTTGGATCATCTAGGTCGTTGTAGTATGAGCGGCCATAGACTGAAATACCCCAGCAACATGATTCATAGTTAACGCCTAATAAAATCTCACGCGCAACATCGTTATCCATGTCGTATTGTACGTGCCCCATAATACGCCAATTGTCTTTAATTGGTTGTATAAACGATGCAACAACCTGATCGTAAGTATCTTGACGGCCTACAATATCTTTGCGATAGAAATAGCCTAAGTTATATAGATTTCCTTTATCTCCAGTATAGTAAACCTGAAAATCACGCTGAGCGTTATCACCATTAGACATCCATGCTGAGTTGGCTGCGATAGTGAAGTTTTGATTTAACTGGCTTGTTAAACTTACAACTGGACCAGTATTGCGTTCTGTATCAATCTCGTCTTGTTGCTTTAATGTCACACGGCGGTCTTCAAAATAATAACTTTGACCAACACTTGCACGTAGACGTTCTAAGCCTACTGTGTCAAAAAGACTATAACTTAAGCCAAGTGATAGAAAGTTGTTGTCTTCAAGACGGTCATGTCCGTAGAAGCGGTAAGGGTTAAATAATTGATCGTAACTTACTGATGCTGAAGTTGAGTCAAAGTTTGGAGAACTGTCTTGGTTTTTGTATGGAGCATATGCATAAAATGCACGAGGAGTAAGGGTTTGTAAATACTTGCCCTCACGTTCAAAATTCAGTCCAGTGTCCAATGTAAATTGAGGTACAACTACTGATTTATTTTCAGAACCGCCATCTAAACCTTGAGATGCGATACTGTCCTTATCATAGAATGTTTGAATAGAGCGTACGGAAACTTCAGGTATTACAAATGCTGCTGGTGTGCGGTAGTTATAACGCGTAGCAAACTGGTTGTAGATACGTGTACCACTACTTTCCTGAGCAGAATCATCAGTAATTGATTTCTTGAAGTATGCAGTATCGTTATTAAATTCGTATTGTAAGCCTAATGGATTGCCTGTGACATAATTCAATAAGAATTGTGGTAAACGCGCATAAGGCTTATCAATATCCGCAATTTCCGGATCAAGTGTCTGGAAATCTTCGACTTTAAGTTGAGCTTTTAAGCCTGGAATACCATGTTGGTAGTTAAGTTCCCAAGCTCTACGTAAGTTTAGGTCTGTTTTAGAGTTAGGGCTGCTATCTAAATCTGAAAAATAGTCTTTATCTGAAGCGTAGTTATATTCGAGATTAGTTGACCATTGATCGTTGATATCCCAGTTATGTAAGAAATGGAAATCTTTACGATCTTTATCATCGTATTCTTTGTCAGATGGCAACATGCCACCCCACATTTCACCCGCACCAAAACCATCGGTTAAGTATCGAAAGTCACCTTTTAGCATTGCACCGCGGTCTGCTAAATAACGCGGAGTCAGTGTTAGATCATAGTTAGGTGCAAGGTTTAAATAAACTGGAACAGAAAGCTCAATACCACCATCGTTTGAGAAACCAAACTGTGGGTTGAGAATACCTGTAGTTCGGCGATCATCAATCGGGAAGTTAAAGTAAGGAACTGCTAGAACAGGAACGTCTTTAACATACAGTTTTGTCCCGCGAGTTACACCACGCCCAGTTTCCTGATTTAACTCAATTTTATTTGCCTGAATTTTCCAACCCGGTTTTTGGCCTGGTGGGCAAGTCGTATAGGTTGCATCGTTAAGAACCATGACATTTGGCGAGGTTCTTTCGATTTTTCCTGCATGACCATGGGCATGTTGTTGTTCAGAAATATAAAAACTATTTTCTAAATTACCAGTCTGGTTTTTTAGGTTGTAATTAATTTCGTCACTCTGTGAAAGTAACCCGCCTTGAGCGAGTTGTACTCGGCCTTGTGCATGTGCAAAGGTTTGGGTCTTATCAATCGTAACCTTGTCAGCACGAACCGTGCGTCCTTCCTGATCAATAACGACGTCGCCTTCTAAAACAGAGTCACCGGCAGGATTATAATGTCCATAGTTAGCCGTAACGACAGAAGTCGTTTTGTCGGCATCTAGAGCTTTGGTCTCAGGGTTAATCGGTGTAACCCATGTACCCTGGCAAAATGCCGAGCTTAAATATTTATTGTCACGAAGCTGTGCCTCAGGTGCTGATTTATCAACATAATACTGTTGAAAGAATTCTTGACCCGGGTAGGCTTCTTTGATGCTCGCTTTAAGTTGATTATTGTCTATATTGGAGACAACATCAGCTGACTCAGCATAACTTGATTGTATGGAGCCACATAAGAGCGTAAAAATAGCTGTCGCTAAAGGATTAAATTTAAACTGATGCTTCATTGTCTCATTAACCAAGTATGCTAATTCACAATTAATTATTGTCGCATCATAGAGAAAAAGTTTATAAGTGGCTACACTTAACCCTTCAAAAATCTCAGCTTGTTTTAGATTTTATTGCAAATGAATACACAACGTGAACAATTGATATATACATGGCTTACATCTGTTCTTGAAAATGATCAATTTAAGATCGCTTTTTTGGCAGGTGATGCAAGCTTCCGCCGTTATGCGCGTATCCAGTTACAAAATAAAACGTATATGCTCATGGATGCCCCTCCAGAAAAAGAAGACTGTGTTCCGTTTGTGACCATTGACGAATTTTTTGCAGGCCATGGTGTACGCGTCCCTCAGATCGTCGCGAAAGATTTAGCTCAAGGTTTTCTGTTATTGGAAGATTTTGGTGATGTGCTGTTGTCGACATTATTAAATGATGAAACAGTCGATAAATATTATGAACAAAGCTTTAAACAGCTGATTCATTTGCAGTCTGTGAATGGTCAGGAGCAATTTCCAGCATACTCCTATGAGAAATTGTTAACTGAAATGAAGCTATTGACTGACTGGATGCTGCCATCTTTGCAGATTACTCCTAATGCGAACCAGCAACAGATAATTGATGATGCTTTCGATGTATTAGCAAAAACTGCATTGGCTCAGCCGCAAGTGATTGTACATCGTGATTTTCACAGTCGTAATTTGATGAAAATTGCAAATGAACCAGAGCTTGGAGTTATTGATTTTCAGGATGCGGTGATTGGTGCAGATACTTATGATCTAATTTCGATTACTCGTGATGCTTATGTTCAGTGGAATGCAGAGCGTGTGTATCAATGGTTTAGAGTCTTTTATGACTTATTACCTGAGTCTGCGAAATTGAACCGTAGTTTTGAACAGTTCAAACGTGATGCAGATTTAATGGCTATTCAGCGTCATATTAAAATTTTGGGCATCTTTGTACGTCTGTTTGAGCGCGATGGTAAATCAGGTTATTTAAAAGATTTACCACGTGTAATGTGGTATTTGATTGAAGAAAGCCGTGGTTATGCTGAACTTGATGAGTTTATGTTGTTCATAAATGACATAGTTATGCCGAAGTTTATCGAGAAATATGGTAACTACGAGGTAGCAGCATAATGAAAGCAATGATTCTTGCTGCTGGTTTGGGTAATCGTATGCGTCCACTTACGCTATATACACCAAAGCCTTTGCTTGAGGTAGGTGGTAAGGCGCTTATTGTGTGGCATATTGAAAAACTTAAGAAAATTGGTGTGACCGAAATCGTCATCAATTCTGCATGGTTGGCCGATAAACTCATCAGCAGCTTAGGCGATGGCTCTCAATTTGGTGTGGATATCCGTTGGACACGAGAGGATGAAGGGTTAGAAACAGCTGGTGGAATTATTAATGCTTTGCCACTGCTTGGAACAGATCCGTTTATTCTGGTGAATGGAGATGTATGGACCACAATGGATTTTGAAGCCCTACGCCATATTAAGCTAAATGATGATTTAGCACATCTTGTGTTGGTTGATAATCCTAAACAGCATCCTGAAGGCGACTTTACATTGTTCGATGGACGCACTTTTACATTTGATCAAGATGTGACGGGTGAGAATCTCACTTTTAGTGGTGTGTCTGTTATCCATCCTAAGCTTTTTGATGGATTGGAACCTGGTAAACGTCCTTTAGCTCCATTGTTGAAGCAAGCGATGCAGAATCAAAAAATATCTGGCGAAAAACTTAAAGGTGCATGGGTAGATGTGGGAACGCCTGAGCGTTTAATGGAGCTAGATTTGCAAATTCGTGAAGGCTTCTACGATTAACTGTGTAATCCCTAATCGTTAACTAGTGTTCCACGATGCATAAATGGGTATACTTTGTTTTAAATTTTACTTAGATGTTATCTGTTTATGCATCCGTTTTTTCAAGAGTTACAACAGGGTAGTCAAAAATTAGGTTTATCGCTTAGCGATGAAGCTTTGGCATTATTGTTAAAGTATCAAGATGCTTTGGTACTTTGGAATAAAGCATACAATCTGACAGCAATTCGTGATCCGAAAGAAATGTTAGTGAAGCATTTGTTGGATAGTCTAAGTATTTTAAATGACTTACCTGAAGGTAGACTGCTTGATGTGGGTACAGGTGGTGGTATGCCTGGCATGATTATTGCTCTTTGTCAGCCACAACGCCAATGTGTTCTTTTAGATTCTAATGGTAAAAAAATTCGTTTTTTGAAGCAATTTATTGCTGATCTTAAATTGAGTAACGTTGTGGCAGTACAAACACGTGTTGAGAATCAAGATACAATTGATGAGCTTGGCCAGTTTGACGTCATAACAAGTCGAGCTTTTGCTTCTTTAACGGACTTTGTAGATGCGGCTCAGCCATACCTTCATCAGAGCAGTATAATCGCAGCGATGAAAGGTGTGGTGCCAGTTGAGGAAATTGAGCAGCTCAAGCAGGACTTTTCATGTAAAGTGATTGAACTGCGCGTCCCAAGACTTGATGAACAACGTCATTTACTTTTACTTCAACATATCTAAATAAAAAGTATTAAGGTTACCATGGCTCAAATTATTGCGATTGCAAACCAAAAGGGTGGTGTTGGTAAAACAACGACTGCAGTAAATCTTGCAGCGTCTCTAGCTGTATTAAAAAAACGTGTATTACTTGTAGATATGGACTCACAAGGTAATGCTACGATGGGGTCTGGTATTCAAAAGAACGATCTTTTGTATTCAATTACAGATGTTCTTCTTGGTGAAGTTCCAATTGAAACAGCCATTCAAAAAGCAGAAGTTGGATATAAAGTTCTAGGCTCTAATCGTGAGCTTTCAGGTGTAGAGCTTGCTATTGCAGAGCAAGAAGGTCGTGAATTCATTCTAAAGAATGCTTTGAATGAAATCAGAAACTCATTTGACTATATCATTGTGGATTGTGCTCCAAGCTTGAGCTTGATTACTGTCAATGCTTTGGCAGCTGTAGATAGTGTAATTATTCCAATGCAATGCGAATATTATGCGCTAGAGGGTTTGGCTGATTTAACTCAGACCATTGATCGTATTCAAAAAGCACTCAATCCCGATTTAGAGATTATTGGTGTACTGCGTACGATGTACGATGCACGAAATGCTTTAACACGTGATGTATCTGCAGAACTAGAGCAATATTTCGGCAAAAAACTTTATGATACTGTTGTTCCACGAAATGTTCGCTTAGCAGAAGCACCAGCACATGGTTTACCTGTTATCTATTTCGAAAAAAGTTCTAAAGGTGCAGTTGCATACTTAAATCTTGCAGCTGAGATGTTAAAGAGAAGTAAAGTGAAGAAAGGAAGTAAAGTATGAGCATCAAAAAACGCGGATTGGCTAAAGGACGTGGTTTAGATGCATTACTTGGTTCAATTCAAAAAGAAAAACTACAACTTGAAGCACAGGCGTTAGACCACGGACAGTTAAAACAAGTTGATGTGAATTTACTGAAACGTGGTGAATATCAACCACGTCGTTTTATTCATGAGCATGATTTACAAGAGTTGGCGTCGTCTATTGAAAAACATGGGGTGATGCAGCCTATTGTAATCCGTCCAGTTGATGATGAAACTCATCCATTTGAAATCATTGCGGGTGAACGTCGTTGGCGTGCAGCACAAATTGCGGGCTTAACTGAAATTCCAGCAATTGTTCGAGATTTGAATGATCAGGTTGCGATTGCTTTAGCGTTAATTGAAAACATTCAGCGTCAAGATTTAAATCCAATTGATCAAGCAATCGCTTTACAGCGCTTTCATGATGAATTTGGTCTAAGTCATCAAGAAATTGCTGATACGGTAGGGAAAGCACGTACTACTGTGAGTAATTTATTGCGATTATTGAGTTTAGCTGATGACATTAAAGATTTCATGCAGCAAGGCCAGCTTGATATGGGGCATGCTCGAGCAATTTTGACATTAAAAGGGAAAGATCAATTAGAAGTTGCTAAAATTGTAATTGAGAAAGGATTGTCAGTTCGTCAAACAGAGCAATTGGTGCGTGATAGGAGTGAGCCGAAGCAGGAGAAGGAAAAAGCGCCTGTAGCACCAGATATTGAGCAATTGACACAAAAATTATCAGAGCGTTTTGGCGCTAATGTAAAAATTGATCATAACCAAAAGGGTAAGGGTAAACTGGTTATTCATTATCATACCTTAGATGAGTTAGATGGCATTTTAAATATTTGTTTGCCAGAATAATTTGCAGTTGAGTCATGTATTTCTAATTTTATATTCTTGGGGAAGAACATATGTGGGAACTTGTGAGAGCGGGTGGCTGGTTGATGCTGCCTTTAATTCTATGCTCGATTTTAACTGTTGCGATCAGTATTGAACGTTTTGTTCGGTTAAGACGTTCACAAGTTCTACCCGAAGCATTAAGCGGTAAGGGCTCTTTAAGAGCTGAAGATGTCGTGGAAAGTTTAGAACAAAATGTAGAAGTGCAAAGTAGCGCATTAGGACACATTTTAAAAGCAGGTTTTGAGCATCGCGAGCATGGTGAGCAATTTGCTCGTGCGCAAATGGAAGTAGCAGCTTCTCAAGAAATTTCTTATTTGGAAAAAAATATTAATTTTTTGGGCACTCTAAGTGCTGTAGCGCCGCTGTTAGGGTTGCTTGGTACTGTAGTGGGAATTATTGAGTCATTTCTTGTGATTGATTTTGGATCGGCTGGTAGTCCAAGTTTAATGATTCCTGGTATCTCTAAAGCATTAATTACCACAGCTGTAGGAATGTTAATTGCAATTCCTGCTTTAATTGCTTATCGCTATTTTCAAAGAGTGGTACAAGATTATATTGCCGAATTAGAACAGCAATCGACCTTATTTCATGCCTCATTGTTCTATAAGCGTTCTTCGTCTGTAGCTGAACACCGCCGTGTCGGTTAGGAGGTGAAAGCCAGATGAAATTTAAACGTTCTCAGGTTGAAGACATTCATATTAATTTAACGCCTATGATTGACTGTTTGTTATTCATTTTGGTTTTTTTATTGCTGTCGACCACTTTTAATCAGCCAAGTCGCATCAATCTAACATTACCAGATGCACAAGGTGTTCCACCAAAACAGTACGATCATAAAATTGAAGTCGTGGTAGACTCTGCTGGTCATTATGCTGTGAATGGTCAAGCACTTTCGTCTAAAGAGGTTGCTGATCTGAGTACTGCGATTAAGCAAGTTGCTCAAGAGCACCGTGATTTTATGTTCATCATTGCTGCGGATGCCAAAGCGTCTCATCAGGATGTAATTCGCGTTATGGATGTGGCAGGACAACTCGGTTTTGTTAACATCAATATTAGTACCAAAGTTCCTTCTAGAGGTTTTTCTGAGTGAATCAAGATTTTAAGGTTTATAAGCGTCTCATAGCCTATTTAAAACCTTATTGGGGCGCCGCCTTATTAGTACTTATCGGGTTCGGTATAAACTCAGCAACAGAAGTTTCCGTTGCTAAATTGATTAAATTTATTATTGATGCAATCCAAAACAGCAGTAGAGCAGATTTGGATTGGTTCCCGTTATTAATTATTTTATTAGTATTCTTTCGCGGCTTAGGCCTATTTATGGGCGGCTACTATACTGCGGTGATTTCACGCAGTTTGGTTTTTAGTATTCGCCAGGAAGTTTATGCGAAACTTTTAAAACTCCCAGCACAATATTACTTAGATAATTCATCTGGCCATATTACTGCCAAAATTATGTATAACGTTGAACAGCTAACAGCTGCTTCTTCTGAATCATTAAGAACCATCGTTAGGGATGGAATGATTACTATTGGACTATTAGGCTATCTGTTTTATACCAATTGGCGTCTTACTTTATGCGTTTTTGTGTTTTTGCCTGTGATTGGTGTATTGGTACGTAAAGCTTCGAAACGAATGCGAAAGCTTTCGTTACAGGTACAAGATACTATGGGTGATGTGAACCACGTTGTCCAAGAAAGTATTAATGGTAATGCTGTTGTAAAAAGTTTTGCTGGTGAAGAATCTGAACAAAAACGTTTCTATAAGTCATCGGAAGAGAACTTAAAACGCGGCTTAAAAATGGTAATTGTACAAAACCTGAATAGTCCGGTTGTTCAGGTGGTCATGGCTTGTGCTATGGCTCTTATTGTATGGTTGGCTTTACGACCTCAGATTTTAGGCACTACAAGTGCTGGTGAATTTGTAGCTTACCTTACAGCAGCTGGTCTGTTAGCAAAGCCAGTTAAAAGCTTGACTGATGTTAATGAAAAGTTACAACGTGGTTTAGCAGCAGCTCATTCTGTTTTTGAATTACTAGATTTACCTGAAGAGCAGAATAGTGGTCAACTGAAACCTAAATTAAATGGGGCAATTCGTTTTGATCATGTGACATTGAATTATGCTGATGGCGTAGCAGCTATTAAAGATTTTTCTTTGGATATTCTTCCAGGTCAAACTGTGGCATTGGTTGGTCGTTCAGGGGCAGGTAAAAGTTCATTAGTTAACATGTTGGTACGTTTTCAAGAAGCATCAAGTGGACAAATTTATTTAGATGATTTGCCAATTAATGATATTGAGCTTTCTTGTTTGCGTACGCAAATTGCAATGGTAAATCAACAAGTTATATTGTTTAACCGTACTGTTCGTGAAAACATTGCATATGGTCAGTTGGAAGGCGCATCAGATGAAAAAATCTATGCAGCGGCAAAAGCAGCATATGCACATGACTTCATTATGAATTTACCAAACGGTTATGACACTGTTTTAGGGGCACAAGGTCTAAACCTATCAGGTGGTCAGCGTCAGCGAATTGCAATTGCTCGAGCAATTTTAAAGAATGCTCCAATTCTAATTTTAGATGAAGCTACAAGTGCTCTCGATAATGAATCTGAACATTTTATTCAGCAAGCATTTGATGAAGCAATGCAAGATCGCACAACAATTGTTATTGCTCACCGGTTGTCAACAATTGAAAATGCTGATCGTATTGTAGTGATGGATCAAGGGGAAATTGTTGAGCAAGGTACTCATCAAGAACTTCTTGAAAAACATGGTGCTTATTATCAATTACATCAGCGTAATTTTGAGGATAACTAAGCATGTCATTGGCCCAGCTGATCCAGAATGCATGGAATAAGCAATCGAGTTGGTTGATTGCTTTACGTCCATTATCTTGTTTGTATCGTGCTGGGTTTCTATTAAATCGTAATTTTTATACTGCTGGTTTAAAGAAAGTCTATAAAGCACCTGTACCTGTCATGGTGATTGGTAATATTACCGTGGGTGGAAGTGGAAAAACTCCATTATTAATACAACTGGTGAATTATCTACAACAGCATAATGTCAAAGTTGGGGTAATTAGTCGGGGGTATGGTGGTACTGGTCCTTTTCCAATGTTGGTTACTTCGGGTGCTCAAGCAACTCAGGTCGGAGATGAGCCTGCATTAATTGTTCAATCGACGAGTGTACCAATGGCGGTGGGTCCTAATAGGCAGGCTGCAATAGAGCTCTTGATTGCATCAAAACCACTAGATTTAATTATTAGTGATGATGGTTTGCAGCATTGGGCTTTGGGACGACAAATCGAGTGGATCGTACTCGACCAAAATCGTGGTTTAGGAAATCAAAAACTATTACCCGAGGGATATTTGAGAGAGCCAGTTGAGCGTTTAGAAACTGGAACAGTAATTGAACATGCGTATAAACCAACTACAGAATTAAATATGCATCTTGAGACTGGACAGCCATATTTACTCAATCCTTTGTCAAGGGCCGAACACGGTTTTAATCCTCAAAGTAATTATCATGCTGTAGTGGGTATTGGCTTTCCACAGCGTTTTTATCAAACACTTAAAGATTTAGGCCTGAAACAGTTTCAAGAACATGCATTTCGTGACCATCATGATTACTCAATCAATGATTTAATTTTTAATGATGAACTGCCACTTATTACAACTGAAAAAGATGCAGTTAAATTATTACCGCTGCTTGAAAAAAATCCGGAATTTAAACAGCCTATTTGGGTTGTTCCTGTTAAAGCTATCCTGTCTATAGAGTGTTATCAGGTTTTAAAGCAGCAACTGCAGCAACTTGATATCCAATTATCTTAGGAAGAAAAAATGAAACACATCGTCATTCCAGCACGCTTCTCAAGTTCGCGTTTGCCAGGTAAACCATTGTTGCTTATTCATGACCGTCCTATGATTTTGCGTGTGGTGGATCAAGCAAAAAAAGTCGAAGGCTTTGATGATCTATGTGTGGCAACAGATGATGAGCGTATTGCTGAGATTTGCCGTGCAGATGGTGTGGACGTTGTGCTTACAAGTCCTGATCATCCGTCAGGAACAGACCGATTAAGCGAAGTTGCTCGTATTAAGGGGTGGGCAGCAGATGATATTATTGTGAATGTTCAAGGGGATGAACCTTTATTGCCAGCTCAACTTGTTCAACAAGTTGCAAAACTCTTGGTTGATAAACCAAATTGTTCAATGTCTACATTGTGTGAGCCTATTCATAACTTAGATGAATTTCAGCGTGATAGCATTGTAAAAGTAGTCATGTCTAAACAAAATGAAGCGTTATATTTTAGCCGGGCAACCATTCCGTACGACCGTGATGGGGCTGCGCAGGCAGAGCCAAGTTTACATACTGAAGCATTTCGCCATTTAGGTTTATATGCCTATCGAGTGAACTTATTACAAGAGTATGTGACTTGGGATATGGGTAAGCTTGAAAATTTAGAAAGTCTTGAACAATTACGTGTTTTAGAAAATGGACATCGCATTGCGATTGCTGTCGCTCAAGCAAATTTACCTCCTGGTGTGGACACTCAAGCTGATCTTGATCGCTTAAATAAAATGCCTGTCGAATCTTTTGAATAAGCGTTAATTTTTAATGAATCCGAATGTAACCTCGAAGGTTTATCCTTGGCAAAAAACGACATGGGATACCTTAACAACAAGGTTTCCCAATATTGGACATGGCCTATTATTTTATGGCAAGCAAGGCTGTGGGAAACATGCTTTTGCTAAGCATTTTTTGGCATGGGTGCTTTGCCTTAATAAGCAGCCTCATGGTGCTTGTGGTGAGTGCACTAGCTGTCAATGGTTAAAATCAGACACTCATCCCAATTATGTCCATATCACAACAGATGAAGAAAATAAAAAACAGAATGCAAAAATAAAAATCGAAAAGATCCGAGATTTACTGCCTTTCGTGCAACAAACAGGAGAAGGCTGGCGCGTTATTCTTATTGAGCCTGCTGAAGCTCTTAACTTGGCATCATCGAATGCGCTACTAAAAACTTTAGAAGAACCCGGTGAACGTGTTGTTTTAATTTTATTGGCTGATCATTATCTTAAATTACCAGCCACTATTCGTAGCCGATTGCAGCATTTTGCTTTAGATCGTATTTCATATGAACAAGCTACTTCATATTTGGATGAGCATTTATCTGAACTTGCAGAAGTACAACCTGATTTATTACTTGGTCTATCTAATGATATGCCTTTGCAAGCAATAGAGATTGCAAAAAGTGATTGGTTTGCTAAACGACAGATTTTCTTAAATGACTGGCTAAAAATTGTAGCTCAAAAAAATATGCCTCTATTTTTCTCAGGAAAATGGCAAAAAGAATTAAGTTTTAATGATTTTATCGTACTTTTTGAATACTTGTTGGGAGATTTAATTTGTGTCAAGCTAAATCAGCCACAAAAAAATACTGATTTAGATTTTGATCAATTAAGTCCATATTATGATTTAGAAAGCTTATTTAATATTTATAGTGAAGTACAACAAGTAAAAAAGCTTGTTGATCAAAATGTACAAAGTCAACTTATTATAGATCAATTGTTTATAACGTTAATGAATATTTAAGGGGAAGATTATGCAACCGCAAATGGGGGGGATTATTCAGGTAAATATTCCTGATAGAGCTACTTTGCAAGCAAGCTATATGGGATATGTGCAAGGTGGGGGCCTATTTGTACCATCAAAACAAAAGGTAAAGATGGGACAAGAAATTTTCATTTTAGCTACTTTGCCTGAGCAGTCTCAAAAAATTCCTCTAACTGGTAAGGTAATTTGGATATCACACAAGCAAAGTGGATTTAAACCTCAAGGTTTTGCTATTCAATTAAGTGGAGATAAGGGAATTTACTATAAAGCTGAGGCAGAAAGAGTTTTGGCTGGTAGTATGTCTCTAGATCGTCCAAGTTATACCATGTAATCAAATAGGATAGAAAAGTGTTTGTTGATACGCATTGCCATTTAACGATGTTAGATTTAACGCCTTATAACGGTGATCTGGACCTTGCGCTCGCTGCAGCGCGAGCAGAAGGAGTGTCTAAATTTATGGCAATTTCCGTTGATCTTGATGACCATATTGCACTAGCAGAAATTGCAAATAGGCATGAAGATGTTGGTTATACGGTAGGTGTGCATCCTTGTGAAGATGTAGATACGATGGCACGTGCAACGACCGAGCACTTGATTGAATTAGCTCAGTCGGAAAAAGTATGGGCTCTGGGTGAGACTGGACTGGACTATTATCACAGTACAGATTTTGTTGAAGAGCAAAAGGCATGTTTTGCAAGACATATCCAAGCTTCGAAAATTGTAAAAAAACCAGTCGTCGTTCATACGCGTTCAGCAAAGCATGATACGGTAGATATTATCCGTGCTGAACATTCCACGCATGGAATTCTGCATTGTTTTACTGAAGATTGGGAAACAGCTAAGGCTGTACTGGATTGTGGTTATTACATTTCTTTTTCAGGTATTGTGTCATTTAAAAATGCACAAGACTTGCGTGATGTAGCTAAACAAGTTCCGCTAGATCGACTTTTAATTGAAACAGATAGTCCTTATTTAGCACCTGTTCCATACCGCGGTAAAACAAATGAACCAAAATATGTGCCTCATGTAGCCAAAGCGCTCAGTGATGTATATGATAAATCGGTTGAGGAAATTGCAATGATCACCTCACAAAATTTTGAGAACTTGCTAAAAGCGATTTAAGTTATAGAAACTATATAAGAGAGTAATTGCGTGAAGATGGATCGTCAGGCTCAGTTCCGAGCAAGAGAAGTATTAATATTTCAGGTTGCGGAGCAATTATTGCTAGAAAATGGCGAAGCCGGAATGACACTTGATGTCTTGGCTGCTGAGCTTGATTTAGCAAAAGGAACTTTGTACAAACACTTTCAAAGTAAAGATGAATTGTACATGCTATTGATTATTCGTAATGAACGTATGTTACTAGAAATGGTTCAAGATACTGAAAAGGCTTTTCCAGAACATTTGGCCTTTTTCATGTTGCATCATTTACATCATCCTGAGCGGACAGTTTTATTTCATCAAATTGAGGAAAAACTTTCGATTACAGCTCAAGGCGTACATCACCTTTTTAATGAACTTTATCAGGTGCGTAAACAGCGATTACGAATTATCATTCGCATGACAGATCACTATTTAGAATCTATTCAAAGCAATATGACAACTCGAGATTATCTGGCATCTATTTGGTCATTAACTCATGGTGCAGCAGCTATTCTTAACTCAAGTTTTTACCAACGGTATTTAGGTTCAAGGGACACTTTAAGAGTGGCTTATATTGATCAGGCATTAGCCTTACCTAAACAAGCTGTTGAACAATATGCTTAATAGGTCAGTATGAAATCTCAATCACCATCTAAATCACAAAAAGGTTTTACCCTCATTGAAGTGATGGTGGTGATTGTTATTATGACGATTATGACCTCTCTCGTTGTACTCAACATCGGTGGGGTTGACCAAAAGAAAGCGATGCAAGCAAGAGAATTATTTTTGCTTGATGTACATAAAATTGGCAAAGAATCACTTGATCAATCTCGTGTTTTAGCTTTATCTACTCTGAGTGAGACTGACGTTTACCCATTTTCCTATGAACTGTATGAATACCACGATCAGAGTAAATTACAGGTCCAAGATTTAAAAAACCGTTGGCAGAAATACCCAGAATTTACTACGCGCCAATTGCCTAAACATGTATATTTTACAATACAGCCTCTAGATGGGCAGAACTATTCAAAAGCTACGAATACAGATTTAGTTGGAGGGCAGGCTCCTCAGTTAATCTGGTTTGGAAATGGTGAAGCTAAAACAGTTAAAATACAGTTTTACTTTGAACAAAAACCAATTGGTTCAGAAATACAAATTGATCATTTGGGTAAAATAAATGAAATCTAAAGGCTTTACTCTATTAGAAGTAATGGTAGCTTTGGCAATTTTTGCAGTAGCTGCTGTCGCGTTAACTAAAGTGGCCATGCAATATACCCAATCTACCTCAAATGCAATTCTTAGAACAAAAGCTCAGTTTGTGGCAATGAATGAAGTAGCCTTAATGGAGATAAATCAAGAATGGCTTCAAGGCACTCAAAGTAAGCAGGTTACTTCTCAAGGGGAAACTTGGCAGATTGATAAATCTGCTGAAACTACAGTCAGCCCGAATGTTCAGAAAGTAGATTTACAAATTAGCTTATATGATTCTGATAAAGGAAAAGTTCAAAATGGTATTACCCATTTGGTGTTTTTTAATTATCCAATGAAAGCAAAATAATGATAAAAAATAAATATTTTTACTCTCGAAGCACACCTTCTCGTCTTGCGGCACGATCGGAGCGGGTGATGAGGGGCTACTCCGAGCACAGCTCTTCATCTTGCGCTCGGACAAAGCGTCGCTTTAAAGACTCTCACACTCGAAACACAGTTTCTCATCTTGCGGCACGATCGAGCAGTGCTCGATTAACTCGTGCCTCAGGATTTACTTTAGTTGAGCTTTTAGTCGCAATTGCAATTTTTGCTGTTTTATCTTTGTTAGGTTGGAAGATTTTTGATTATTTATTAAAAGTCCGTGATCGTAATGCTCAACATGAAGTGCAGCTATTTGAATTACAAGATGCGTATCAACAAGTTTTGCGAGATACATTACAAATTATACCCTTATCAGCAAATCAAGGGGGGCAGCTTCATCCAGCATTAGAACTTGATAATCAAGTTCTTCGCTTTAGTAAGGCTGGTGTTACTGATCCCTTAAAACAAGGGTTATCACCTTTTGAGCGTATTGAATATCGATATGATCCTGATCAAAAAAAGCTTTATCGTCTTAAATATAGTAATTTAAATACTTCAAACCGAGAGCAACCTTTATCTAGCACTTTGTTGAGTCAAGTTGAACAGTTTCAAATTATGGTGTTAACGCCGCAAGAAGTGACAAAGTGGCCAGAAATTAATCTTGATCCTACAAAGCCCGATGAGTTTAGAAAGCTACCGAAAGGAATAAAAATACAACTCACGGTTGCTGGTGTAAGTTATGAGTGGATTTATAGCTTAAACCAAGGGAATTTATCGCTCTCCAAACAAGGAGGAGCATAATGTTGCACTATAAAAAGAGCCAGCAAGGTGTAGCTTTGCTCACAATTTTGATTATGGTTGCATTGGCTACAATTTTAGCTGCCTCTATTGCAAAGCATCAAACCAATACGATGGAAAACACTGGTTATTTAATGCGTCAGAATCAGTCATTATTATATGCCAAAAGTGCAGAAGCTTTTTTTTCTGAGTTATTAATTCAAGATGCAAACAATGCAGGTGGCGTTGATCATTTAAAAGAAACATGGGCACAGCCAATGCCACCTTTTCCAATAGAAGATGGATCTGTATCAGGGCGTTTAATCGACGAGTCAGGCAAATTTAACTTAAACAATTTAACAACCAATGAAGGTAAGGTAAATGAAGCTGCCAAAAGCTGGTTTGAGCGCTTACTTGTACGTGTAGGCTTGCCAGCAGAGTTAAGTCAAGCAGTTATCGATTGGCAAGATCTAGATGAAGAACCATCTGGACCTATGGGAGCAGAAAGTAGCTATTATGAAGGCCTTGATCCTAGCTATTTAGCTTCAAACGCTAAATTTCATCGTATTGAAGAGTTGAAATTAGTAAGAGGTTTTGATGGCAAGAAATACGATTTAATTGCTCCCTATATTTCTGCATTACCTGAAAATACAAAAGTGAATATTAATACTGCTTCACCATTAGTCTTAGCGAGTATTGATGAAAAATTAGATATAGGGGCGATAGAAAAAGAGCTTCAAATGCGCCAACAAAATTTAAAATTCTTTCAAAATGTTGATGAATTATGGCAATTGAATGCTTTTTCAACAGTCGATACCCAAAAGAGAACTGAGGTGAATAGCCTATTAGATGTAAAGTCGAGTTTTTTTCAAGCACAAATTGAGGTCATGCTTAATAATAGAAAAAGACAATTTACAAGTGCACTCATGCGTAATGATAAGCAGGTTTATGTTTATTCTAGAAATATGTCACCATTTAACTAGTTGAAAAATTGTAATTTATTTGTTTGGGTCATGTTGTGGAAAAGTCATTTTTAGGAATTTCTCTAATGGACATAATAGAATAAATATAAATTTTCCATATGCTTATCTTCAATATTTCTTCACAAGTCTTATCATACTTTTCGCTAATTGTTTCTAATTGAAAAGTGGTGCGAAGTTTTTGTCTTTTGCTTTATAATAATGTTCTTAGAAGGAATGATCGATTTGGCACATGTTAATTCGCAAGTTATTTAAGTTTGAAAATGCACATGTTGTACGTAACTGTACATCGGATCGTTGTAAGCGATCAATTCATGGACATAGCTATAAAGTCGAATTATTGCTTAAAGCTTCGAAATTAGATCATGGACAAATGGTTTATGATTTTGGGCTTTTAAAAGGTGTAATAAAAGACCTTATTGACAGCTTTGATCATGCAATCTGTTTTTGGGAAAAAGATGATTCTCAATATATTGATGCTTGTCAGACTTTTAGTGCTCGCTGGATTTCTTTACCGGTTTCACCCTCAGCTGAACAGTTTTCTCGTATTTTCTTTTATCTAGCTCAGCAAGTTTTGCAGTCAACAATCACTCAAAATGGGGAAGGTGATGTTGAGGTTTATTCAGTTATTGTTCATGAGACCGATACTGGATATGCTCAAAGCTTTATTGAAGATATTCAAAACGAACAAATGGGGATCTTAAGTCTTGATGGAATTGTTTTTTCAGAACAAATTCAGATAGAGTGGGCAAATCCGAAAATGTATGAAGACTTGAAAAAAGGGATGAAATTTAATAATCCTCAAGTTGATTTGCAAGTCGAAGTGTAAATCGAATTACTCTATTTGTAGAATTGAAAATTGATCTAGGATGACATTAATGCAATTAACTGAGCAACAGCAAGATAAACTCAGTAAAGTTCAATTAGAAGAAAGCTGGAAAATATCTTTAGCACCTTTTTTGTTAAGCCCTCAAATGGATAATTTGCGCGATTTCTTATTTCAAGAGAAGCAAGCACAAAAAATAATATATCCACCGAGTAAACAAATCTTTAGTGCTCTAAATACGACACCATTGGCTGATGTGAAGGTCGTTATTCTGGGACAAGATCCATATCATGGACCGAACCAAGCGAATGGATTAAGTTTCTCTGTTCAAAAAGGTATTGCATTACCACCATCTTTACGTAATATTTTTCATGAATTGCATACAGATTTGGGTATTCCAGCTCCTCGCCATGGTGACTTAACGAAATGGGCTAAACAAGGGGTGCTTTTACTGAACAGCGTGCTTACTGTTGAAGCTGGGCAGCCAACTTCACATCAAAAGCAAGGTTGGGAAGCATTTACCGATGAAGTCATTGATGTTTTGAATGAGCAAAGAGAACATGTGGTATTTATTTTGTGGGGTGCTTATGCACAGCGCAAAGGACAACGTATAAATAGAGATAGACACTTGGTTTTAACCGCCGCACATCCATCACCTCTTGCTGCAAATAGAGGTGGTTTTTTTGGGTGCAAAGTGTTCTCAAAAACAAATCAATATTTGAAACAACATGGCATTGAGCCCATAGACTGGCAATTGGACGCATGATGAACTCTCCCAATGTAAATAACTATCACCCGGACTTGGTGGTTGAAGAAGCAAAAAACGGCTGGCGTATAGTACGTTTGAATCGTCCTAAATCATTGCATGCTTTAGATGAATCAATCGTAACGGCATTATTGCGTGTATTTGAAGATTTTCGTGATGATGAGAACGTTAAAGCAATTTGGTTAGATTCAACTACACCAAAAGCTTTTTGTGCAGGTGGCGACGTTAGAAAATTGCGTCAACTTGTTATAAATCAAGAAGTAGATACTGCTAATAAGTTCTTTCAGCAAGAATATGCTTTAGATTTACTTTTACATAATTATGCTAAACCTGTGGTTGTTTGGGGCGAAGGCTATGTTATGGGTGGTGGTTTGGGCTTGTTCATGGCAGCACCATTCCGTCTAGTAACCCCATATTCTCGTTTGGCAATGCCTGAGATTAATATTGGTTTATATCCAGATGTCGGGGCGAGCCGTTTCCTAGCAGATCGAGGTCCAGTAGGTTTGTTTACTGGTTTAACTGGTTCAATTATGACAGCCGCTGGAGCATATAGCATCGGTTGGGCAACACATATTTGTGAAGCACAGCGTGATAATGTTTTGCAAAAAGTTTTAAATATTAATTGGGCTCATTATCCTGCAGGGGATTTCCGCGCAATTGATGATACTTTAAATAGTTTGCATCGTCCTGTTGCGGCAGGTCCGTTGCAAAACTCGCTAGATGTGATTCATAGCGTTTGCCGTGGTTTTAATTTTGAACAAGATTACCAAGCTATTGTTAGTTTACGTGATGCTAGCAGTGATTGGCTCCGCCAAGCGAGTGAGAACTTGCAAAAAGGATCTCCTAGTACTGCGGCAATTACTTGGTTGCTGTGGCAATGGGGTAAACAAATACATTCTTGGGATGAGGTCTTTGACTTAGAAGCTCAGATTTCTGAGTGGAAAATTCGTCATCCTGACTTTGTAGAAGGTGTTCGGGCGCGCTTGGTTGATAAAGATTTATCACCAGAATGGAAACCATGTGAAGACCTAAGCTTAAGAGGCATATTAGCTGATGGTCCGCCAGTGACCTCAATAGATAGCTGGAATGCTTTGCTTAGACAACATGGTGTGATCACCTAAAATACATGACTGAATATAGTGATGAATATTGGATGCAGCTTGCTTACGAGCAAGCTGAATTAGCCGCTCAGCAGGGTGAGATCCCGGTTGGAGCGGTTGTGGTGAGCGAAAATAGAGTGATTGGATCGGGATATAATGCTCCAATTAGTTTGTTAGATCCAACTGCACATGCAGAAATTCAAGCTATCCGCGCAGCATGCTTATCATTAGAAAATTATCGATTACCTGAAGATGCAACTTTATATGTCACTCTTGAGCCGTGCACAATGTGTGTAGGCGCATTAGTACATGCAAGAATCAAACATGTGGTTTTTGGTACAACAGAACCTAAAGCAGGTTCATTGGTAAGCGCTCGTCAATTACTACAACACGGTTATTACAATCACAGATTTACCTTTCAACAGGGTTGTTTACAAGAAAAATGTGCCCAACAACTCAGTCATTTTTTTAAACAAAGACGTGAGCAAAAGAAACTAGAAAAACAACAAAAAACGTCCTTAAATGATTAAAAAGTAACATGAGCTTATGGCAAACTAACGCGATTTTACTGCCATGATTCTATTTAATAAGGAATATTCAATGCGTAATGTAATTACCGTAAAAAAAGAATTTAATGCTCCACTTGGTGATGTATTTAACTTGCTCTCTAAACATTCAACTTATAATACTGCTTTTGCACCGTTACAAGTTGTACGTGTAAAAGACTCAGCAGATTCTAAAAGACCTGATGGTTTAGGTTCAGTTCGTCGTATGGGATTTGGTCCAATCAAGCCATTTAAAGAAGAAATTACATTGCTTGAAGAAAATAAAAGCATTGAATATAAATTAATAGACAATCCTTTGATTAAACACCATTTAGGTCGAATCGAGTTTTCTGAAATTACCCCATATATAACTTTAGTTACATACCGCATCGAGTTAACTGCAAAAGCTCCAGTGGTAAGTAAATTAATCCTTGCACAGCTAAAACTAGCCATTACACTAGGCTTTTCGAGATTAGCTAAAGCAATTGCTTCTTAGTGAGAGTTCAATGACAGTTCAAATTATTACTATTGATGGTCCGAGTGGTTCGGGTAAAGGAACATTGGCCGCAAAACTTGCAGCACATTATCAATATCATTTACTCGATTCTGGTGCCTTATATCGTTTATTAGGGTTGTCATTACATAAACACGATTTATTAGAGAAATTAGACAGTCAGCTCGATGAATGCGTTCAGTATGCACGTCAACTGGATATTAAATTTGAAACTTCCGCAGCAGGGATTTTAGTTTTTCTAGATGGCGAAGATGTATCTCAAACAATTCGTACAGAACGGGTTGGTGAATATGCATCGAAAGTTGCAACAATTCCAGAACTTAGACAGGCATTATTTGAGCGACAAAGAGCTTTTGCACAAAATCCTGGTTTAGTTGCAGATGGTCGTGACATGGCAACAGCTATTTTTCCTGAAGCAAATGCTAAAATTTATCTAACGGCTTCAGCTGAGTCGCGTGCCGAGCGAAGAGTAAAACAGTTGCAGGGCATGGGCCTAGATGCTAAAATAAACGACATTTTAGCTAATATACAGGCGCGTGACAAAAGAGATATGGAGCGAGAAGTTGCTCCACTCAAGCCAGCCGAAGACGCTTATATCATTGATAGTTCGGAATTAACGATCGATCAGGTATTTAAGTTGATGGTTGATTATGTCGATAGCCGTACCATTTAGCAAATAGAATTATCAGTTGACGCATAGCTTGATCAGTTTATAAAGACTATGTTGATACTTAACTAAACCGGCCTTGTCTGATCCAAGACCGCTGAATTTATCAGGTATATCATGACCGAATCTTTTGCAGCCCTCTTTGAAGAAAGTGAATTAAACCTCAACGTTGAAAAGGGTGCAGTCATCCAAGGTGTTGTTGTAAACATCGATAGCGACTGGGTAACTGTTGACACTGGCCTAAAGTCTGAAGGCATTGTTGACCGTGCTGAATTTTTAAATGAACAACGTGAACTTGAAGTTCAAGTTGGCGATACTGTTGACGTAGTTGTTGAAGCTCTTGACAACGGTATGGGTCAAACAGTTTTATCACGTGAAAAAGCTAAGCGTGCTGAAACTTGGACTAAACTTGAAAAAATCTTTGAAGATGGCGAAATCGTTACTGGTGTTATCTCTGGTAAAGTTAAAGGCGGTTTTACTGTTGACATCGGTCCTGTTCGTGCATTCTTACCAGGTTCATTAGTTGACACTCGTCCTATCCGTGACACTACTCACCTTGAAGGTAAAGAGTTAGAGTTTAAAGTAATCAAACTTGATGCTAAACGTAATAACGTTGTTGTATCTCGTCGTGCTGTTATGGAAGCTGAATCTTCTGCTGACCGTGAAGCATTACTTGCTCAACTTGAAGAAGGTCAAACAGTTACAGGTACTATCAAGAACCTTACTGATTACGGCGCATTCGTTGATCTTGGCGGTATTGATGGTCTTCTCCATATCACAGATATGGCTTGGAAACGTATCAAGCACCCTTCAGAAGTTGTTGAAGTGGGTCAAGAAGTTACTGTTAAAGTACTTAAATTTGACCGTGAGCGTAACCGCGTATCTTTAGGCCTTAAGCAATTAGGCGAAGATCCATGGTTAGCGATCATGAGCCGTTACCCTAAAGGTTCTATCGTTAAAGCTCGTGTAACTAACTTAACTGACTACGGTTGTTTCGCTGAAATCGCTGAAGGCGTTGAAGGTTTAGTTCACGTTTCTGAAATGGACCACACTAACAAAAACATCCACCCATCTAAAGTTGTTCAGATTGGTGATGAAGTTGATGTTATGGTTCTTGAAGTTGACGAAGAACGTCGTCGTATCAGCCTTGGTATCAAACAAACTCGTGCTAACCCATGGGAAGAGTTTGCTAAAGCTCATGAGAAAGGCGAAAAAGTATCTGGTACTATCAAGTCTATCACTGACTTTGGTATCTTCATCGGCTTGAACGGCGGTATCGACGGTTTAGTACACTTGTCTGATATTTCTTGGAACGAGCAAGGCGAAGAAGCTATTCGTCGTTACAAGAAAGGTGACACTGTTGAAGCTGTTATCTTGTCTGTAGACGCTGAAGGTAACCGTATCAGCCTTGGTATCAAGCAATTGAACAGCGATCCGTTCAATGATTTCTTAGCTGCTAACGAACGCGGTGCTTTAGTTAAAGGTACTGTAACTGCAGTTGATGCTCGTGGCGCAACTGTTAAGTTAGCTGACGAAGTAGAAGCTACTCTTAAAGCTTCTGAAATCAACCGTGACCGCGTTGAAGATGCAACTAAATTCTTAGAAGTTGGTCAAGAAGTTGAAGCGAAAATCATCAACGTTGATCGTAAATCTCGCTCTATCAACTTGTCTGTTAAAGCAAAAGACGAAGCTGAAGAGAAAGAAGCAGTTGCTACTTTACGTACAGCAACAACAAGTCAAGAAAATGGTCCTAAGACTATTGGTGACTTGATTAAAGCACAAATGAAGTAATAGGTTAACAAAGTACAGTTTCATGTAACGGAATTGTACTTTTTATACAAATTACTGTAAACGGTAGCGTAGTATTCAACATACTACGCTACCGTTTTGTATTTAAACAGGTTATTATCAGACGACATAGAGTAGCAATAAATAACGAGGTCGTAGATGACTACTGAAGCTCTTAATAAGTCTGATTTGATTGAACGCATTGCGCTAAAAAACCCACACTTAGCTGAACCTTTGGTGGAAGAGGCGGTTAAAATTATGATTGATCAAATGATAGAAGCACTATCAACTGATAATCGAATTGAAATCCGTGGTTTTGGTAGCTTTGCTTTACACCACCGTGATCCAAGAGTTGGTCGCAATCCTAAAACAGGAAGATCAGTTGAAGTGGCAGCTAAAGCTGTTCCGCATTTCAAACCCGGGAAAGCACTGCGTGATGCAGTCAACGAATCCGGAAAATAAATAAAAATTTATAAGTGGGGTGCCTATGCGTTATATTTTAATTGCATTGCTTATTGTTGTATTTGGTTATTCTTTAGCCCTTGTATTGCAAAATCCAACAGAGCTGTCTGTTGATTTGCTATTTACTCAAGTTCCAGCTATGCGATTAGGCTTATTATTGCTACTCACATTAGTACTTGGAACGGTGGTCGGTCTTTTGCTAGGTGTACAGGTTTTCAGAGTGTTTCAACAAAGCTGGGAAATTAAACGTCTTCGTAAAGATATTGACCATTTGAGAAAAGAACAGATTCAAAGTGCTCAATTAGCAGCAGCAGAAGCCGCTGCAAATGTAAGACATGAAAAAACCGTTTTAGATGTTTATCCTCAAGATAAAAACTCTACTCCGCTATAATTCGAACACTACTCTTTATTCACGAATAAAGAGTAGTATATTCCTTAATTTATCAGTGTTTTCTTCTTTTTATTTTTCTAAAAATCAATCCCCGTGACATTATTGTCTCTAAATTTGAAAGCCTTCCTTATACATTCCTTTATTACTTGATGACTTGTCTATTATAATGACGCTGATTTTATGTGATGGAAGAAAGTCTCTTGAGTATCATTGTTGCGTTAGATGCAAAAAGCCAATATGACGCTTTAAAAATTGTTGAACAACTTGATCCTACTTTATGCCGTGTAAAAGTGGGTAAAGAGCTTTTTACTCATGAAGGCCCATCTGTTGTAAAAAAACTTCAAGAACAAAATTTTGAAGTTTTTCTTGATCTTAAATTTCATGATATTCCAAATACTACCGCTCAGGCTGTTTGTGCAGCAGCTGATTTAGGAGTGTGGATGGTAAATGTTCACGCTTCAGGTGGCCGTAAAATGATGGAAACCTGTGTTGAGCGTTTAAAAGCAGGTAACTATCAAACCCAGCTTATTGCTGTGACAGTACTCACATCAATGGGTCGAGAAGATCTAAAAGATCTTGGTCTAGATGTTGAGCCTGTAGAACATGTAAAGCGCTTGGCTAAACTCACTAAAGAAAGTGGCTTAGATGGGGTGGTTTGTTCTGCTCAAGAAGCTAAGATTCTTCGTGAATTAATTGGGCAAGACTTCTCTTTGGTAACACCAGGTATTCGTCCAGAAGGGACAAATGCGGACGACCAAAAACGTATTGTGACTCCAAAGCAGGCTATGCTTGATGGTTCTACACATCTGGTCATTGGTCGACCGATTACTAAAGCAGAAAACCCAACAGAAATGTTGAAATCTATTCTTGCTTCAATTGCCTAAAAATTTAGAAATAAGCTAATTAATAACGGGGCGAGTAGGCTTAATAATAAGCCACTCATCATGGCATGTGGTACATAATGTGTACCGCATGACTGTTTTACCATTGCTAAGGTAACATCCATTGACGTTGCGCCAGCACTTGAGATAGCAGGGCGAGGAAAACGCCATCCCATGGTATACATTAAAAATATAGCAACAATTTCTCTAAATAAATCAGTCAATAGTGCGATGCCACCTAGTTCTGCCGAATGTAATTGCGTAAATAAGATCCCTGACATTGAGTACCAGCCATAACCTTGTGCTAATGCTAATGTTTCGTTCAGTGCAAAATGTTTGTTAAGCAAAAAGTAGTTGAAGAAGCCTGCAATACATGACCCTATAAAAGCAGCTAAAGGTACAATTAAAATTTTCCAGCTTAACCATGTACGGTTGAAATGAGTGAAGGCAAGTTCAATACCAATTAAGAAAATAAACAATAATAATAAATACCAACTATTAAATGCCATATGTGAATTGAATTGAGTGGCGATAGCTCCTAATAAAACACCGATACCTAAGGCAAGAAAAGCTTTTGCAATATTCTTTAAAGCATTTACAAAAAGTTGAAGTGAGATTTTTCCTTTTACACTTTGTTTATCAAAAATTGTATAAGCCAATAAACATATAAAGAAAGAACCAAAAGATGTGGTAAGTGCAATGATTATAGCTGGTGGAAGTATCGCAGAAGGGTTCTCAATTTGATCAAGTGCTAGTGTTAACTCTAAAGCCACACTTGCTAATAGAATATAGGAAAAATAGGGCAGTATTTTGAAAATAAACTGTCGGATATTTAGAGATAGTTTAGGTGCTAGAAAATAGCCGAAAGCAAGTGCTAAAAAAATTTGAATGATAAGATAAAAAGATTGCATATAATAATAGGTGGCTTGTTTTTAACCCACCTATTATGTCTTGAACATTTTAAGCTGCATAGCTCTGTGAGCTTTTATTTAAGAGTAAGTAATCTTTAGGATTAACTTTGCGCGTTTCTAACCAATACTTCCATGTATAGGTGGGCCACAACGAAAAGTTTTTTCCATCGGCAGATTGATACCAGCTACTACAGCCTCCAGCTTGCCATACAGTCCCTTGGAGCTGAATTTGAACCCGCTCGTTAAAAGCATCTTGAACTTCTGGTTTGATCTCAATTGCTTTTTGACCGGATTTCTCTACGAGTTGAATCAGTTGTAAAATGTAATTTACTTGAGATTCAATCATAAAAATAACCGAATTATGACCTAAAACTGTATTGGGGCCGACCAATTGGAATAGGTTAGGAAAGTTTTTAGTCATAATGCCATAATAACTTTCTGCACCATCTTTCCATGCCTGTTTTAACTCGATTTGATTGCGTCCAATACAAGTGAAATGTTTTAAGTAAATACGTGGGTCAGTAATAAAACCTGTGCCGTAAATTAAACAATCAATAGGCCGTTCTTTACCATCTTTAGTAATAATACTGTTTTCTTTAATTTCTTGAATGCTATCCGTTATTAGCTCAACATTTTTACGGTTAAATGTAGGGAAGTATTTATTTGAAATAAGAATACGTTTACATCCCATCACAAAGTCCGGTGTGAGTTTCTTGGCCACTTTCTTGTCTTTAACTTGGAAGCGAATGAAAGCTTCAGCCAACTTTTGACCATATTTCATAATTTGAGGTTGAACAATCGGTACAACGCGTGACTCATTACTCCAATAAAGACGACTACGATGAATTTGACGATAAAGATTGGAAGATTTGAATAATGCTTTACTCAAACCTGAGTATTTGCGTTCATCTCGTGGTATTACCCATGCTGCCGTTCTTTGAAATACATAGAGCTGCTTAACATCTCCAGCTATTTCTGGAATATATTGAATTGCGCTACCACCTGTACCAATAGATGCAACTGATTTACCATTCAAATTATAGTCATGTTCCCATTGTGATGAATGGAAAACTTTGCCTTTAAACTTTTCGATACCCTGAATATGGGGAATTTGTGGGATATGCAACGGGCCTGATGCAAAAACTACAAATTGAGCTTCGATCGAAGGCTGATTTTTAAAGTCTAGAGTCCATACATGACGTGCTTCATCATATTGGACATTGCTCACATTATGGTTAAACTTGCAATAATCTTTAATCTTGTATTTTTCTGTAATATCTTGAATATATTGAAAAATCTCTGGTGCTTCAGCATAGCGTTTTGACCAGTCGGTTTTAGGTGCAAAAGAGAGGGAATACATATGAGATTGAACATCACATGCTGCGCCTGGGTAGCGATTTTCCCGCCAAGTTCCGCCAACATCATTTGATTTTTCTAAAATAACAAAGTCTTGCTGTTGATTTTGCAGTAAACGGATTGCCATTGCTAGGCCACCAAATCCAGCACCAATAATAGCGATTTTAGTTTTTTGAATAGCATCTTGCTTTGCGTTTAGCATTGGAAACCCTGCATAAGCTAAAAGGAGGATTGCAGGCAAGACTAACGTTTTTTAACCAGTTTAAACATGATTGTATCGACGTGAAAATTGATAGATTCGGCAATTAATTTTCTTTCTTGTTTATAGTAAAACATTTGAGTCTAGGGAAATTGATAGAAGAATGAAACGGTCGATACTTGGTTTAATGTATTTAATTCAAGGAATGCGCAATGCAGGCATTGATGTCGACTCACGTTTGGCTGGTATAGGAATTAAGGTTGATGCTTTAGATCCGAGTTCCACAATTCATGATCGCCTAGAATGGGATATTCAACAAATTATTAGTGAAAATGTTGAGCCTGAAAAGGGCCTATTTATTGGACAGCATTATGCTTTAGCCGGTTACGGACCATTACTTATGTTGCTTGTAACAAGTAATGATGTTCAAACTGCATTAAATAAAGGGATAAAGTATCAAAAACTTACTCATTTATTTGGTGCTTTAGGCCTATATGAAACTGATGAGCGTACAATTTTAAGTTATTTGCCTGTTGATTTGAAAACACAAATTGGCAAGTTGCGGGCTCAATGTGAAGTTTCAGGAACTTATAAATTTATTCAAGATATTTATACGATGATGGGATTACAAATGCCTGCTATGCGTATAGAACTTCCATTTGAAAAACCAACTGACTCAGATACTTTATCTCGCTATTTTGCATACTATGGCGATGATGTGCACTTTAATGGTAAATATGCAGCATTTAGCCTAAGCAAGGATGTGCTTGAAATTAAGATCCCTTCGGCGGATATCATTACACATCGTATTTATGAATCAAAATGTATTACAGAAATAACAAGATTAAATCAACAAGATCACCAAACTCCACATATCATACAATGTGTGCAAGATTATCTTGAGTTGCAACAAGGTATTATCCCGAGCATGGCGGAAACTGCTTTTGCATTGAAAATGCCTGAAAGGACATTAAGGCATCAATTGCAACAGTTAAATACGAGTTATAAGCAAATTCGTGAACAAATCATCAAGAATAAGGCATTAAAGCTTATGGAATATAGGGAATACTCAATAGAAGTTATTGCCGAATTGCTCGGTTATTCTGAACCAGCGGCATTTAATCATGCATTTAAACGATGGTTTGGACAGAGTCCTCGACAATATGGCAAAGAGTCATCGTCGTAATTCTTGATGCTAAAAGCTAATGTGGTTGAACAAAATGTTCGCTATACTCCTATCAGTTAAAATTGAAATAAAACGATATGTTAAATTTAAAATCTTCTCATAGTACTGCATTCTCACCTTCTTCCCCAGCAGAACGCTATGCTGAGGCTTTAGCTTCAGGCCAGTTTATGGCAGATGAAGCGCAAGCACAGGCAGTGCAAGAATTAGATCGCGTATGGAAAGAACTTTTAAACCGTTATAAAGCCTCTAAAAAAGCTTTCCGTCGTTTTCGCCGCCAAACATCACCTAAAGGTGTCTATATGTGGGGTGGTGTAGGTCGTGGAAAAACTTGGCTTATGGATCAATTTTATGAGTCAGTGCCGTTTCGTCGTAAAACACGTATGCATTTTCATCATTTCATGCAACATGTTCATAAAGAGCTAAATAAGCTTTCAGGCCAACGTAATCCACTTGAAATCGTGGCTGACCAAATTTATAAAGATGCAGTCGTTATTTGTTTTGATGAGTTCTTTGTATCAAACGTAACAGATGCAATGATTCTAAGTGATTTATTTCAAAAATTGTTTGTTCGTGGTGTGACATTAATTGCAACATCAAACATTGCACCAGATGGTTTATATAAAAACGGTATTCATCGTGACCGTTTCTTGCCAACAATTGAAATGGTTAAAAAGAACTGCGCTATTTTAAATGTAGATGCAGGTGTAGATTATCGTTTACGCGTATTAAAACAAGCTCAATTATTTAAATCACCATTAAGTAATGAAGTCCAAAACTGGATGTCGGAACGTTTTAGTGCATTAACTCATACACAAGCTCATTCTCAAGAGCCTATTGTAATCAATAATCGTATTGTTGAGACTCTAGGGCATACAGAAGATGTATTGTGGTGTGAATTTTCTGAACTTTGCTTTAAACCACGTAGCCCAGCAGATTTTATTGAAATTGCAAATATCTATAATACGGTTCTGGTAAGTAATGTTCCGCATTTAACAGATTTCTTGTCTGAAGGTACACGTCGTTTTATCTACTTAGTCGATGAATTTTATGATCGTGGAGTAAAATTACTTTTAACTTCTCAAGATAGTATTATTGATATTTATCAAGGTGAAAAGTTAGCATTTGAAATTGAGCGTACTCGTTCGCGTTTATTAGAAATGCAATCGGATGAATATTTGCATTCAGAACATCGTCATATTGATGAAGCTAAAAACGCATAAAAAATAGATATGAAAAGCGCTCTATATAAGGGCGCTTTTTTTACAACAAAAATAGATAAATTTCGTTAAATAGTGCTTTTTCAAGCTGCAAAGTTTGATATAACTAAATACGCTTTAGAAAAATAAGATAGTGAAATTTTTTGTCTGTTAACAAAAAGTCTAGTTTCAGTATCTTTAAATATTGAATAAATTGTTGGGAATCCTAGTTAGAATTTTAATATTTCCTATATAGAAAAATTTATCTTTGTCAATAGTTTTACAAGGGAAAATGCTTACTATTTAGGAATGTGATATTAGTATTCAGCTTAATTTAAATCGGTATACTAGGATTCTCTTGGTATAAAAAGTAGCAACTTCAGGAAAGACAATGACTGCACGTATTCAAAAAGGCAAGTTAGCGATTGCTAAAGAACTTTACGATTTTATCGAAAATGAAGCTTTACCAGGTTCTGGTTTAGATAGTGAAACTTACTGGAAGAACTTTGAGCAAGTTGTTGTCGATCTTAGCCCAAAAAATAAAGCATTATTGGCTAAGCGTGATGAATTACAAGCAAAAATTGATGAATGGCACCGTAACAACAAATTTGAATTAGGTGCTTATAAGGCGTTCTTAACTGAAATTGGTTATTTATTGCCAGAAGTTGAAGATTTTCAAATTACAACTGAAAATGTTGATGAAGAAATCGCATTATTGGCAGGGCCGCAGTTAGTTGTACCTGTGCGTAATGCACGTTATAGCTTAAATGCAGCAAATGCTCGTTGGGGCTCTTTATATGATGCACTTTACGGCTTCGATGTAATTTCTGAAGAAGGCGGGGCTGAAAAAGGTAAAGGATATAATCCTGTACGTGGTGCAAAAGTGATTGAGTTCGCTAAAAATTTCTTAAATGAAGTTTTCCCACTTGCGCAAGGTTCGCATGCCGATGCAACAAAATATGCGATTGAGCAAAATAAACTTGTTGTAACTTTGAAAGATGGTTCAAAAACAGGTTTAGCTCATGAATCTCAGTTTGTTGGTTTCAATGGTGAAGAAGCGAATCCTACAGAAGTTGTACTTTTAAGTAATGGCCTTCATGTCATTATCGAAATTGATGCATCTAGCCCAATTGGTCAAACTGATTTAGCTGGTGTTAAAGATTTAACATTTGAAGCAGCTGTAACTACAATTCAGGATTTAGAAGATTCTGTTGCAGCAGTAGACGCTGAAGAAAAAGTTGAAGGCTATCGTAACTGGTTAGGTTTAATGAAGGGTACGCTTCAAGAATCTATCGAGAAAAATGGTAAAACGATTGTTCGTGATTTAAATAAAGACCGCGAAATTAAAAACTTAATTGGTGGCACAACAAAACTTCATGGTCGTTCACTTATGTTACTTCGTAACGTAGGTCATTTAATGACTAACCCAGCTATTTTAATAGATGGAGAAGAAATTTTCGAAGGAATTATGGATGCATTGGTAACACCATTGTTGTCAGTTGCTGATATTCGTAGTGAAAACGAAAACAAGAACTCTCGCAAAGGTTCTATGTATATTGTTAAACCAAAAATGCATGGTCCAGAAGAAGTTGCGTTTGCTGTAGAGTTATTTGAACGTGCTGAACAGGCGATTGGATTACCAGCGAAGTCATTAAAAATCGGTATTATGGATGAAGAACGTCGTACATCTGTAAACTTGAAAAACTGTATCGCTGCTGCAAAAGACCGTACTATCTTTATTAATACTGGTTTCATGGACCGTACTGGCGATGAAATTCATACGTCAATGGAAGCTGCACCAGTTGTTCGTAAAGAAGCTGTAAAAACACAAAAATGGATTGCTGCTTACGAAAACCGTAACGTTGCAATTGGTTTGAAGTCTGGTTTACAAGGTAAAGCACAAATTGGTAAAGGCATGTGGCCAAAACCAGATAGCATGAAAGATATGTTGGCAACTAAAGCTGCACATCCAAATGCGGGTGCTTCATGTGCTTGGGTTCCATCTCCAGCAGGTGCAGTACTTCATGCAATGCATTACCATCAAGTTAATGTAAAAGCACGTCAAGATCAGTTAAAAGCTGAAGAAATGTTGTCATTAGATGACTTGTTGACTCCGCCGTTTGCACCTGAAACAAATTGGTCAGCAGAAGAGATCAATAACGAACTTGAAAATAACTGCCAAGGTATTTTAGGTTACGTTGTACGTTGGGTTGACTTGGGTGTAGGTTGTTCGAAAGTTCCTGATATTAACAACGTGGGCTTGATGGAAGACCGTGCAACATTACGTATTTCTTCTCAACACGTTGCAAACTGGTTGCGTCACGGTATTGTGACTCGTGAACAAGTTGAAGAAGTGCTTAAACGCATGGCAAAAATTGTTGATGAGCAAAACGCGAATGACCCATTGTACAAACCAATGGCAGCTAACTTTGAAACCAATATTGCTTTCCAAGCAGCTTCTGACCTCATCTTTAAAGGTTGTGAACAGCCTTCTGGTTATACTGAGCCGTTACTACACGCTGCTCGTTTAAAGTTAAAAGGTTATACAGGTGACTAATTTTAACCTGTCATAAAAAAAGCCTCTTCGGAGGCTTTTTTATTTTCGGTATATTTTGTGCTTACTAGAAAGCAGATTTATAGCTAAAAGGTTTTAAGTTTGATTAATTTAAAAAATCTCAATCGAGAGAATTGGATTCAATCTGCAAGATTATCATTGGATGAATCTCAAAAAGATTATGTTGCGCCAAATGTATATTCTATTGCTGAGTCTAAAGTGGAAGAACATTACTGTCCACGAGTGATCTGTTTTAATAATGAAGTCGTTGGTTTCTTAATGTATTGTGTCGAAACTGATCCACCTGATGAGACATTGTTTTGGTTGTTTCGCTTTATGATTGATGCAAATAATCAAGCCAAAGGTTATGGTACCGCAGCTTTGCAAATGGCGATTGATGAAATATTCACAAAAGGAGCTAAACGCATTCGAACTATGTATAAATCATCTAATCACGTTGCTAATAAACTTTATAAAAAAATAGGTTTTATAGAAACTGGAGAACATGATGAGTGTGGAGATATTATTTTAGAGTTGAATATTTCCCTTCAAAAAAAAACGCTAACTGAAAATTCCAGTTAGCGTATGAAGTAATAGAATAGATTTAAAAGCAATATTAGTTACTGCTCACAATTCCAATTTTAGTGACACCTAAACGCTGCGCTGTAGCCATAACCATCGCTACGTTTTTATATTCAGCCATTTGGTCAGGTTTAAGTTTGATCTGGTCTTGATCTTTTTTGGCAACAACACCTTGAAATAAAGTCTCTAGTGCCGTGCGGTCAGAAACCTGTTGGTTATTCCAAAATACTTTGCCAGCTGCATCAATTTTTACATCAATGACTTCAGGTGGCTTTTCATTTGTTGGCGGCGGTGTGCCATTTGGCAAATTAATATTAATCGCGTTGTTTGGCGCAGGTATGGTAATAATAAACATAATAATGAGTACCAGCATGACATCAATAAGAGGTGTCATGTTGACTTCTAACATCACGTCATCATCATTATTTGAGCCGACATTCATACCCATAAAATTCTCCTTAAGTTAATTACGGGGAGGCTGGAGGGCTAGTAACAAAGGCAATTTTGCCAATACCGGCTTGTTTGGTCGTGCTAATAACCTGATCTATTGCCTCAAAATGGGTAAGCTGATCTCCACGAATGTGTACCTCTGGCTGAGGTCTTTTTTGTGCAACTGCTTGGAGTTTTGACAGCAATAGCTCTTTATTAGGCACATAACTTTCGTTCCAAAAAATATCTCCTTTCTTGTTTACAGAAAGTTGAATATTTTCAGGTGTTGTTGCATACGGAGTATTTTTTTCTTCTGGCAGTTTCACAGGAACCGTATGTGTAACTACCGGTATCGTAATAAGAAAAATAATAAGTAAAACCAACATGACATCAACGAGAGGTGTGGTGTTAATTGTGCCAATCATTTCATCATCATCTTCAGAGCCAACACTCATACCCATAATGTTTACTCCTGATTATTTAATGCTGCGGTTAATGGAGTTATTGGTATTAATTTCTCCACTTAATAAAACCGCATGTAAATCTGAACCAAACGAACGGACATTTTCCATAACTGCTTTATTACGGCGAGTTAGCCAGTTGTAACCAAGTACAGCAGGTACTGCGACTGCAAGACCAATAGCTGTCATGATTAAAGCTTCACCGACAGGGCCAGCAACTTTATCAATAGATGCTTGACCTGAAATTCCGATAGCTGTTAATGCATGATAAATTCCCCAAACTGTACCAAAAAGACCCACAAATGGTGCCGTTGATCCAACTGTTGCTAAAAAGGCTAAACCACCACCTAAGTGATTTTGTATTTTTTCAATTGCGCGTTGAATTGAAATGCTTACCCATGTATTAAAGTCAATACGTTCAAGTAAAGAGCCGCCGTGTGATTTAGTTGAATTAATGCCTTTTTCTGCAATAAAGCGATATGCACTACTTTGCTCTAGATTGTCGGCTGCATTATCTAGTGAAGTTGCTTCCCAAAAACTTTTCTCTGCTTCTTTACCTTGGCGCTTTACTTTAGCTTGCTGTAAGAATTTAGAAATAATGATGTACCACGTACCAATCGACATGAGTACTAATATAAATAAAGTAGATTTAGCAACTAAATCTCCCTCACGCCAAAGCGCTTCTAGGCCATAAGGATTTTTAACAGTTTCACTTGTTGCTGGCTTTGGTGGTGGAGTCGGAGTTGCAGCATTTGAAGTTGTCTCAGCGGTTGCTGTTGCAACTGGAGTATTCGTTTCTTCTGCAAAAACCGAGCTTAATGGAAGTAAAGAGCATGCTGCGATTAAACTTGCAGAAGCGAAGCGTACTAGGTGTTGAGTTGGTTTTTTCATCATATTATCTCCAATATTTTTAATTTCTTGCTAATTCAGTTGTTTATTCAATTACAAATGGATATTCAATTTCATACCAGTCTTGCTGAGGCACGCCATCTTTCATTGCAGGTTTGAACGTACATAGGCTGTAAGCTTTAGTTGCCGCCTTATCTAAGATTCTACTCCCGCTCGACTTCTTCACCTTTGCTTCGATAACCTTGCCATTGGTATCAACTAAAACTCGGATGCGCACAGTGCCTTGTTCACCACTCATTTCTGCTTCACGTGGATATTCAGGTTTTTCACAGCCAGCAGAACCCTCCGAAACACCGCGAGTTACACCCGCAGGTTTTGGTGCTGGTGTTGCAGCAGCAGCCACTGGAGCAGGTGCTGCAACTGGGCTAGGTGATGGAGTGCTAGGTGCAGCAGTTGGAGTTGGGGCAACTTTAGTCGGTTGAGCTACTGGAGTCACTTTTTGTACAGGTGTCGCTTTTTCGACCTGTTTCACTGGCTCGGGTACTTTGGCTACCTTTTCTACCATTTTAGGTGGCTCAGGCGGTTTTTCCTTAGGCTTGGGCTCCTCTGGTTTTGGAGGAGGCGGTGGCTTAATATCCTGAATAATTTGCAATTCCACAGGTTTTTCTGCTGGTTTTTGAATATTGTTTGCTAAACCTGACATCAGAATATAGGCAACAAGAAGATGCAGAAAAAGCACTGCGGCAATACCAATAAGGCGCTTTGCAGATTTATTTTCTATGTCTGTAAAAGTCATGCCCATAGTTACTCCTGAAACTGTAGACAAACAATTTTTTTAAATGACTGTTTGGCTAAGAATGGGTATTTGTTCTGCAAACTAACTATTGAGAGTTATATTTGCAGAACAACCATTTAGAACTTATATGTACCTCGTACAAAGTACGTACGTCCTAAAGGATCTGCGTAACGTGGGTCATATCCCATTTGGAAGTTATCAATTACATTAGAAGCAGGAGGGTCTTCATCAAAAATATTTTTGATACCAGCTGTGACTTCTAGATTTTTAAAGCCTTTATAGGTGCCTGAAATATTATATGTTGTATAGTCACTGACTCTATGGTTTTGCTCATCAGAGTTTTGATCTTGGTACCCACGAGAGAAGTTTTGTTGTAGGTTTAAAGCCCAGTTTTCATAATTCCAATTTAGGTTTGCAGTATGTTTCCATCGCAGAATAATAGATTGATAATCTAAGCCGCTATATGACCCAGCAACACCTATCCATTCTCCATCTGGTTCGGCTTGGTATTTGTAATCTGTTATATATGTACCATCAATGTTCAAACCGAATCGACCTGTAGCAGTCATTGGAGAAACCCAGCTTAAGCCGACATCGAAACCTGAAGTTTTAATTCCACCTAAATTTTGTTGTGTTGTAATAATATAATCTAATGAACCATCAGGATTACGTACAAATTTGTCTGCATATTTCACGGGATCATTAAAAATAGCAGTTTCCGAAAGTGTAGCAATTTGCTTGTCGACTTCGATATTGAAGTAATCAAGAGTAAAGGCTAAGTTTTTAATTGGTTCAAATACTAATCCAGCAGTAAAAGACTTTGATTCTTCAGGATCTAAAGTTTTATTACCCCCATTTTGTCTGTCGAATTGCATATTACAATCGCGTTCTTTTTTTCCTCCTGGTTGTACCTTGCCACCTGTGCAAAGTACTGGATCATCATATGACGCACCTGTATTGGTTACGGAATTTGGACCATTCACTTCCCAAAGTGTTGGGGCTCTGAAACCTGTACTATAAGTTGTACGGAACATTAACTGTTTAATCGGTTCCCAACGAAGTGCAAATTTTGGATTAAACGTATTGCCAAAATCATTGTAGTCATCATAACGAGCGGCGATTTGAGCTTCTAATGTTTTAAGAAGTGGAATATGGAACTCGGTAAATACCGATTTAATATTACGATCGCCAGTATTTTCTGGTTCATCAGGGTCGCTACCTGCACTTGGAGCTACACGGGCAATATCCGCCATAACTTTTGAAGTCCAATCTTCATAACGATAGCTTGCACCAATCGCAAAACCAACGTCTCCAGCTGGTAATTTAAATATAGGTCGGCTTGCAGTGAAATCTACAGTAGTTGTGTCTAGATTAGCTTTTAAATATTTACCTTCAACGCCTAACTGATTCCACGCATCCGCATCTTCAGGATTTTGAGGTCCGAACGGGTTTAATGTGCCATTGGTTAAAGCTTCTTGAGTTTTGTCATAGTTTAAATAGCCACTTACGAGAGCATCCGAGGCACTGCTATGCGCATAGGTAACTCCTGAATTAATATCCCAACCATGAGTTTCACCCTCAATACCAGCAAATATTCTATGTGACTGGTTAATACTATTACTTACACGATTCCCCGATTGTGAACGCAAATATAGAGGGATAGTTCCAGTAGCACCTGCTAAAGCAGGAGTGATACCTTTACCTGGATAATATTTACTGCTTGGGTCAAGCGTCAAATCAAAAAATACATCTGGCGCAACTGAAGTAGTGACTTCACTTCTTGCATATAAATATTCTGCAATCGCATTAAAATTATCGTTCAGTTTAAAAGTAGCTCGGCCCATAGCTGAGATGTCTTCTGTTTTTGGAACAATTCCAATCACAGCTTGACTGTTATATCGACAAGTTTCCCCATCGGTGCTCGCTACTAGAGGATCATTACCACACCCCGTAGCTGCATAGGGATTACCTAAACCAGGGACATTGGCTGGAAAGGAACCGCTACTGGTTCTATTTACACCTAATTCGGGTAATATTCCTCCACGCCGACTGACCTTACGGTCTTTGGCCATGACATCATCGCCTTTGCGATAGTCCACAACACCAAAAACGTTATAGCCATTTTCGTCTAAATCACCAAAGCCACCAAAGATGCTATAGTCTTGCTGTTCACCACCTTTTTGTTCTGGTTTTTGATAACCAGCGGTTAAGTTTAGACCTGTAAACTGCTTTTTGGTAATGAAGTTAATTACTCCACCAATTGCATCTGTTCCATAAATGGAAGAGGCACCATCACGTAAAACCTCAATACGGTCTAACATTGCAAGTGGGATAATATTTAAGTTTGTGACGCCACTGTCGTATGCATTTGCAGCCAACCGACGACCATTAAGTAAAACAAGAGTCTTATTGGCGCCTAAAGCCCTAAGGTTTGCCGCCGAGCCTGCTGTTTTGCTTGTACCCACGTTGCTGGCAGTAACAAAGTTCGATTGGTTTGCACTAATTTTGGCTAAGGCTTCTTCAGTTGTAGTCACCCCTTGTTTTAAAATTTCATCAACTTTTACTACTGTAATTGGTGAAGCGCTTTGAGCAGCAACGCCTTTAATTGATGAGCCTGTCACAGCAACTTTTATGACTTTGACTGGTTTGTCTTCAGATGTTGATGATGGTTCGGTTTCTGCTGCTTGTGCCAGGGTAAGACACATCATGCTTAAACTAAGGGTGCTTAATTTAAGAATTGTTTTGCCGATCTTGGGGGTTACCTGAGATCGAACATTGTATTTTTTTTTCATCGTAGATTTGATCCCTTTTTGTTGTAGTTAGCGATATTGCTGAAAAGTGTTTAAGCAAAGCAAGTGCCAACTATATATTTTTCTTTTTTTAGTTTATGCAAAATACTGATAAATATTGATTTTATTATGGTTGAGGCTGTAATTCAGAGAGTGGAATCAAAGAAATTATTTTTCTATTTGGAAAAAAATAATGAGTTGGCGAAAAGTTTCAAATTTATTTGTATAAAAAATAATCATTGTTTGAATCTTCATGTATTAGATATTCATTTTTGTATCTTTTTAGAACTTTATGAAATGTAATTGTATAACGTAACATTATGATAATTTAATATACTTCTATTTATAAATCAAATGTTTGATCTGTTATTTTTTGTGAAAAATAACGATTTTTTCTGAACTAGAATGAAACATTTATGACTTTTAATTGTGCATTATAGGTTAATGATGGATAAGTTATATAAATATAATATTTGGCATAAACTTACTTTTATTTATATAGTCCCAGAAGTTTTAAGTGCCTAATTAAAATGTAAATTTTAAATATTTTTATATGGATTATTTTTTATCACAAAATATGGCATGAAATTCGCTTTATATTAGATAGTTACAGCTTTCTAATTTTATTGTTAGCTTTTCCATTTGATCAAATAAAAGATTGAATAAAACGGTTAGTAATTTACAAAGAAGAAAGTAGTCCGTTGAGAAAGAACTTTTCTTATGCGGATTTAGATGTTACTCAAAAGGATAATATCTTTAAAATATTAATTAAGTAGGTAGGAACTTGAAATTAAAAATTTTTAAGCTCGCCATTTTAAGTCTGGCTATTACATCAGTTTCTTGTGCTTTCGCCCAAACGCCTGCACAACCAAACAAAGTATTACATGTTGCTTATGAAGCGCCTGATGATGGTTTTGACATGGTTAAAACCACTAATTTTTATAGTGGTAGTATTGTGGAAGCTATTTTCGAGCCTTTACTCAAATATGATTATTTAGCTCGTCCAGTACAGTTAGTTCCTTATACCGCTGAAAGCCTGCCTAAGGTGGAACAAGACGGTAAAGTTTATACATTTAAAATTAGGCCAAGTATTTATTTTACCAATGATCCTGCTTTTAAAGGTAAACGCCGTGAACTTGTGGCAGAAGATTATGTTTATGCAATTAAACGCATTTTAGATCCTGAAAATAGGGCACCTTCTGTTTCATTCATTGATGGGAAATTGTTAGGTGCCGATGCGGTTGTAGCTAAGGCAAAAAAAACTGGAAAATTTGATTACGCCGCACCCATTGCAGGAGTGAAAGCGCTTGATCGATATACTCTACAACTCACTTTAACTCGGCAAGACTTTAATTTTCCTTATATTCTTGCCTATATATCTTTTGGTGGAGTTGCTAAAGAGGTTGTTGATTATTATGGCGACCGTATTGGTATGCATCCGGTAGGTACAGGACCTTACATGTTAAGTAAATATGTACCTCGAAGTAAGGTTGAGCTGGTTGCCAATCCTGATTATCGGGGTTTCGTGTGGAACTTTAAGTCAACAGGAACGCCGTGGGATAACCAGCTTGTTAAAGAAATGAGCGGTAAGAAAATGCCGCAAATTGGTAAAGTTGTAGTCAGTATTATTGAAGAACAACAGTCACGATGGTTAGCTTTTCAGTCGGGTCAATTGGATTTTGATAGACTTACTGCGAATGCAGTTCCTCAAGCTTTAGATAAGGGACAACTTAAAGCATCTTTTCAAAAAAAAGGAATTAAGCATTTCCCTAATAAAGAACCTGAAATTACCTATACGATGATGAACATGCGTGATCCGGTGATTGGCGGTTTTAGCCCAGACAAGATAGCGCTTCGTCGAGCAATTACTTTGGCATATGATCAAAAAGAAAGTATAAGACAGGCTTACAAAGGGCAGGCTGTTAGAGCAGAAATGTTTATACCTGAAGGTGTAAATGGATATAACCCGAAGTACAGAAGTAGCGTAGGATACAATCCGCTATTAGCCAATAAACTACTTGATCATTATGGTTATAAAAAAGGGGCTGATGGTTACCGAAACTTACCAAACGGGAAACCTTTGGTTTTAAAAATTAATAATGAAAATAGCTCAGCATCGGTTATTCATTCTGAACTCTGGAAAAAAAATCTGGATGCCATTGGCATTCGCGCTGACTTCAAGGTGAGTAACTTTGCAGATAACTTAAAAGCTGCAACTCAATGTAAATATATGATTTGGAGTGGAGCATGGATTGCTGACTATCCTGAAGGAGACAATTTTGCACAATTACTTTATGGTCCAAACGCGGGGCAAGGAAACCATGCTTGTTACCAGTCTAAAACTTATGATGCCCTTTATAATCAAGTCACTCATTTGCCACCCCAACAACGTCTACCATATTATGAAAAGCTTAACCGCCAGATTGAAGCTGACAATCCGTGGATTATTCATGTAACTCGACTTCGTAACTGGTTGATACAGCCGCAAGTTCAGGGATTTAAACCTCACCCGATGATGAATACAAACTGGCAATATCTTGATATTACCCCTGTTAAAAAATAATTTTAGATAAAGATAATTATGACTGAAAATTTAATAAAACAGCTCAAGCATTGTAGTGTCAGCCTATTATTCGCCAGTATGGCATTAACTGGATCTACAAGTATTTTTGCGAAAAGCCCAGCCGATCCAAATAAAGTTTTACGTTATGTATTCCCGACAGCTGAAACAGGTTTCGACCCAGCCTATATCCATGATTTATATTCGGCGCATGTAACCACTTCAATATTTGAAACTTTATATACGTATGACTATTTAGCAAGGCCCGCAAAATTAGTTCCTCATATTGCTACAACTATGCCACAAGTCAGTGCAGATGGTCTGACTTATACCATTCACATTAAAAAAGGCATTTATTTTACGCCGGACCCTGTTTTTAAAGGGAAGTCTAGAGAGTTAACAGCCAATGATTATGCGTACTCTTTTAAGCGCTTATTGGATCCGCATTTACGTTCTCCAAATAGCTGGTTGTTAGATAACAAAATTGAAGGTATGGATGCATTAATAAAAGCAGCCAATAAAACCGGAAAATTTAACTATGACCAAAAGGTAAATGGTTTACAAACACCTGATAAGTACACTTTGGTGATCCGATTAGTTAAACCAGATTATAACTTTCCTTTATTACTGGCACATGACCCGACAGGTGCTGTGGCGCGTGAAGTCATCGAAAAGTATAAAGACAAAGCCGGTTTTGTCATGGGACATCCTGTAGGAACTGGACCTTATGTACTCAGTAAATGGGTGCCTGCTTCGCGTATTGTTTTAAAATCTAATCCAGATTTTCGTGGTTTTACTTGGAACTTTGCAGCCAGTAGCCCTGAGGATGAGGCAATTGTGAAGCGCCTGAAAGGCAAACAAATGCCGCAAATAGGCACAATTGATATTCAGGTTATGGAAGAAAACCAATCACGATGGCTGGCATTTCAGCGTGGTGAGATTGATATATTTCAGCTTGAAGGGCAATTGGTCGCGAAGGCGATTAAAGACGGTAAATTAAGACCTGAGCTTGCTAAAGAAGGTGTGCATTTATCTCGTATTGTTGATCCTGAAATTAGCTATATTTATTGGAACCTTAAAAATCCGGTTGTTGGGGGAATGAGTAAAGAAAAAATTGCTTTACGCCGTGCAATTGCAATGTCTCGCTCACTAGATCAAGAAATTAAATTAGTAAGAAATGATGATGCCGAGCGTCTACATTTTCCAGTTCCACCTGGTGTAGTGGGATATGACCCTCAGTATAGAACTAGTACGCCATATTCGGTGAAAGCAGCAAATTTACTATTAGATAGATATCACTATAAAAAAGATGCATCAGGTTGGCGCACTCAACCAAATGGGAAGCCCCTTGTAATTGAATATATGGCTCGCAGTGACAGTATTGGTCAGCAAAGTGCTGAACTTTGGAAAAAAAACTTTGATAGTTTGAATATTCGAATGGTATTTAAACCAATGCTTTTTGCAGATCTAATTCGAGCACAAAAACAGTGCGAAGGTATGTTTGGTGCTTCTGCATGGATTGCTGATTATCCTGATGGCGATAATTTTATGCAGAATTTTTATGGTCCCAATACGCATATGACAAACTGGTCTTGTGGCTCAATTCCAGAGTTTGACCAATTGTATCGCCAAACCCAACAAATGAAAGCTGGCTCTGAACGGGATGCACTTTATCGAAAAATGACGCGTTTGTTAGAAGTCTATATGCCTGTGCAAATGTCCTACGCCCGCTACCGAAATATGTTGGCCCAGCCGCGTGTCATTGGCTATAAAAAGCATCCAATTTTACATGCTGAGTGGATGTACTTTGATATTGATACAAATACTAAATCTAATCATTAAATGAAAAATCTGGAGATATGATGAAGAATAAAACACTAAAAATGACAACGTTATGTATGTTGGCTATAGGTATAAACCAATACGTTTCAGCTGAAACAACTCGTAGTACATTACCACTACTTAAAGCAAAGCAGCTTCCAACATGGTGTGATTCTAATTTAAAAAAAATTCAGCAACAGATTACAGACTTTGAGAAAATACCTGTTAATGCTAACGCCGCAGCGGCACCTATTTTGGCAAAATGGGATAAAATTTTTGCTCATTTTGAAGATTTTTCAGGTCCGATAAGCTTATATAGTAACGTAGACCCAGATGCAAAGTTGCGTAAGGCAGCCGAAGATTGTGAAATCAAAATTAATCAGTTTCACACCGACATATTTCAAAATCCCAAGCTATATAACTTAATTAAAAATACACAAGCAACGGACCTTGTTGATAAAAAATATCGTCAAGATATTTTGAGCCAATTTGAAGATACAGGTGTTCAACTTGAACCTACAAAACGCGCAAGAATGAAAGCTATTCTGGATGAATTGACTAAACTTGAACAAGAATATGCCCGCAACATCCGTGATAATCCTGAAAAACTTGAGTTTACTCCTGAAGAGATGAAGGGTTTACCAGAAAGTTATATTTCAGGTTTGAAAAAGAATGCGAAAGGAAATTATTTGGTTGGTTTTGAATATCCAGAATATCGACCATTTATGGAGTTGGCAGACAACGATGATGCCCGAAAAAGATATCAGATTGCTTTTACAAGACGTGGTACTGAGCAAAATTTAAAACTACTCAAGCAGGCAGTAGATTTGCGTTATGAGTTGGCACAATTGTTTGGAAAAGCAAGTTATGCGGATTGGGTTTTAAAAGATCGTATGGCTAAAACCCCTGAAGCTGTAAACCAGTTTTTGGCAGACGTACAAAAAACGGTAGCACCACTTGAACGTAAAGAAGTCGAAGAACTCCGAGCATTTAAAGCGCAAACTTTAAAAACGCCGTTAGATAAAACTGAGATAACACGTTGGAGTGAAGCTTACTGGAGTGAAAAACTTCGTAAGAGTAAATACCAGATTGATCAGGAAAAGCTTCGTAATTATTTCCCAACTTTAGCTGCTCAAAAGTGGCTGTTTGCCATTTCATCTGACCTTTACGGTATTGACTTTAAACCTGTCAAAGTTAAAGCATGGCAGGACGAAGTTGAATATTACGATGTAGTTGATAAAAAGACAGGAAAGCTTTTGGGCGGCCTATATATGGATAAATTCCCTCGTGAGGGGAAATATGGCCATGCAGCGGTTTGGGGAGTATACGGTGGTAGCACTTTAACCAACCGTTTACCGGTTTCAGCATTGGTCACCAATTTTAACCGCAAAGGTTTAAATAGCGATGAATTAGAAACTTTTGTTCATGAGTTTGGTCATGCCTTGCATGGCATTTTATCAAATACACGTTATGCCAGTCAGTCAGGAACATCCGTAGAACGTGATTTTGTAGAAGCACCTTCTCAAATGTATGAAGAGTGGGCTCGCCGTAAAGAAACCTTATCTAAAGTTGCCGATTATTGTGATCCAGCATGTCCACGTGTTGATGATGAGTTAATTGCCCGTTTAAAAGCGGTGCATAACTATGGACGTGGTTTGCGTTATGCACGTCAGACACTCTATGCCCAGTACGATATGGCTCTTCATAGCGCTGATGCTTTAAAAGTAAAACCTTTGGAAACTTGGCAAAAAATGGAAGCCGCTACAGCCTTAGGTTATGTACCAACAACTGAATTCCCAGGTCAGTTTGGGCATTTGATGGGCGGGTATCAAGCAGGTTATTACGGCTATATGTGGTCTGAAGTTTTGGCTTTAGACATGCTTTCTGCTTATGGCGATAACCTCAATAATCCGCAAATAGGGCAACGTTACCGTCAAACGATTTTATCGCAAGGTAGCCAAAAACCAGCAGCTGAACTAGTTAAAGATTTTCTTGGTCGTGAGCCTGACAATAAAGCGTTCTTTAATGAAATTACCGGACAACGGGTTAAATAAGGAATTATCACTATGCTGGCATATGTTATTCGGCGTTTATGGCAGATGATTCCAACCATGTTGGGAGTAGTCTTACTTATTTTTATTCTTTTTAACTGGGTCGGTGGAGATCCTGCCTATATTTTAGCAGGCAAGATGTCTAATCCTGAGCAAATCGAAAACATTCGTAAACAGCTAGGTGTCGATCAGCCGTATTACGTCCAGCTCTGGATTTTCATTAAGCAGATTCTGACTTTTGACTATGGCGCAAGTTGGAGTACTGGCGAACCTGTTTCCCAAATTATTTTAACCCGATTAGGGCCGTCGCTCACGCTTTTAATTCCGCTCACTATTTTACAAACAGTTATTTCAATTATTTTGGCATTGGCTGTTGCAGCGGTCCGAGGTTCTTTAACCGACCGTATGGTCATGATGCTATGTACTATTGCTATGTCAATTAGTATTTTAGTTTACATTATTGTTTTTCAATATGTTTTGGCTTATCAACTCAGTTGGTTCCCTGTACAAGGCTGGAGTGACACCTTTACCGAGAATTTATTTAAATTTGCCTTACTTCCAATTTTAATCATGTTGGTTGTAAGTATTGCACCGACCTTACGTTTGTATCGTAGTTTTGTGCTTGATGAAATTAATCAGGACTATGTTCGAACAGCACGTGCTAAAGGTGTAGGTGAAAGCCGAATTTTAGGTGTACATGTACTGCGTAACGCTTCAATTCCTATTATTACCGATGTGATGTCAACTTTACCTGCATTACTCATAGGCGCATTTTTAATTGAACGTTTTTTTGGTATTCCTGGTATTGGTCGAGAGGTCATTATTGCAGTTGAGCGAAGTGATTTTCCTGTTATTAAGGCAATTACAGTATACATCGCAGCTGCAACTATGATTTTTAACCTGATTGCCGATTTGGTCTACAAAGTGGTTGATCCACGTGTACAGTTGAAGTAGGTGGGCTATGCTGAGCGTTTTATCAAAAAGAAAAGAACAAACAAAAGCCGAAACTGATTCATCTGGCCTGTGGAAACTTGCCATGCGACGTCTTCAGGCCGACAAAATCGCGATGTCATCACTAGCGATTGTATTGCTTTATTTTATTATCTTGATTCTATCAATGACGGGTGTGATTGCATCTGATTGGAATAAAGAAGTTGCAGTGAGCTACGCACCTCCCACATTTATAGGTGCAGATAAGACAACAGATGCTGGACAAAATGCAGCGGCGGTTGACGAGGAATTACCGATAAATCCGGTGGATCCATTAAAAGATGTTATCAAAGAACTGAATGCGCAGATTAAGCAAAGCAAGAGTTCAGGGGATGCGATTGATTACTATGGTGTAGTTGACCCATTAGCCGATGATATGAAAGCGATCGATCAGCAACTTGGCGGACATTTATTAGACCAGCAAGCAGAGCTTAAAAGTACACTTGTGTTTGGTGCTGATAAGTGGGGACAAGACGTTTTAAAGAAAACAATTAAGGGGGCTGAAACTTCAATTATTGTTGGAGTCATCTCTGCTTTACTTGCGGTAGTTATTGGTACGTTATTAGGTGCAATTTCAGGATATTTTGGTGGTTGGGTTGATGATATTCTCAACTGGTTTTATAACATTTTTACCTCAATTCCATATTTATTATTAGTACTTGCTATTGCTGCCGTGCTTCAACAAAAAGGCATTTTATCTATTGTTCTAATTTTAGGTTTAACGGGTTGGACAGGCGTTTATCGCTTAATTCGTGCCGAATATATGAAACATACTGCACGTGAATACGTTCTTGCAGCTAAAGCAATTGGCGTTGGACATTTCCGCCGTATGTTTATTCATATTTTTCCAAATGTCAGCCATATTGCACTGGTCCAAATGTCGATTTTGGTGGTTTCTTTTATTAAATCGGAAGTTATTTTGAGTTTCTTGGGTTTTGGTGTGCCAGTAGGTGTTGTGTCTTGGGGGAGCATGTTAAATGAAGCACAAAGTGAGCTTCTTTTAGGTAAATGGTGGCAGCTAGTCGCAGCCTCTGTCGCAATGGCTGTTTTGGTTACGGCATTCTCAATGTTTACTGATGCACTTCGTGATGCGTTAGACCCAAAGCTAAAATAAGAGGAAGGTCCAAATGATAGAACAAGAATATGAGAATGCGCCGTTACTACATGTTAAAAATTTACGAGTAAGTTTTAAAGGTGAAGATAAGCAATATATTGAAACCGTAAAAGGAATTTCTTTTGATATTCCAGCAAATACTACGGTTGCTTTGGTCGGTGAATCGGGTAGTGGTAAATCGGTAACTTCGTTGGCAACCATGGGATTACTGCCTGTAGGGCAAAGCAAAATTGATGATCAAAGTAAAATTATATTTGAAGGCAAAGACTTGCTTAGCTTATCTCGTAAAGATATGCGGAAAATCTGTGGTAAAGATATTGCCATGATTTTTCAAGAGCCGATGTCATCATTAAACCCTGTTTTTACGGTTGGAACTCAAATTGCAGAAGTGTTGTGTTTGCATATGGGGTTGAGCCGTAAACAGGCTCGACAACGTGTTTTAGAATTACTTAAAGAAGTAGGTATTCCTTCACCTGAAATTAAAATTGATGCCTATCCAAATCAACTTTCAGGTGGTCAACAGCAACGTGTCATGATTGCAATGGCGATTGCTTGTGAGCCTAAACTACTGATTGCCGATGAACCAACCACTGCACTTGATGTCACCATTCAAAAGCAGATTATTGATTTACTCGAATCGTTGCGTAAGCGCCGTCAAATGTCGATGCTTTTTATTACCCACGATTTGGCACTGGTCGGTGAAATTGCAGATAAAGTCATTGTGATGCGCCATGGTGAAATTAGAGAGCAAGGCGCTGCTGAGCAGGTTCTGGAACAGCCTAAAGATGTATATACCCGAGCATTACTTTACTGTCGTCCACAAATATCACAGCGTCCTTATCGATTGCCTGTGACCAGTGATTTTATGTGCCAAGAAGATAATATTTTGGTTGAGAAAAGTTTTTCTGCTTCAGAAATCCTGCAGCGCAAACGTGGCTTAAATGGTGATGAGCAAATTATTTTAGAAGTAAAAGATCTGAAAAAAAGCTTTTATAGTCGGAAAGGATTATTTGGCAAAGAAGAGTTTCAAGCCGTAAAAGGAGTTTCTTTTAAACTTGCTAAAGGAAAGACTTTAGGTTTAGTCGGTGAATCTGGTTCAGGTAAAACGACGGTAGGCCTATTGCTTATGCGTTTACATCAAGCCTCTGGTGGGCAAGCTTTCATTGAAGGAAAAGATATTCTTTCATTAACTGAGAAAGAGTTTGCTAAATATCAACGGAAAATCCAGATTATCTTTCAAAACCCATATGCTTCTCTTAATCCACGCTTTACAGTTGGACAAATTTTATTAGAACCCATGCAAATTCATAACATTGGTAAAGATGATGCTGAGCGTAAACAAATTGCGCTTGGATTACTTGAGCGAGTGAATTTACCTGAGCAAGCTTATTATCGCTATCCACATGAGTTTTCGGGTGGGCAACGTCAGCGTATAGCCATTGCACGATGTTTAACCCTAAAACCTGAAATTTTGATTTGTGATGAATCTGTTTCAGCACTAGACGTTTCGGTTCAAGCACAGGTCCTCAACTTATTACAAGACTTACAAGATGAGTTTGGACTCAGTTATATCTTTATTTCACATGACTTATCGGTTGTGAAATATATATCTGATCAGGTGATGGTCATGAATCATGGTGAAGTTGTTGAAATTGCCAATTCGGATGATCTCTATGCACATCCTCAACATGATTATACCAAACGACTATTACAAGCCATTCCCCAAGGGATTCACCACGTTTCATAAGCGTAAAGTTATGTCGTTAAAGGCACTTTCGAGTGCCTTTTTATTTGGTTTATCGGCTAAATGCTTATAAAATAAGACATGTAGAACTACTGTCTTTTGATTCTTACTATGTGTGCTAACTTCAAGCCTTTGACTCTTGCCCAATTACAGCAACTCCAATTGCCTGTGGTCGGCTTTAGTTATGCCGAAGAGGTTTATCCTGCGGGAACAATGCCGCTATTATTTAAATCACCACAAGGTCTTGAATGGCGTGAAGTCATGTTTGGCCTAGTTCCTAAATGGGCCGAAGATACAAACATAGCAAAACATACCTACAATGCCCGTCATGAAACGATTTTCCAAAAACCGAGTTTTCAAGAAGCTGCACTTAAATGTAAGTTCGGTGTGATTCCGGTGACTGAATTCTATGAAAGTAAATATATAAATGATAAACCTGAGCGGTGGGGTGTACGCCGTAAAGATGGACAGGCTTTTTTTATTGCAGCAATCTATGAAATTTGCAAAATAAATGAAACGATTATTCGTTCTGCAAGTATGTTGACCATGGATGCCATAGACCATCCTATGATGAAAGATTTTCACGAGCCTGGAGATGTCAAAAGATCAGTTATTGTGATACCACATGACCGATTAGAAGAGTGGTTGAGTTTGGAATCACCTGATATTTCAAGCTTTATCGAAGGTTTTCCAGTTGAAGAGTTTGAATGCTCACATGTACCAAAAGAAAAAATTATAAAACCTACACCACAGTTAAGCATGTTTGACTAATCTATCTAAAATAAGATGAGGTTATTGATATCAAATCTGAATCAATAACCTATATTGCTTATTCAATAGTTTTACTTAATGTTTGTACTTCTGAATCTTGAGCTAGATAGCTCAACTCAATTGGCGAAATAACAAAAGTGGTATTGTCTGAGGTCTGTTTAAATACAAAGCCATATTCAAAAGACTGGCTATTTTTACTTGGTAACCAGAATAGATAAGGACATCCTGTGTAACTGCCATCCCAACCCATTTCTCTTGCTAAAGCTAAAGCTGTATCTGATTTCGCAATGATTTCTTTGAGAGACTCTTTATCTCTTGTTGAAACACCACCATCATCGTCTGCAAATGTTTGTAGGAACTCATTTAAGGGAGTGAGTTCTTCCCAGTTATGTTCGATTGTCGAGAAATGATATCCATATAGCATCATGTGCGCTTTCTTCCATCTTGTTATTGTGTGATTGAACATAACAAGAAATACATGAAAAGAAAATGGATAAATCTGATTTAAGTTGTTTATTTTTCATAACTTATAGATTGTTTTTTGTACAAAATAAAGGCTTTTTTAAACACTATAATTATTCATATTAGCTATATAGCATGCACAGAAAGCAGCGCTTACCTAATGATTAAGATAAATGACTATTTTAGTAAATCAAACTGTTGGTGAATACTGAATTGTTCATAATTCACCTATAATATAAATGAAACTATGTAGAGCATATTTATGTTTATAACAACTACGCGCCCACAAGATACTTTGATTAATCAGCTTCTTCCAGTTTTGGAACAAGCGAGCCAGATTTTATTACAAGAATATCAAAATTATTCTGCGGGTTATGAGTTTACTATTCACGAAAAACAAGATGATTCACCGGTAACTCAAGCAGATTTAAAAGTGAACCTTTTCTTATTAAAGCACTTGGCAGAGATTACTCCAGACTTGCCGGTTTTGTCTGAAGAAAGTGATTATAGTGCTCGGCATGAGTGGTCCACATGCTGGATGTTAGATCCTCTTGATGGAACTAAAGAATTCATACATGAGCGTGATGAGTTTACGATCAACCTAAGTTTGATTAAGGGTAAAGAAACGATCTTTTCAGTTATTGCTGTGCCATGTGAACAAGTCGTGTACTTGGGATATCTGCAAGATTTACCTTTTAAATATAGTTTCACTCAAAAACAGTGGTATCAATATCAAATAACTTCGTTTTCGCCAGATGAGCCTATTCAAATAGGACTTAGTCATGGCAGTAAAAACCCAAAATATCAAAAATTTATTCAACCTATTGAAGAAAAACATAGCATTATTCGACGAGAAGCAGGAAGTGCCTACAAATTCTGCATGATGCTAGAAGGTGAAATCGATATTTACCCGAGATTTCATCCAACTTCTGAATGGGACACAAGTTCTGGTCAAGGTTTGTTAGAAAGTATAGGCGGTGGCTTACTTACTCTTGATGGAAAACCTTTTGAATATAATCAGAGACACACGGTTTTAAATAAGGGCTTTATCGCATTTCGTGATCAGGAAAGCAAAAAAATAGCATTTGAAGCATTGGCCCAAGCAGGTGTTATTGATTGAGAGTTATGCCAGACATGTTATAGTGGCAAAGTATTGAAAAAAGATGATAAGATAAAAATGGCACTCGATTTATTGCCTAAAAGTATGTTTGAAGCAATTGATTTATTGCCTGATGCTTCAACTCCTGTAACCTTATTTACGCGTCATTCTCTAAGAGAACTTGTGGATGGGCAGGGCTTAGCTGGATATGATCTCCAACTTACTCCTCAAGGGCGTGAGCTTGCGCAGGCATGGGGTAACTATTTAATTAAAAATACAGATCGTGTTATTCAGCATTGTATTTCAAGTCCAATACAACGTTGTGTCGATACGGCTGCGCTGATGATCGAAGGGGCTGATGCCGTAAGCCCTGAATTTAATACACATACGATTGAAATTATTGAGCAAGGATTACTCGTTGAGCCAGGGAGTTTTGTACTAGACATACAACAAGCTGCCCCTTATTTTAAAAAGCAAGGTGCTTTGGGTTTTATTAATAGTTTTGTAAATAATGCATTACCTGGTATGAAACACCCAATTACTGGTGTTTTAGATGTACTAGAGCTTATTTATCATACGCATCCTAAAACTCAAGGCGGGCTTAGTTTAGCTGTCAGCCATGACACTATTATTGCTGCAATTGTTGCTGTAATTTCTGGTGAAAATGAAATTAAGAAAGAAGATTGGCCTGAAATGATGGAAGGCCTATTTGTATGGTTTGAAGGTGACGAATTTCCAAATTGCAAATTAAAATGGATTTGGAGAGGTAAGGCCTATGAGCTGAATGTAGCCAAATTTGGAAAAACGCTATAAGCTCAAAAACGATAGATAATAAAAAAAGCCCTATTGGGCTTTTTTTACATGCTTTAATTAGTTAGCTAACGCTTTAACTTGAGCATTTAAACGGCTCTTATGACGAGCAGCTTTATTTTTGTGGATGATGCCTTTATCAGCCATACGGTCGATTACAGGAACAGCTTTTTGGTAAGCTTCTGTAGCAACAGCATGATCACCACCAGCAATTGCACTTAAAGTACGTTTGATGTATGTACGAACCATAGAACGCAAGCTTGCGTTGTGTTTACGTGCAGTAACGTTTTGACGCGCACGTTTTTTAGCTTGAGCAGAGTTTGCCACTCTTGCACTCCTTGAAAATAAGTTGGTCTGGGCGGGCTGTGGTCAATCCAGTAAACTGGTGCAACCATCACCAGCCCGTAAACAAGTGCCATATTGTGATGAATAGACACCGTGAAGTCAAGCCTTGAGAACGTTTTAAGCTGTTTTAGGGGCTGTTAAAACGGTAAGAAAAGGTTAAATTTAAAACAAAGTTAAAGAGGGATGGATAAAAAATGACAGCAAGTAAGAAAAAAGCGATTGTGCTTGGCGCAACAGGGTTGGTCGGATTAGCACTTGTTGAAAAGCTCCAGCAGGCTCCAGAATTTGAAGCCATTACGCTGGTGGTTAGAAAAGAATCTCAAGTATTTAATACATATGAAAAAGTTAATCAGCTCATCATAGAAGATTTCTTAATGTTGAATGATGAAGATGTGAATGGTCATACCCATGCATTTAGCTGTCTGGGAACAACATTAAAAAATGCGGGTTCAAAGCAAGGCTTCTACGCGGTAGATTATGAAATCAATGCCCATTTGGCAGATTTGGTACAAGATAAACATATTCACCTTTTATTAGTGAGCGCCCTTGGTGCAAATGCAAACTCACCAATTTTCTACAATAAAGTTAAAGGACAGTTAGAAGATTATATCGAGAGTTTGGGAATTGAAAAATTATCTATTTTTAGACCATCTTTATTGATTGGTAAGCGCAGTGATGTACGCCTTATAGAGGATTTAGGGCAAAGTCTATTTAAATTTATTGAGAATAAATGGCAAAAACCATTCAAATATAAACCTGTGACTGCGGAGCAATTGGCTCATACCATGGTCGTAGCGGCGCTAACGCAAATTGAAGCATTCAAACGATATGATAATCTGAGCATACAGAAAACTCGATAAGGGAGAATAGAAGTGTCCACAGTACTGTTTGTAACATGTGATTTATTAGATGATAACCCTGAAAAAGACTTACAAGTTGTAATTCCTTCAATGGATGGAAAGTTCTTTCAAAGTTATGGGGCGCGTAAAACTTTTGGGGGACAGGTTGTAACAGTTAAGTGTTTTGAAGATAACTCGCGTGTAAAAGAGTTATTGGCAACAGATGGTACAGATAAAGTACTCGTTGTAGATGGTGGTGCATCTATGCGTTGTGCGCTTATGGGTGACCTGATTGCGGAATCGGCAGTTAAAAATAACTGGAATGGTGTGGTAATTTATGGCTGTGTACGCGATGTCGATGCTATTGCTACCCTTGATTTAGGTATACATGCATTGGCAGCAATTCCCCAAAAAAGTAATCGTAAAGGCATTGGCGAAGTAGATACCACTTTGTATTTTGGTGGTGTCACAATTCAATCAGGCGATTATATCTATGCTGATAATAATGGAATTGTGATTTCAAAAGAAAAATTAGTGTAATCACAGTCTATAAAGGATCGCATGATGGTGAATCATCAAATTAAAGTATTACAGGCAGTTGTCTCTGCAATTGCTGAAGGTGGTCGGGGCGTAACAGGTACAGCATTTCCTCAGCAACCTGTAAAAGCTTTGAAGCTATACGAATTTGAAGGTTCGCCATTTTGCCGTCGTGTTCGTGAAGTGATTACTCTCTTAAATCTGGATGTAGAAATTTATCCATGCCCTAAAGGTGGGACAAAATATCGTTCGGTTGTAAAAGAAAAAGGTGGCAAATTACGGTTTCCTTTTTTAGTAGATGAAAATACAGGTGACTACTTATATGAGTCACAAGAAATTATTCATCATTTATTTAAACACTACGGTAAGACCGGGAAGACGCCTCAGAAATTTTCGAGTTACCCTAACGTCCCTTATGCTGCATTTGCTGGGACCATATTAAATGGTGCTCGGGGAGTTTGGATAAATAAAAAAATCATTAATAGAGCTGCGCCTGAACAAAAACTTGAGTTGTGGAGTTTTGAGGCAAGTCCTTATTCACGAGTTGTAAGAAGTCTACTCTGTGAGTTGGAGCTTCCTTATATTCTGCATAATGTTGCAAAAGAAAGATGGCAAGATCAAGGCCCAGCTATTTTTCGCTTAAAACCTGGTAAATATGTACCTCTAAAAGATGGAAAACGAGAAAAAATATTGCCTGTTATGCAAGGTAAAATGCAGGTACCTTATTTGGTAGACTCAAATACGGGAGTGAAGATGTTTGAGTCTGCTCAAATCGTAAAATATTTAAAGAAGCAATATGGTCGTTGATTAATTAAGATAGGTTTTAGTAAGAGTTTAAGTCAATTTACTTAAACTCTTAGAAAGATCAGATTTCATAAGAACATGAATATGCTAAATTAAAGAGGTTAAATACCCCAATAAGGCATATTTTATGGAATGTATGAGAATTCAACCTGTAACGAGCAGTCCTGGTGAAAATGCACTATTTATCGTATTGGGACTCACGCAAGGTGATTCTGTAATAGAAAAAGTAAAAGATTTTGCTAGTAATTTTTCAGCATTAACTAGAAGTCTAACTAATCGTTATCCAGATAGTAAGTTTAATGCCACGCTAGGTTTTAGCTCAAATGCATGGGATGTATTGTTTAATGATCAGCCAAAGCCACAAGAATTAGAAACATTTAAAGAACTTAAAGGGCCGAAATATACGGCTGTTTCAACACCTGGTGATCTATTTTTTCATATTCGTGCCGATCGCCAAGCTTTATGTTATGAGCTGGGTAATATAATCAATCAACAACTTGGTAAAGTGACCTACCCAATTGATGAAGTGCATGGTTTTCGTTATTTTGATGGGCGGGCAATTATTGGCTTCGTAGATGGAACAGAGAATCCAGAACCCGTTATTGCAGCGCAATGGGCATTAGTGGGCAATGAAGATCCTGACTTTATCGGGGGAAGTTATGCTTTTATCCAGAAATATACACACGACATGGAAAAATGGCGTTCATTAACCGATGAAGAACAAGAAAAAGTGATTGGCCGTAAAAAGTTCAATGATATTGAGTTAGGTGATGATGAAAAGCCTTTAACTGCTCATAATGTTGTAAGTAAAGCGCATGATGCAGAAGGTAATGAGCTTAAAATTATGCGAGCTAATATGCCTTTCTCAAATCCTTCAAAAAATGAATATGGCACATTTTTTATCGGTTACTCGCGTAAATTTAGTACAACCCGACAAATGCTTGAAAACATGTTCTTGGGGAACGAGCAGGGAAATCTTGATCGGTTGCTTGACTTTAGTACTGCTCAAACAGGAACTTTATTTTTTGTACCAACGGTCGATTTTCTTGATGATTTAGGTGATGACTAGTCGTTAAACTAAAAGGCTTAAATGATGGAAGTAACTAGATTACTTCCATTGCTTTAATTGCAAATTAATATGATGTGATGAAATGTTTAAGAAGATAACGCAGCTTTTTCAAGGCTCAAAAGAAACGCCAGAACAAATTTACTTGCGAGAAAATCTATTAAAATTTGATTCTGAACGCGGTCCTATAATCAAGGATGTAGTGATTAATGAGAAATGGTCAGAACATCTTGAGTATTTCTCAAACCGTAAATTACAAAATTTTGATAATCTTCAGAAATTATTCCTAATTACTCCACAAATTAATGAAAAGATTGATCTGGAAATCGCAACCCAACGTTATGTAGAAAGATTAGGAAATACACAAGAAAAGCTACTTCAGCTTAAAGCGATTATACAAATATTGAATCAATATTACGTTTTGTTTTTGCGTGATAAATAATCATAGTTGATTGATTAAAAAATATAAAAAGTAGAGCTAACTAGTAGTTTGATTTTCAAAAAAATAACTCATTTCACTAAAAACATCATGCTACTATTAGGCTCATATCTTCTTAGCTGATAAAAGCCATATACATGTTTCAACAAGAAATCTCTCAATTGAATTTACAACAGCTCAAAGCCGGTGAAAAGCGTTGGGTGGGGTCGTTATTAGGTTCATCTGCTGCATTATTATTTAAAGAAATTGCTGCTCAGCATCCATCTTTACTTGTTGTGGTCGCCAGAAATAACCAACATGTTGCTCAATTAGAAAGTGAACTTGAGTTTTATGGCATAAAACCGACAATTTTTCCTGATTGGGAAATCTTACCGTATGATCGTTTGTCACCTCATCAAGATATTGTTTCAGAACGTCTTGCAATTTTATCTAATATGCCTCAGAAGGGTGTATTGCTCATTTCAGCAAGTACTTTAGCTCAAAGAGTTGCGCCGTATTCATGGGTTTTAGGTGAACACTTTGATATTCATGTTGGACAGAAATTCGATTTAGAGCAACAGAAGTTACGTTTAGTACAAGCCGGTTATCATTTGGTAGACACTGTTTATGATCACGGTGAGTTTGCTGTACGTGGCAGTATTATGGATATTTTTGCGTCAGGGCAAGAAGCGCCTATTCGTATTGATCTGTTTGATGATGAAATTGATACATTAAAATTCTTTGATCCAGAGACGCAAAGAACAACGAAGCCTTTAAAAAGTTTTACAGTTTTACCAGCAAAAGAATTTCCGCTAAAAGAAGCCCGTTCAATTTTTAGAGATCGGTATTCTGAACTTTTCCCTACGGCTAATCCTAAGAAAAACCCGATTTATCAAGATGTCCTAGAGGGAATTGCTTCACCAGGAATTGAATTTTATTTGCCATTGTTTTTTGATAAAGCACAAATGCAATCGCAAAGTACACTTACAACGTACTTCCCAAAGAATTGCATTGTAATTACAACTAATGATATAGATACTGATTTAACTAATTTTTGGAAAGAAGTTTTTCGTCGTTATGAAGACAGACGTCATAACGTAGATCAACCAATTCTTCCTCCTGAAGAATTATTTATTGCTCCAAATCATCTGCTCAGTGCTTTAAATCAATTTCCGCGTATGTTGGTGAGCGCAGAAATAGTTGAAGAAAAAGCTGGCGCGTTAAATCTTAAGGTAGAGCAGCCACCCAAGTTACCAGTTGATCCAAAAAAAGAAAAACCATTCGCGGTAGTCAAAAAATATATTGATGAAGCAAATCATCCGGTCTTGTTGGTTGCAGAAAGTGCAGGTCGACGTGAAAGCTTAAGAGATGGTTTACGTGCCAGTTTAGGAGATATCCCAGGCGTAGACAGTTTTGAACAATTTCTGACAAGTCAGTTTGCGATTGCTATTACAAATGCACCGCTTGACCGTGGGTTGCTTTTAACGGACCAATTGTCAGTTATTTCAGAAAATCAGTTATATGAACATCGGGTAGTTCAGCGTCGTCGTAAACGTCAGCAAGAAGTTTCAGAAGAGTTCTTAATTCGCAGTTTGACTGAATTAAGTATAGATGCTCCTGTTGTTCATATTGATCATGGTGTGGGGCGTTATGCAGGATTAGTTACTTTAGCAATTGAAGGGCAAGATTATGAATTCTTGCAACTAAATTATGCTGAAGGGGCAAAAGTTTATGTGCCTGTGACTAATTTGCATCTTATCAGTCGCTATAGTGGCGGAGACCCAGATTTAGCTCCACTTCATAAAATTGGAAGTGATGCGTGGAGTAAAGCTAAACGCAAAGCTTTAGAACAAATCCATGATGTTGCAGCCGAATTATTACATATACAAGCACGTCGTCAGTCAAAACCCGGTTTTGGCTTTGAACTCGATCAATCGCTTTATATGCAATTTGTCAGTGGATTTGCTTACGAAGAAACACTCGATCAGGCGAATGCTATTGAAGCCACGCTTCACGATATGCAACAAGCTAGACCTATGGATCGACTTGTTTGTGGCGATGTTGGTTTCGGTAAAACTGAAGTAGCAATGCGAGCTGCGTTTGTTGCTGTGCAAAACGGTAAGCAAGTTGCTGTTTTGGTACCTACAACTTTACTTGCACAACAACATTATGAGTCTTTTAAAGATCGTTTTGCTGATTGGCCTGTGCGTATAGAAGTGTTGTCACGCTTTGGCTCAAATAAAGCCCATACAAAAAATATTGAAGATTTAATTGCTGGTAAAGTGGATATTGTGGTGGGAACACATAAACTTTTACAAGAAAATGTGCAATTTAAAGACTTGGGCCTAATGGTGGTCGATGAAGAACATCGATTTGGTGTGCGTGATAAAGAGCGGATCAAGGCATTACGTGCAGATGTAGATATGTTGACGCTTACCGCAACACCAATTCCACGAACTTTAAATATGGCTTTTTCGGGAATGCGTGATCTATCTATCATTGCTACTCCACCAGCCCGTCGTTTAGCAGTTAAAACATTTGTACAAGAACATACGGAAGCTTCTATTAAGGAAGCCATCTTGCGTGAATTACTACGTGGTGGCCAAGTATATTTCTTGCATAATGAAGTCGATACGATTGAAAGGGCTGCTGAAAACATCCGTGTTCTTGTGCCTGAAGCTCGTGTAGCAGTAGCTCATGGCCAAATGAGAGAAAGAGAGCTCGAACAAGTCATGCAGCAGTTCTACCACAAAGAATTTAATGTATTGGTATGCTCAACCATTATTGAAACCGGAATCGATGTTCCAAATGCCAACACAATTTTGATAGAAAGGGCCGACAAACTTGGTTTAGCTCAATTACATCAATTACGAGGGCGTGTGGGACGCTCACACCACCAAGCTTATGCTTATTTACTGGTTCCTTCTATAAAACATCTAAAAGGTGATGCAGAGAAGCGTTTAGATGCAATCCAGCGTGCTTCAACTTTAGGTGCTGGTTTTATGCTAGCTACAGAAGATTTAGAAATTCGCGGTGCGGGTGAGCTTTTAGGTGAGCAACAAAGTGGTTCAATGCAGGCAATTGGATATAGTCTGTATATGGAAATGCTTGAGAAAGCCACTAAGGCAATTCAGCAAGGTAAAACCCCGAATTTTGATGCACCTTTGTCATTAACTGCGGAAATCAATTTACATATTCCAGCGCTTATTCCAGATGAGTATTTGGGTGATGTTCATCAGCGTTTGTTGTTCTATAAGCGTATTAGTAATACAGATACACAAGAAAAACTCGACAATATTCGTATGGAGTTAATTGATCGTTTTGGAGTGCCGCCACAATCTGTAAAACACTTATTTAGTGTTCATCAGATTAGGCTAAAAGCAGAGCAGTTGGGTATTACCAAAATTGATATCAATACACAAGGCGGTAATATTGAGTTTTCACCGGATACTCCAGTTCAAGCCATCAGTATTATTCAGTTAATGCAAAAAAATCCGACCTATTACCGTATGGATGGTGGGCAGCGTTTGAAGGTTATGGTTCAGCTTGAAGAACATGAAAAACGTATCCAGTTCATTAATGATTTGTTAGCGAAATTATTAACTGAAATACATGTATAAATGATGTTTTGACGCATTTTTTACTGCGTGTGAATTTTATGTAAGTTGATAGCATGGTTTTATGCACGATTTCTTGGACCATAGAGGGAATAAGTGCATAAAATCATTGTTATTTGTAATCAAACCAGACACTACCAATACTCACATCAAAACTGATGTGATAGTATTAGCCATTATTGTTTATTGTCATTTATAAAAGATATGTTTAGTTTGCATCCACAACTTGCTCAAGATACTTTTTTTGTAGGCGATTTCCCGCTTTCAACATGTCGTTTAATGAATGATATGCAATTCCCGTGGCTGATTTTAATCCCTCGTGTGCCGGGAATCACAGAATTATATGAATTGAGCCAAGCTGATCAAGAGCAGTTTTTACGTGAATCAAGTTGGTTGTCTAGCCAGCTATCTCGAGTATTCCGTGCTGATAAAATGAATGTTGCAGCTCTAGGTAACATCGTGCCTCAGTTGCATTTCCATCATGTCGTGCGTTATCAAAATGATGTTGCATGGCCTAAGCCAGTTTGGGGTACACCTGCTGTTCCATACACAAATGATGTACTGGCTCACATGCGTCAAACCCTTATGCTTGCTTTACGTGGTCAAGGTGATATGCCTTTTGATTGGCGCATGGATTAAATCAATGCAATGCCACATTTATATGAATGTGGCTACATTGAGGTATGGAGGACAGGGTGCAATTAGAGAGGTTTATCGATAGAGAGCCTAAGCAGTTTGCATATTTTCATCGATTGATGGGATATTCAATTCTGTCCTTAATTTTAGTGATCTATGCTTTTACCTCACCTAATACAAATTATCAGATCTACGTTCCACCTTTCTTCCTATTTTTACTTTTTATTAGCTCAAAGTTAGAGCACTGGCTTCAATACCAATTTGATAAGAAAACACAAAAAAGTGTTTTTTTTGCAATTGATGCAATTGTTGTAGCAGTTACCTTAGCGGGTCTGCATCTTAATTTGGTGCCTACATTTATTGCACTTTTTGCATTATTTTATTCTGCAATTAATAGTCGTATTTCTTTCGCAGTCATTTGTTTGACTAGTTTGCTAGGCGCGATTATTTTTTATTTAAGTACTTTTTTCCTATTTGGTTTTTATACATATTTTGAACCTACTAGCCAAGAGTTAACTGTAATTACACTCTTAGGCTTGGTCATGTTTATTACCATTGGAAATTATTACCAACATCGTTGGGTTAAAAAAATTAGTCAGCAGCGTCAACACTACTATGATCAAATGACGCGCTATATTGCTTTTGCTAATCAGTTAAGCCGTTATGCGCCACTACAGTTGTGGCAGTCTATTATGCGCGGTGAAGCGGAAGCAAAAATTGAATATAAACGAAAAAAAATGACTGTATTTTTTTCTGATATTCAGGGTTTTACAGAGTTATCAGAAACATTAATTCCTGATGATTTAGCATTTTTGCTTAATGATTATTTAAGCCATATGACGGAAATTGCGAAGCAGTATGAAGCTACTGTCGATAAATTTATGGGGGATGCCATCCTCATATTTTTTGGTGATCCGAATTCTCAAGGTGTAGAGCAAGATGCCAAAGCCTGTGTAGAAATGGCAATCGCTATGCGTCAGCAAATGAAATTGTTACGCGAACGATGGAAAAAAATGGGCTATTCAGCCTTACACATTCGTATGGGAATTAGTACCGGTTACTGCCACGTAGGAAATTATGGGGCAACGCATCGTATGGCTTATACCATTGTAGGTCGTGATGTGAATTTGGCAGCTCGTTTACAATATGCTGCTGAAATAGATGAAATCTTAATTTCAGATGATACTTATCAAATAATCAAAAGTGATTTTCTTTGTGCTCCCAAAACGCCAATTTACTTAAAAGGTATTCAAGGTGCAGTAAAGACATGGCAGGTGATGGAGAAGTACACGGGGAATAAGTCGGATCATCAACAATGGTTTGACTATGAGTATAAAGGCTTTCATTTAGTACTTAATTTAGAAGAAGTACAAAATTATGAATATCCAGAATTAGTAGAAGTACTCGAGAAAATGGTTCAACGACTTAAAGTTCAACAAACTTTAATTAATACTCAAGGCATTGCACGGTTAAGGCTTGAAGATGAAGTTAAGCCAGTTGAAATTGATCAACAAGATCAAGTTTAAAAACGTGAAGCAAAAAAAAGCTGCTTTTAAAGCAGCTTTTTTATTTTAATGATTTTCGGAAGCGTGATTGATTGTATATTTAGGAATCTCAATTTCTAAATCTTCATCAACAATCTTCACTTGACAAGAGAGACGAGAATCTGGTTCAAGACCCCAAGCCCGATCTAAAAGATCTGCTTCAACGTCATCCATTTCTTCTAGACTGTCAAAGCCCTTGCGAACGACTACATGACAAGTTGTACAAGCACACGACATGTCACAAGCGTGTTCAATTTTAATTCCTCGATCAAGCAAACTTTGACAAAGATTTGCATTTTGTTCGACTTCAAATTCTGCGCCTTCAGGGCAGATCTGAGCATGAGGAAGTACTTTAATACGGGGCATATTGATCACCTATACCTTTAGTTTGAATTTGACCAATCTTCAAGTTTTGTACCTTTTAAGGCGTGGTCAATATGTCGATTCATACGTAGTGCGGCAAAAGCATCACTATGTACTTTAAGTTGTTCTACAGCTTTTTCAATTGCTTGAATATCATTGCCTTCAAGCTGTACTTTTAGCAAATTTTCAGCAGTTTTAAGTGCTTCAAGCTGCTTATCATTGAGTAAATCAGCATCAACTTTGAGAGCTTGCTCTAAAGCTTCAAGTTCGCGTTGTGCTTCAACTTTGGTTTCTTTTAAATGACGCAGATTTTTATCTTCTTCTGCGTGCTGGAAACCTTCAATTAATAAGCGTTCAGTGTCAGATTCCGATAGGCCGTAAGATGGCTTAATATCAATTTGAGCTTGTACACCAGAAGTGGTTTCGCGAGCTGAAACTGTAAGTAAACCATCAGCATCTACCTGAAAGGTAACTTCAATGCGTGCTTGACCAGCAGTCATTGGAGGAATGCCGTGAAGGACAAATCTTCCTAATGAACGGCAATGCTCTACCAAATCTCGTTCACCTTGAACCACATGAATAAGCATGGCAGTTTGACCATCTTGATAAGTAGTGAATTCTTGACGACGAGCGACTGGAATAGCGGTATTACGTGAAATAAGACGCTCTACTAATCCACCCATAGTTTCTAAGCCAAGTGAAAGAGGAGTGACATCTAAAAGTAATGAGCCGTCTTGACTGTTTCCAATTAATTGGTTTGCAGTAATGGAAGCACCAATTGCAACTACTTCATCAGGATTGATCGTACAAAGTGGTTCTTGATTAAATACATTACGAACTGCTTGTTGAACAGCATAAGAACGGGTAGAGCCACCAACTAAAACAACATTCTGAATATCAGTTAACTCAAGTTTCGCATCACGTAAAACGCGTTTACAAACACTGATTGTTTTATCTAAAGCAACTTGAATAATGCTTTCAAAAGTTGGACGATCAAGTGTTAGTGCGTTTTCAAGTAGTTTTAACTGAACTGATTCTTGTTTAGATAGTTGTTCTTTTGCTTGACGAGCAGCAACAATAAATACTGCATAAGTTTCATCGTTAAGAGTATCGATATTAAGCTGCTTTTTAGCCCATTTAACAATGAGACGATCTAAGTCATCACCGCCTAAAGCAGTGTGGCCACCTGTAGCTAATACTTCAAAGACACCTTGTGAGAAACGCAAGATTGATACGTCGAAAGTACCACCACCTAAATCATAAATTACATAGTTATGATCTGTAGCTAAATTAGTTTCTTGGTCTAAACCATAAGCGACAGCAGCAGCAGTTGGCTCGTTTAATAAACGTAATACATTTAAGCCAGCAAGCTGGGCAGCATCACGTGTTGCTTGTCGCTGAGCTTCATCAAAATAGGCTGGAACAGTAATCACTGCGCCATTTATTGGATTTTGTAAGCTAGCTTCAGCACGGTCTTTTAATTGCTTTAAAATTTCAGCAGAAATTTCAACTGGTGTTTTTCGCCCTGCACGTGTTTCAAAAGCTGGCATTTCATTTTCAGAACCCACTAACTCATAGGGGTGCTGAAACTTAATATCTGCCTTTGAACGACCCATAAAACGTTTTACAGAAACAATTGTATTTTTAGGATCGGCAATAAGGAAAGGCTTTGCTTCTTCACCATAGTGAGTTGCATCATTTCCATAGTGCACAATAGAAGGAAGGAGTCTTCTTTCTTTTTCGTCATTGAGTACTTTAGGTTTGCCTGATAACACTGTCGCAACTAAAGAATGTGTTGTTCCTAGGTCGATACCAATCGCAATGCGGTGTTGATGTGGGGCACTGGATTGACCCGGTTCAGCAATTTGCAAAAGTGCCATGAGTTAAATCCCTTGAATATAATTTGGAAAAAGCAAAATTAAAAATCGTCGTCTAAATCAAAGTTGTCTTCGTCATCCAACATTTGATCTTCTGCTTTTTCAATGTCGTTAAGAACGCGCTGAAAGAAACGTAATTTACGTACAGTATCTCGAGCTTCGCCCCAGTCCTCATCTGCGTAATCAATTTTAAATTCGCGAACTAGGCCATCCATCCATTGAAACACTTCTTGTTTAAGTGTGGTCAGATGCTCTTGTGAAGTTGCTTCATCAAGTTGTTCACGAATTTCTAAAGCTGATTGTAAGAACTCAAAATCGCTAATGGATTGATCAAGGTGGTGATCTTGCTTTTTGAGTGACAAAAGATAAGCAGCGCGGCTATCTACTTGCGACAAAGTTTTAAAAGCTTGATTGATTTCACTTGATTTGATCAACGCCTGATCTTTATCTTCAGCTTTATCTGGATGATACTGCTGCTGCAAATTCAAGAAACTAGATTTTAAGCTCGCCAAATCGATATCGAGTGCTACGGGTAAATTGAACAACTCAAAATGATTCATTGGAAATGAGGTCCACATTAATTAAATACATTAAAACAGTGCTATAAAAAGACACTGTTTTAATGAGAGATGAAAGGAGAAAGCTTAGACCGTGAAAGATTCACCACAGCCACATTCACCTTTTTTATTAGGATTGTTAAATTCGAACCCTTCATTAAGGCCATTTTTAACGTAGTCCATTTCTAAGCCCTCTAAATACACTGAGCTTTTTGGATCTACAAATACCTTAACGCCAAATTGTTCGAAAACTTGGTCATGTTCATCAATAGAGTCTACAAACTCAAGAACATAGGCCAATCCAGAACAACCAGAAGTTTTCACACCCACGCGAATGCCTTCACCCTTACCTCGATTTTTAAGGTAATTGCTAATATGAGTCGCAGCATTTTCAGTTAAATGAATCATGAAAACTCCAACGTTTACAATGGTAACAAATTACGCTTTAGATTTTTTAGTGCGGTAATCTTCAATCGCAGCTTTAATCGCATCTTCAGCTAGTACAGAACAGTGAACTTTTACTGGTGGAAGTGCAAGCTCAGTCGCAATATCAATATTCTTGATGGTTTGAGCTTCATCAAGAGTCTTACCTTTTAACCATTCGGTTACAAGAGAACTTGATGCGATTGCAGAACCACAACCATAAGTTTTAAAACGTGCTTCTTCGATTACACCGTTATCGTTTACTTGGATTTGTAAACGCATTACGTCACCACACGCAGGTGCACCGACCATACCTGTACCAACATTTTCAGAGTTTTTATCTAAAACACCAACATTACGTGGATTTTCGTAATGATCAATTACCTTTTCGCTATAAGCCATGTCGCTTCTCCAAACCTCGGGGTCAGCCTAATATTAATATGAGGGTAAAAATACTAATTTCAATGAATTAGTGTTCAGCCCATTCAACTGTAGAAAGATCGATACCTTCTTTATACATATCCCAAAGCGGAGAAAGTTCACGTAATTTCTCAACAGCGGCTTTGGTAATTGTAAGCACATGATCAATGTCTTCTTCAGTTGTGTATTTACCAAAACTGAAGCGGATAGAGCTGTGCGCTAGCTCATCAGATAAACCTAATGCGCGAAGAACGTATGAAGGCTCTAAAGTTGCAGAAGTACAAGCAGAACCACTTGATACAGCAGCATCTTTAAGTGCCATCATTAAAGATTCACCTTCAACAAAGTTAAAGCTGACGTTTAAATAGTTAGCAACGTTTTGAGTTGGATGGCCGTTTAAGAAAACCTGCTCAAGGCCTTGTAAACCATTCCAAAGTTTGTCACGTAGTTTACGAATGCGTTCTTGTTCTGCATGCAGTCTTTTGCCAGCAAGTTCAAAAGCTTCACCCATACCAACAATTTGGTGAGTTGCTAAAGTACCAGAGCGCATACCACGTTCATGACCACCGCCATGAATTTGTGCTTTTAAACGAACACGTGGGCTACGACGTACATATAATGCACCGATACCTTTTGGACCATAAATTTTATGAGCAGAGAAACTCATAAGATCAATTTTCATGGTAGATAAATCGATTTCAACTTTACCAGCAGCTTGAGCAGCATCTACATGAAAGAAGGTTTTATTGGCACGTGTTAACTCACCAATTGCTGCTACATCTGTAACTGTACCGATTTCGTTGTTTACCATCATAAGAGAAACAAGGACAGTATCAGGACGAAGTGCAGCTTTTACCATTTCTGGGGTAATTAAACCTGTTTGTGGTTCTGGTTCTAAATAAGTAATTTCAAAACCTTGTTCTTCTAATTCACGACAAGGATCTAGAACAGCTTTGTGTTCAATTTTACTTGTAATAATGTGTTTGCCTTTAGAAGCATAAAATTGAGCTACACCTTTTAGGGCAAGGTTGTCTGATTCGGTAGCACCAGAAGTCCAAACGATTTCACGTGGATCGGCTTTAATTAAATTTGCGACTTGCTCACGTGCATATTCAACTTTTTCTTCTGCCTGCCAGCCATAAGCGTGGGAACGAGATGCAGCATTACCAAAGGTACCGTCGAAAGTTAAACACTCCATCATACGTTCTGCAACTTGCGGATCTACTGGAGTGGTTGCTGCGTAATCAAGATAAATTGGACGTTTCATATCAAATACCTGTACCCGATAAAAGAGCTGAATCTGTGCCAGTCACATTTTGGCGCAATGCAACAGTTTGAACGTTGTCTCGGCTAATGAGGTCGGCAAGAGAGATTTTTGCTAAATAGTCGGCAATATGATGAGAGAGTTCTTGCCATAAATCGTGAGTAAGACACATTGCACCATTTTGGCAGTTAGCTTTGTGGTCGCAACGTGTTGCATCAACGGTTTCATTTACGGCTTCAATAATTTCTAACACAGTAATTTCATCAGCGTTTCGAGCCAAATGATAACCACCATTTGCACCACGGACACTAGAAACTAACCCATGACGCTTAAGTTTAGCGAATAACTGCTCTAAGTAAGCAACTGAAATAGATTGACGTGCGGCAATTTCGGCGAGCGTGATCGTTTGTTCAGTTGGCTGCAAAGCTAAATCAAGTAGAGCAGTCACTGCGTAGCGACCGCGAGTTGTAAGGCGCATGATTCGATACACATGTTAAGACTAGATAATAGGATTTTATGAATCCCGACTAAAATAGTCAAGTTTTTTTATTTTTAATTCAAGTGCAGGAACAAAATAGAAAAATAATTTAAGCAACCCACAAATTATATATGAAAAAAACAATAAATATCAGGCTAATTATACCAAAGCCTAAGTTAATGTTGCGTTGACGTTGTTGTAAGCGAGTAATTCGATTTTGATATTGTTTGATTTCCACATGAAGTGAATTGATTTCTGAACGTTGTTGATCAATTTTTTCAAGCAATGGAGCAATTCGTTTATGTGAAGCAAGGGTCTCAGCTTCATCATCTGGTGTGTTAAACCATTGCTTCCAGTCAGCTAAAAGTTTAGGCAGAGTAAGATGAGAAATTAAATCTAATAACTCTTTTTTCGTTTCTTCATCACCATCAATACGCATGTTCTTAAGACTACGCTGATTTGAAAAAGCGAAAATCTTAATCAAATCGATAAGCGTACTATTGATTTCAAGATCAATACGTCGGTCAAAAGAATGGATATCGAACAACAAACCCTTTTCTGTAAATTGAACATAAAAGTCAAAAAAAGGAAGGTAGCTATTGATACGAATAGTTGTTTTGTTTGAAATAAACTTTTTCGCTTGCAAGCGAAGAACACCATCGTGGGTGAGAATAAATGAAAAGAAAGTTTCTAAAATAATTAGAACAATATTCAGCAACAGACGGGGATGTTTTTGTCTTTGTTGCGTTTCACTCATAAAAGTTTATCCTTACAAATAGCAATTAACCGAAGAATGGGACATCCTATCCCAAACTTTAATAAATGTCCTGTTAAATATATTTACACGACTTAATTGCTTTGTAGAACAGTTTTGTAAATGGATCAAGTCTTTACTTTGATATTATAGAAATATTTTGTGGTCAAATCAGTCATCATCTCTCTCATCTGATTAGGAGCTTAGATCAATGGATAATACAAATATAGATACCCCGACAGAAGAGTCAGAAGAAAAAAACAAATTAAAATCAAGAGGTTCAAGGAAATCGGCTTTGGATTTTAGAAAGTATACCAAGCAAATTTGGTTAGCAGGGCTAGGGGCTTTTTCACGCGCAGAAGAAGAAGGTAATAAGCTATTTGACTCTTTGGTTAAGGTAGGTGAAGAGCTAGAATCTAAAACTGGAGACTTAGCAGACACTACTGTTGGTAAGGTCACAGAAAAAGCAAAAGAATCTGTATCTGAAACAAAAGATAAAGTAGAAAAAATTCTTGATACCAGTGTTAACCATTCTTTAAACCGGATTGGATTGGTGACTCCGAAGGATTTACAGCACATTGAACAGCTCTTGGTACAGCTTCATATTAAGGTGGATGCTTTAATAGAAGAAAACCAGCAGTTGAAAGAAAAATTGAATAAAAAGTAAAAAATGTTGGGATTTAGCAAATATATAACAGTTTTTTAGCATTTATTTTCGCTAAAAGCCCTGCTCTAGTATTGCGTTTTCCCCCAAAGCATTGCTATAAAGGCGTCATGGCCTTTTAAACTATAGCCTTGGACCTTAAACAAACGATATTAAGAGGATGTTTTATTCATGAATAAATCAGAATTAATCGATGCAATTGCTGAAAAAGGGGGAGTATCTAAGACTGATGCAGGCAAGGCACTCGATGCGACAATTGCGTCAATTACTGAAGCACTTAAAAAAGGTGACACAGTAACTTTAGTTGGTTTTGGTACTTTCAGTGTTAAAGAACGTGCTGCACGTACTGGTCGTAACCCTAAAACTGGTGAAGAGCTTCAAATTAAAGCAACAAAAGTACCTAGCTTCAAAGCTGGTAAAGGTCTTAAAGATTCAGTAGCTTAATCTTTTAAGATGATTAAACGCGCCAATATAGGCGCGTTTTTTATTAAAAATCTGAATTGACCAATATTGCTCATTCATTGATTGTGGTTTTTCAGTTAAAATTCGCCTCGAAATAAAATATTGGAATACTTATGGAATCGTTTCGTACAGTCATTAAGGGTTGGCTCGGCAAAGTCCTTCTAATTTTGTTTTTGACCCCTTTAGCACTTGTAGGTATTGAAGGATATTTTAATAGGGGAAACAAGGCTGATGTTGCAAAGACAGTAAATGGCCAAGAAATATCTAAAAAAGACCTTGAAACTTTAACTCAGTCTTACAAAGAACAATATTTAGCTGCTGTTAAAGGTGATGAGAGTTTACTTAATTTGCCTGTTATTCAGGCTAAAGCACTCGATATTTTAATGTCACGTAATTTACTAATTCAACAAGCTGAAAAACTAGGTATTTCACTGAGTGATACTCAAATTGAGCAGATGTTAGCTCAGCAGCCTAGTTTGCAAGAGAATGGACAATTCTCGCAAAAACTCTATGAAAATTATTTACGTTCTATTGGTATGACAAGTCAGGGCTTAATATCTAGCCTTCGTCAAGATCATGCTTTAAAAATGCTAACTTCAACTTTTTCTGATTACTCTTTAGTAAGTAAAGTTGATTTAATGCAAATTGCGAATTTGCAAACTGAACAACGTACATTACATTTGGCTAGCATTAAATTAGATGGTTATAAAACTGGTTTAACTGCATCTAATCAAGAAGCTACAGATTATTACAACAAACACCAAAATGAGTTTAAACAACAGGCTTCTGTTGACGTGGATTATGTTGTTGTGTCTCCATCACTGATGGCTAAACCAGCTCCTGCAACTGAAGCTGAACTTCAGCAAGCATATAGCAAGTTCGTTGAAACTCAGAAAAAAGATGCTAAACGGACTGTGAAGCATATTTTAATTACTACCGATGCTCGTGATGATGCAGCAGCTCAAAAACTTGCTAAAGAAGTATATGCGAAAATTCAAGGCGGTCTTACATTTGCACAAGCTGCATCTCAGTTCTCTGAAGATCCAAGTTCGAAAACAAAAGGCGGTTTAGTTGAAGCATATGCACCGGGTGTTTTTTCCGATGCGTTTGATAAAACTGTAGTGAGCTTAAAAAATGGACAAATTTCTCAACCAGTAAAAACTCAATATGGTTATCATATTATTGAGGCAGAAACTCAAGCTAATCAAATTCCTTCATTCGAAGCAGAGAAGGCGCGTTTAACTGCTGAAGTTGAAAAGAATAAAGTTGCGACTGTTTATTCAGATACCGTAAATGGTTTAAATGAAACGATTGTTGGTAATGATTCTTTAGAAGCTGTTGTGCAAGAAGTAAAAGGTACAAAAGTTGAATCATTAAATGGCGTAACTTTAGCTACACAAAATCCATATTTAAGTGATCCAAACGTTAAAATTAAATTGTTTAATGATGACGTGAAAAATGGTGACCGTAATACATCATCTAATATTCAATTAGCGAATGGTGATACGGTATGGGTTAAAGTACGTGATTATCATGCTGCTGGTGTAAAACCTTTAGCACAAGCGATGAATGAAGCGAAAGCAAAAGTTATCGATGAAAAAGCGCGTAAAGCTGTTCAAGCAAAAATTGCTACAATGTTGGCTGAATTTAAAACTCAACCAGCAGATCAAGTTGTTGCTAAAAATAAAGTAGCATTTGAATCGGCTGGCGTATTTAGTCGTTCACAAGGATTAAAGCGTGAAATTGAGCGTGCAGCATTTAGTGCAGCTACACCTAAGCCAGGTATGTGGTCTGTTTCAACAGCGAATTTACCAAATGAGCTGGTTGTTGTTGCAGTTTCAAATGTAAATTCATCTGCTGCGAATGCTATTCCTGCTGATCAGTTACAGCAGTTAAAGCAACTTTATCGTCAATCGCGTGGTCAACAAATATTAGAAGATTACAGTCAATATTTAAAATCACATGCGAAAATTAAATAATAATTTGATTCAATAAAAAAAGCGCCTCGGCGCTTTTTTTATTGGCAGTTAATCTAAGCTGTGTCCAATATATTGCTGTCTATATTGTTTAGGAGATAAATCAAAAATTCGTTTAAATGCCTGACTAAATGCTGTTTCAGATGAGTAGCCGACCTTATTTGATATTTGTTGAATTGATAAGTTGCTTGTGCGTAAATACTGACTTGCTAAACGGAAACGATAATGCTGTAAGTAAGTTAGAGGCGGTTCACCAATAATACTGCTAAATAAGTTTGCAAACTTAGAACGTGACATACAGCATTGTTCAGCTAAAGATTCAACTGTCCATGTGACTTCAGGCTGGCTATGAATAGCAGATAGTGCATTGCTCAGTTCAGGATGAGTTAAGGCACTTAACCAGTTTTGTTGATCTGTCATTTGTTGAATATGATCACGGATACATTCAATGAGCAAAATACTGACTAAATGATCAATAATTTTGTCATGACCCGGCCTGATTTTTTGAGTTTCGATTGCGAGAAAATAGAGTCCAATTTGTAGCCATTCAGGTGGGTTGGTCTGATTTTCATGCTGAATATGCATGATGGATGGCAGTGCATTAATAAGTGGCCCAGCCATATGAGTATCGATTTGGCAGCGTAAACATAGCAATAATGTATTATCTGGAGATGAAGTACCAAACTCGATTGCATCTTGTCTGTGACCGTTAAAAAGCGAAGTAATATCCAGATAATCTACCAACTTACTCGCTGTTGATTTTGAGTCAGTTGCACTATGTGCTTTCCCCGAAGGAATTAAAATAATATCACCAGCAGTCGCAGTTATTTTTTCTGAAGCATTAAGTTGTATATATACTGAACCAGTTAAAACAATATAAGCAAGTAGAGCAGATTGATCTTGTGTTTTAAAAGCCCATTCTCCTTGCGCTTTTAAATAGATGTATTCAGACTTATTAAGGTGAATATCATCAAAAAATTTACTTAGTGCATCCATATTTAAATGATCAATCATTATTTTAATAAAATTATAGTGAGCTATAAGAATAGATCAACATGTGTTTTTAGGACAGAAAAGTGGAAGAAAATGCCAAAGACTTTAACATAGGTTTTTTGGACGGTTACTACTGTTAACTAAACACTATTTCTTTAACTATATAGACATATAGAAAAAGGAAATATAGCTATGAATGCACCAGTAAATGTTCAGCAAGAACTTATGCCAGTGCCTGCGTCTATGCGTGAAATAGATCGCAAACGCTTTTTATGGATGATTAGTCCTGCTTTACCTGCTATCGGTTTAGGTATTTTAGCAGGTTATCAGTTTGGTCCACGCCCTTTAAAGAAAGTCTTTGCTTTAGGTGGTCCACTTTTATTACATGTCGTGATTCCAGCAATTGATACTATTATTGGGAAAGATGCTCGAAATCCGACAGATGAAGAAATTAAGCTTTTAGAAAAAGATCCATATTATTCTCGTCTTGTGAAGAGCTTTATTCCTCTACAGTACGCTGCAAATGTTTATGCATGTTATTTAACAAGTCGTAAAACGACATCTTTTATTGATAAGATTTTACTTGGTATCTCAATGGGTGCAATCAATGGTATTGCGATTAATACAGCCCATGAGTTAAGTCATAAGCATGACCGTATAGACCATATTCTGTCTCATCTTGCTTTAGTTCCTACAGGTTATAACCATTTCCGTATTGAGCATCCTTACGGTCATCATAAGCGTGCAGCAACACCAGAAGATCCAGCTTCATCACGTATGGGTGAAACATTCTATGAGTTCTGGCCACGTACTGTTGTTGGTTCTTTTAAGTCTGCAATAGAAATTGAAAAAAATCGTTTAAAACGTAAAGGTAAAGAATTTTGGTCTTCAGATAATGAATTATTACAAGGCTGGGGAATGACCGCTGCTTTTCATGGCTCCATGATTGGAATCTTTGGTAAAGGTACAATTCCATATTTAGCGACTCAAGCTTTTTATGGTATTAGTCTTTTCGAAATTATTAACTATATTGAGCACTATGGTTTATTGCGTCAGAAAAAAGCTGATGGTAATTATGAGCGCACAATGCCTGAGCATAGCTGGAACAACAATAACGTAGTAACAAACTTATTCTTGTACCAGTTGCAGCGTCATTCAGACCATCATGCTTATCCGACTCGTCCATTCCAGGCATTGCGTCATTTTGATGAAGCACCTGAACTACCAAGCGGTTACGCAAGTATGTTATTACCGGCATTAATCCCTTCATTGTGGTTTAAAATAATGGATAAACGCGTTTTTGATCACTATAAAGGTGATTTAAACAAAGCAAATATTTCATCAAAGCGTCGTGCAAAAATCTTTAAGAAATTTGGTGTAGTTGATAAAACGTTAGAAAGTACAACTGCTGAATAAATAAAAACATTAATTCCTGAAATACGAAGTCCTCTAGTTATTAGACTAGAGGGCTTTTAAGTTTTGACATAGATAGCTAATAAAAGAAGGGAAAAATTTCCCTTAATTATTATTTTAGTTCGCTAGAAGATTTATCAAGTTCTCGGCGGGCAATGATCAATTGCTGGATTTGCTGAGTACCTTCAAAGATATCAAGAATTTTCGAATCACGTGCCCATTTTTCAAGTAACTCATCTTCGTTATAGCCCATGCTTGCAGCCAGTTCGACACATTTTAAAGTAATCTCGTTACCCACACGGCCAGCTTTGGCTTTCGCAATCGACGCTTCTTTTGAGTTTGGCTTTCTGTTATCTGCCATCCAGCAAGCTTTTAGTGTTAGCAAACGTGCAGCTTCCCATTCAGCTTCCATACGATAGATTTGAGCAGCAAGATTAGAGGCTTGTAAGTACGGTGTTTTATAGTCAGCATCGAGTTGATCTTTAAAAATCTCTTTAATACGTTCTAAAGAGGCTTTCGCACAACCAATCGCCATCGCTGCGACTAATGGACGAGTGTTGTCAAAAGTTTCCATCACCCCTGCAAAACCTTTAGCCACATCAATTTCAGGATTACCTAGAAGGTTAGCAGCAGGAACGCGACAGTCAATAAAACTGATCACGGCAGTATCTGATACTTTAATGCCCAATTTATATTCTAAGCGTTCAACTTTCATGCCCGGTGTACCTTTAGGTACAACAAAAGATTTAATCGCAGCACGACCCAGTTTTTTATCTAAAGTCGCCCAAACGACAACAGAGTCAGCACGCTCACCACACGTTACAAAGATTTTTTCGCCATTGATGATATATTCATCGCCATCTTTGGTTGCTGTGGTACGAATCGCTGCTGAATCAGAACCACAACCTGGTTCTGTGATAGCCATTGCCGCCCAAGTATTTTTGAAGCGTTCAAGCTGTTCGTCATTGGCAACAGCAGCAATTGCAGAATTTCCAAGTCCTTGACGTGGCATTGTTAGCATCATGCCTGCATCGCCATAACACATTTCAATTACGCCAAGCGCAGTTGAAATGTTATTACCATTTTTATTGCCTGTTTCAACTTCACCACGTTTTTTACCAACGGCAGCGCCTGCATTAATGCCTTCGCCACCTTCGTTCATACCATCAATGAGTGAAGCTAACATATCGAGCTCTTTTGGATAAGCATGCTCAGCTTTATCATATTTACGAGAAATAGGACGTAAAACATTGATCGCAACATCATGTGCCTGATCAATCATCATTTTGAATTTTTTAGGATTTTGTAAGTTCATTGTATTATCCTCTGATCATCAGTTATGCATGTAAGCCAGAATGTAAAATTGCAGTAGCTCGTAAATCACGATACCAACGTTCTACGGGATGTTCTTTTGTGAAACCATGTCCACCAAGAATTTGCACACCATCTGTACCAATTTTCATGGACTTTTCAGCACAAAGTAAACGAGCAAGGTAGGCTTCACGGTGAAATGGCTTGCCTGATTCTGCAAGGCTTGCTGCGTTTAAAACCAGCATACGCATTGCGTCAATTTCAATTGCCATATCTGCAATCATGAAAGCGACACTTTGGCGGTGAGAAATCGGCTCTCCGAAAGCAGTTCGTTCATTGGCATATTTAATACAATAGGCTTTTACAGCGTCACAAGTACCAACAGCCATTGCACACCACATTAAATTTCCCAGATCTAAGAAAGCAGTGTAATTAAAGTCTGTTGCACCTATGCGTAGAGCAGGAGTGTGATTAAAGCGTAAAGTTGCTGTTTCTGTCGCTTTAAGGCCCATAGCAGGCGTATTTTTGATAGAAATACTATCGTTGCATTGCACTACAAATATATCTGGCTTGCCATTAAAGTCCGCACTTACTAAAAATACATCGGCCAGATCACCTAAAATAACAAGCGTTTTTTCACCATCAATATAGAATTGATCATTTTCAAGTGATGCTTTGGTTTTTAATACATAAGGATTAAATGCTGGAGTTGCTTCTTGTACAGCAAAGGTTGCTGTAATGTCTGAGTCTTCTGCAAAACAAGGTAAGTACATCGACTGAACTTCGGCAGAACCCCAACGTGTAATTGCATTAATGACGCTAAATGTACTGAGTAATCCCGCTGTAATGCTAAAATCGCCTTCAGCCAATTTTTCAGCAATCAATAAGTTACTTACAATATTTTGTTCGGTTGCTACACCGCCTAATGCTTCTGGAAGAGCATAGTAATTAAGACCTAGATCTTCTACATATTGCCAAAGGCTTTCTGGAAACTGGGCAGTCTGATCAGCATCATGAGCTAACCCTAATAAAACTTCTTGAGCAAATTGAGACATTGCATCAGAGGTCATTTGTTGTTCTTCAGTTAGGCTTAAATCAAACAGAGTTTTTTGTTGTTGAGGCAATCGCTGTTGAGAGATTTGTTTCGGTTTAAATGCTTTTTGAGTCTGGCTTAATGCTTTAAAACCAGCTTTTGAACCTTGATATAGGGATTTTTCAACAAATTTGCGTAACTTGAGTTGATCAAGTACATCGCTTCCAGCCAATTTTGTGATCAGCGATAAACCCAAACCCTGAGCTTTATTGATCATACTTGTCATGATTATGGTGTCCTAACACGTTGTTATTGTTTTATGCTGACACGCATTATAGTAAAAGACTATGTCGTTACTGACATTCAAAAAATGAGTGGATAAATGGTAGGTGAAAAATAAACGTATTTTAAGTATATGATTTTATTTATTAAAAATAATTTTATTGTGAGGTGTTTGGCGCGGTATTGACTAGAATGACATGGAATCATTCTAGTCGTTCACTAAATTAAGCGAAGTTACGAATCATACGACGTACATTTGTTTTTGCATCAATAACCGTCATAAATGTATATGCCCCAATAAATTTACGGCTAATAAACATAAATTCTTTTGGAGGTACTGAGAAATAACGTGATGCCATTGATTTACTTGCTTGCTGCATAACACGGCTATGTAACTGACTTTTCTTCCAGTCATAACGTTCATGTTCATCCATTAGGCCAGCGGGCATATCTGGATTATTTGCAGGGGTACTAAATGCTTCTGTTGCGAGTAAAAAGACATCGGCCATGCCTGGTTTAATACTTTCAGGCATTGCATCAAAAAATTCATATCCAGTCATTGCTTGTACCATCGCATGTTTATCATGCTGATAACCTGCCTGAATTAAGTTGCGGGCAACCGATAACAAGTGGTCATCAAACTGACGGATAGCGCCAAAGTCTAATAATACAATCTTATCCTGAACATCTTGGCCATTACCTAAACGGACAAGGTAGTTACCGAAATTAGGATCTGTTTGCATTTCGCCCCATTCAAAAATTTCACGAACAGCAATTTCTAGTGAAGCTTCACCAAGCTGATTACGACGCTCTTGAGGCAAAGACAACATCACAGGGCTATTAATTGGAACACCGCGTTCGAAAGTCATGCAGAGTACTTGGTTTGTGCAATATTCATCTACAATCGTCGGAACAATATAACGCTCGTCATCTTTTAAGCGTTCACCGAAGCGACGAGTAGTGGCAGCTTCAACATCATAGTCCACTTCACGATGCATCATCTCACGCACTTCATCAAACCACTGATCAAATTCACGGGTTTGTGGCACCATTCGTGTCAGTTTAAGCATGTTTTTAAACAAGCTCATATCTGAATCAATTGCGTTCGCAACACCTGGATATTGAATTTTTAGAACTAATTCCAAGCCATCTGATTTACGTGTTGCACGGTGTACTTGTGCGAGAGAGGCGGTACCAATTGGCTCATGATCAATCGTTAAATCATTTAGCTTAGCGCCCAGTTGTTCTTGTAGATGTGGCTTAATTGCAGGCCAATCTAAAGCAACAGTTTGGTTATTTAGGGTATTTAATGCTTGTGTAATCTCTTCTGGTAAAAAATGTTCACCATAAAGGGCCATCATTTGCCCAATTTTAACAATAGAACCCTTAAGTTTACCTATTTCAGAAACCAGATAATTAGCTTGTTCGCTCATCGCTTTTTTACGTTTCTTTTCTTTGTCTTCCTCATTAGAAAAAATAGAAGAAGCACTTGCAGTTGCCCAACGTGTTCCTGCAAGTAAAGAAGCTTTCGCGATTGATAAGCGTCGATCCATGGAAGAAGTTTTTAAACTCTTAAGCTTATCTTTCTGATTTGACATGAAAATAGAATCCTATGCGCATCATGCAGCCAAACGCTGTGATCTAAAATTGTAACGAATATTACATGTTTTGAGCGTATTAAAATAGTTCTCTCAGACTGAATGATAGGTCGAAATCGCCATCTTTATTTCATTAACTATTAAATAGCCTAAGCAATTTATAAATTTGAGAAATTAAGAGCATTCAGATGAGTAAAACTAAGATAAAACGGACCTTTGATAACAAAATGGATTACATTTTAAATTGAATCTTTAATTCAGATTTCTGCATCAAATGCAGGCGATTATTCTGAATATGTTGCAATAACATTTGTTTGACTGAATCATGCATGAAACCAAGTGCATGAGCTTTTACGATAATGATGCTAGGCAGGGTATAAAAGAAGTACTTAACATCATCAAGAGTTGCGTTATTAAAAATACCTTGTTCAATTAACGTCTGCTGCAAAAACTGCTTTTCATTTAATACAGAATCTGAAGATTCATCCCAAAAACGGTGACGCATAGCCATCAGATTGTTGTGTTTATAACTCATAAAATTGCCAGCTCAGACTTCAAATCTAAATAAAATATATGGAGTCGAGCAGCGAATATCAAGTTGAGATTATTTTTTCTTCAGTTGCTGATTGAATTTTTATGTAACTCTTGTAAATAGCCTAAGCAAATTTAAAAAATTTTTTAAAAAAACTATAATCAAAACAATTTCATCTATAACACCACTTATTATGACTCCTGCATGTAGATTGTTAAAAAGTAATAAAATTGAATTTTCTATTCATGAATATGAACATGATTCAAATGCCAAAAGTTTTGGATTAGAAGCAGCTGAAAAATTAGATTTGGATGTAAAAGAAGTATTTAAAACTCTAATGGTAAGTGACGATAAGAATTATTTTGTTGCTGTCTTGCCAGTTAATCACCAATTAAATTTAAAAAAAGTAGCTACGGCGTTTGGATGTAAAAAATTACAGATGGCTAATCCTAAAGATGCCGAACGTTTAACGGGATATTTGGTAGGAGGGATTAGTCCTTTAGGTCAAAAAAAGCGTTTAAAAACTGTCATTGATGCATCTGCTCAAAACTTTAGCAAAATTTATGTCAGTGGCGGAAAAAGAGGGCTGGATATTGGTTTAAATCCTAAAGATTTAGCACAGCTTTTAAATGCTCAATTTGTTGATGTACTTGATCAGTAAGAAAAGTTTAGAGGAATACTCTAAGAACTAATCATTATTTTTATCTACATTGAGAAAATACTTTGTTGAGAGGTATAGCTCATTGCGGATCCTTCTTTATTTTTCAAAAAAGAGAGAAGTATAAACAATTGCAAAAAAGCTTGAATTGTTAAATGAAAATGATTATCATTATTGTTAATGGCGATGTAGTCCTAGTCCCGATAAGGGGGAGAAGATTGATGCTCATTTTCTAATGAAATTTAGAGTTATACCAGAAGCTCAAATAAGAAGAGCAGCGAAAGGCGGGTTGATTTCTGGTATGTGACACCTGCAAGACATTATAAAAATATGCGGGTTCAAGCAGCGGTAAATGGAACTAAGAAAAATAAATACTATCAGCGCAATAAAAAGAATAAACCAAGAGTAGCAAGCGAGGATGGCTTGCTACTCTTGCATTTAAAGTTAGTTTCATACTTATTTATATAGTTCAACCTTTTTAGAGTTTCAACTCTGCTCAGTAACAGATCACTTATATTTTTGATTAAAAAATAACCACTAGTGTTTCATTTATTAACATCCTGCCTTTTTAGCCAATTTTTTGTATACCCTGAATAAAACATGATCAAAAAAAGAGGTAAAAGCGTGCTTATTTTTCATGGAAAACCTGTTCATGGAGCAATTTTTGATATGGATGGGACAATGTTTGATACTGAGAGATTGCGGTTTCAAACATTGCAACAAGCATCTCAAGAACTCATTGGACAGGAATTTTCACACGAATATTTAATGCAATGTTTAGGTTTAAGTGCAACTACTGCTGAACAATTAGCTCAACGTTTGTATGGTGTGAATGTTCCATATAAACAGATACGAAAAAGAGCCGATGAGATGGAGCTTGAACATATACGAAAACACGGCGTTCCTATCAAAAAAGGTTTGGTTCAAGTTTTAGAACGTTTAAGAAAATCAGGTTTAAGAATGGCTGTAGCTACTTCAAGTCGTAGAGCAATTGCCGAAGAATATTTAATTAATGCGAATGTTTATAAATTTTTTGATGTAATTACTTGTGGGGATGAAGTACAAAATGGAAAGCCTCATCCTGAAATATTTCTCAAGGCAGCAAGTCAACTTCATTTAGATGCTAACCAATGTTTAATGTTTGAAGATTCTGAAAATGGTTTAACATCAGCTCACTCATCGGAAGGTCTAACGATTTTATTAAAAGATATTAAAGAACCAAATGATGAAATGTTGGAAAAAGCCGATTTTTATTACGATCAGATGTATGACTTCTTAACAGATCTCGATCAATTTATTCCTGTTATGGATATGCCACAAGTACAAGAACCTTTTCCGCAAAGCCTGAATCAACTGACGGTTGGGATACATGGTTTCGGTGCTATTGGGGGCGGCTATATAGCGCAAATTTTGTCGCACTGGGATGGATACACAAAACCAAGACGTATTATTGCTTCTACGCGTAATAGTCTATTCCGTGAAGCTGTAAATGCGTTTGGAACTTATAGTATTCGCTATGGACAGTTTTCTTATGATGAACGCATTGAAAATATGACAATTGTTGATTCTGACAATGAACAGCAAATGTTAGAGATGTATACCCATTCGAGTTTGATCGCACTGTGCTTACCAGAACAAGCCATCGAAGCTGAGGCAAAAACGATTGCAAAAGGCTTATACGCTCGTTTTAACTCGGCACTTGAAACATGTATAGAACCGTTAACTTTTTTAATTATTTTAAATAAAGTTGGCGCAAAATATTTGGTGATGAAGCATCTTAGAGAAGCACTTTTAGAAATAACTAATGATGAGGACGTGACGGAGCATATTTTAAAAGAACATTACTTTTGCGACACCGTTGTAAACCGTATGGTTTCAAAATTGTCTAATCAAAATCTATATCGTCAGCTTCGTATTAAGCATCATTTTCTTGAACAGCACTTATCTGATGTAGAACAAGAGGAGCAGGTCGAAATTGAAGATTGCAATAAACTGACCCAAGATCAGCAAAATCAGGCATCTTTATATGTAGATAATATGCGTCGTAATTTTCAGCCGGGACATATATTACAAAGTATGGATCTAATCTTGTTCAATAGCGAAACTGATATGCCAATTTATGTAGAAAAAGGTAGCCCTTTAGTCGAAAAATTGCGCCAAGTTGTGTTGGTTGAGCAGATTACAGATATTCAATTAATCAAAAATCGACTGTGGAACGGCGTACACGCGATGCTTGCTTGGTATGCATCTTTACTGGATTATGATTCTATTGGTGTTGCTATGGGCGATAGTTCTGTTAAAGCATTTGCAGAGAATTTAATTACAGAAGTAAAGCAAGGACTTGCAATCGTATTACCTAACTATGCAAAAGATTTAGATCGACTTGCGCAGAGTTTTCTAGATTCATGTGAATATGCATTTAAAGATCCATGTCAGCGTGTTGCGCGAGATCCGCTACGTAAACTGGGTCACAATGAACGGGTAATAGCATCAATTGTGGTGAATATAGGTCATGATTTACCCTATAAAAACTTATTAAAAGGCGCCGCTTTAGGTTATGCCTATGCAATTCAATTTTTAGAAATTGATGAGAATGATGCGATTAAACATTTGCAGCAACAAATTCAGAACTTGGACATGAGTACAGTTCAGAAAAGACATCTGGAAGTTGAGTTGACACAATTAATTCAATATTTATTTTCTGAACAAGGCAAGCAACCTTTGAACATGAATATTATTAACTCCAAAACTACGCGTACTCAATATGCTTAAATTCGTTCAATGAATTAAGACTCTACAATTAAAAGGCAAACATGCTTTAATACAAAAATTGAATCATTTTGAATTAAAGCTGTGCTGCTAAAACCTTCGACATCCATGGTGCCAACATCTATACGGGACTATCCGGAATGGCACCTTGGGCGTCAAAATTATGCTTTATGGTATCTGGAAATTAATGATCAAAAATTAGTTGATTATTTAGATGGATTGCGCGCACATTTTTCAGATTTTTTATTAGAACTCAATAGCCGCCAATATCATGTCACATTGTTTATATGTGGCTTTTTGACTGATGAATCTAAAGCTTATAAAGATGACTTTAGCTTTAGTGAGTTTGAGCAGCAGATAGAAATTTTAAGAAAAAAGAATTTTGCATCATTTGAATTAAAAATTAGAGCAGTTGATAGTTTTAGTAGTGCTTTATTTGTAGAAATTCAAGATGCCGGAAATATCTTATCTCTAATACGACAAAAGCTAGGCACGGTTTCTAATGAAATTGCGGCTTTAGATTATTGCCCACATATCACCTTGGGTCTATATAAAGAAAATTATAATAGTGATTTGATTTTGCAAAAAATTTCTGAATTACCTGTACAATATAAGCACGCTGAATTTGAACTTAAAATTGAGCATTTGACGTTTGGTTATTATCAGGCTCAAACTTTACAAGGTAAGTTATATCCATATCAGCATTTATTTTTAGGTGATTCATGTTGCAACTAATTTTAGGTGGTGCTCGTTCTGGTAAAAGTCGACTGGCTGAACAAACGGCAATATCTATGCAATTAGCTGTGACTTATGTCGCGACTGCGCAAGCACTTGATTCAGAAATGCAAAGCCGAATTGCACACCATCAAAATCAGCGTCCTGCTCACTGGTCGTTGGTTGAAGAGCCATTATTTTTGGCAAAAACTTTACAAAAAATTGATCGACCTAATCAAATCATTCTGGTGGATTGTTTAACACTCTGGCTAACGAATTTGTTACTTTTAGATGATCAAAACGTTCAAGTGTTTGAGTGTGAGCAACTAATAGACGTTTTACCCACACTTCAATCAGAAATTATTTTAGTCAGTAATGAAACTGGTCTGGGTGTTGTGCCATTAGGCGAGATTAGCCGGCGTTTTGTAGATGAAGCAGGAAGACTGCATCAAGCTCTAGGACAAATTGCAGATAAGGTTATGTTTTGTGTGGCTGGTTTTCCAATGATTTTAAAAGGTGAGAAGTGAAATGAACTGGTGGTTAGAATCTGTACAGCAACCTAATCTGAAAGCAAAACAACAAGCTGAGCAACATCAACTCCAACTCACCAAACCTACAGGTGCATTAGGTGATTTAGAGCAGATTGCAATTACACTTGCCAGTTTACAGTCCAATGCTCATCCTCAAGTTAATTATCCGTGGATCACAGTTTTTGCTGGCGATCATGGTGTTGTTGAAGAAAATATCTCTGCATATCCTCAAGCTGTCACACGCCAAATGTTGCAAAACTTCACAACTGGTGGTGCAGCAATTAGTGTAATTGCTAAATATCATCAAGCTCGTTTGCAAGTCATTGATTGTGGCACAGTAGGCGAAGCATACGAATATGTCGGTATTGAACGTCATTGTATTCGTGCAGGGACAGCAAATTTTGCCAAACAAGTTGCAATGAATGCTGAAGAATGTCGTGCTGCTTTAGAGTTAGGGAAAAAGAGCGTAGATACAGCTAAAGCTGACGGTGCAGATATTTATATTGCGGGTGAAATGGGAATTGGAAATACCTGTTCTGCTTCTGCCTTAGCATGTCTTTTATTAAATGATACGGCTGAGCAATTAACTGGCGTAGGTACAGGAATTGGTGCCGATCAGTTAAGACATAAAATTGAAGTGATTGAGCAGGCAATAGAGCGTCACTATCAACATGTCATTGGTGATGCATTTAAAACCCTAAGTGCTGTAGGCGGCTTGGAAATTGCTGCCATAACTGGTGCTTACATTCGATGTGCTCAGATTGGCTTACCTGTGATTGTGGATGGCTTTATTAGTTCGGTAGCCGCTTTATGTGCGGTACGAATGAACCCAAAAGTACGTGACTGGATGTTATTTGGCCATCAATCGGCAGAATATGGGCACCGACGTATTTTGCAAGAACTCAATGCCGAGCCAATTTTAAAGCTGAATTTGCGTTTAGGTGAAGGTAGTGGAGCTGGTGCTGCTTTGGCATTGGTTAAAATGGCGTGCGCATTACATAATCAAATGGCAACGTTTGCTCAAGCGGCTGTAAGTGGAGATAAAATTGAGTAAATTGAAAATTGATTTACTCAGACATGGTGAAACTCAGTTTAGTCATACTTTACGTGGACATTTAGATGATGACCTAACACCAAAAGGTTGGCATCAAATGCAGTCAACCATTGAGCAAGACACAAATCAGACATGGGATGTCATTGTAAGTTCTTCGTTAAAACGGTGTGCATGCTTTGCGGAGCAACTTGCTAAAACAACTGAACTGCCTTTGCTTTTAAATCATGATTTAAAAGAAATGTTCTTTGGAGACTGGGAAGGCATTTCTACTCAGCAAATTTATGAAATCTCGCCAGAGTTACTTGCAAATTTTTGGCAAAAACCGAGTCAATATTGTCCGCCTGGGGCTGAAACGTTAACGCAGTTTCAAATAAGGGTTTTGAAGGGTTTTCAAGATTTACTTGTAGATATGCAAAAGCAGAATTGGCAACATGCATTGGTTGTTACCCATGGAGGTGTCATTAAGCTATTGGCTTGTTTAGCCGGGCAACAACCTTTAGATGACTTACTTAAAATGCCAGCAGAGCTTGGGAAGTTATATCCTCTCGAATTTTCTGAAAAAGATGGTCAATTAACTTTTATACTTAAATAACAATCCTCTTATTTTTATACACTTGTAAGTTATTATTTTTATAAAGATATTTGAAGTCATGTAATCGTACTGTCATTGCTAAAAATTAAGCTATGGGCATTTCTTATTAATCACTTATCAGACTCATGAATATTTTATTTAAAATGACGTTGCTTGCTGCGTCATTGTTGCTTGTGGCTTGTAACAATAATGACGATCAAGATGATCAACCAACGACACCACCTACAACCCAATCAAAGTATTATCAAACCAAAACGCCTTATCAGCCGCAACAAGATATAAAAAGCTATGAACAGGCACCGAGTGGGTTCCAGCCAGTTTTCACAGAGTTGGTCGCGCGTCATGGTTCAAGAGGTTTATCAAGTCTCAAATATGACTTGGCACTTTATAATTTATGGAAGCAGGCAAAAGCAGAAAATGCCTTAACGCCGTTAGGTGAGCAATTAGGTGCTGACTTAGAGGCCATGATGAAAGCCAATATATTATTAGGCTATGGGGTCGAAGGCATTCGCCAGTATGGTTATGGAAATGAAACCATGACTGGTATTTTAGAACATCGTGGTATTGCAGATCGGTTATTACAACGCTTACCCAATCTTTTAAATCCGCAAGCCTCTATATCGGTACAAAGTTCGGGTGTCGATCGTGCGGTAGATAGTGCTAAATTCTTTACGGCTGAATTAATTAAACAACAACCGCAGCTCAAAGATAAAATTGTTCCAGTCTCTTATACCAATTTATCGAGTGAAAGCGTTCCAAGTGTTGAAGATGGTGGGGTAGATCGTTTTAAACTTTATTTCCATAGCTTGAATGCAGATGATGACTTAACACAACCACTCAGTACTAGTCAGCAGAAAATTTATGATGCAAGTCAGGCCTATCAAGATTTTGAAGAAAATAATAATGACTTAACACAAAAGCTGGATGAGTTATCAAAAAATACTCAGGCTGAAAAAACTGCTCAGGCTGTACTCAACCCGATTTTTAAAGCAGACTTTATTAAAAAATTGGGTACAGCGGGTTATAGCTTTAGTAATACAGGGTCTTTTACCGTAACTTCGCCTAAAGGTGAGCAAATTACGGAAAAAGGTAAGGGTAAAAACACTATCGCCAGTACAGTTGATGCAGCAGCTTATGTGTATGAGCTCTATTCAATTTCTGGTGGCATGAAAGATGAGCTAAAAGGTATCGATTTTGATAAATATATGCCTGTTGAAGCCGCAAAATTTTATGCAGAATTTAATGATGCTAATGATTTTTACGAAAAAGGCCCAAGTTTCACAGAGTCAAATCTAGTCACGAGTGAAATTGCACAAGGCTTAAAACAAGATATGTTCCAACAAGTTGATGCTGTTGTGAATAAAGCCCAACCTTACAAAGCGGTTTTACGTTTTGCCCATGCTGAAATTATTATTCCTCTGGCCACCAGCCTAGACTTACATAATATGATGCAGCCTTTACCACTTCGCCAGACGTATAATTACTCAACCAGCTTATGGCGTGGAGAAGTGGTTTCACCTATGGCTGCCAATGTACAGTGGGATATTTATCAAAATGGCCAAGGCAATACTTTGGTAAAAATGCTTTATAACGAAAAAGAAACTTTGTTTAAGTCTGCATGTAACTATGCGCGCTATAGCCCAACTAGTTTCTACTACGACTATATAAAATTGAAACAGTGCTATCAAATACAATAGATTTTCTGTTTTCTGAAGTCTTTAATGGGAATAGGGATTGCTATTCCCATTTTTATTTCTTCATAATTCAAACTGTTTTTAAATATAGATCAGTTAGAGATTTGGACATGACACCATTTTGGATCGCATTGCAATTTTTAACTGTTCTGCCGATCGAGCTAAAGACAATGCCGACGGCGCAACAAAATGGTCGAGCTATTTTGTTTTATCCATTGGTTGGACTCATTATCGGTGGCATCCTTTTTCTTATTACATGTCTGTTCGCAAAATTACCAATTCTTCTACTTGCCGCCCTCATCATGACTTTATGGATTTGGCTAACAGGAGGATTGCATTTAGATGGGCTGGCAGATACGGCAGATGCGTGGGTAGGTGGTTTTGGAGACAAACTGCGTACTTTGCAAATTATGAAGGATCCAAGTTGTGGCCCTATTGGAGTACTGAGTTTAGTTGTTATCTGTTTACTCAAGTTCGCACTGTTTTATGTACTGATTGAACAACAGCAAACACTATTTTTAATATTGGTTCCTGCTCTTGGACGCCTTGTGCCATCCATTTTATTTTTAACTACGCCGTATGTTCGTGAAAAAGGTTTAGGTCGTTCTCTGACTGACCATTTACCTAAAACAGCTTCTTGGATAATAGTTTCTCTAGTTGTATTAATGTCTCTATATTGGGGATGGCAAGGTCTAATCGCCGTGATTGGCTTTTTAATGAGCCTTGTTTATTTAAGACATCTGTTTATAAAACGTATTGATGGTATTACAGGGGATACGGTGGGAGCTGCGATTGAGCTTAGCGAAACTGTGCTACTTTTTGCTTTTATCGTAAGCTATTTTTATTTATAAATAATAAAACTTTTAAACACTATTACGGCTTATCTAGAAATTTCATTAAAATAAAAAGCCCTCAAAAATGAGGGCTTAATCGATATTCTTAAAAAGATGAATTAACGATTTGGTAAAACGTCTTTTAAAGCTTCATGCATTTCAAGCAATGTTCTTTCAGTGGTTTCCCAGTCAATACAGCCATCAGTCACTGATTTACCATATTCTAGGTCACAAAGGTTTTCAGGAATATCTTGGCGGCCGCCTTTTAAGTGACTTTCAACCATAAGACCAACAATTGACTTATTACCATCTAAAATTTGTTCAGTAATATTTTTAAGAACAAGTGGCTGTAAGTATGGGTCTTTATTTGAGTTCGCGTGACTCGCATCAATCATGATTTTATTGCTAACTTTTGCTTTCGCTAAAGCATTTTCTGCTTCTTCAACAGAACCAGCATCATAGTTAGGCTTACCATTACCGCCACGTAAGACTACGTGTGCATAAGGGTTACCATTTGTATTAATAATTGAAACCTGACCGTCTTCGTTAAGGCCTAAGAAACTATGGCCATATTTAACAGACTGCATGGCGTTAGTGGCAACAGTTAAACCGCCGTCTGTACCATTTTTAAAACCAACTGGTGACGATAGACCAGAAGACATTTCACGGTGAGTTTGGCTCTCGGTTGTACGTGCGCCAATAGCAGACCATGAAATTAAATCTTGGTAGTATTGTGGAGAGTTAGGGTCAAGTGCTTCAGTTGCACATGGCAAACCTTTTTCATTTAACTCAAGCAAGAGTTTACGACCAATACGTAAACCTTTTTCGATGTTAAATGAGTCATTCATGTCTGGGTCATTGATTAGACCTTTCCAACCAATTGTCGTACGTGGTTTTTCAAAATAAACACGCATAACTAAATACAAAGAATCTTTAACTTTTTCGCTTAGCACTTTTAAGCGATCGGCATATTCGTGAGCAGCTTTCGGGTCGTGAATAGAGCAAGGACCAATAACGACAAACAAACGTTTATCTGAACCATCTAAAATATTACGAATAGTTTCGCGACCTTTTAGAACGGTTTGTGAAGCAACATCAGATAAAGGCAACTCTGATTTAAGCTCAGCTGGTGTTACAAGAGTTTGAATGCTTTTAATATTAAGGTCGTCGATATCTGGCTTTGAAACGGATTTTGAATGTGTAGTCATTACTGTCACTGGTTCGATCATACTAAAGGTTGTTTTGTGTACTGAATATACCATGAAATAATTATGAAAATACTACATCTCATGGTATTTCAGTTTGGAAAAATCTTATTGATTTTGCTATCTTTCAGTTGAATTGCTTGTTTTTTCAGCAATCACTGCTTGTTGTTGTACCACAGGGGCTTTTTGTTTTGCTTTGACCGGGTTAATCATAAAATTAACACCGAGAGCAAATAGGGTAATCCCTAAAATTTTTCGGATTAAACGTTCTGGCATGCGGGAACTAATGAGCGTACCGACAATAATTGCTGGAATTGAACCCACCAATAACCACATAAGAAGCGTAAAGTCGACGTTACCAGCACTCATGTGTCCAAGGCCGGCCACTAAAGTAAGCAATACTGCATGTACCACATCTGAACCAATAATTCGAATCATTGGCAAGTTCGGGAACATAATCACAAGCGCCATAATACCAAATGCACCAGCGCCGACAGATGAAAGCGTTACGAATACGCCTAAAATAATACCCATAATAATGATGTAGAGGCGTTTATGGTGAATAGCCAATTGCTCATTTTCTGTTTGGGTTACTTCTTTACTTCTAAAACGATTAAAGAATTTTTCAATACGTGAACGAAAGATAATTGAAACACCAGTCAGTGTTAGCATAAAACCTAAAACCATGGTTAACACAGCTTTATAGTGAGTTGACTGACTTAAATAATGTTCAAGTACCCATGAGGTAACGAAAGATGCTGGAATACTACCCACTGCAAGCCATAAAACAATTGGCCACACAATGTTGAGTTTTCTAGCATGAACCATTGAGCCACAGAATTTTGAAATTGCGGCATAAAGTAAATCGGTACCAATTGCGATATGCGGTTCAATTCTAAAAAGACTAATTAAAATTGGTGTCATTAATGATCCACCACCAACTCCTGTAATCCCTACACAGAAACCAACTAACATACCCGCTAAGATAAATTCAAAAGCACCAGACATCTTTATCGCCACTTATCACGAAACGCCCATATCTTATTCCTTTTAGAGATAAACAGTTGTCATGAATAATGATTTACTTATGCAAAAAAAAGCTAAGCAATCAAAATATTGCTTAGCTTGAGCTATTTTTCATCAAATTATTAGGATCTAAGATTATTTTGATGGTTTCAAGGGGTTAAGTAGAAGTATGAGACCAAAAGTTAACGGGGTTGCAAATATCCACCAACTAACAAAACCAATTGAAAAATTATAATGTCGAATCAAAATATATGCGCATAAAACAAACAATATGAATGCAGCGATCTTAAAGTGTTGGTAATATTTTTGAGCTAATGGCTTGAAATGGCCTGTTGATTTTGGTGATCGATATTTTTCACTCGCCATAAATAACAAATACATTCCTAATAAAATTAAGATGAAAGCTATAAAGATCATGAGCTCACCTCAGTATTTAATTTATTCAGCTTCTTCTGGATTTTTTCTGCAGCTTTATGCTGAATAGGTTGAATTTTACAGAATATAAAAATCGCTAAGCCTGCAAATATCCACAAAAATATATCTATACGTGCAAAGACCCAATAAGTGTTGAAGCTTTCAACATAATCATGCTTGAGCAAATAAATTAGATTTAAGACTGGAAGCGCCATACAAAGCAGAATAAAAATACTCAGTTGAGTTCGCCATAAATATTGTTTTTTAGTGACTAAAGCAATCATTAGGCTGATTAGCCAGACCAAGAAAAAACTATAAATTTCATAATTGATTGTGGTTGAAGTGACTGTAAATAATCGATTCGCACTTAAATAGGCGACAGTTGCACACGGCAGTCCTACAAAAGTTGCGACATTTAAACGGTCAACTAAATAGTGTCCAAAGTGAAACTTACTATTCTTATTTTGAATTTGGCGTTTAAGGCTCCAGAGTAACAAACCAGAGGCAATCATGACACACCCTAAAATGCCAGAGAAGAACAAACCTAAGCGAAGTAAAGGTTGGGCAAATGTTGCCATGTGTAGACCGTAAACTCCCGCATTCAGCGTTGCAATAGCACTATTATTACGTGTGTCTGCTAAGACTTTGCCTGTTGATGCATTCAATGTAATTTGAGCCTGATTACGAGTAATTGAATGATCTTCATTTTGAATAAAGGTAATTTGAGCCTGATTGGTATTTGGATTTTTTACACTAATTGTCGATAAAGTTTGATTTCCCCAACTTTGTTGCACTTGGTTTAATAACTTTTCGATAGATAAGTTCTGAGCTGGCTGTATCGATTGGTTCTCAAGCACATTGTTTGTACGTATTTCGGTAAAATATTGATATGGATTTTCAGGATAAAGCTTTTGCATTCCCCAAGGCAGATACAAATAAAAGAAAATGGCTAGGCCTGTAAATGTAATGGTTAAAAAGAAAGGTAGGGCAATCACCGAAGAAATATTATGAAAGTCTAGCCATGAACGCTGAGACTTAAATGTACGCAAAGTAAAAAAGTCGGTGAATATTTTTTTATGGGTAATAATGCCTGAAACCAAGGCAATCAACATAATAAATGCGGCAAGACATACTATTAATCGTCCAAGTAATATTGGGACGCCAAAAAGTTGGTAATGGAATCGGTAAAAAAAGTCGCCGCCTAACGTTGCCGAAAGTTGAAGCTCTTGACCTGTGTTTGCATCAAGTGTGGTATTGCCATAACCGCCGTCTGATTTTTCCCAATACATGGTGTTTACCGGACTTTCTGGTGTAGCAACAGTTAAATACCAAGATTTGGCATCTGGAGCGTGGTCTTGTAAGTATTGATAGGCTGTTTTAATAGCAATATCTTGCTTTACTTCATATTGCGCAAGTGGAGGCTGCATCCATAAATTAATTTCGTGGCGGTAATAGGACAAACTTCCCATTAAGAAAATGGCAAATACGAGCCATCCAAAAATTAAGCCAGTCCATGAGTGTAGCCATGCCATAGATTGACGTATACCTTTATGCATAACCCACCATACGCGTTGCAAAAAAGAAAAGGGCACATAGAACGACTGATAGCCCAGTGAGTTTCAAAAGTGATTGAATGCAAAAACCTATAATTACGAACACTACGTAAAATAGAATTGCTATAAATGATGCGAGATAGATAGCTTCAGCTTTGTCTAAGGTCAAAAGGAGAATTCCAGTGAGTCCAAGACTTAAATACGCCATACAGGCAAAACCCATACCGAAAACCAGCAAGAATCGATAGAAAACTTTTATGCGATATGACACAGGGAGATTTACAGTTTTGGACATCTTTAATGACACATAAACAAAGAGTAATAAGAAAAGCCAATCCCTAAATTGGGATTGGCTACGATATTAATATTTAAACTTTACAGCAACTGTATAGTTGGCAGAAGGACCATAAAATCCTTGGCCATCAGGGAAACTATATAGATACTTCTTATCGAAAATGTTATTACCATTCGCTTGAAGCGTAATATGATTATTTACTTCATAGCTCGCCATTAAGTTCACTAAGGCATAAGCATCTTGTGTGATGGTACTGTTTACAGTTGAGTCATATAGCTTTACACCATCTTGCCATTGTAAGCCTGCTCCAACTTTCAGCTTAGGTAAAGCTGACGGCGTATAGGTCGTCAGCAAATTAAGCGTCTGGTTTGGATTATAAGTTCTTGCCTCACCACCATTCTTAATATCTTTAATACTAAATTGAGCATAACCGAAAGAAAGATTCACATTATCTGTAATTTGGCCCGATAGGCCGACTTCTACACCTTGCGATTCTAAATCACTGGTTGGTACTTTTCTGTTGAGAGGATTTCCGTCAGAGTTGCGTAGCGGATAATTATTCTGCTCAGTTTTAAATACTGAAAGTGTTCCGGTTAAACGGTCATCTAGCCACGAGCTTTTTACACCCATTTCATAGCTTTTGCCGTCAATAGGTTTTAAAGCTTGATTGGTGTCTTTATCAATACCGGTTTGTGGGCGGAAAATAGAGGTATAACTCATATAACCTGTATATTCAGGTGTGAAGTTATAGGTGAGTCCAACATAGGGTGATACTTTACTTTCACTATATGACATTGGTGAGCCATAGCTTTCGCCTTTACTCTCAGCTCTGACATAGTTCGCGCCAAGTAAAAGTTTTAAATCTTCATTGAGATGTAAGCGCGTCGCGGCATAGATCGAGTCAATATTTTGCGTATAGTTAGCGGCTTCTGTGAAATCTGACCAAGTTACAGATTGAGGTGTCCAGCTTGCCCAGTCTGTAGTTGTCGAATTGATAACATTACTATCGTTAATCGTTCCTGTAGATTGTTTATCTTGCTGATGACTACGTACATAGCTATAACCAAGAGTTGCTTCATGTTCTCTGTTAAAAAGTTTATAGGTTCCTTCGAGGTTAAAATCTACTGCATGTTTCTCTTGGTGTTCTTGACCTCCCCAAGGGGTTAAAGATATGCCTGAACCATCAGCTTTTGGATATCCATAGTAGTAAAGGAGGCGACTATTATGCTTCGTATCAAGATAGTTGTAGGTTAGCTTCGCTGCCCATTGCTCATTAATTTTTTGCTTTAATTCGACAAAAGCATTTTGTGTTTCATTATCCCAGTGTGCCCAATCAGGGTTTGGATTATATGAGCGGTCGTACGAAATTTGCTTGCCATTTGCATCGAGTAAGGGCAGAGCACCCCAGTTATTTGCATTCGGTTTATTTTGTTCTTGGCTATAGCCTACGGTGAGTAAAGTACTATCTGTTAAATCAGCTTCAACAATACCTGCGAAACCATTTTTTTCTGAAGAATATCGGTCAATGTAAGAATTGCCAGTTTGTTCATAGCCCATGATACGGCCACGTACTTTTCCACTCGGGGTAATTGAGCCTGATACGTCAGCTTCATAACGTTGAGTATCCCACGAACCATAACTCAAACCGCCACTTGCTTGGAACTCTTGAGTTGGTCGCTTACGAATATTGTTGATTGTTGCACTTGGGTCACCAAATGCATTAGTTAAAGAGTCTGCACCTTTAACTATTTCTACACGATCGTAAAAGTAGGTATCTGGGTTAGTGTTGTTGTAGTTATACCCTGAGAGTGGAAAGCCCACGCCGTCAGTCAAAATATTTGAAATCTCAAAACCACGAGCCATGTACGAAGTACGTTCGGTTTCCTGATTGCTTACAGTTACTCCTGGAGTATTTTTTAGAACATCTCTCGTACTGGTAAGCCCGAAATCTTCAATTTGCTGACGAGTGACTACATTAATAGTTTGAGGAGTTTCTTTAGCCTCAATATTAAGCTTGGTTGCGCTACTTGAGTTTTTAACATTGTATGCTTTGGTCTGTTCAGAAGACTGCTCAGCACTTGTGGCTTTAACTTGAATGGTCTGTAAAGCTTGCACATCTGCATCTTGAGCATAAGTGAGGTTCGCATAACAAATCGCGCAGGCGATGACTGATAGCTTAAATGGTCGAGGTGGGATATTCATAAGAGTAAAGATAATGTAAATAATTCTCATTTATTTTATTGTTTGTGAATGTAAGCTACAATTCAAATTGCATTGTTAATTTAGATTAAAAGATGGTGAATGAATGTAATTTTAGATAGTGTACGCCGTGGCCGCTTTTAGTGAGGATGCAACGATCAAGTTCAAGATTGATAAGCCTCTATGCTAGAATGCGTTATTTCAAATTCTTGGGTAAATCGCCTTGGCAAACCAAAAACTTAAAATAGGCATTGTAGTTGGGGAAGTTTCAGGAGATACGCTTGGCGTTAAGCTCATGCGTAGTTTTCGAGAACAAGGAATCGATGCTGAATTTGAGGGAATTGGTGGACCTCAAATGATTGCTGAAGGTTTTAAAAGCTATTACCCAATGGAAACTTTGTCGGTAATGGGGATTGTTGAGGTATTAAAAGATTTAAAAAAACTATTTGCGGTACGTGATGGTTTAATTAACCAATGGACTGAGCATCCCGTTGATATTTTTATTGGTATTGATGCGCCAGATTTTAACCTCAGACTTTCAAAAAGTATTAAAGAAAAGAATCTTCCAATAAAAACAGTTCAATATGTGAGTCCTTCGGTTTGGGCATGGCGTCAGGGGCGTGTTCATGGCATTAAACAGAGCATAGATTTAGTCCTTTGTTTATTTCCTTTTGAAAAGGTCTTTTATGAGCGATATGACGTTCCTGCGGCATTTGTGGGTCATCCATTAGCTAAACAATTACCACTTGAAAATCCAATTCAAATTGCAAAAGCGCAATTAGGTCTTGCTGAAAATCAAAAACATATTGCTTTGTTGCCAGGTAGCCGTAAAGGGGAAGTAGAGCGACTTCTTCCTATGTTACTGGGCGCTGCCAATATTTTGCATACCAAATATCCAGATATTCAATTTTTGATTCCCGCAATCAACGATGCACGTAAACAACAGATTGAGCAGGGTGTTGAACAATTAGCACCTCATTTAAAAGCTGCAATTCATATTTTAGAAAATACAGACGCTGAATCAAAAGTTGGCCGTATGGTCATGAATGCAAGTGACATCATTGCTTTAGCTTCTGGAACAGCGACATTAGAAGCAATGTTAATGCATAGACCTATGGTTACTTTTTATAAGTTGCATTGGTTGACCTATTTAATTGCTAAGTTTTTGGTCAAAATTCCTTACTACTCTTTGCCAAATATCATTGCTGGTAAAAAAGTGATTGAAGAGTTGATTCAGGCAGATGCAACACCAGAAAATTTAGCAACTGAAATAGAAAAACTGATGAATATTGAAAAGGCGCAAATTCAAGTGATGCAACATTTAACCATGCATAAACAGCTTATTTCTGGAAATACAGAAGATCCGGTACAGGCAATTTTGCAATGTTTGAATAGCTAATTTTTAAGATTTGATTGGCTAATTGCTTTTAACCCAGCCAATGAAAATTTCTTAAAATGTTCAACTAAATCGTGTAATGGCATTTGGGCGATATTCTTAAGAGGCTCGGGTGCTTGAGCATTCGGTCCGGCAATAATGAGCATCATGCAGGGTGTCATAACACTTAAAATGCAGGGTAAAACAGCCGGATCATTTTCATTTAAACCAGCCACTTGACTAATCAACTTGCGAATAAGAAAAAATTTTCGCATTCCTGCAAATTCAATAAAACTTAATAAATGCTCTGAAGGTGAAAACAGTTCACGAATAAAGACTTTGCCATGCCAGACATCTTTTTCAGTTAATTTATGCAATAAAGTCTCAAGTAATAAGTTTAATTTTTCTTCTGGAGAGTGAGCGCTTTCAACAAGTTTTAGCAGGTAGTTTTCATCCAGATAGTGTGCGTGAGCTTCAACTAAAACAGCTTGATATAGTCCATCTCGACCATCAAAGTGATAATTAATCGCAGCTAAATCGACATTTGCTGCTTTGGCAATTGCTTTGTTTGCTGTCTTTGCAAAACCATATTGGGCTATCAAAGGTCCCGCAGCCTCAATAATTTTAGACTTGGTTAAATCACCATCACTTCGTCTAGATCTGGACATGTTTAAACCTAATTTTAATTCACCATAAAAGTATATCTTTTATTCAAAGAGTAAGGTAATTTAAATTTAAATTGAATTTAAACTATGAAAATTTGAATTTAATAAAAAGGCCAATAAGATGAATAAAAAAGTGATTGCCGGTGTTTTGGTTATTATAGCTGTGGCTCTAATCGGCTTTTGGGCTTGGAAATATAATGATAAAGAACAATTAGATAGTTTTTTAACTTTGCATGGAAATGTTGATATTCGCCAAGTTTCGCTTGCATTTGAACAGTCTGGCCGTATTCAGAAACTCATGGTCCAAGAGGGCGATAAAGTTCAAGCAGGCCAGTTACTTGCTACTCTTAATACCAATGCATTGCAAATTCAGGCAAAGCAGGCACAAGCACAGCTCAAAGCGCAACAAGAGGCAATTATTAAACAAGAGGTGGGAGCTCGTCCTGAAGAAATTACCCAAGCAAAAGCACAATTGGCTTCTGCTCAAGCAGAGTTAGATAAAACGGATAAAAACTTACAACGGTTACAAATTTTGGTGAGTAGCACAGATGGTCGGGCAATTAGCCAACAAGAGTTGGACTATGCCAAAAGTAATCAGCAAAGTGCTCAAGCAGTGGTGCGGGAAAGACAGGCCAATTTAGAATTAATAATTAAGGGTGCTCGACAAGAAGATCGTGAAGCGACCAAAGCACAGTATGAAGTAACCAAAGCTAATTTAGATTTAATTAATTATAACCTTACCCAGACTGAACTAAAATCTCCTGTAAAAGCAGTGGTCCGAGCACGTCTACAAGAAATTGGCGATATGACAACTGCTCAAAAGGCCGTTTATACATTGGCACTGACTGATCCGAAATGGGTACGTGTATATGTCAATGAACAAGATCTTAGTTCCATTAAGATGGGAGATACTGCCCAAGTCATTCGTGATTCTTATCCTAATCAGCCTATTCATGGAAAAATTGGCTATGTATCTTCAGTGGCTGAGTTCACGCCGAAAACAGTGCAGACCGAAGAGATTAGAACAACACTGGTTTATGAAGTCCGAGTGTATGTAAATGATCCGAATGATCAATTAAAAATGGGGCAACCCGTTACTGTGAAAGTTCCACTTGCTTCAAGTGAGAATGCCCATGACCAATGAAAATATAGTGGTTTATGTCCATGATTTGGTCATGACTTTTAAAGCTGAGAGTAAAAAGGCAGCAGATATTACTGCAATTGATCATTTAAACATGCAAATCAATAAAGGAGAACTTACAGCTTTAGTAGGTCCAGATGGTTCGGGGAAAACAACTTTATTACGATTAATGGCAGGATTATATAAAGCCACTTCGGGTTCATTAAATGTACTTGGAATTGACGTGAGTAAAAATCCACAAGCTGTGCAAGACCGTATTAGCTATATGCCGCAACGTTTTGGACTATATGAAGATTTAAGCGTACAAGAAAATCTTGATTTATATGCCGATTTACACGACGTTCCAAAAGAAATTCGTCATCAACGATTTAAACGTTTATTGGAAATGACAGACCTTGCTCAATTCACTCGACGTTTAGCGGGTCAACTTTCTGGCGGAATGAAACAAAAACTAGGGCTAGCATGTACTTTAGTTCGTTCCCCAGAGTTACTATTGCTTGATGAGCCTAGTGTTGGGGTAGACCCTTTATCAAGACGGGACTTATGGATCATTATTGAACAGCTCGTTCAGGAAGAAAACTTAAGTGTAATCATAAGTACTGCTTATATGGATGAAGCAGAAAAATGTGCACAAGTTTATATCATGCACGAGGGGAAAATTTTAAAGAAGGGCTCTCCAGAGCAATTAAAAGAAATAGCACGTGGGCAAACATGGCAAGTAGAACCTCCTGCAAATATTAAGGCGCGGACTGTACAAGCCCAATTACTTGATAATCATCTAGAGATTATTGATGCTGTTCCAAAAGGTGAACAAGTACGTTTTATTAGTCGCCAGAAAGAATTATCAGCCGGTGCTTTACCTCAGGGGCTAGTAGCAAATACACGAGAACCTGAACTTGAAGATGCTTTTATGATGTTATTACAACAGAATCAAAAGCAACGAAAACAAATGTCCATTTCTGAACGAGCTTTTGATTCACTGCAAAATCATGAGTTGGAATCAGACCAACCTATCATTGTGGTCAAAGATTTAGTCAGAACTTTTGGAGATTTTACTGCTGTCGCTAACACTTCATTTGATGTGCAGCGCGGTGAAATTTTTGGATTACTTGGGCCTAATGGAGCTGGGAAAACAACGACATTTCGAATGCTATGTGGATTGTTACCAGCAAGTAGTGGATATTTGGAAGTTGCTGGTAAAAACTTACGGACAGCTCGTGCTGAAGCTAGGGCTAATGTAGGTTATGTCTCTCAGAAATTTGCACTTTATAGTAATTTAACTGTTTTAGAGAATCTCAAATTTTTTGGTGGAGCCTATGGCTTATCGGGCGAAAAGCTAAAACAACAAATTGATAAAGCGTTACAGCAATACGATTTAAAAACTCATATTAAAAGTGGTGATTTACCGGGTGGCTATAAACAACGCTTATCTATGGCTGCTGCATTGCTACATGAACCGGAAATTTTATTTTTAGATGAACCCACTAGTGGCATTGATCCACTTGCACGGCGTTCATTTTGGTACAGCATTGGTCAGCTGGCAAATCAGGGTATTACCATCATTATCACTACGCACTTTATGGAAGAAGCGGAATATTGTGACCGGATTGCCATACAAGATGCAGGAAAGTTGTTAGCCTTAGGTTCACCCCAACAAGTACGCGAATTAGCAAGTAAAGATAGATATATCAGTGATATGAATGAGGCTTTTATAGCAATTGTGGAGCAAGCACGTGCATTAAGGCATGCTGTTTAGGAGGTCTACAATGAGTTTTGCATTTTGGAATCGATTGACAGCGCTAGTTCGTAAAGAAACTAAGCAGCTCATTCGTGATAAAAGCAGCCTCGGGATTGGTCTGGTTTTGCCTATCATCTTAATTTTACTATTTGGCTATGGACTCTCCTTTGACTTAAATCAGGCACGCGTTGGTGTTGTAGTTGATCAGTCTTCACCACAGATCAATCAGGTTTTAGCGGGTTTAAATGGTTCGCAATATTTAACGAGTCAAGAGTTTCATAATTTGCCTGAAGCAGAGCAGGCCATTCGAGATGGCGAGATTGATGCCATTTTGCATTTCCCTTCAGATTTCGCGAGTCAGGCACAACAAGGTAACGCAAAGGCTCAACTGTTATTAAATGGTACGTCTACCACCATAGCAACAGCTTTGGAAGGATATGTCACAGGTGCTTTGGCTACCGCGCCGTCTATACAAGTTGACCGTAGTCCAATATTAGCAACTTCAAGCACCGTTAATATTGAACAACGAATATGGTTTAACGAATCTGCTAACAGCACTTGGTTTTTAGTCCCTGGCTTAATGGTATTAATTTTAACTTTAATCGGTGCATTTTTAACGGGATTGCTTATTGCCCGTGAAAGGGAACGGGGAACACTAGAGGCCTTATTTGTGACGCCTGTAAGACCATTTGAAATTGTATTAGCAAAGCTCATTCCCTATGTTGTGGTTGGCATGATTGATATCGTGATCTGTATTATTGCTGCGTATTTTATTTTTGAAGTACCCATGCGTGGTTCATTATTCTCAATTTTATCAGCTTCATTTCTATATTTAATTGTTTCGTTATTACTTGGTTTAACCATATCAGGCTTTGCTCAAAGCCAGTTTCAGGCGAGTCAAATTGCTTTATTGGCAAGTTTTATGCCTGCACTCATGCTTTCAGGTTTTGTTTTCGATACACGAAATTTACCCTTGGTTGTACAAATTGTTAGCCAGTTACTTCCAGCTACGCATTTTATGATTTTAATTAAAACCCTATTTATGGGAGGTGATGATTGGAAGTTATGGTTTAAAGAATGCGGTATTTTATTGGGATATATCGTTGTTTTGATATGTGCTGTGAACTTTTCACTGAAAAAACGGTTGAGATAAAGTTATGTGGCAGCAACTAATAGCTTGGCTAAAACATTTAAGTTTTTTAGTCAAAAAGGAATTTCTGACCATTTTTAGTGACCCTGCAAATAGAGTCATTCTATTTGTACCGGCACTGATGCAAGCACTTTTGTTTGGTTATGCTGCAACTTATGATGTTAACCGTGTGGATTATGCAATTTTAGATCAGAGTAATGGGCAAGTTTCGCATGAACTGACCTCAAAGCTCGATGGCTCTGGTATTTTTAAGCGGATTGCAACACTTCAATATACAGATCAAATCAAACAGGTAATTGATAGTCGTCAGGCATTGGTCGTGATTACGATTCCTTCAGACTTCGAGAGCAAATTAAATAATAATCAAAGCTCTCCTATACAGGTCATTGTTGATGGCAGAAACTCATCAACTGCTGTTGTGGCTGGTTCATATCTAAATAAAATTATTGGTCAGTTTAATCAGCAAAAATTTAACTCAGCCTTACCGATTAGTCTTGAAACAAGAACATGGTACAACCCAAATCAAGAGTCTCGATGGAGCTTAATGCCTTCATTAATTGCGGCTTTAAGTATGATGCAGACATTGCTTCTATCTGCTTTATCTGTAGCACGTGAACGAGAGCAGGGTACATTCGATCAGTTATTAGTTACGCCGTATACACCATTACAAATTATGATTGGTAAGGCCTTACCTCCAATTTTTGTAGGATTGATACAATCAACCATTATTTTATTGATCATTTTATTTTGGTTTAAAATTCCAATGAATGGCTCTATTAGTCTGCTTTATTTTGGTTTATTAAGTTTTAATGTGGCTGTAGTCGGAGTGGGCCTATCAATTTCGGCTTTATCCTTAAATATGCAACAAGCCATGCTTTTTACATTTTTATTGATTATGCCTTTGATGTTGCTTTCAGGTTTACTTACACCAGTAGAAAACATGCCGAAAGCACTACAAATAGCAACTTACGCAAACCCCTTAAGGTTTGGAATTAACTTGGTACAACGGGTTTATTTGGAAGGTGCGAGCTTTGCACAAGTCAAATTCAACTTTATTCCAATGATCATACTTGGAGTAGTGACTTTACCCTTAGCGGCTTGGCTATTTAGAAACAGATTATCTTAATCATGTTAATTAAAAAGCCCCATTTTAGGGGCTTTAAAACTTACTTAGGCACGTATAATCAGTTGGTAACCCGTATATTTACGGATGTTAATAACACCAATATCAAAAATTAAATATTGACCTTTGATGCCCTGTAATACGCCGCGAATTTTTGGAGTTTTATCCAGATTTAATGACTTAATCTTTTCAGGATACTGCTCAACAGGGTAAACAAACTCACGTGGTAGCTCATCTTCTAATAATTCAACGGTTTCGTTAAATTCAAGATTTTGGCTAAATTCCTCACGAATCGTTTGAATTTTAGGTGCAAATTCTTCGATTAACTGATCACGTTGCTCAGTTAGTTTTAGAGGTTCAGCTTCTCCCTTAAGGAGTTTACGCCAATCAGTTTTGTCAGCAACTAAAGAACCAAACATTGTTTCAAGTTGACCAGATAAACGACGTGATCCAACTTTCATAATTGGTAAGGCCTGAGTTGCACCTTGATCTAACCAACGACCTGGCATATGACTAACGCGGGTAATACCAACTTTCAAAGCGCTCGAATTTGCCAAATACACAATATGAGGCTGGAAACAAACATTGTGGGCAAAGTCATCTTCACGACATGTACCTAAGTGGTAATGGCATGTTTCTGGTTTCATAATGCAGAGGTCACATTCCGCTTTCGTTTTAAAACATTTAAAGCAGTGACCTTGAGAATAAGATTTTGGTGTTTTAGTGCCACAAGAGGTGCAATAAATATTACCTGTCCATTCGATTTCTAGTTCTTGTCCTAAATTAAAAGGAAGATCAATTTCTGAACGGTCTAATACAAATTTGTATTCAACATTTGCCTTGGTTGTCTGTTGATCAGTTACACTAGCATCTTTTAGGCCTGCATGCATTTTATGGCAAATGCCTTGTAGTTCCATAAAGTTTAAACTCACATCTTTCAATTAAGGGTTGCAGTCATGGCTGAACAAAATGTCATCGCTTCTATGCTAGACGATTTATCAAAAGAACAGCCCATTCATACTGCACTTTGTATTGGCCAAAAAATTGACCAGAATAACGCAATTCAATGGCACTATTTTAGCGTAACTGAGCTTTTAAGTCTGCCTTTTACTCAGCGTTATGATTTGGGTTTTGTATTATTTGATACCGATGAAATGCAGAACATCAGTGATATTCAAAAATCACAATTATTAGTAAAACTAAGAGATTTATTAGCAAAACGAATTGTGGTGGTGAGCAAACGAAGTGATGAACAGTTATTACGCTCCCTAGGTTTTACTCAACTGATTGATAAGACTTCACATGATAGTGATTTTGCTTTATGGCAATTTAATATATTGACCTATAAACATGTTCCAGATTGGTTTAATTCAAAGTTTTGGGCAAACCCAGAAAACTGGAATAAATTCCGTTGGTAAAAGGCCATTAAATCTCTTTCAAAATTTAACAATTTGGCTTTTGCTGTCTGAATAAGAATCCGCGTATGCTCATGTATAAACCATACATAAGAGTTACACATGACAAATTTAAGCAGCATTGTTGAAGTTTTGGCTAAGCAGGCATTAGGTGGGAACCAGCAAGCATCAGGTCAAGGCGGTTTGGGCGGAATTTTAGGTTCAGTACTTGGACAAATGGGGGGTAATACTTCTTCTGGTACTCAAGGGGGCCTTGGTGGAGTATTAGGTTCTGTATTGGGTCAAGTGACTGGAAATAATAATGCGCCTCAAGCAGGTGGTGGTGTACAAAGCTTATTAATTGCGGTTGTGCCTTTAATTTTAGGTTGGGTTCAGCAACAAGGTGGTTTGCAAGCGGCTTTAGAAAAGTTAAAAGGAGCAGGCCTAGGTCGCCAAGTTCAAAGCTGGGTTGACCCAAATCAAAGCAATAGTGAGGTTCCTACTCAGCAATTACAGAGTCTATTTAATCCCGCTGATATTGAACAAGTTGCAGAGCAAGCTCAAGCTCCAAAAGAACAAGTTTACGGTGCAATTGCTTCAGTCTTACCTCAAGTCATTGACTCATTAACGCCTCAGGGTGACAGTACAGACCATCAAGAAGCAAATCAGGACATCCAAAATGTGATGAATCTTGTGAGTGGTTTCTTGAAATAAGATATAGGTTGTTAAAAAAGCCGATATAAAGATATCGGCTTTTTTAATCTGTACAATAAAATAAAAGGGCATTAGCCCTTTTATTTTAGATTTGAATCAAAGATAACTAATTAGAAGTTATATTCGATACCTGTACCTACAACTGTTTGCTTGTCGTCATCATTCAACCAGTCGCGTTTTTGTTGAGCAACAATACCGTAGAAACGAGCTTGCTTGTTGATTTGGTAATCAAGACCTAAACCGTACAAATCAATTTTACGATCTGATTGACCACTTACTTGTGTTTCAGCTGAAGCGTATTCTGCTTTCACTTTAAGTTTAGTGTTAGGAATTTTATAAGCAGCTGTTACTGCATATGCTTCTTCCTCTAAACCACGGTAAGCTTTACCAGCTTTATCAATTGAACCATCTGATTTATATGATTGACCATATGCAGTCAAATCATCAGTAGGTTCAGCATGTTGCCATAAAGCACCTACAACAAAGCCTGATTTTGCGATGTCATAAGAACCCGTTACACGGTAAGCATCTGTATAAACATCTTTCAGACCGTAAGCAGCATATTTACCTTTAATACCGAAGTCACCAGCAGCAGCCACTGCTAAGCCAAGGTCTTTGTTTTCATAACCAAGCGCAGTTGACACAGAGTCAAAGCTGTCGTTTTTGCTGTCTTTACCAGTTTCACCTTGTTTGCTATCTGAGGTGCTTTCACCAGTTTGAGCCATGATATTGAATGTTAAACCAGCTAATAATTTAGGGTCTAATTCAAAACCAACCACGTTGTCTAAGCGGTTTTCGCCGTACATGATGTTGGTAATATCTAAACGTGTATCGTCATTAAAGATGTCTTGGTTACCACCAGCAGCGGTTTTAAAGTAAGAGTCGTACTTACCTACTTTTAATGTACCCACGCCTTCAGTTTTTAAACCGATGAAACGGTTACGAGCGCTAAGATCAGTATCTGAACCTGAACCATCAGTAGAAATTGCCCATTCAGCTAAATAAACAGCAGATAGCTTGTCAGTTAATTTCTCTTCGCCTTTTACCCCAATGCGAGAAGAGTTTGAGTTAACTTCAGTAACGTCACTTTTTCCATCGAAATTTTTATTGTCAACTTGGTTAATAGAAACATTCAGTTTGCCATACAAAGTTGGCGCTGCTTGCACCGCGTTTATGCTCAAAGTTGCAACTGCGGCAGCGAGTAGCAATTTCTTCATTGAGATTTCTCCAAAAAGTATTTAAAAATGGCGTATGCCTAGTTAACTATTTATTTTGTAGTTGACTTATGTACAAAAAGTTACAAAAGCTCACCAACTTGCTAAGCAGTATCGGCAAACTTTGTGACAGGGGCGTGAAAAATAAATGACAGTTTTATGACGGTTAAAATTTAGAAATAAATTAATTATTTTAATTTTTTATAGTTTTTAGACGAAAAAAAGCGGAGTCAAAACTCCGCTTTAATGAATTAAAAATCAAAGAGCTGCTTTAATTTTCTCAGCTAATCCTTTAATTTTTTCTTGATCTCCTAACTCTACAGCATGGCGTCCAAGTTGATGCACATTTGTCGGAATAAGGTGAAAATGAACATGCGGAACAGTTTGTCCTGCCGCTGCTCCAGAGAGTTGCATCAAGACTATACCTTCTAAATTGAGGGCTTTTTCCATTGCTTTTGCAATTTTCTGAACAATTTGTATAGTATATGCGGCTGCTTCTGGAGGTAAATCAAGGAGCGTTACAGCAGGTGTTTTTGGAATAACTAATGTATGACCATCGGCTTGAGGCATAATATCCATAAAAGCTAGAACTTGATCATCTTCATAGATTTTTATCGCTGGAAGTTCATCACGTAAAATTTTTGCGAAGATATTTTGATCATCGTATGCCATGTATTATTCCTTTAAAATTATTTACATTTCAATTCTTTCTGACGCTCTTTAATAGCATCAAGACGTTGTTGCTCTTTGTCAGAAAACTTTGGTTTTGTCGTATGACAGTTTTCATTACCATATTTTTCTTTTGCATCAGGATCTTTAAAACAAAAGCCTTTTGATGCATAAATCAAATTATAATCGTCTTGCAATTTCTGACATTCTTGCTCAGGCGTTGCAGCTTGAACGCTTAAACCAGCAATACTTACCATGCCAGTAAAGACTGCAACTATAAATTTATTCATGAGCGTTTCCTCAGTTAAAGGTATGAACCTGTACTCAATATAAGGTTTATTACCAATATTTCAATGACTATTAATTACTCAAGTGTCATTTTGGTTGATAATTTGTTCACAATATAAATAAAAACTTTACATATCAACTATTTATAAAAATCAAATAAAAACATAAACTTAAGAAAAATTATATATGTTTTTTCAGAATTTGATTCTCGTTTAATCTACTTTAACTGTTATTAATAAGAGAAAAATATACTTCTGGTTCGGTTGATAATATATAAAAAATTGTAGGAAAAGATAAGATTTTATAGCTTTTTCATTTGCTAAATAGACGGCTTGAGTTTGAAATTGGGTCAATGAAAAAGAAATATATCAATGACATTATAAAAATACAAAGCGTGATAATTATCACATTTTTGTATTTTAGGATTAAGTGGAATTCACAGGGCCCATTTTAATTTAGACGGAAATGGGCTTTTTCTTTTGATATCTAAAATATAAATAAGCCAAAATTGATCTTAGTTTACAATTCAACTGAAAGATGTATTGATTTTACATGTTTTAGCTTCTATTATGTGATCCTTAATTGCTGCGTTTGATAGTTTTTGTAACCCATTTCTAAAATTGAAATGGGTTTTTTTTATTAAAGTTATTTCGAATTATACTAATTCGATCTTCTATATTGAGAGATATAGTTTGCTGCCGAGCTATATGTTTACCAATCCTTTTCTTTCGATATTGATTATGCAGCTTATTGAAATTAAGCATCTTTAATAAGCTGCCATTTAAAAGATCTAATTTATTCCAATGTAATCTTGGTCCATGCTTCATACATTTTAACTGCCGCAGAGAAGTCACTATTGTCTTCAGCAGTTAAATTCGCAGCCTGAATTAAACTTTGTGTTAATGACAAAAGTGGGGCAGGAAGCTTAGCTTGATGGACTAAATCCAAAGCAATTCCTGTGTCTTTGGCAAGAAGAGGTAAGCCAAAGGTCACTGGAAATTCACGACTCAATACACGCTGTGGGAAGATAGTTTCTGTTACCAAACTTTTACCACTTGAGGCATTAATGCACTCTAATGCTTCGTTCAAACTTACCCCATGTGCTTTGAGTGCACTGAAGCCTTCTGCAACAGACCAAAGGTTGACTGCGAGTAACATATTATTAACGGCTTTTACGGCAAATCCTGAGCCCGATTCACCAACATGTTTAATTAATTTACCTACTGCTTGCAGTGCCGGTAATGCGCGTTCGAAAGCTGCTACATCACCACCGACCATTACAGTCAAAGTTGCATTTTCAGCACCTACTGTTTGACCACTTACTGGAGCATCCAGAAAATCAACATTCAATTGTTTTAATGAGATTGCTAATGTGCGGGCAGAGTCAGGGACTCCACTTGTACAATCTATCCAGATTGCCCCAGATTTAATTTGTACATTATTAATAAGTGCTTCTACATCATTGCTTGTCGGTAAACATGAAAAGATAATATCTGCTTGTACCGCTTGCTCTAGTGGGGCAGCCTTTGTGCCATATTCTATTGCATGTTGTTTGGCTTTTTCGAAATTTCGATTCCATACATAGACAGTATCGAAGTGTTTCGGTAAATGTGCTGCCATACGGTAGCCCATTGCACCCAAACCAATAAATGCAACAGATTGACTCATGACCTTATCCTTAAATTTGTGTTGAACGTTCGGTCAGCCATTTCGCCAGTTTTGGCCAGAATTCCAGAGCACTGGCCTGACTCGACATTAGACCTAAATGACCGCCGGGGATGAGAGTAAACGTGACATCTTGGCTGCTTGTCAATTGACTTAATGGAGAAGCAGCATCAGCAGTCACCAACTGATCACTACGACCCGCGCCAACTAAGAGAGAGCAATCTATATTTTTTAATTCGATTTTCTTATCTTCTAATTGAATAAAGCCACGTTTTAATGGATTTTGTAGCCAGACATTAAACAACATGTCCTGATTAATCCCACCTGGGTAATCAATCATATTATTTAAAAAGCTACTTAAGGTTGCATGCTCTTGTACAAATTGCAGGTCATCAAGATTTTTTAGCAATTGAACATGCCCATCAAACCAGCCTTTAGGATCAAGAATTTTAAAGCCTAATGAATTTAAAATTCCGGGACTATGAATCAGGCGTTTTGGCAATCCAGAATAAATACGGTCCTGAATTTTTTTGTTACGACCAATAAGATGGTTCATGTTTCGGTAGAGTTTGCCAATATAGCCAGATGCATAACTATCTATTGGACTACCAAGAACAATAAGGTTTTTAATATAGTTAGGTTGGTTAAGCGCAGTATATAGAGTAACGAATATGCCAGCCATACTCCATCCATGAAGTGAGATTTGTTCACTTCCTGAATGTGTGCGGACAATTTGTATCGCTTTTGGAATGAAATCTTCAATAAATGATAAAAAGTTAAGATGTCTATCTTTAAACTTTAAACTTCCCCAATCGACCAAATAGACATCGAAACCAGCATTTTGGAAATATTTAATAAGAGAGCGATAAGGATATAAATCATATATCGCCATATTAATGGCGAGTGGGGCAACAAATACTAAAGGCTCTTTAAATCTTTTCTGTGTTGCTGCGTAATAGCGAATACGGGTTTGATTGAACTCGCCAATGACTTCATAGGGAGTGCTTTGTGACAGAACCAATGTTTTTGGGTGAAATAGTCGGGCAGAAAGATGCTTCATTTGACTTTGTTCAGAGACAAGGGACTTTAAGCGTTTCATCTTGCTTTACCAACTATTTACTAAAGATTGAATAAAGTCTAAGCGATAATTTTAAGGTTTACCTTGACCTTAAATACATTAGACACTCAAAATGATGATAGTTTTTAGTACATGACCAGTAAAGGCGAACATTTAATGAACCAGTCTGATGATTTAGAATACCAACTTGATACTTTAGCCATTCGTACCGGACATACTCGTAGTTTTGAAGGTGAACATGGCGAACCAATTTTTTTGACATCATCTTTTGTATATGAAAATGCAGCTGAAGCTGCAGCAAAATTTTCTGGTCAGGTTCAAGGAAATATCTATTCTCGTTTTACTAATCCGACTGTAGGCATGTTCGAAAAACGTTTAGCAGCTTTAGATGGTGCTGAACGTGCTGTTGCGACAAGCTCTGGAATGGGCGCGATTTTGTCAGTTACTATGGCATATCTCAAAGCGGGTGATCATGTTATTTGCTCAAGAGCAGTTTTTGGTTCAGTTGTTGCCTTATTTGAAAAATATATTGCCAAGTTTGGTGTAGATATTACATTTGTCGATTTATGTGATTTAGACGATTGGAAAAAGGCAGTACGTCCAGAAACTAAGCTTCTATTTGTTGAATCACCATCTAACCCTTTGGCTGAGATTGCGGATATTCAGGCACTTGCAGATATTGCCCATGCGAATGGCGCATTACTTGCAGTTGATAACAGTTTCTGTACGCCTGTTTTGCAGCAACCATTAAAATTTGGTGCAGATCTTGTCATTTACTCGGCAACTAAATATTTAGATGGTCAAGGACGCGCGTTAGGCGGTGCTGTTGTCGGTAATCATCAGTTGTTAGAAGAGGTTTTCGGTGTTGTCCGTACGCTTGGGCCTTCAATGAGTCCATTTAATGCTTGGGTCTTCTTAAAAGGTTTAGAGACTTTACGTTTGCGTATGAAAGCACACTGCGAGAGTGCTCAAATTCTTGCAGAATGGTTATCTACTCATGAAAAAGTAGAAAAAGTTTACTACGCTGGTTTGCCAAGTCATGAAGGTCATGAACTTGCTGCCAAACAGCAAAATGGTTTTGGTGGGATCGTTTCATTTGTTGTTAAAGGCGAACGTGAAGGCGCTTGGAAAGTTATTGATAATACTAAGTTTATTTCAATTACTGGTAACTTGGGCGATGTTAAGTCAACAATTACACATCCTGCAACGACTACACATGGCAAACTTTCTGCTGAAGCAAAAGCTGCTGCGGGCATCCAAGAAGGCTTAATCCGTGTATCTGTGGGCTTAGAAGATATTAACGACATTATCCGTGATATCTCACGTGGTCTAGATTTAATCTAATTATCTCGATCGAAATAACACTCTTTGGTTATTTTGTTCATGAAACCATCTCTTTAATCGAGATGGTTTTTTTTATATTTAAATGTTACTCAAATTTCAGAATTGCAATAAAAAACCTACATTTTTGTTTAAATGAGGGCTAAGAGTACAAGGTATAAAGACTTTAAATTTAATTAAAAGAAATGCGAGTTTTAAAATGCTTAAGCCTATTGCTATTGTTGTTGTGGTAGGGGTAATTGGGGTGGTTGGATATAAATTATTGACCAAACCGCATCAACACCCAGTAAATGAAACAACCTTATTGATTAACAATGCAGAGAAGTCGGTGCAAGAAGCAGATAAGTCTATTCAAGAAGCAAATACTTCCTTTAAGAAAGTCCCTTTAAGTGAATATAAAACAATTGATAAAGGGTTACAGGCATCTCAATAGTGAAATCAATTTTTATAAAACTTTACTGTATAACTTTTAGGCATTTATGAAGTGGATCTAAGTTTAATCATGCCACTCATGTAGCTACGTGAAATAGAGCTAGAGATACTGATAGAAAACATTAGTCTATTGTGTCAGAATTACGGATTAATTTGAGTTCAATGCGCTAATCTGTATGGATTTTAATCACATGGGTTGGTTCAATGAGATTAAGTTTTTATAAAGTATTACCAGATAACCAATAATACTTTAAAGATTTGATAGAGATACGGAGTAAAGTTATGAATATCAATATGCTCATGCAGCAAGCGCAGCGCATGCAAAAAGATATGGAAACAAATATAAAAAAGGCGAAAGAAGAGCTTGCCCAAACTGAAGTCCAAGCAGAAGCTGGTGGTGGTTTGGTTAAAGTAACCATGAATGGTCGCTATCTTGTAAAACGTATCGAAATTAACCCTGAATTACTTCAAGATGAACCAGATATGATTGAAGATTTGATTGCTGCCGCGGTAAATGATGCTGTGCGTCAAGCAGAAGTTATTTCAGAAGAAAAAATGCAAAAAGCGAATTCTGGTATGGGCTTGCCACCTGGCTTAGCGGGCATGTTCTAAGGAAGTTCTGTGTTTAGTGATAGATTTGAACAACTCGTTCAAGCTTTACGTATATTGCCTAGCGTTGGTCCGAAATCGGCTCAACGTATGGCATTACATCTTTTGATGAAAAATCGAGAAGGTGCGTTCGCATTAGCTCATGCTTTACATGAGGCTTCAAGTTATATTCATGAGTGCAGCGTTTGCCATTCTCTAACTGAAAATGAAATTTGTGATATTTGTGCCTCAACTGAGCGAGAAGATCAACTATTGTGTGTAGTTGAATCACCAGCAGATGTAATGGCGATTGAGCAAAGTGGTAGTTTTCGTGGTAAATACCATGTTTTAGGGGGACATCTTTCTCCTTTGGATGGTATTGGCCCAGAAGAAATTGGTGTTCCTTATCTGATTCAGCGCTTAAGTCAAGGCACTATTGAAGAAGTGATTTTGGCAACTAATGCGACTGTAGAGGGGCAGGCGACCGCTCATTATTTGGTAGAGGCGACTAAGCACTTACCTATACACATGACGCGTATTGCTCAAGGTGTACCGCAAGGTGGTGAACTTGAGTATGTAGATAGCCATACCTTAAGTCAGGCAGTTCATAACCGTATGAGAATGAAATAAGCATTCCGATGCTTATTTCATTGATGCGATATAAAATTGAATTAAATTTATTAATTTAGCTATTAAAGTAAAGGCAAATATTATTTTGTCTTTAATTAGACAAGATAGTTTAAATAAAATATGAAAGCACATAAGAATGAAAAAGATCTTAGAGATTTTAAAGAATGAATATTTGGAGTTAACTTTAAAAGTATAAATAAAAGATCAAAAAATTATCTATTTTCGAAAAATTGTTCAAAAATAGAGTATTCATAAAGGTTTAAGTGGTAATTTCCTACTTCTATGTTATATATACCAGAGTTCTAAGCACTCTTTGCATTTACTTGAGAAAGCATGTTTCAGTTTATCCAACAGCAAACCGAATTGGTTGATGTTCTTCAAAAAATGGATCAATGTTCGATATATGGACTTGATACAGAATTTATTAAGGTTGACACACTCTGGCCTAAACTTGGGGTATGTCAAGTCAATGTAAATGGTAATGTCTATCTGTTGGATGGTGTTTCATTAGATCTAAGTCAGTTTTGGAAAAAAATATTTCTCGCACAGCAGAACATTTTTCATGCATGTGGGGAAGACATTGATTTAATCTATCATTACGCTGATCAAGAAGATTTGCTTAATGTGTTTGATACTCAAGTGGGCCTTTCTTTCTTAGGTCACGGACTACAAGTGAGTTACCAAGGCGCTTTAAAGCTTTGTCTCGATATTGACATTGAAAAAGATCAAACAAGATCCGATTGGTTGGCTCGACCTTTATCGCCTCAGCAACTCTGTTATGCAGCCAATGATGTTCTATATATAATGAAGTTAGCTCATCATATTCAAGAACAACTTAAGCAGAAAGGGCTTTATGACTATGTTCTTGAAGATTGTAGTAGTTTAACTAAAGAAATTATTAGTGAAACGCCTACAGAGTTACTCTATACCGATGTTGGTAATTATCGTCATTCGCGCCGTCAATTGATGCAATTGCAAAATTTAAGTGAATGGCGTGATTACATTGTTAAAGCGACGAATCAGCCACGCAGTTTTATTCTTAGAAACTCAACCATGATTGATATGGTTGAAAAGAATCCACGTAATAGTTTTCAACTCTCGCAAGTTAAAGATATTCGCCCAAATGTAGTTCGTGAATATGGAAAAACGATTCTAGAATTACTTAAAGATTTACCTAATGAAAGTGAATGGCCAACAAGAATTGCCAAACCTTTTAAAGTAACATCTAAAGAAACTTTAAATAAAATGGATATGGTACTTGCCCATGCAATAAGTGAAACTTCTATTCCTAAAGAAGTATTACTTAGAAAAAAATGGCTAAATGCAATTCATCAACATGTTCTTTCTCAAGGGGATGAACAAGATTTACCTAATTATCTTTTGGGTTGGCGTTATGAGTTGTTAACTCAACCATTAATTCATTTATTTCAAGAAGAAAAAGAAAGTCTATCAATTTAAAATGAGTTGATAGTTAAAATTTAAAAGGCTCATCTTCGTGATGGGCTTTTTTAATTAAGGATAGTGAATGGCTTGAAGTTTAAATTGAGTAGTTTTTATTTAAAATAATAGATATTTAACATCAATAGTTAATAAAATGAATAATTATATTAGTTATATTAAATAATTAACTTATTTTAAAAGCTAGTAAAGTGATGAATTGAATGGGTTTTAATTTGTAAAAGTGATAATGAATTAAATTAACCGATTCAATGAGAAAAATTCAATTGATTAAACATACAGGTCTGTATATTCTTGGATGCAAGAAAAACAATTTCAATATGAATAATATATAACTATAAGTTTGTTTCAGTGCAGAAATAAGAAAGCCGATCCAATTGGGTCGGCTTTTTATTTTTAATGATACAGCTTAGTTAAAATGTCAGTAGGTTATTAGATTTTAAAAATTAACTATTAATATTCTACGGATTTTTTGTGAATGAACCAGCAAGTTCCGCTACAAGTTCTTCAGCTTTTTGAAAAGCATTTTCTAATGACTCTATATGTCGTTCATCTCCAAACTCTTGATATTCTGAGGCAATTTCATAAATTTTCTCTACACCTAAATATTTACTGAGTGTACGCAGGTGAGGTACAAGATGATTCATGTTGTGACGAATTCCATCTTTCTCAAAACCAAACTCTCCACTAGATGTGATAATGATTAAAATTTTTCCAGATAAAAGAGGTTGTAAAGGGAAATCTCCTCGAGCAAGGTCAAAATCAAATGTCTTATTAATTCGAATAATTTGGTCAAACCATGCTTTGAGTTGAGCAGGCATACCGTAATTGTACATAGGAGAAGAAATTAGAATGATATCTGAACTCGAAACCTCCGCTATTAACTGATCGGATATTGATAAGACATCACATTGAGTTTGTGTTCTTTTATTTTCAGGTGTGAATACGGCATCAATCCAGTCTTGAGTAATAAATGGAGGCGGATTCATTCCTACATCCCGATAAATATACTCATCCATAGGCCTTGTATTTTTCCATGAATGGACCAATCGGCTGGCAATATTTTTTGAAATAGAATTATGATTTAGATTGGGGTTAATTGCAGCTCGTACGCTGGCATCTATATGTAAAATTTTACTCATCATAAATTCCATAAGGGTTAGGAGTTAATTTATTCTGAGTTTTAAATGAGAAGTAGACAAACGAGAAAATTACAGCTATAGATGATTTTAAATCACCTATAACTGTGATTCAGGAGAAAGCATGCAAGTCTCATTGCAAGCACTTAGGGCATTTGAATCAGCTGCTCGACTAGGCAGTTTTAAATTGGCTGCTGAAGAGCTTTCGCTAACACCGACTGCAATTTCACATCATATTGCCAATCTTGAAAGCAGGTTAAATGTTGATTTATTTCATCGACAGGTAAGAAAAATAACGCTTACAACCACAGGTGATAGGCTAGCAGTAGCGATTTCTGAAGGATTTCGTAAAATTGAAGATGCGCTAGATGAAATAACAGTAAATGGAAATACACTCAGAGTAGCTACCACGTCTTCATTGGCAGCAATGTTATTAATTCCCTCAATAAATGAATTTTATCAATTACATCCTGATATCTCGGTTGAATTTTCTACAGGGGAAGCGTTAGAAAGTCACTTATATACATTACCTATTCGATATGGTGATGTATCTTTAATACCTTCTAACGATATTCTTAAATATGAGTCTTTTAATGTATTTGGTGCATCTAAACTTGATCCCCTTGAACATTCTAATGAGCCAATAATGTTATTCACCACAGAATGGAAAAATAAAGCATTACCAAGTCCGCCACTAGAGACTTGGCTTGAGCTGAATGGATGGGACCGAACGCAAATAACAATTAAGAAGTTTGATCAGGAAATTTTTGGAATACATGAGGCATTAGCGGCCAATGGACTTGTATTTTGTTCTTCTACACTTGCCCAGAGATTTATTAAAGCAAATCTTATACAACCGCTTAAAACTAAATCAGTTCAATCTGAGCTGTGCTATTACATCCCAAATAAAGAAGATTTTAAAAATAGAAATGCCAGAAAATTTATTGAATGGATAGAGAGGTTATTTAATCAATAAGCTTATATTTCTGATTGGAATTAACTACACAACACCAAAACTATATAAGCTTTTTATGCTATAAAATTAGATAAATTAATAATTAGAGAGATAAATATGCTTAATAACTTTAGTGCTGAACAAGCGCGTCAAAATGCTAAAAATTTTAAAATCAATCAAGAGGCCATGCTGGAAAAAATTTTAACAGGCACTGAAACTGATTCTAAAGCAGGGAAGCGAAAAGCAACTTTCCTGTTTCCGATTGATGCTGTAAGTCCTGATCACCTCACACAAGTAGAAGAGGAACTTAAGGGTAGAGGCTTTAATGTATCAACCAATATTGAACACTCTGGTACTACCATAACGATAGAAATAAGCTTTTAAATATCGATTTTTTTTAGACCGCTCTTTTAAAGGCGGTCTTTTATATCGTATTAAAAAGGGAAGATAAATTTATTTACATTTAAACTTATGTTAATCATGATTTTATTTGACAGGTTCTACCATCTTCTGTAGCTTTACTTTTTAAGTGGAATATGGATATGAACTTCCAAACAATACTTTTATCTTTCAAAAATCAATCTACTGGTACAGATGCATTTAAAGATTTAAAAAATGCTTGTGAACAGTCTCTTAAAGAATCTCAAAATACAAAAGAAAAAGCAGCAGTCTATTTGATCTATGGTTTTGCACGTAGCTACGTGATTTTATATGAAGATGAAGCCGTAACAACTGAATTTGCCAACGTTTCTAAGACTACGCTCATAGGTTACATGGAATGCCTCAATGAAGCTCTATTAAGCCAAGATGATAGTGCTATTTTGAATGCCTTAAATCAAGTAACTGATAACTATATAAAGAGTTCTCGAGTCTTCTAAATATCATTAACTTGTTTTGGTAAAAATACTTCTTTAGCTTGGGCTAAAGAAGTATTCAAAGTTTGTATTAGTGAGACTTTTTCTTACCGCCGCCATCTTGTTTATTGACGGTAGACCATGCGATTCGTTCAGCTTCTTCTTGAGAATGACCTCTGTCTACTTCACTCTCAACAATATGTTTAGCCTGACGTTTTTGCTTTGCTGTGTAAGCTGTTTTATCGCCACGAGGCATAAGTTCATCCTCCACATCTATTATTAAGATACTTATTATTGAAACATATTGAGAATTTAAACTAGTTAAGTAATGTCTGCTAATGTTTATTAAGTGGTTAGAAGTTTTACTTAAATGTGAATTTTAAAAGGTAATACCTAATTTTAATACGATAAATTTCATAGTATTAAGGGGTGAAACTATTAAAAACAGATCACAAAAAGTACTTAGTAACGAACGATTTCTTATTTTTTTCTAAAATTGTTTTTATTTTATTAAAATGAATAATTATATTTAATTTTTAAAATCAGATATTTACTTGTTTTTTATGAAGGCTGGCTTTTGTCTAGAACAAAGTTATTATCGACCTTAATCAACGTTGTGGGTTAATATTTCCCAAGAATTAAAAAAACGACTGATGCGTAAACAAACCTGCGTGGGTGAGTCGTTTTTTTTCATGTATGCTGTCCTTAGTTCAAGAGTTGATTTGAAATGCACTGTGATATTTATAGATCGAGCAAAAAAGATGAAATGTACATTTATATTGCTCGTCCAAACTATCCTGACGATGCGGAACAAGCTGATCCGTTTGAAAATGTTCCTGAAGCTGTTTTGCAAGCGTTTGGTCGTGCAACGTTTGTCATGCATTTAGAATTAGCTCCAACACGTAAATTGGCGCGTGCTAATGTTTTACATGTTTTAGACTCATTACAAACAAAGGGTTTCTTTATTCAGATGCCACCAGAAGGGTTAATTAACCCGAATGCGGTTGAACCAGAGGGCTTACGTGGTGCGTGAAAATCAAACTGGAATAATGAATCAATTATTCTCTTTTTTGGATTTTATTCCTGAAGATGCTATTGCTTTAACAGCTTATGGAATAGGCGCTATTATTGCTTTGTGGTGTTGGTGGCGATTAATGCGCCGTCTTCCTACAACTTTTGGTGCGATTAGCTGGCTTATTGTATTTGCTATTTTAGTCACACCAACAGTGTCTGAAGGTCCGAATGCATCGGTAGCACCAGCTATTTTTGGACTACTTTTTGGTGTTTTAACCAAAGATAGTCCTCTAATCTGGTCAAATTTATCTTTAATTCTGTTTGTAGTTGGTCTAGGTTTGGTTATTGGCTATTGTTGGTCAAAATATTCAACAAACAAAAGCATGCGTTCCATCTAACCATTGAAATAGAAAAATAAGGTCTTCACATGTCTGCTGATACCCAACATTTTACCGGTACAGATCAATATATCGCGACTGACAGTCTTAAGCTCGCTGTAAAAGCAGCCCGTGCTTTACAAAAGCCTTTACTAATTAAAGGTGAACCTGGTACGGGTAAAACTTTACTTGCTGAACAAGTAGCAGAAAGTTTGGGCTTAAAACTCATTACTTGGCATATCAAATCGACAACCAAAGCACAGCAAGGGTTGTATGAATATGATGCTGTTTCTCGTTTACGAGACAGTCAGTTAGGTGATGACCGTGTTTACGATATTAAGAACTATATTAAACCCGGTAAATTGTGGGAAGCTTTCACTAGTGAAGAGCGTTGTGTCTTGTTAATTGATGAAATTGACAAAGCCGATATTGAGTTTCCAAATGACTTGTTGCATGAACTCGATAAAATGTCTTTTTATGTTTATGAAACAAGTGAAACCATTACGGCAACACAACGCCCAATTGTAATTATTACATCGAATAATGAAAAAGAGTTACCAGATGCTTTCTTGCGTCGTTGTTTCTTTCATTACATTGAGTTTCCAGATGAAGTGACCATGCGAGAAATTATCGATGTTCATTTCCCGAATATTTCTGCAACACTCGTCAACGAAGCTTTACAGGTTTTCTTTAAATTACGTGAAATTCCTAATTTGAAGAAACCACCATCAACATCTGAGTTAATTGATTGGTTAAGCTTGCTCATGGCAGATGATATGCCTGAAGATGTATTGCGTAATCGAGATACATCTAAAGCTATTCCACCGTTATATGGTGCTCTCATCAAAAACGAGCAGGATGTGCAACTCCTCGAACGTTTGGCTTTCATGTCTCGACGTTAAAGGAGGGAATAACCCATGTTTGTGCGGTTATTTTACACCCTACGTAAATACGGTGTTCCAGTTACAACTCGTGAGCTTATTGACTTAAACCGTGCTGTAAGTGAAGGTTTAGTTTTTGCCGATCAAGAAGAGTTCTATCAACTTGCTAAAACTATTTTAGTTAAAGATGAACGCTTTTTTGACAAGTTTGATCGTGCCATAAAAGACTACTTTGACGGTATCGAAACCTTTGATCTGGATGAGTTACTCAAGCAAGTTCATAAATTACCAAAAGACTGGTTTGATTTAGAGCTTCTAGAAAAACATTTAACTCCTGAACAAAGAGCAGAACTCCAAAAAGCTGGTTCCTTAGAAGAACTGATGAAAATGCTGGAAGAGCGGTTACGCGAACAGCATAAGAAACATCAAGGCGGCAACCGCATGGTGGGTACAGGTGGTACTTCACCTTTTGGGGCTTTTGGGGATCATCCTGAGGGAGTGCGGATTGGTGGGCCGGGTCGTAAACGTTCGGCGGTAAAAGTATGGGAACAGCGTAAATATCAAAATCTAGATGACGACCAAGTTCTTGGTACTCGTCAGATGCAAATTGCTTTGCGTCGTTTGCGTAAATTTGCGCGTCAAGGTGCAGCTGAAGAGTTGGATGTTGACGGTACAATCCGTGAAACAGCCAAGCAAGGTATTCTTGATGTTCAAATGGTACCAGAGCGTCGAAATCGAATAAAAGTGCTTATGTTGTTCGATGTAGGCGGTTCTATGGATGCTCATATTGCCCAATGCGAGAAACTCTTTAGTGCCGCTAAAACTGAGTTTAAGACACTTGAGTACTTTTATTTCCATAATTGTCTCTATGACTATGTTTGGAAAGATAATCATCGCCGCACAGCTACCCGTATGAATACATGGGATCTCTTTCACACTTATGGACGCGACTATCGTGTAATTGTCGTTGGTGATGCCAGTATGGCACCTTATGAGCTGAAATCGGTAGGTGGCTCGGTTGAATATATGAATGATGAGACTGGTGAGGTTTGGTTACGCCGCTTACATCAACATTTTGATAAAACAGCTTGGTTAAATCCTGAAACTGAAGGGTATTGGCATTACACTCAGACCATTGGCTGGATTAAAGAAATTTTTGAAAATCATATGTATCCAATGACGCTAAAGGGCATTGAAGATATGACTCGCTACCTTTCTCGATAAGCTTAATAACTTTAATAATTTAAAAAGAGAGATGACATGCAACATCAAATTAACGGTATTGCTTTGCCGAATGAACAAGGATTTTTTGGTGAATATGGCGGACAGTTCATTCCTCCACATTTAAAAGAGGCAATGGATGAGATTAATGTTGCTTATGAAGAGATTCGCCATACCCCTGAATTTAAAAATGAATTGTCAGATCTCTTTACAAATTATGTAGGCCGTCCAAGTCCTTTATTTCATGCGAAGCGTCTTTCTGAACAGTTAGGCGGTGCACAAATTTATTTAAAGCGTGAAGACTTAAATCATACGGGTGCACATAAAATCAATCACTGTTTAGGTGAAGCTTTACTTGCCAAGTATATGGGCAAAAAGAAAGTTATTGCTGAAACAGGTGCTGGTCAGCATGGGGTTGCTTTGGCAACAGCTTGCGCCTTAGTGGGGATTCCATGTGAAATTCATATGGGGCAAGTCGATATTGAAAAAGAACATCCAAATGTGGTCAAAATGAAAATTTTGGGCGCTCATTTGGTCGCAGTAACACGTGGTACAGCAACCTTAAAAGATGCTGTAGATAGTGCATTTGAAGAATATTTAAAAGATCCAAAAAACTTTATCTATGCGATTGGTTCCGTGGTGGGTCCACATCCATTCCCTAAAATGGTTCGTGATTTTCAATCGATTATTGGTACAGAAATTAAAGAACAAACACATCATCGTTTTGGAAAAAATCCGGATTATGTTGTGGCATGCGTCGGCGGCGGTTCAAATGCAATAGGCGCATTTACTGCATTCTTAAATGATCCCGATGTAAAGCTGGTAGGCGTTGAACCGGCTGGACATGGTTTAGACACCCATATGCATTCAGCAACACTAACTTTAGGTAAGCCAAGTCAAATTCATGGTATGGCCTGTTATGTCCTTGAAAATGAGGACGGTGAGCCTTTACCAGTGCATTCTATTGCTTCGGGGCTAGACTATCCGGGCGTTGGCCCACAACACAGTTTTTTAAAAGATTTAGGTCGTGTTGGATATAGTACTGCCACTGACCAAGAGTGCTTAGATGCTTTTATGACACTTTCTCGTGTTGAAGGCATTGTTCCTGCGCTTGAAAGCTCACATGCTGTCGCATGGGCAATTCGTGAAGCTCCTCAATTAGCGAAAGAAACCATGATTGTAGTGAATCTATCTGGGCGTGGAGATAAAGATTCTGATTATGTCGCTGAAAAACTTAAGCTTTAAAACCCATTAAACTATAAAAGCGGTCCATCATTTAAGGGCCGCTTTTTAATTTGAATATCTAAATTAAAGTTTAATTAAAATTCATCATTTTATAATTAAAACAAAGTATTCTGATTTTAACGTGTGATTGTTCGAGATAGGCGTGTAAAACTCCGGTTCACAAGGCAAAGCGTTGCTTTGCTGTACCTCACTCAGTAGAATAGTCACTTTGCAAAATTTGCCTTTGGAGACGCCTAAGTGGAGCGACCGACGATTAGCCCTGAAAATTTACAGGAAGCGGCTGAAAATTTATCAACAATTCGAGATTTTATTCGTTTTGGGGTATCAGCATTACGTCAACATGATGCACATTTAGGACAAGGTACTGAAGATTATTTTGCAGAAAGCTCTGCATTAGTTTTACAAACCTTATCTCTTGAATGGTCAGCAGACGCAGAAATTCTAGATGCGAAGTTATTACCAAGCGAAAAAGCAGAATTTTTAAGCTTATTGGAACGCCGTATTAATGATCGTATTCCAACATCTTATTTATTAAACCTTGCTTATTTCTTTAATAAGCCATTCTATGTAGACGAGCGTGTACTGATTCCACGTTCACCAATTGCAGAATTAATTGAGCAACGTTTTGCGCCATATTGTTTAGATGAAAATGGTCAAATGCGTGAAGCTCTCAATAATTTGCCAGAAAATGCAAAGCCTAAAACTCCGCACCGTATTTTAGATATGTGTACAGGTTCTGGATGTATTGCAGTCGCTTTGGCGTATGCTTATCCAGATGCTGAAATTGATGCAACTGACATCTCTAAAGAAGCTTTAGAAGTTGCTTCAATTAATACTGAGCACCACAATAAGCAATATCAGGTTGCATTGCTTGAGTCGGATCTATTCGCCAAGATTCCAGCTGAAAATCAGTATGATTTGATTGTGAGTAATCCACCGTACGTCGATGCTGAAGATATGGCTGACTTACCAGAAGAATTTTTACATGAACCTGAACTTGCATTGGCGGCGGGCCAAGATGGTTTAGACTTAGTTCGTAAAATGCTTGCACAAGCGGCAGATTACTTAACTGAAGATGGTCTCATTGTCATTGAAGTAGGTAATTCTGAATGGTCAATGCGTCAGAACTTTAATACGATTGATTTCAACTGGCTCACTTTCCAAAAAGGTGGTTCAGGTATTTTTGCTTTGACTGCTGAACAATGTCGCCGTTATAGAAAACTATTTGAAGAGCAAATATAAGGAGTTGGGCATATGGCAGGGAATAGTATTGGACAACTCTTTCGTGTAACTACTTGTGGTGAGTCTCATGGCGTTGGCTTAATGGCAATTGTTGATGGTGTGCCACCGGGCCTTGCGTTAACCGAAGAAGATCTACAAAAAGATCTAGACCGTCGTAAGCCAGGGACATCAAAATTTGCGACTCAACGCAAAGAGCCTGATCAAGTTGAAATTATTTCAGGTGTATTTGAAGGTAAAACCACTGGTACACCAATCGGTTTATTGATTCGTAATACTGACCAAAAATCGAAAGATTATGGCAATATTGCCCAAACTTTTAGACCTGGCCATGCCGACTATACCTATACTCAAAAATACGGCTTCCGTGACTATCGTGGCGGTGGCCGTTCAAGTGCTCGTGAAACTGCTATGCGTGTTGCAGCAGGTGCAATTGCTAAAAAATATTTAGCAGAAAAATTTGGCGTTTTGATTCGTGGTCATGTGACGCAAATTGGTAATGAAGTTGCCGAAAAACTGGATTGGAATGAAGTTCCGAATAATCCATTTTTCTGTGGTGATGTAGACGCTGTTTCGCGTTTTGAGGCGTTGGTTACTTCTTTACGTGAACAAGGAACGAGCTGCGGTGCAAAACTAGAGATTTTAGCTGAAAAAGTTCCTGTGGGTTGGGGTGAACCTGTTTTTGACCGTTTAGATGCTGACATTGCTCACGCGATGATGAGTATTAATGCGGTTAAAGGTGTTGAAATCGGTGATGGTTTTGCAGTTGCTGGACAGTTTGGTCATGAAACACGTGATGAAATGACCAGTAATGGCTTTTTAGCGAATCATGCTGGTGGTATTTTAGGTGGTATCTCAAGTGGTCAGACCATACGAGTTGCTATTGCACTAAAACCAACAGCAAGCATTACGACACTAGGTAAAACGATTAATTTAAATCGTGAAGATACAGATGTGTTGACTAAAGGCCGTCATGATCCTTGCGTAGGTGTTCGAGCAACTCCAATTGCGGAAGCAATGTTAGCAATTGTTTTGATGGATCACTTCTTACGCCATCGAGCACAAAATGCAGATGTTATTCCACCATTTGCTCCAATCGAACCATAGTCATAATTTTTGACTAAAGTAAATAAAACCCCATATTTAAATTAAATATGGGGTTTTAAATTTTTATTCCATTAAGTCTGATTAAATTTTAAATTATTTTCTTGTCTTATAATATTTATATAAATATAATATTCTGCGAATTATTTTTGAGTATATTCATCTGTAGAGCTTGGCAATTAAATCTTGTTAATTTTTACTGCAACCGATATTTATCACCGAAAGTTAATTTACTCAAATTGCTTTTATATAAGTTTATTACATATTTAAATTTTTATTACTTTAAACAAAGAATTTTCAAAGTCATCATTGAAATTGGGGAAATATCAATGAATCAGTGCACATATAGAATTGGCTGTATGTCAAAGGATAGGCTATTGCCTAAAAATTTAGAGGCAATGATAAAAGTTATTCATGACTTATCTTTGTCATCTCATCTTGTGGGGAATTGGATATATAGTGAAGATAATCCTGATATACATATTATTGATTTAGATAGTGGTTATACGAATATTCTTATTCCAAAAAAAATTAAGATCGTATTAAGTAATAATCCTGAGCTTTTAAAGGGCTATCAGTATGGTTTGAAGAGACCAATAAGATATCAGGAACTTCTCAATATTTTACAAAATATTGAGAAGAATGAATATTTTAAAACAAGTCATCAAGAACGTATAATAAATAACGAGAATATAGTGTCTAAAGATCATTTAGAGACAAAAATTCTTTATAAGCTTGTCTGTTATCCAAACTTTAAAAACATTCATGCCGAGCAGATTGTTAATGTCACTAGAGTTTGTGCCTTATTATCTATTGAGTCAAAAACAGCCCAAGAAATTAAGAGATTTTTGAATTTATCTATTGATGAAATACAAAAAATTATAGAAATAATAAAAAAAGAAGCCTATCCAAATTATGAAACAATACATGAGAATATTGTTTCGATTTTACCATTTTCAACTGAAGCTATTTCCACAGTACCGCAAAGAATACAACAAAATTTACTATTTTATTTTTTAATTAAATTTTGGAAGAGGTTGAAAGGTGAGCTCTAATAAAATGGAATTTTTTCTATATTAGATTATCTGAATCTAGTAATTTTCATTATATAAAAACAGGATGTTGATGTATTGAAAGTCGCTAAATTTATTAAGTTTATATAAGTCATTTTTAACAGATGGTTTAAATTTAAATAAAAGAGGTTTTCGCACGTACTGGTTCTAAATTACATTTTAGCTTTGCCACGGATGGAAAAGCTAATTGTTTTTTTAATTGGGAAATGAGCGATAAAAGAACTTAAGAGAGATAATAATTAGTCAAAAGTCATTTTGAATAGAAGTCTGACTTTTTAAGTTAAATCTACAATTTGTTCTTCGTTTACAGCAATCTTATATTGATTGCGTCCATTAGTTTTTGCTTTGTACAAAGCATGGTCAGCACGAGCTACAAAAGCAGAAATTGAATCGTTTAGACGAGGAATTGTGGTTGCGACTCCAACACTAATAGTGACATGTGGTGAAACATCACTACATGGATGTTTAATTGCAATTTTATCAATAGCATTCATTAAACGTTCAACTTGGATCAAGGCTTGCTGATTATTTGTCATTGGAAATAACAGTAAAAATTCTTCACCACCATAACGAGCAACTAAATCACCACTGCGTGCAGCAATAGAAGAAATAGCAATTGCGATTTCTTTTAAGCATTCATCACCCTTTAGATGTCCTAATGTGTCGTTGTATGCTTTAAAATAGTCGATATCGACCATCATGATGGTAAGGGGCATTTCATGTCGTAAAGCACGGCGCCATTCATTATCAAGTGTTTCATCTAGATAGCGTCGATTGGCTAAACCGGTGAGCGCATCTTGCTGTGAAAGTAAAGATAATTGCTGTGCTTGCTGCATCAGTTCAATACGATTCAGCTCAATCATGCAGTTTTGTAAATAGTTTTCTCTATGTTGACGGTCAGTTGCATAGGCAAGGGTCATTCCTAAAAAACTACTGAAGGTGTAAGTCCGGTTCAAGAAAGTCCAGTCGATCACCCCATTTAAGTAATTACTTATCAAAATTCCAACAAGCCCGCCCATCCATCCAGCAAATATGGCGGTATAAAAGCGCATACCTACCGCACCATAGATAATCACAATCGCATACATCATCGCTGCATGAAAAAGAACATTATCTTGGCCATTTTCAATGACGTTAATTAAAATAAAAGTAATCGCCACAGCTAAAGCTGAACCGACTCCTACATAATAATCAAAATACTGATTTAATTTTTTAATAAATGATAAAATCCAGGCGATAAGAATGATTATGCCTACCCATGAATAATAGCTAAACCAGGGTAAAACTTGTTCAGTTGGTAAAACTTGATATATACCAAAGCTTAAAAATATATATAATATTAAAATAATAGGCGCTCTAAAGCGAAACTCATTAGCAGCACCGTTTTGGTATTGAAAACGATAAAGCGTTTCGAGCTGTTTAGGAAACCATACGAAGTTTAATCCTCGAGTGGTTAATAAATCTATTTGTTTCTGTCCCAATATATTGGAACCTTGCAACTTCATAATTAGTGCTCTCTATATTGGAAGTTGTCATAAAATGAGACTATTTTAGTAAAGTTCCATCTAAAAATATTGATTATATAATGTGTGATTTATTCAAAATAATAATACAGTTTTTTTAAAAAAGTAATGATTTTTATCTGAGTTAAATGTGATAAAAGTCACGTCATTTCAATGATTAGCGTCGTGATTATCCAAAGATTGGCAATCCATCGAAAAAAGTTACAAATGGTCGAATAGCGATTGTAACTTTATCATTTTCGGATAGACTTATACCGTGAAATACAGATGATTGCTGTCATATAAATAGGAAAATTAGCAATGACTGCTCTAAATCAATATGGAATGCATTTAGAAATTACACCGCATAATGGATGGTCACAGCAGTTCTGGGATGACCTGCTACCAGCGAAAGAACGGGTAAGTAAACATCCGTTTTTTTCGGAAATGGCCAATGGGGGATTGAGCCTAGATAGTTTCCGTTATGCTTTACTTAATTTCTATCCGTTAGTAGCGCATTTCCCGTCATATATGGCTGGGGCGTTAGGCAAAGCAACGGGGTTTTCTGAACCGGGCGTTACAGAGGCACGAGATTGGTTAATCCAAAATATTAAGGTAGAAGAGCGACACTTAAAATGGTATCGCGACTGGGCTGGGGGTTTTGGCTTAACTGTTGATGAGCTTGATCATGTACGACCGCCAGCTGCGATGAATGCGGTGAACCATTTCTTATGGAATATGAGTCATCGTGGTAATTTGGCAGAATGCCTTGCTGCAACAAATCTGGCAATTGAGTGGGCAACTGGGGATTGGTCGATTCAGGTCTATAAGGGTATTCATACCTATACTGACCATCCTGAAGTAACGATAGATAAACGTTCTTTAGCTTGGTTGCGTGCGCATGCACATTATGATGATCTTCATCCTTATGAAGCCATGGAGCTGATTAAGCGTTTATGTAATGATCGTCCTGACTGGCAGCAAAAAGCATTTCATGCCGCGGAAGAAGGGCTGCGGTATTATGAGTTAGCTTTAGATGATTGCTATAAGGTACAGCTTCAAGCCTCTGCTTGATCTTATTTAAAAAGGGAGAATATCTTATGGATATTCTCCCTTTTATTTTATTCGAGTAGTTTTAACAGTTTGGTTCGATAAGGCGTGTCTTCAGGCAATAATTCAAGTAGACGTTCAACTGCGTCTACTCGGTCAGGGACACGACTGACCACTCGTAATAACTGATCAACATCTTCAATCTGATAAATCACATGACTTAAGCGAGCATCAAAACAGTCTCTCCAAGCACATAAAAATGGACTTTCCGATTTAGCTAAAAAACTCCCTCTATAAAGCGTTAGTGTTGTCGATGTGAAACCCAAATTTAATGCTTGCTCCGCCATTAAAAAATCACATTGAATTTCACAGTTCAGTCGGTAAGGACGAGACTCGATCACATCGGGAATTAAGTTTCTGAGTTGAGATAGTTCTGCTTTTAAAGTGGTCGTACTTACAGGCCGATCGCCATATAAAGAGTAGTGAAGCTCTTCAAGATTAATACCTTCAGGGCACAGTGTCAGAATGCACAGAATCTCAATTTGACGTTGAGTTAAAGTAAGACTGCGTTGGTTATATTGAACTTTTGGAGTTCCAAAGGCCTTAATATATAAAATATTTTTTTGGTGAAGCTGAATTGCTTGTTTCACAATGTCCGCACATCTCTCAACGGCTAAAAGACCTAAAGAGTTATGTTTATGGGATTTTGTAGACAAATTCATAATCCCATAAAACTGGCCTGTATGTGTATCGGTGATAGGTGCTGCATAACAGACCCAATCTCTTACACTATTCATTTGGTTTTCGTGTGAGTAAACGCAGTTAGCTGAATGAGTATTTAATGCTAAACCAATTGCATTTTGTCCTACTGCCTGAGTAGACCATTGGCCACCTTCAACAAAATGAACTTGCTCTGCCGAAGAGCGCATAGGGTGACTGCTCCATGTCCAAAGTAGAGTGCCATGTGGGTCGGTCACACCAATTGCCATATCGGCATCTTCGGCAATGTGCATTAAGTTTCGGTGACACTCATGAATAGAACGTCCGAATAATGAATGTTCCCATTCTTCACTTAGGTCAAATAACGGAGCTGCTTCAAGGTCAACTGATGGCTTTTTTCCTAAATATTGAGAATGAGATGACTTTCCCGGCCGAAATAAGGGGGGAGTATTATCTATAAAAGGCGATGATAATTGTTCTGACATATCCATATCGAAATTCCTTTATCATTGAAATGGCGTATCCGTAGCCGCTCAACCGTTATAACTTTTTTATTGTGACTATTTCCTCGTTATCTCCTTACCTTAAATACTTTTATAAGTCTTGACCATTAGCCTATTGGATAAGTTTTGTTAATTACATGATCTTTAAGATAAGACATCTTTTCGACTAAAAGGTTTTGGTACGTCTTCTCCAAAATATTGTCGATCAGCAAAATAACTGGAACGGACCATCGGTGCACTCCAGATATTTTTAAAACCTAGCCGTTTACCATGTCGCGTATATCTTTCAAATTCTTGTAAATTTACAAATCGATGAATGGGTGCATGTGACTTTGAAGGCTGCAAGTACTGTCCAATGGTAATAAGGTCTACCTGATAATCTTTTAAGTCGTTCAGTAGGGCAAGTACTTCTGCTTCAATTTCTCCTAATCCAACCATTAAACCAGATTTGGTTTTGATATCGGGACAATATGCTTTAAAGCGTTTTAGTAACTCTAAGGAATGTTGATAGTCTGAGCCTGGACGCATTGCTTTATATAAACGCGGAACAGTTTCAATATTATGATTAAAGACATCGGGAGGAGATAAGCTCAAAGTTGAAAGAGCTGTCTCTAAACGACCGCGAAAATCGGGTACCAAAATTTCAATCAAAGTTTCTGGGCAGTGTTTTCTGATCTCTTCAATGCATTTTACAAAATGTGCAGCGCCGCCATCGTGTAGATCATCACGGTCTACAGAGGTAATCACTACATATTTTAAGTTTAAGTTTGCTACTGTTTCGGCCAAATGTTTAGGTTCATCTTCGTCTAGGGGTTTTGGACGACCATGAGCGACATCACAAAAAGGGCAACGTCTGGTGCAGATATCACCCATAATCATAAACGTTGCTGTACCGTCACCAAAGCATTCCGGTAAATTTGGACATGCCGCTTCTTCGCAAACGCTATGTAACTTTTGCTGACGTAAAAGGTTTTTAATACGTTTAATTTCTTCAAAATCTGTAATTTTTGCTCTAATCCACTCAGGTTTAGTTGGCAACTCTTCTGTTGGTAAAACCTTAATTGGAATACGGGCGACTTTATCGGCCCCCCGTAATTTAATACCAGTTTCAACTTGTCTTTTAAAATCCATATTAATAATTCCATTTTATTTAAAACTTACTTAAACTCCTGCCTATTTAATTTAAAGACTAATTTAAATTTCCTTAATAAGTCACAATTAATAATAAACACAGGGTGTGGCGAGTATTATAAAGTAACAAAGGTTGGTTAAAGGTTTGTTTTGCAAGCGAATGAAAATTATAAAATTTTTTTAAATTTATTTTGAGTTGTTAAGTTTTTGAAATTAATAATTTAATTGGAAATATTTTAAATAAAAACTTTTTAGTCTAATAGATCAATTATTGAATTTGAGTTTAAGTATTTATAGCGAATTAGCATTTTAGCTTGAAACTTGGTTGATTTTTAAAATCAAGATAATAAAGGAAAAGGATATGCAATTAACGGAAGAGCAATTACTCGCAGCATATAAAAGCATGCGTGATATTCGTGAATTTGAAGATCGACTTCACGAAGAAAATACCAATGGTGATATTCCCGGCTTTATTCACTTATATAGTGGTGAAGAGGCTGTAGCAGTCGGTATTTGTGAGAATTTAACAGATAAAGATTACATCACTTCAACCCATCGTGGCCATGGACACTGTATTGCAAAAGGCTGTGACATTCACGGCATGATGCTGGAAATTTTCGGTAAAGATGATGGGCTATGCCGAGGAAAAGGCGGTTCTATGCATATTGCCGATTTAGACAAAGGCATGCTTGGCGCCAACGGGATTGTGGGCGGTGGACCTCCTTTGGCAATTGGTGCTGCGTTAACAGCTAAAACATTAAAGACAGGCGGTGTGGGGCTTTCTTTTACAGGTGATGGCGGTTCAAATCAGGGCCTTACTTTCGAAGCGATGAACATGGCTGTCGTACTTAAACTTCCTGTGATTTTTGTCTTCGAAAATAACGGGTTTGGTGAGGGTACAGGTCATGACTACGCGGTAGGAAGTAAAGACATTGCAGGGCGTGCGGCAGGTTTTGGTTTGCCAGCAGTTAAAGTCGATGGTACCGATTTCTTTGCTGTATATGAAGCGGCTCAAACTGCCATTGAACGTGCACGTCGTGGTGAAGGTCCGAGTGTCATTGAAACCATTACTAACCGTTTTTATGGACATTTTGAGGGTGACCCAGGGCTCATTCGCTCAAAAGAAGAAGTCGACTTTGTTAAAGAAAATAAAGACCCTTTGAAAATTTTCCGAGAAAAAGTTAAAGGCAAAATTGATGAAGCCAAATTAGACGAGATTGATGCAGTGTCTAAGGCAAACGTTGATGATGCAGTTGCTAAAGCTCGTGCAGCGGCATATCCAAAACCAGAACAACTCCTTACCGACGTCTATGTCTCTTACTAAAGGAATAGTAAAGATGCCAAATAAAAGTTTTCGTAATGCGATTAAAGAAGCCATTGAATCAGAAATGCGCCGTGACCCAACTGTGTTTGTTGTTGGGGAAGATGTGCGCGGTGGACATGGCGGTAAAAATACCGAAGATAACCAGCTTGAAGGTTTCGGTGGTGTGCTGGGTGTAACTAAAGGTTTGTGGACAGAATTTGGTTCGGAGCGTGTTATTGATACGCCAATTACTGAATCTGCAATTATTGGTATGGCGGCTGGGGCTGCTGCGACAGGTTTGAGACCAGTTGCCGATCTAATGTTTATGGATTTCTATGGCGTGTGTCATGACATGCTCTATAACCAAGCGGCAAAATTCCGTTATATGTTCGGTGGAAAAGCAAAAGCACCAATGGTCGTGCGTGGCATGATTGGTGCGGGTTTTTCGGCAGCAGCTCAGCACTCTCAGTCACCATATAACGTATTTGCCGCGGTTCCAGGCTTAAAAGTTGTGGTTCCATCAAGTCCATACGACGTGAAAGGACTTTTAATTCAAGCAATTCGAGATGACGACCCTGTCGTGTTCTGTGAGCACAAAATGCTCTATGACATTAAAGGTGACGTTCCTGATGAAGCCTATACCATTCCTTTTGGGGTAGCGAATTACACCCGAGAAGGTACGGATGTGACCATTATTGCTTTAGGTCTGATGGTCCATCGCGCTAATGAAGTAGCAGATAAGCTAGCAAAAGATGGTATTTCGGTTGAAGTTGTAGACCCTCGAACAATTTCTCCACTTGATGAAGAAGGAATTTTAGAGTCTGTGGCATCGACTGGACGTGTGGTCATTGTGGATGAATCAGCAGCGCGCTGTGGTTTTGGTCATGATGTTGCTGCATTGATTGCACAGAAAGGTTTCCATTATTTGAAAGCACCTGTTGAACTCGTAACGCCACCACATACGCCTGTTCCATTCTCTCCAGTTTTAGAAAAAGAATGGATTCCAAGTGTAGAGCGTATTGAGCAAGCTGTGCGAAAAACATTGGAGGCTTAGGATGAGCGAAATTAAAACGCTGGAGATCCCGAAATGGGGATTATCCATGGAAGAAGGCACGATTGCCCAATGGTTGATTAAAGAAGGTGACATCTTTAATAAAGGCGATGAAATTTGTGAAATTGAAACCACAAAAATCGTCAATGTATTAGAAGCACCTTTTGCGGGAACACTCCGTAAAATCTTAGCAAAAGACGGTGATACTTTACCTGTAGGTGGTCTTATTGCTGTATGTGCTGAAAGCCAAGTTTCTGATGCAGAAATTGAAAATTTTATTACATCACTAGGTGGTTCAGCAGCTAAGGCCCCTGAAGCATCTCCTGAACAAAGTAAAGCGGAAATATCTACACCTGTTATTGAAAAAGCGGATCAACCACAGACTGTAGTAGCTAGCGCTTCAGCTCCTGTAAAGGTAGCTAAAGGTGAGTACGCTGTACCAGAGTCATTACAAGGCTATCAAAAATCTGATGAGTTGTTTACAACACCGCATGCTTTAAAGCTTGCTGAAAAGCACAATGTTAATTTGACAAGAGTGACAGGTTCTGGTCGTGAAGGCCGTATTAGCGTTCAAGACATCCAAAAGGCTGTGCAAGCTGCTGGAGGTCAGTGGCCTGATGTTAAACAGCAGCATCAAGCTAAAGTAGTTAAATCTACGGCCGATGATAGCCAAGTTTTAGCGACGCCTGTAGCACGTCGTTTAGCAAAGCAATGGGGCATTAACTTAAATGACTGCCGTGTTTCAGGTACTCGTGGCCGCGTTTGCAAAGAAGATGTTGAAGCGGTTTACAACCGTAACAACCCAACGGCGGAAAGTGAGCAGTCTACTCAGTGTGCTGCTACTCAACCACAATCGACAATTACCACTGTCGCGATGAATGGTATGCGTAAAGCGATTGCTTCACGGTTACAGGCTGCAAAACGTAATGCGCCACATTTCCGTCTTGTAGTCGATCTAAACGTAGAAGCACTTCAAAATTTACGTAAGCAGATTAATGAGAGTGTTCCACATGTGAAACTTTCTATTAATGACATGCTGATTAAAGCCGCGGCAGCAGCACTCATTAAAGTACCTGAAGTAAATGTTCAGTTTGATGAAGCCACACAGTCGATTCTGCAATTTTCTCAAGCCGATATTTCGGTGGCTGTGGCGATTCCAAACGGTTTAATTACACCAATTGTGAAAACCGCCAATCAGAAGTCTTTAGCACAGATTTCCGATGACATGCGTGATTTGGCAACGCGTGCTAAGACTGGAAAGTTACAACCTGACGAGTTTCAGGGAGGCAGCTTTAGCATTTCAAATTTAGGAATGTTAGGTATTAAACAGTTCGATGCCATTATTAATCCACCGCAAGGTGCAATTATGGCATTAGGTGCTTCTGAATCACGTGCTGTCGTTGAAAATGGAAATGTTGTGGTTCGTGAGATTGTCACAGCGACGTTGTCATGCGATCACCGAGTCATTGATGGTGCAGTTGGGGCGAAATTCTTGGCCAGCTTTAAGCAGTTTGTTGAAAACCCAGCTTTAATTTTGGTGTAGGAGAACCCGCATGTCAGAAACTCAATTCGATTTGATTGTGATTGGTGCGGGACCGGGTGGATATGTGGCTGCAATTCGTGCAGCCCAGCTCGGGTTAAAAACCGCAATTGTAGAAGAACAGCATTTGGGTGGAATATGCCTGAATTGGGGGTGTATTCCAACCAAAGCTCTATTGGCTGGGGCAGAGTTGGCAACTCAATTTAAAAATGCTGCGCAGTTTGGCTTTCAGGTATCTCAACTCGATTTTGATATTCAAAAGCTTGTGCAGCATAGCCGTCAAGTTTCCGCACAGTTGGTACAAGGCATTGATTATTTGCTTAAAAAGAATCAGGTGACTGTTTTTAATGGTCGTGCTCAACTTACGGCTAAAGAAAAAATTGAAGTTACAGATGCTCAAGGTAAAAGTCAGGCTTTAAGTGCACCACATATTATTTTGGCAACTGGTGCTAAAGCCCGACATATTCCTCAGCTTCCTGTCGATGGAACGTATGTTTGGAGCTATAAAGAAGCACTTATTCCAGAAGAGCTGCCAAAAAGCTTACTCGTCGTTGGTTCGGGTGCGATTGGTAGTGAGTTTGCCAGCCTCTATCAAGACTTAGGGTGTCAAGTCATGCTTATTGATTTAGCTAAGCAGATTCTACCGACCGAAGATTCAGAAGTTGCTCAATTTGTCAGAAAACAGTTTGAACAAAAAGGAATGAAGGTCTTAACCGATGCTGTTGTTCAAAGTATTCAAATTGAAAATGGGCAAGTTCACTGTGTAATTGAAACGGCAAATGACGTTCAAACAGTCGTTTTTGACCGTGTGCTTTCGGCAATTGGTGTACAGCCTAATACCACGGGACTAGGACTGGAACGTTTAGGCGTAGAACTGAACCAGCAAGGTTTTGTGGCAATTGACGATTATTGTAAAACCAACGTAGCAGGGCTTTATGCCATCGGTGATGTTGCTGGAGCACCATGTCTTGCCCATAAAGCAAGCCATGAAGCCATGATATGTGTGGAAAAAATTGCTGGCGTGGCAAACGTGCATTCACTCGACCGTAGCCAAATTCCGGGTTGCATTTTTACTCATCCACAAGTGGCTAGCATTGGTCTGACTGAAAGTGCAGCAAAAGCTCAGAACTTACCTGTACGAATCGGCAAGTTTTCTTTAACTGCGAATGGCAAAGCTTTGGCAATTGGAGATGCGTCAGGTTTCGTTAAAACGATCATTCATGCAGAAACGGGCGAGCTACTTGGTGCACACATGGTGGGTCATGAAGTGACCGAGCACATTCAAGGCTTTGCAATTGCTAAATATCTAGAAGCGACTGATGAAAGTCTAGCTCAAGTCATTTTCCCACATCCAACTTTATCAGAAGCCATGCATGAATCCATTTTGGCTACAATGCAACGAGCGATTCATATGTAGTGATTCTGCATTTACAGGAGTTGAAAATGGTTAAGGGATTAAAAGATAAAGTCGCATTAGTGACAGGCGCAGCTCAAGGCATTGGCCGTGGGATTGCCCTACGTTTGGCACAAGAGGGTGTACACATTGCATTGGTCGATATGAAGCAAGATCGACTCAATGCGGTACAGCAAGAGATTCAAGCTCTAGGCGTAAATGCCAGTACGTTTATTGCCGATGTCAGTGATCGTGAACAGATTTATGCTGCGATTAATCATGCTGAGCAGACGCTTGGTGGCTTTGACATCATGATTAATAATGCTGGAATTGCTCAGGTTCAGGCTATTGCAGATACGACACCAGATGAATTTCACAAAATCGTTGATATCAATATTGGTGGAGTACTGTGGGGCATACAGGCTGCTGCTGCAAAATTTAAGCAACGTCAACATAAAGGAAAAATCATTAATGCTTGTTCAATTGCAGGCCATGATGGGTTTGCTTTGCTGGGTGTTTATTCTGCTACTAAGTTTGCAGTGCGTGCGCTTACCCAAACCGCCGCAAAAGAATATGCCAGTCATGGTATTACGGTAAACGGATATTGTCCCGGAATTGTTGGAACCGACATGTGGGTTGAAATCGATAAACGTTTTGCTGAAATTACCGGTGCTGCTATAGGTGAGACTTATAAAAAATATGTAGAAGGCATTGCTTTAGGTAGAGCCCAAACGCCAGAGGATGTCGCTGCATTAGTTGCTTTTCTGGCAAGTGAAGATTCAGATTACATTACGGGTCAATCGATTTTAACGGACGGCGGAATTGTCTATCGTTAAAACAACATCCTGATTTGAGGGAGATAATAATGAAAGCAGCGCGTTTTTATGACAGAGGCGATATCCGTATTGAAGATATCCCAGAACCAGAAGTCACTCCCAGCACTGTAGGCATTAAGGTTGCTTGGTGTGGAATTTGTGGTACAGATTTGCATGAATTTATGGAAGGACCGATTTTTATTCCACCGTGTGGACATCCTCATCCTATTTCAGGCGAATCTGCTCCAATCACCATGGGACATGAGTTTTCTGGTGTAGTCTATGCCGTAGGTGAAGGTGTTGATGATATTGAAGTCGGTCAACATGTGGTCGTAGAGCCTTATATTGTGGCGGATGATGTACCGACTGGGCCAGGAGATAATTATCATCTTTCCAAAAATATGAATTTTATTGGTTTAGGTGGTCGTGGCGGCGGTCTATCGGAAAAAATTGCGGTTAAACGCCGTTGGGTACACCCAATTTCAAATAAAATTCCGCTGGATCAGGCTGCATTAATTGAACCGTTATCGGTTGGTCATCATGCTTATGTCCGCAGTGGCGCGAAGGCTGGTGATATTGCTCTGGTTGGTGGTGCGGGCCCAATTGGTTTACTGCTTTCGGCAATTTTAAAAGCGAAAGGTCTTAAAGTCATCATTACCGAGTTGAGTGCAAAACGTAAGGAAAAAGCCAAAGAGTCGGGAGTTGCAGATTATATTTTAGACCCATCTGAAGTTGATGTGGTTTCTGAGGTCATGAAAATCACCAATGGTGATGGCGTCGATGTTGCATTTGAATGTAGTAGCGTTAACAAAGTTCTAGATACTTTGGTTGCGGCAGTGAAACCAACAGGCGTTATTGTTATTGTTTCGATCTGGAGCCATCCAGCATCAATTAATGTGCATAGTGTGGTGATGAAAGAGCTGGATGTGCGAGGAACAATTGCCTATGTAAATGACCATCAGGAAACCATTAAGCTGGTTGAAGAAGGTAAAATAAATCTAGAACCTTTTATTACCCAGCGTATTCAACTTGATGATTTGATTTCACAAGGTTTTGAGACCTTAATTCATAACAATGAGTCCGCCGTTAAGATTATCGTACAGCCATAAATAAACCTTTAAATCTAAAAAAGAGCGATAATTCGCTCTTTTTTATTAAAGTAAATTGTTATTTTGGGCTTCAATAATAGGGGGTAATGGTTGTCCTAAAGAGCTTAAAGACTCTCGTTCAATCAAACGTACAATAGAATCAAGCGGTAAATCATTTTCTTGCAAACCAAAAGGCTCTTCAATTTGAGCACTTAAGGCATCTAGCCCTAAAAACATATAAGCAATTAAGCCCACAATAAGTGGTGTCCAAATACCTAAAGCTGCTTCCAGACTAAACGGTAATATGAAACAGAAACAGTAAACAGCGCGATGTAAAAGTACTGAATATGAATAGGGCAAAGGGGTACCAGCAATTCGATCACAACCTGCTTGAATATTACCTAGCTCAACAATATGACGTGTCAATGTGCTGTAGATAATGTCACTAATTTCGCCATCTTTTAAAGCTTTGACTAAATCTTTTTGAATATTTTCGAGTACAAACTGAGGTGCATTAATATGCTCATTTAAATAATCAAGTGAAGAGTTATTTAAATAGGCATGTTCAAGAAATTTCGTTGGCTCGGCTGTTTGTTGGCGCAAACGGTCGCGCAATAAATTACTAAAAATTAAGACTTGATGAATTAAATTTTCACGTTGTTCATTGGATAGAACATGACTATCTCTGACAATATGCCTCGCATTTGCAATTAAAGCTCCCCAAAGTTTGCGTCCTTCCCACCAACGGTCATAACACGCGTTATTTCTAAAACCGGTGCAAATTGAAAGAATCACACCAAAGATGGTAAATCCAATTGCGGGAACGGTAGGGATTTGAATCCAATGATAATAAGAAAGCCAGACTACACATGCTGAAATAAGAACAACAAAAATTAGCGCAGGTAAAACCTTGGGTAGAACTGTTCCTTTCCATGCAAATAAGAGTTTAAAAACGCTGCTTTTATCGCGAACAATCATAGAAAGCCTTTGAACTAATGGACCTAACCAAGTGCAGTATGATACGCCTTAGATCAGATAAATACCTACCTAAAGCTTATGTTTTTGTCTATATCGCCAAAGCGTAGTACGGCTAATTCCAAAAATATTAGCCACCATATTCAGGTTGTGATTATATTTTTCCAAAGCTGCTTGCACATTTTCAGGATTAAGTTCCGTATTTGTCTCTGGTAATTTAACGTAATCCTCAGCATTTAAGAGTTCATTCGGTAAGTCTTCGACTTCAATTTCGTCCTTACCATTTGCCATAGTTAAAGCATAAAGCAAGGTGTTTTTAAGCTCACGAACATTCCCCAGCCAATCATAATTCAGTAAAACCTGCATGGCTTTTTGATTGACTTGACGAGGCATTGTGTCGAGTTGAGTTGAATTTTCTTTTAAAATCTGATCGACAATGAGTGGAATATCGACTTTCCGTTCTCTAAGTGGTGGTATAAAAATTGGAATTACACGTAAACGATAGAGTAGATCGTGACGGAAACGCCCAGCCTTGGCTTCTTCACGTAAAGCCTTGTGCGTTGCTGTAATAATACGGACATTGGCTTGAATAGGTTTTTCACCACCGACCGGAGTAAATTCACCAGTTTCTAAAACCCGCAATAATTTAGCTTGTAGCTCTAAAGGAATCTCAGCAATTTCATCTAGAAAAAGAGTTCCGCCCGCTGCACGTTCAAATACACCTTTATGGTCGCGAATTGCTCCAGTAAAAGCGCCTTTAACATGCCCAAATAGTTCGCTTTCTAAAATATTGGCATTTAGAGCAGCACAGTTAATGGCAACAAAGATCTTATTTTTACGTTGGCTATAATCATGAATAGCCTTTGCTACGAGTTCTTTACCACTACCAGATTCACCGCGGACGAGCACTGGAAACTCAGTAATTGCCACTCTTTGAATAATTGAAAACATGCGGGTCATTTCTGGTGAGCAACTATTAAAAACCTTGGCTAAGTCTTGTAATTGCTCTGTTAATTGCACTTGATCAGCAATATCATCTTCTGTGCCAACTGGCTGTAAAATATGTAGCTTCCCAATAAAATGGTTTTCACTAATATAAATGTCATGCTCTTGATAGATAAATCGCTTTTTAATTTTATGCGTATTAATTTCAAGATATTGGTTGTGATGGTCTTGAGTAAGCGCTGCCATGCTCTCAACGGAAATGTCATCTGTATTAAATTTATAGTGAATTGCGTGAGTCGTTATATCTGCTAAAAATAGACTAGCACTTGGGAATAAAGCCTTTAATTGCTCAAATAAAATAAAAAAATCTTGTTCTGACTCAAAATTTAACTTTGCCATTGTCTGCGTTTCACCATTGTTTCATTGAAACATACTAAAGTTGCATAGAAACATCAAGTAGTGCTTATTTTCCGGATATAAATTTAATTATTAATTTAAATATTTGATTTTTATTCTTATTATTTAAATTAAAGAAATTGGCATCTTATTTGCAAAATGTAGGAAAGAAATAAATTATTGGGGGTATAAATCATGTTCTTTAAGCAGTTTTTTGAACAGGAAAGTTCGACTTATACTTATATGCTTGCATGTGAAGAAACACGAGAAGCTGTTTTAATTGACCCAGTTGCATCAGATATAGAGATTTATACAAAAGAATTAGATCAGCATCAATTTATACTGATCTATACCTTAGACACACATGTTCATGCAGACCATATTACTGCTGCAAATTTGCTGCGTGAACGCTTTCATTGCAAATCAGTTTTACACCGAAATTCAGGTGTAAATTGCGGAGATATTTTAATCACTGATGGTTGCACGCTTAAATTGGGCAACCTCAGTATTGAAGCGCGCTATACACCAGGTCATACCAATGCTTGTACGAGTTATCTGGTTGGAAACATGGTTTTCACTGGTGATGCATTATTAATTGATGGTTGTGGTCGAACTGACTTCCAAGCGGGTAATGCTGGAACGCTCTATGACAGTATTCATAAACAACTTTTCAGTTTGCCTGACGATACAATTGTTTATCCGGGACATGATTACAAAGGTCGTCTGTCTTCAACCATTGAAAATGAACGCTTAAAGAATTCACGCTTAGGTCAGAAACGCTCCCGTGAAGATTTTATTAAATTAATGGATGATTTAAATCTGCCATATCCAAAACAAATTGATAAAGCACTACCTGCCAATCAGGCATGTGGTTCAACCTCACAATCATAAGAAGGTGGCAATATGGAACTCAAACGAATTAATCAAGATTTTTATGTTGCTGGTCAAATCACTGCTGATGAAGTCGCAAAAATTGCAGATCAGGGAATAAAAACTCTAATCTGTAACCGTCCAGATGGAGAAGGTCCGGATCAGCCGAATGTGATTGAAATTGAAGAAGCAGCTCAGCGACATGGCCTAAATGTAATTTATCAGCCTGTTACGAGTGGCAAAATTACCGATCAACAAGTTACCGAGTTTAAGCAGTTTTACCACAATACTCAGAAACCTGTTTTAGCGTATTGCCGCTCTGGCATGCGTGCCATCAGTCTATGGGCTTTAGCGGAAGTTGATCCTTCAAATGCAGCACTTTTAGTCGAAACAGGTAACAAACTTGGTTTTAACTTGAAAGGCTTAGTGCCACGTATTTTAAAACGTGATCATGAACCAGCAACGATTCCTTGCTATAGCGTTGTGATTGTGGGTGCTGGTGCAGCTGGAATTTCTGTAGCGTCTAGTCTTTTATGCCGTGAACCGAACTTAGATATTGTCATTATTGATCCGGCAGATACGCATTATTATCAACCCGGCTGGACCATGGTAGGGGCTGGAATTTTTAAGCCGCAAGTAACAGCACGCTCAATGGCAAGTGTAATTCCATCCAAAGTTAAATGGATGAAAGCTGCTGTTGCCGGATTCGACCCTGAGCACAATCAAGTTATTTTGGAAGGATGCCAACCGATTCAATATAAAGCATTGGTTGTATGCCCCGGTTTAAAACTGAATTGGCATGGGATTGACGGTTTAGTCGAAACCCTTGGTAAAAATGGAGTGACCTCTAACTATCGCTATGACTTGGCACCTTATACATGGCAATTGGTACAACAGCTAAACGGTGGAAAAGCAATCTTTACCCAGCCACCTATGCCGATTAAATGTGCTGGTGCTCCTCAAAAAGCGATGTACCTCTCAGCCGACTATTGGTTAAAGCAAGGCAAACTTAAAGATATTTCTATCCATTTTTATAACAGCGGCGGTGTTCTATTTGGTGTGAAAGAATATGTGCCTGCACTGATGCAATATGTCGAAAAATATGGTTCTGAACTGCACTTTAACCATCAACTTGTCAAAGTAGATGGCCCTGCGAAGAAGGCTTGGTTTAAGGTAGTAAATGAAGAAAATGCAGCATTGGTTGAGACAGATTTCGATATGCTGCATGTTGTTCCACCGCAACAAGCTCCAGACTTTATTCGTGCCAGTACTCTCACTGATGAAGCTGGATGGGTGAGCGTTAACCCGCAAACTTTACAACATACCGAGCATGCCAATATTTTTGCTTTAGGTGATGTGATGAATGCGCCTAATGCCAAAACTGCTGCGGCAGCACGCGCTCAAGCTCCAATTGTCGCTGTGAATGTTCTAGCGCAACTTAAAGGTGAGCAAAACTTTTGTGAATATAACGGTTATGGTTCATGTCCGCTCACAGTAGAGCGTGGAAAGATTGTTCTGGCTGAATTTGGTTATGGCGGCAAATTACTTCCAAGTTTTCCCAAATGGGTAATTGATGGGCAGAAACCATCTCGCTTGGCATGGTTACTCAAAGAGCAAATTTTGCCACCGATTTACTGGCAAGGCATGCTCAAAGGCCGCGAGTGGATGGTCAAACCTGAGCGAGGATAAGTAAAGATTAATAATCTTTACCCGAGCGCAAGACGAGAACTGTGTTCGAGTGGAAGAGGATAAGTAAAGCAACGCTTTACCCGAGCGCAAGGCGAAAGCTGTGCTTGAGCGGAAGAGGATAAGCAAAGCAACGCTTTTTCCTGAGAAGCGGTTAAAGCTTCGAAAGAAGGTGAGAACTAGGTTCGAGTAAATACTGTAGTTCATTGCAAATGAAAAACATGAAATTTTAGGCTTCTGATATGTTATTACTTGTCGTTGAAGGCATTGTGATTGGCTTTTTACTTGGTCTAACTGGCGCTGGTGGCGGTATTCTTGCTGTACCCGCGCTAATGACCAGTCAAGGCTGGAGCGTAGCTCAAGCAGCACCGATTGGTTTATTGGCAGTTGCGCTTTCTACGCTTCTTGGAACCATTGAAGGGCTATTTAAAAAGATGGTTCGTTATCGTGCTGCAATCTGGATCGCCCTTATTGGCGCACCTATGGCACATATCGGAATTTTAATAGCTAACACCATTTCACCTATTTGGCTCATGCTCATGTTTAGCTTAGTCATGTTTACAGTGGGCTATCGACTCATCAGTAACCGAGTTTCGGATTTCCACAATCCGCCGTGTCAGGTTAACCCAAGTACGGGGCGCTTTATCTGGAATTTTAAAACGGGAAGCGTTCTTGCGAGCATCGGGATTATTGCTGGGCTTTTAACGGGAATGTTAGGGGTTGGCGGTGGTTTTGTGATTGTACCTGCACTTAGAAAAGTCACTAATCTCGACATGCATAGTATTGTTGCAACCTCACTCATGATTATTTTTCTCATTAGTGGAATGAGTATTGTGATGCATATTGCAGAGGGTTTTCACTATCCAGTAGGCATTACCAGTGCGTTTGCACTCGCATGTGCATTCGGTATGTTATTAGGGCGCAGAGCCATTCGTTTTATTCCGGCTGCAATTGTACAAAAAGTCTTTGCATTAATGGTGTTTGCAGTCGCAATTTATATGGTAGTTAAGATTATTAATCTCACAAATATCTAAGTAATATAGTATTTTAACCTATCTTTATAAATACAAAGTTTCCAAATGAAGCCTTAACATTAACTTTGGAAACTTTTGGATTTAAACCATTTAAGTTTTTTGAGAAAGCGATATGAAGCGAGTCAACGTGGCAATTTGTGGTTTTGGACGGATTGGGCAACAAATTGCAGAGCTTCTTTTAAATCGATCGGCATACTATAAACAAAAATATCAAATTGATGCCCGTTTAGTGGGCGTTTGCAATTCATCATCAGGCTTGATTGATCAAGACGGTTTGCAAGCTGCCAAATGGCTAGATAAAACTCAATATCAAGCAGGCCTCACTGAACAAAAGTTTTTAGAACAGGTACAAACGGATGTCATTATTGAGACCGGGCCGAGTGATTATGTGACAGGTGGAAAAGGCCTGTTTTATTTAAATTATGCTCTAACACATAACATGAATGCGATTGCAGTATCTAAAGGTGCTTTAGTCGTAGAAGGTAAAAAATTAATTAACTTGGCGCATCAACACAATAAAAAATTATTTTTTAGCGGCGCGACGGCTGCGGCTTTACCGACAGTTGATTTGTTTGAATATAACTTGGCTGGCTGTCAGATTTTAGAAATAGAAGGTGTTTTTACTGGAACCACAAATTTTATTTTAAATGATATGTTGCAAAATGAATGTGCATTTGCAGAATCTCTTGAAAAAGCTCAAGCAAAAGGTATTGCCGAACCTAATAGCTCTTTTGATGTAGATGGATGGGATACCGCTGCTAAAATTACGATATTGGCAAATACGGTTTTGGGAGCTGATATAAAAATTCAAGATATTCCAAGACAAGGAATCAGCCATGTTACAGCCGATCATATTCGTGACTGGAAAAAAGAAGATCTAATTCCTCGTCTGGTCGGTTTTATTCACATTAAGAATCAGCAAATTCAAACAGGGGTTGAATTACGTTTAGTCCCAGCAAATCATCCCTTTGCCCATCTTCAAGGTTCCAATAAATGCATTCGGGTGCTAACGCAAGAAATGGGGGAACTTGTGGTAAGTGGAGGAGCATCTGCGCCTTTAGCCACAGCAGCCGCAGCTTTAAAAGATTTCGAGTTGATGCTAAAAACGGGCTGCTAAAATTAATCATGATTTAAAAAAAAAGCAGGCTTTTAGGCCTGCTTCTCACAACTTTTTTGAGTATTAAATAACTTTTTTCCAATTTCAAATTTACTAAACATTAAGTAGTTGCCGAGTAAAATCAATAAAATTCCGAATAGAGCGTTTAGGGTCCAGACATATCCTTCAAAGAAAGTAGAAACAGAAAGCGCGACTAAAGGGAAGAGCAAAGTGCTATAGGCTGCTTTTGAAGCGCCAATTCGCCCAACCAATGAAAAATATGCAGAGAAGCCAATAACCGTACCAAATACAGCTAGGTAAAGTACTGAACTTAAAAATGGAAAATTCATCGGAGGCATTAAATCTTGGCCAGTAAATAAAGCTAGACTTAACATTACCAATGCACCATAGGTCATGGCATAACAATTGGTTGAAAAAATATTTAGGCCACGTTTCTGATGTCTAACACTAATCATGTTCCCTAAAGAAAAACCATAAGTGCCTATTGCACACAGCCCAATACCCATCAATAACTGTGCATTAAACTGGCTATTAATGAGGTCATGCCAAAAGAGCAAGACAATACCCATTAGGCCTAAAATTGCAGCTGGTGCAAAGTTTGGGGAAGGTTTTTGCTTAAAAAAGATAAACGCATTAATAGCATTAAAGAAAACAGCCATCGAAAAAATGACAGACTCTAAACCGCTATTTACATATTTAACAGCAGTATAAAAACAAATAAAGTTTAGGCCGAAAACACAAAGGCCTTGTAGCATACAAAACAGATGATCTTTAAAAGCAATTCGTTGTAATTTTCCGGAGAATAGTAAAACAACCCAAAGTAATAAGGCTGAAATGGCAAAACGCCATAAAATTGCGACAACGGGTGTTGCATAATGGCTTTGAACGGCAATTCCAATCCATGTTGTTCCCCAAATCAACACCACCGCAACATAGAGTAAAATATTCATAAATTCATCCTCGATTACTAAGCTTAAGTATCGAGGAATGCTTCATTTTTCACGTATATATTCTTGTGTTGTACATGCAAGATCTTGCGTTTTTTATAGATCTAAACTAGCTGAATTTTACTGAATATGTTTAACTTAAGCTCAATGATATTTGTTTTAATTTTGCATGGCCTATCAAACTTTAGAACAGCTACAGCAATCTAAAGCCAAGCTTCACGAAACCGTGGTGCTTGATGAAAATATGCAACTTGCATTTTGGTCTAATCAGCAAGATCGTGTAAGTGTCTGTAGCGATCACCACACTTTGAGTCTCTATATTCAAGATGGCTATGAAAGCTATCAAAAAACACCAGTAGGCTGGAAAAATGGCGGTGGGCCGGGTCGTTTCTGTTTATTACCTGAACATCAGGAGTCGACTTGGGATATACGAGGTGGGCTTAAATTCGTTCATTTGTATTATACCGACCAACATTTGCGTGATGTTGCTGAAAAAATATGGGACAAAGAGCCTAATCAAATTGAACTAAATGAAGTTGTCTTTAATGACGACGAACGGATTCGAGCGCTATATCAGTTTTTCTTACTCGACTGTGACTGGCAAGATTCTTCAAACCATTTACAAATGAGTATAACCGCCAGTTTATTGCTAAATCATTTAATTCGAAGATATAGCAATGTTAAATGGCAACAGCCTGTTATTAAAGGCGGGCTTGCGCCTCATAAGCTCAAATATATTCAAGAATGGATTGAAGATCATCTCGATCAAGCTCTGACTTTGTCAGATTTGGCAAATGTCGTGAACTTAAGCGAATATCATTTTGCCCATATGTTTAAACAATCTATGAATATGGCACCTCACCAATATGTCATGCAAAGACGTTTAACCAAGGCAAAAGGGCTGATTCAGTCTTCACACTTTTCTTTACAAGACATTGCATTGGTATGTGGCTTTAGTTCAGCAAGCCATTTGAGCCATCGCTTTAAACAGTTTTATGGCATGAGTCCTTCACAGTTACGTTAAATGACTCATCTTTTAATTTCTATAAAAGATAAACCAACAAGCCAATAAGGGCAGATGTAAAAATCACGTATAACACATTAATTTCAAAACGGAACAAGGCAATAAATGCTGCAATGGTAATTAAAGCCGCAACAACATCAATGTGACCAGAAAAACCCTGTGGCCACAAAACATGGTAGCTAAAAAATAGTGCCAGATTTAAAATCACACCGACCACACCAGCTGTTATTGCTGTTAAAGGGGCAGTAAACTTAATCTCATTATGGGTAGATTCAATAATGGGTGCGCCAGCAAAAATAAATAAAAATGAAAAAAGAAAAGTAAACCAAGTCACAATGACAGCACCGAGTGCTCCAGCAAAAAATAGCTGTTCTGGACCAAGTAGTGCATGATTCACACCTCCTAAAAAACCAACAAAAGCAACAACCATAATCAGTGGACCCGGTGTGGTTTCACCTAAAGCGAGTCCATCAATCATTTGAGTAGGTGAAAGCCAGCCAAAGTTATTAACTGCACCTTGATAAACATAAGGTAAAACGGCATATGCACCACCAAACGTAAGCAGTGCAGCTTTAGTAAAAAACCATGCCATTTGAGTATAAGAATGGTGCCATCCAAAATATGAACCTAAAGCTAAGATGGGTAATAACCATAAGCCGATAGCCACAAAAATAAGTCTAGCTAAACGCGACCATTGGAATTTAGCATGCTCTGGTGTGGGCGTATCATCATCAATAAATGCTCGACCATAATCTTTTTGGCTGGCTTTATGGCCACCTGCTGAAGAAAATAGCTCAGGGTATTTCTTACTCGTTAAATAGCCTGCAATACCTGCCGATAAAACGATAAGCGGGAAAGGAAGTTTTAAAACAAAAATAGCAAAGAAAGCAGCAATTGCGACGAACCATAAAAACTTATTTTTAAGTGAGCGGCTACCTATTCGATAAGTCGCATGAAAAACAATTGCGGTGACAGCAGGTTTAATCCCATAAAAAATTCCCGCAATAACCGGAACATCTCCAAATTTTATATAAACCCAAGACAGTCCAATTAAAATAAATAAAGAGGGCAATACAAATAGAATACCTGCAACTAATCCTCCAGCCGTTCTGTGCATAAGCCAACCAATATAAGTTGCCAATTGCTGTGCTTCAGGGCCCGGTAACAACATGCAGTAGTTAAGCGCGTGTAAAAATCTTTTTTCGGATATCCAGCGTTTTTGTTCAACTAGTTCCTGATGCATCACTGCAATTTGTCCAGCTGGTCCCCCAAAACTAATAAAACCAAGCTTGAGCCAAAATAAAAAGGCTTGCCAGAAGGTGACCTGTTCCACTGAATCATCATTGGTATTTTGTTGTTTTTGTTGCATGTCCATCTCTTCAAAAATAGAACTTAATTTATAAAAATATCTGCTTTAGAAAGGCCAAATTATTTTTAACAGCATAGCAAAGCCAAATGTACTTTTGATGATAATTTCTTCAATATTACGTTTTTGCACATATCAATACTTTGAAATTAATAGAAATTATTTTTTAAACTAAAGTTATCGCTTTAAATTATTTCCAAAGAGGAAACATTTTAAACATTATTTGCTCAAGTTGTTATAACAGGTTGTAAGTCGTGAGCCAGCTACCCCAAGATCAAAAAAATCATAAGCCTCTTTACGATCAATTAAGGGAACTCATTCTCAATAAAATCGTAAATGGTGAATATGCTGTGCTGAGTCAAATTCCATCTGAAAATGAGTTTGCTGAACAGTTCGGTGTGAGTCGAATTACAGTTCGCCAAGCACTCAACCAATTACAGTTAGAAGGCTATATTTTTAAAGTTCCAGGTAAAGGGACTTTTGTAAGTAAGCCAAAAACCTTTCAGAACATTTCAAGTTTACAAGGCTTTGCTGAAGCAATGTCATCTGCTGGACATGAAATTTTAAACCGTGTCATCTCGGCTGAACTTAAACAAATTCCTGTGCATGTCGTGCCGAAATTGAAACTACCTGTTAAAGCCAATGTGTATGAAATTCAGCGTGTTCGTTTGCTAAACCGTCAGCCTGTTTCTTATGAGTTGACTTATTTGCCAGAACACATTGGTTTGAAACTTAAAGAAAAAGCGATTGATTTACGTACTACCGATATTTTTAAAGCCCTAGAAGAAGAGTGTGACATTCCTTTGGGTCACGCAGACTTAAGTATTGATGCAACCGTAGCAGATGAAGAATTAGCTGCTTTGCTACAAGTCGAAATCGGCACTCCGGTATTACGGGTCGAACGTTTGACTCATGATGCAAATGGCCAACCGATTGACTATGAATATCTCTATTTTTCGGGCGATACCTTCCAGTACCGTTTACGTATTCATCGTTAAGAATAGAAATAAAAATAAGGAATATACAATGGAAACTAAATATCTTGAGTTTGATATTGTGGTTATTGGTGGTGGAACTGCTGGGCCAATGGCAGCAATTAAAGCAAAACAAGAAAATCCCAATTTAAAAGTTTTACTCATTGAAAAAGCTAACGTAAAGCGTAGCGGTGCGATTTCTATGGGAATGGACGGGCTTAATAATGCCATCATTCCGGGGTATGCAACACCAGAGCAATACACCAAAGAAATTACGATTGCCAACGATGGCGTTGTGAACCAGGCAACCGTATATGCTTATGCCAAGCATAGTTTTAAAACTATTCAACAGCTTGATCAATGGGGCATTAAATTTGAAAAAGATGAGACTGGCGAATTTGCAGTAAAAAAAGTACATCACATGGGGGCGTATGTTTTGCCAATGCCCGAAGGCCATGATGTTAAAAAAGTTTTATATCGTCAGTTAAAGCGTGCTCAGGTCAAAATTAATAATCGGATTGTCACCACGAAGCTTTTAAAAAATGAACAGGGTGCAATCAATGGGGTATTAGGTTTTGACTGCCGTAGTGGCGATTTCTATGTCATTAAAACTAAAGCTGCCATTTTATGTTGTGGTGCAGCAGGGCGTTTAGGTCTGCCAGCTTCAGGCTATTTAATGGGAACTTATGAAAACCCAACCAATGCAGGCGATGGTTATGCCATGGCATACCATGCAGGAGCTGAGCTTGCCAACTTGGAATGCTTCCAAATCAATCCGCTGATTAAAGATTATAACGGCCCAGCTTGTGCCTATGTGACAGGCCCATTGGGTGGATATACCGCCAATAGTAAAGGTGAACGTTTCATTGAGTGCGACTACTGGAGTGGTCAAATGATGTGGGAGTTTTACCAAGAGCTGGAAAGTGGTAATGGTCCTGTTTATTTAAAAGTAGATCATTTGGCTGAAGAAACGATTCAAACCATTGAAGAGATTCTGCATACCAATGAGCGCCCAAGCCGTGGACGTTTTCATGAAGGCCGAGGAACCAATTATCGTCAAGATATGGTGGAAATGCATATTTCAGAAATTGGTTTTTGTAGTGGTCACAGTGCTTCTGGCGTATGGGTAAATGAAAAAGCAGAGACTTCGGTTAAGGGATTATATAGTGCTGGTGATATGGCAGCTGTACCTCATAATTATATGCTTGGTGCATTTACCTATGGCTGGTTCGCTGGAGTAAACGCTGCGCAATATGTGAATGCAGTTGAAGATAGTGAATTAAACCAAACTGAAATAGAAGCAGAGAAAGCACGAATCTTTGCACCGCTTGATTGCCCAGAAGGTTTACCAGCGGAACAGGTGGAATATAAGCTGCGTCGTTTTGTAAATGATTATTTGCAGCCACCCAAAACTCGCCAAAAAATGGAAATTGGCCTGAAACGTTTTGAAGAAATCAAACAGGATATTGCTCGAATTTCTGCAAGAAATCCACATGAATTGATGCGCGCTGCCGAAGTTTCTTTTATTCGAGACTGTGCAGAAATGGCAGCTAGAGCCTCACTGTTTAGAGAGGAAAGCCGTTGGGGCCTTTATCACTACCGAGCAGATTTCCCTCAAAAAAATAACTCAGATTGGTTCTGCCATGCACATTTGAAAAAAGATGAACAGGGCAACATGACCAGCTTCAAAAAAACAATCGAACCTTATGTGGTTCCAATTAATCAAGATGAAGCTGTGTCTTATGACCGTTTACGCATTCAAAAAGATGTTGCTCTTGCAGACTAAATAAATCAGGAATTCAAACAATGGCTTTTATTTTTAAAGAAGTTCAGCACCGTACTGTCGCACCCGTCATTATTGATGAAGATAAATGCATTGCAGATAAAGGATGCACAGTCTGTGTGGATGTTTGTCCAATGGACTTATTGGCAATCGATCCTCTAACTCAAAAAGCTTATATGCAATTTGATGAGTGTTGGTACTGCATGCCATGTGAAAAGGACTGCCCAACAGATGCAGTCAAAGTAAATATCCCATACTTACTCAAATAATTAATTTGGAATACTCAACATGAGACAAAATAAATTGATCAATAGAAAACTATTACTCAGTAGCTTAATTGGTGCCATTGTACTTGGCACTTTGGGGTGCGGCAATAAAACAGAAACTGTTCGTGTAGCCATTGGCACGCAAGACACAACCATTAACTGTGCAACAGGTGGATTACTTGTTCGTGAACTGAATTTATTACCAAAATATTTACCCAAAGATGGTGAGTACAAGCATGTTAAATACGACATTCAATGGAAAAACTTCACCTCTGGTGCACCACTAACCAGTGAGATGGTAGCTGGGCGTCTAGATTTGGGAGCAATGGCCGACTTTCCTGCTGTAAATAATTTAGCGGCTTTTAAAAAGGCTGGAAAAGAAAGCATATTTTTAGCACCTTTGTCAGGCAGTATTAATGGCAGTGGCAATGCGATTGTTGTTCCAATTGACTCAAAAGTTACCTCACTGAAAGAACTAAAGGGACAGACTATTTCTGTACCTTTTGCTTCAACTGCCCATGGGCTGTTACTTCGTGCCATTCAAGCTGAAGGTTGGCAACTTGATAAAGATATTAAAGTGATTGCTCAGGCTCCTGAAGTTGCAGGACCTGCATTAAAAAGTCATAAGATTGCTGCACATGCTGACTTTGTACCCTTTGGAGAGTTATTTGCCTACCAAGGTTTTGCCAAAAAAATCTATGATGGTTCACAAGCAAAATCGCCGACATTTCATGGTTCACTTGCCAGTAAGGATTATGCACAGCAACATCCAGAAGTCATAAAAGCTTATTTACAAGCAACCATTGAAGCAAATCGTCTGATTCGAGAACAACCTGAAAAATATAGTGAATTTATTTCTGAAAAAACAGGTATTCCTGCCGAGGTGGTCTATCTGTTTCATGGTCCATTAGGTCTACAAACCCGTGACTTGACTTGGAAACCTGAATATCGAAAAGCAACTCAAATCGCAGTTGACACTTTAAAAGTTCTAGGCAAAAACGATGGCACTCTCGATGTAAATAAATTTATTGATGATCAATATATTAAAGATGCATTTCAGGCTTCTGGGCTAAATTACAGCCAGCAACTCGCTGACTATGCAAAATCACCTTTGGTTGCAAATGATGCTTTAACGGGCCAACCCATCAAAACGTTTAATCGTGTGACTCAAATTTGGGTAAAGGGTGAAGAAAAAGTTCGTAGCTATGAAACACCTGAACATGCATTTTCCGATTTAAAGAAAATTCAAGCGGCAGGAAAAACGGTGCGTGTGGTTTATAGCCAAGATCATCAGTCCGACATTAAGTTGCTTGCCAATCTAGCATGGTATGCCACAGATAAAGCAGGACAAATTCAGGCCTTTTTATTAAAAGATGATGCTGAAAAATGGGCTAAACAACAAGGCGGAAAAGTATATGACTTTAAAGCTGTTCAGCTTGTAACACAGAGCTGATGTGTTGTCTTAGCTAATGATTAGGAGGTGACAAATGTGTAGTTTAGTCCAAACAAAACCTAAAAACCAAAGTACATTTTTGATTAAATTTTTTCAGCAGTTGGTAGCATATAAGACACATTTTAAAAACTATGTCATCGCTTTTACATCTATAGCTTTTTGGATAGTAATTTGGCAAGGACTTGCTCAGTTTAAAATAAATTTAGGCATTGTGAACTTTAGCAATGTACCGACACCTTTAGATGTCATCCATGCGCTGTGGTCATTTTTTCAACTCAGCACCGCATTTGAACATGTTGAATCTAGTGTCTTTCGGGTGGTGGTTGGTTTTGTGTTGGCTGCTCTGATTGGTGTAGGTATTGGTTTATTGGCAGGACGTTATCAAAAACTCGCTGCATTTTTAATGCCGCCATTAGAGGTTTTACGTCCAATTCCAGCAGTTGCATGGATTCCTTTAGCGATTCTGATTTTTCCATCGTCAGAGGCATCCATGATTTTTATTACTTTTATTGGTGCATTATTTCCAATTTTATTAAACACCGTACATGGCGTTGGCGCAGTTGACCCAAGACTCGTTGCATCAGCAAAAAGTCTAGGTGCTTCTGATCTTGCCATTATTTATGAAGTCATTATTCCGGGGGCATTACCGAACATTATTACGGGTTTATCCATTGGAATGGGCACGTGTTGGTTCTGTTTGGTCACCGCTGAAATGATTTCTGGTCAACATGGAATTGGATATTTCACTTGGGAATCGTTCACCTTGCAAAACTATAGCAATATTGTGGTTGGCATGGTGCTGATTGGAGCGTTGGGTATGTTCAGTAGTACCTTAGTTCGTGTGATTGGAAGCCGATTTACACCATGGTATCAAGTGAGGAAGTCTTAAAATGTCGATTAAACATGGCCATGTGCGCATTCAAAATCTATCTCTACATTTAGGACAAGGCAAAAATCGCTTTCAAGCATTAGATCGGGTTAATTTCGAAATACAACCTGGTGAGTTTATTTGTCTACTTGGTCCTTCAGGTTGCGGAAAATCAACATTACTAGGTGCTTTGGCAGGACATTTACCCATTAGTTCAGGGGCTTTAACGGTCGATAATGAATCTATTCTGGAACCACATCCAGACAGAGGGCTAGTGTTCCAGCAACATACGTTATTTCCATGGAAAAGTGTGCTTGAAAATATTGCTTTCGGCTTAAAAATGAAGGGAGTCGGTAAACAAAATCGTATAGATCAGGCAAAGAAAATGATTGATCTGGTGGGGCTCAAAGGTTTTGAGCAGAAATTTCCAGCTGAACTTTCAGGTGGTATGCAGCAAAGAGTTGAAATTGCACGAGTACTTATTAACGAACCTCGCATCTTATTAATGGATGAACCTTTTGGTGCGTTAGATGCGCAAACCCGTTTAAAGATGCAAATGCTATTGCTCGACATTTGGCAAGAAATTCAAACTTCGGTTTTATTTATTACCCACGATATTGATGAAGCGCTTTTTCTGGCAGATCGAGTACTGATTATGAGCCATAGACCAGGCCGAATTATTGAGGAAATCAACCTTGATTTTGAACGTCCACGTGATATCGAACTTGTTACGAGTAGTGAATTTACAACCATTAAAAAACATTGCATGCAAACTTTAAAGGAAGCCACTCAACAAGAAGAGTTAAGCCGCTTAAACCCTTTAGGGCTTGGAAAGAAAGCACAAATCAAGGAATACGAATGAGTTTTTATCAAACTTTAGATGACCAAGATGAATATAATCAAGAATTTCTTGGTCAGTTGAACCATCCAGATGAGAAGGTTCGTTTTGTTACTTTAATGAACATCGGGGACGAAGAAAATCCAGATTTACTTCCTTGGCTACATACAGCAATGCAACATGACCCGTCTGCTTTGGTGCGTGAAGAGGCCGCAAAAAAATTAGAAAGTTGGGAGGACCACGTCAGTTTGGAGGTATTGGCTCAGGCTTTAAGTGATTCCAATCTTAATGTGCGTCTCGCAGCAAGCCAGAGTTTGAGTGAAATCAAAGAAGCTGCATCAGCCGATGTACTTGCACCATATTTACAGCATCAAGACACTTTTGTACAAAGTGCAATCTTACGCGCTTTAAAACCTTTACGAGCGCAGCAATTCTTTGCAGAAATATCAGCTTTGGTACAGCATCAAGATATTCTTGTACGCCGTGAAGCTGTGAGTGCTTTAAGCTGGTTGCAACAAGATCAAGCCATTGCAATATTGGCAAAAATTGTTGAAACAGATATAGATGATGAAGTACGACGTATTGCAACAGGTGGTTTGGCTTATAGTAAAAAATTATCAATTGATGTGATTCAAGCACTTAATCATTCACTAAATGCAGAAAGTTGGCAGTTAAGAGTGGAGTCTGCATTAACTATTGGGAAATTACGTATTTCCGAACTGGAAGTACCCTTAATTAAGGCATTAGTTGATCCTTATTGGCAAGTACAAATAGCAGCTGTACGTAGTTTGGGATTGTTAAAATCGAGTTTGGCAGTTGCAGATTTGGCAGTTAATTTTAAACATGAAATTAGCAATTTACGTAAAGAAGTTGCTTTAGCACTTGGAGAAATTGGCACACGAGAAGCTCAAATGCTATTAGAGCAGCATCAACATGATTCTGATCCAGAAGTTCGAAAAGCAATTCGTATTGGATTAAATCAAATTGGTGAGGTGAAGTATGCAAACCAGACCTGATATCCATGTCGATACTGTTAAGAAACAGGTCCATTTTGTATGGAGTGATGGCTTAAGCGTATGTCTGAGTCATCAAAATCTAAGAGAAATTTGCCCATGCGGCTTTTGCCGAGCCAAGAGGATTAAACAAATTAAAATTGAGCATCAAAATATTGAAGTGACAGCAATGTTCGATCAAGGATATGGCGCCCAAATTTGTTTTAGTGATGGGCATGATAAAGGGATTTTTCCGTGGGCTTTTTTAAAAGAATTTGCTAAGGGTTAAAGATGCCTTCTGCTTGGGACAAAAGGCATCTCATTTATTTAATGGTCATGTTCTAAATAATCTGGTTTTTTCGGCAGCGCAAGGCTACATAAGAAACAGATAATAAGCATGACAATCACATAAATAAAGAATGTATTTTCAATTCCGGCAGCTTTAAACTGCAATGCAACTGAAGGTGCCGATCCACCAAAAATGGCATTACCTACCGCATAAGAGAACCCTACACCTAGTGCACGCACATGAGGAGGGAACATCTCTGCTTTGACTAAGCCACTAATTGATGTATAGAAGCTCAAGATCATCATCATAAAAATGAGTAGCAAGGTAATGATAATCGGTGAATCTATATAATTAGGCATGCCGATCGCCATAATTGGATAGATAAAAATCGCAGATAACAAGCTAAATGCCAGCATTGAAGCACGTCGCCCAATACGGTCAGAAATTGAACCAAATACAGGTTGGGCACACATATAGACAAATAGCGCGAAGGTCATAATATAACCAACGGTTTTTCCATCCATACCTAAGTTAGTTAAATAGGTCTTTGAATAAACGGTTTCCACATAAAAAGTTAATGAACCCGCAGAGGTATAACCAACCACCAATAAAAAGGTTTTCCAATGTTTTTTAAAGAGTTCTCTTAAGCTACCAGATTCTTCACGTTCACTATCTTGATGAGAAAGTGTTTCTTCCAAACGACTACGAGCAAGTAAAGATAAAATTGCAGCAAACCCACCAATGACAAACGGAATACGCCAACCGCCATCATGTAATTGTTGCTCACTCAAAAATGCTAATAAAATTACACCGAGCAAACTTGCCAGTAATTGACCACCAGAGAGTGTGACGTATTGAAAAGAGGAGTAAAAACCACGTTGACCTTTTAATCCTAATTCACTCATGTAGGTTGCTACGGCGCCATATTCACCACCTACAGATAAACCTTGAAGTAAGCGCACAACGAGTAAAAGAAAAGGAGCAAATAATCCGACTTGATCGTAGGTAGGCAAGGCAGCAAATAAGAAGGAACTCAAGGCCATTAAGCAAATAGAAATGACCATTGATTTTTTTCGACCATGTCGATCTGCAATGCGCCCGAATATCCAACTACCAATAGGACGCATGAAAAAACTTGCAGCAAATACACCCCAAACATAAATAGCTTTGGTCGAACTATCCATGTCGGGTGCAGTTAAGGCTTGTGTAAAATAGGTAGCAAAGACTGCATAGATATAAAAGTCAAACCATTCAACAAGGTTACCAGAGGCCGCACCAACAATACCGCGTATTCTGCTACGTTTTTCATCCTTAGTGTATGTCATATATATTCCGTCAGTTAGCAGAAAAAAATAGAAATTTTTAGGTGTACTGAACAGGAAATAGCATGAGTTTTTAAATATCACTCAATCCTGAGTACTTACCTTAGAATTCCTCTCCATGCATTTTTTATAATTTTAAATTTCCATTCTAGTGATTCTATGATCTTTTGTTCGATTTAAAGATATTTTTATCGATTATCGAACATTTCCTTAATTTAGTTGGATGATCAATACACCATAAACTTTATTTAAAATCAGACATCTAATTTATCAACCATATTCTTTATTGTATTCCTCCTTGGTTTTAAGCCTATTTTGAGCTTAGTTTTATTTTGACTATTTGGTAATACTTAAAAAGTTATAGTACCAATTTCAAAGAAAATAAATGAAATTTATATAATGATGACCCTTTATTACATAAAATTTACTTGATCTGAAAATTACATAATTTGTTGTTTCTCGATATGTGTCACTGTATTCTTTCGAGGCTAAAAAATATGGAAGATTTCCGACTTTTAGCATACTTATATTATGCACGGTATGGGCAGGTAGTTATTCAATGGACAGACACTCGTTAAATCTTCACTTCATTACATGTTCTAAAACAGCATTAGCATCATCTATTGCACTGATGACGTCTGTTGTCTATGCAAATGAAGCGGAAGTTTCTCAACTACCTACAATTACCGTGAATGCTACCCAAAACACTGACGATTTGTATTCCTCAAAAAAAGTTGATTTATCTGGTTTTCAAACAGGCGATATAAAAAAGATTCCTGCATCTATCACAACAATTACATCTGAACGCATGGCCGATCAGCACGCAAAAACACTGACTGATGTTGTTAAGAATGATTCATCGTTAGGAGATGGCTATGCTGCAATTGGTTATTACCCTAATTTCGTAGCTCGTGGTTTTTCGCTCGATTTAGGTTCAAGTTATCTTATTAATGGTCATAACATTCGCGGTGAACAAAACGTTGCTTTAGAAAACAAAGAGCGAGTAGAAATTTTAAAAGGGATTTCTGCAATTCAAAGTGGAATGTCGACTCCAGGTGGTGTTGTCAACTATGTAACCAAACGACCTGCCGATGTTAAGAGTGTTACCGTCGATGCAAACTCAGAAGGTGGTTATACACTTGCAACAGATGTAGGTGGCTTTTTGAATGATAAATTTGGATATCGAATTAATTTAGCTCATGAAAGTATTCACCCAAATGTCGATCATGCAAATGGTAAACGTGAGTTTGGTTCAGTTGCTTTAGATTGGAAAATTAATGATCGCTCTAAACTACTGTTTGATATTGAAGCTCAGCATCAAAGCCAACGCTCAGTACCGGGGTATCAACTGCTTGATGGACAAGTACCAACAAATGTTGATGAAGACCGTTTGTTGGGGTATCAGTCTTGGAACAAACCTGTTGTAAATAACAGCGTAAATGCAAGCTTGAAATATCAATATGCCTTTAACGATCAATGGAATGGCAGCTTAAGTGCATCGCAAAGCCGTGTTGTGATTGATGATAATAGTGCTTTTCCTTGGGGATGTTATAACGATATTTGTGAGTATTCTGGTTTAGGCAATACTTTTGATAAACACGGTAATTACGATATTTACGATTTTCGTAGCCCAGATGACACACGTATTACCAACCAATTTGCAGCTGGGTTAAATGGACACTTCAACACTGCTAATATTCAACATCAAGTTGCTTTGCAACTACAACGTACTTATAAGACCTTAAAGCACCATACACCCCTTAATGTAGCGGTAGGAACAGGTAATATCTATCAAGATACAATTGACTACAGCCCATCATCAGACAGCTTAGGCGATCGTTACAAAGCTCTAGAAAGTGATCAGACTGCTTTCACGATATCTGACCGAGTTCAATTTAACGAGCAATGGTCAACTTTACTGGGTGGAAAACTTATTCATCTTGATGAACAGGCTTATAATTCAGATGGGCAACAAAGCCGAGATACAGACCTAAATAAGTTTTTACCGCAATTAGCACTCATGTATAGCCCAAGTGCTACGACCAATTTGTATGCTTCATATGCCAAAGGATTATCGGACGGTGGTGAAGCACCTTGGTTTGCTAATAATGCTCTTGAAATTTTAGCACCTAGAAACTCTGAACAATTTGAACTTGGTGTTAAGCAACAAGTTCAAAATTTCTTACTAACGGCTGCTATCTTTGATTTAAAACAGGATAACCAATATAGCAAAGTCAATGCCGACGGATCTTTCGATTTTGTTGAACAAGGTGAACAACACAATCAAGGTATTGAATTAGGCCTGACGGGTGCCTTAACAGATGCACTCGACGTAAGCTCAGGTATTACCTATACCAAATCTCGCCTTGTTGATGTTGATAGTGACAGCTACAAAGGTCATCAAACTCAAAATGTACCGAAAGTACGCGCAACTGCCCAGTTATCTTATAAAGTACCATCAGTTGAAGGTTTAAGACTGTTAAGTGGCATACAATATAGTAGTAGTAAATATGCAAACAAAGAGGCAACTGCAAAAGTAGGTGGATATAGCGTCTTTAATATTGGTGCTGCCTATAAAACAAATTTTGCTGGGCATGACACGACGTTTAGATTCAATATTGACAACTTATTTAATAAGAAATATTGGCGTGATGTTGGTCCATTCATGGGGGATGACTATCTATTCTTGGGTAATCCTCGTACAGCTCAATTCTCTACAACTTTTAATTTTTAAAATTTATAACACAAATAAAAAAGGAGCTTATAAAAGCTCCTTTTTTATTTCAGGAATTAAGCCGACATTTTTGGTTTAACCATATTATTAATCGACAAGATATCATCAAGCACTTGTGGCGATAATAAGCCTTCGCTCTGAACTAATGCCAATACACTTTGTCCAGTTTCGTTTGCAGTTTTAGCAATACGAGTTGTAGTTTCATAACCTAAATATGGGTTAAGTGCAGTCACAATCCCAATTGAGTTTTCAACTAAAGCTTTGCAATGTTCAGGGTTCGCCGTAATCGTATCAATACATTTTGACTGGAACATTGCCATCGCGTTACCAAGCAAATCCATCGATTCAAATAGTTTGAATGCAATAAGTGGTTCCATTGCATTTAACTGTAATTGACCAGCTTCAGCAGCTAAAGTTACAGCCAAATCATTTGCAATAATCTGGAAGCAAGCAAGGTTCATTGCTTCAGGAATAACTGGATTTACTTTACCCGGCATGATCGAACTACCAGGTTGACGTGCTTCTAAATTAATTTCATTGATACCAGTACGTGGACCACTTGAAAGTAAGCGCAAGTCATTAGCAATTTTTGAAAGTTTAGTTGCGGTACGCTTTAATAAACCAGATAAAAGAACGAAATCACCCATATCTGAAGTTGCTTCGATTAAGTCAGGAGATGATTTAATTTTTTTACCAGAGATTTTTGCAAGTGCTTGAATCGCAAGTTCACGGTAATTATATTCAGTGGTAATGCCCGTACCAATCGCTGTGCCACCAAGGTTCATATAAGCTAAAACATTTGGAATAAGCGTATTAATTTGCTCAAGGTCTTTTTGCAAAGTTACTGCAAAAGCTCCAAACTCTTGGCCCAATGTCATTGGTACAGCATCTTGCAACTGAGTACGACCCATTTTTAAGATGTGAGCAAATTCTTGAGACTTATTTCGGAAGCTTAAGATCAAGTTATTAAAAGGGAGATTCAATTCGTCTAAATTTAATAATAAGCCTAAACGAATTGCAGTAGGGTACACGTCATTTGTAGACTGTGACATGTTGATATCATTATTAGGGTGTAAATATTGATATTGGCCTTTTGCATGCCCCATATATTCTAAAGCAACATTCGCCAATACTTCATTTGCATTCATATTGGTTGAAGTACCAGCACCACCTTGTAACATATCGATCGGGAATTGATCGTGAAAATTACCGCGAATAAGTTGATTACAACTATATTCAATTGCTTCAAATTTAGTTTGATCTAAGCTTTTAAGATTATGATTCGCTTCAGCACAAGCAAGTTTTACCATTGCTAATGCTTTAATTAAATGAGGGAAATTTCCAACTTTGCTTTGGGTTAAGTTAAAGTTTTCTAGAGCACGTAATGTTTGAACTCCGTAATAATCATTATTGTTGATTTCTCTATAACCAATAAGATCCTTCTCAATACGGGTGGTAATTTCAGCGTTCATCATTAAACTTCGAATTAGTAGAGTAGATAATTCATATTAGATTTCGAAATGCTTCACTTCTAATGCATTTATCAAGTTAATTATGCATTTTTTGCATATCAGTTTTCTTCTTTTCTAAATTTAAAAATAAAAAATTTTGTTTCCTGCACTAATCAAATCTAAATTTTATTTTTTAAATTAACAGTTTACTGTTTAGATAAATTTAATATGCAAAAATTCTTTGATGAACAAAATGGCCATGTAATTAAAAAATAACAGAATACGAAATTATGGATTCATTAATTTAAGTGAAATATCAAGTAAATTAATAAGGTTTACAGCACAAAGAGTGTAGCTTATCTAACAAATTTATATAAAAATGTGATGCATTTCACATAAAAACCACTATAATACGAAAAAATCCTAGTTTTAAGTTTATGTTAAAAGTCACAGCTGCATTAATTATTTTGGGTAGTTTTACATACTATGTACTTTTTCAGGGTGAAGAGAAGAGAGAGTCTAAAACTTCTCGTCTGCTTAAAGAAGCAGAGCAATCTATTGCTTCTGCGGAAACTTCTGTAAACAAGGCAAATAGTATCGTAGCAATATCTTATAAATAGCCACGGTTACTCAGCCTAACTATTTTACATTATCCATCAAAATATTGTTTTACCTAAATTTTATTAAACTTTAGGTAAAAGACCGTATGTATAGAGACAAAATTCATGAGAATGAAGTTTATCGCCTATGATCCCAATTCTGGGGAAAAAGTAAGCTTAAAAGAGCATATCCATCAAATGGATAAATACACCACTTATATCTTTTTTAGCGATGAAAAAGATAATATGGTGTTTAACCCACAGAAAAAGCAAGTTTTTGAAATCACTCAATATACTTCTAATATGATGGTTGAAATTTCAAGAAAGCTATATTATCTCATTGGTGAATATTAGAAATTTGTTTCAGCTCAATCTCGGATAGATACTTTAGTAGAATAGTCAGGTTTATTTAGTTGAATTATACTGCAAATATATCTTCTGATTTGAATGATTTTATTAGGTCAGAAAGCTTAAATCCTGAAATAATCAAAATAGTAACATTTTAGTTTTACAGTCCGTATTCTTCCCCAAGGTACGGACTTTTTTTTATCAAAATTAAAAACATGATGAAAACATAAGATTATTTTTATTTTTTATTAAGATTGAAGTGTTCATTTACTTAGGTTATGTTTAATTTAATTATTGATTTAAAATAATTTTTACCTCAATAATTTTATATTTGTATGAGTTGATGAGTTAAATCAAAGTCTTTTATTCTCTTACACTCTTTTCTATGTCAGAATTATTAAATACATACTTTTTATCGTTTGGCCTTGCCATTCTTCCATCGCATTTTTGCAGGTACTCCCATGTTTTATATTTTTCATTCATCTATTCAGCTATTTATCCAGCTTCCCAACAAGACAAATTAAGGACATAAATATAAAAAGGGAATGCATAAAATGAACTTAGAAGTACGTTGGGTAGAAGATCTTTTGACATTAGAGCGCGAGCGTTCTATTTCAAAGGCAGCAGAAAAGCGATTTATTAGTCAATCCGCTTTTACGCGTAGAATTCAGCAATTAGAAGAGATGATAGGAGCTGAAGTTATTATTAGAAATAATAAAAATAATATTGAATTTACAGACATCGGGCGAATTATGCTGGTTATGTCTAAAAATATTGAAAAGCAGGTGGAAGAGACCGCTAAGCTGATTAAAAATATTAAAAATGAAACCGAATCTACTATTCGTTTTTGTGTTGTTCATTCATTAGCTTCTGGTTTTTTAACGACTTTTTTGAAAAAATTCCCAACGTTTATGCGTGATTTAAAAATCGAAATTGTAGCGACCAATAGTGGTGAGGGTTTATCTCTTTTAAAAGAAGGTGCCTGCGATTTTATGATTTGTTATGCAGACCGATCTCATATTAATCGTGTTGGTGATGATATTTTAAGTGGGATCAAAATTGCGGAAACAGAGATTGTTCCTGTATCAGCTACCGAAGCCGACCATACGCCTAAGCATACAATTCAGAATAATTTTTCATTGCTTGCTTACAGTAAACACGCTTATTTGCGAAAATTAGTGGACCAATTAATCGAAGGTAAATTGATCTATAAAACCTTATATGAGACTGATAATGCAACTAATTTGAAAGAGCTGGTATTGCAAGGACTAGGTGTCGCATGGATTCCAAAAATTAATGTAGAGGAAGATCTTGCTAACGGAAAACTGGTCATGTTGGATCATCATGAATATTGTCTTCCCCAAGATATTTACATTTTTAAAAATAATTTGAGTGATAACAAAGCAGTCCAGCAAATCTGGAAGGGCTTCCAAACTCAGCCTGATTAAAATTTATAATTATGGGCTGTATTCAGCAAAGTTATATACAAAGTAATCAATTAAAGCGCCCATACCTTTGTCTTTATGATGAAAGGCTTTATAAAGCATTGCTCATGGTCTAGATTCTTTGTTAATTTAGACCATATATCAATAATTCAGAAATCTAGAGAGCATTTTTATATATGCTGTACCTGATTTCATTCCTTTTGAATGGATTATTTGATCCAGACGGAGACAATTTTGTTTGATCTAGATAGTAGATTACTAAATATTTTTTATCATATTTATCGGTTTAAAAGCGTTTCAATGGCTGCTGATGCTATTGGTCTTACCCAACCGAGTGTTAGTAATGGACTGAACAAAATCCGTCAGCATTTTAATGACCCGCTTTTTATTCGTGTTGGGAATGAAATGATTCCGACTGAATTGGCTAAAGAAATCTTTCCGCTCATTAGTGAAGTGATTGATAAAGTTGAAAGTATTAACAACTTTAGTGTGAACTTTGACCCACTTACTTCTGATCAACTTTTTACAATTGCGATGACGGATGTATCTCATCTGGTCTTATTGCCGCAATTAACCAACTATTTAAAAGAGAAAGCTCCTTTAATTCGTTTGAATATTCGGCCGATTACACCAGAAACTAGCTATCAAATGGCAAATGGTGAAATTGACCTTGCAATTGGCTTTTTACCCCAATTAGAAGAAGGCTTTTATCAACAAAAGTTTTTCAAACAGCATTATGTTGTGATTAGCTCTAAGAGCCATCCTCGTTTAGATCCAAATAATTTTACTTTAGATGATTATATGCGTGAATATCATATCGATATTGATGCAGGAATCGGGCACTATCACATTAAAAATGAATTACAGAACAAAGGATTGGATAGAAATATTCTAATCCGCTTACCAAGTTATCTAGGGGTGGGTTTAGTCGTTCAAGAAACAGATGCGATTGCAACCGTACCGTATTATTTGAGCCAAGTCTTATTGGTCAGAGAAAATTTACAGATTTTACCGGCACCTCTCGACTTTCCAACTTATGATGTTAAACAACATTGGCATATGTCTTGTCATCATAAAAGTAGCCATAAATGGTTCCGCCAAACCTGTTATGAACTTTTTAAAGTCTAAAAAAAGAAGATGTAAGAAAAACTCCTACATCTTCTGTGTGGTTTGGTTTTTAGATTTCAATTGCGACGGCTGTAGCTTCACCGCCACCAATACATAACGCAGCAACACCTTTCTTTTTACCGAGGCGTTTTAAAGCATAGATAAGAGAAAGAATAATTCTTGAACCCGTTGCGCCAATTGGATGTCCTAAAGCACATGCTCCGCCATGTACGTTTACTTTTGCTTCATCAATTCCGAGCTCATGAATTGGTGCCATTGCGACCATTGCAAAAGCTTCATTAATTTCCCAAGCATCTACCTCGTCAACAGACCAACCAGCACGCTCAAGTACTTTTTGAATCGCACTAATTGGAGCAATTGTAAACTCGCTTGGATGCTGTGAATGACTAGAAGTCGCCACAATTTTTGCTAAAGTATTTAAACCATGAGACTGAGCATATTCTTCAGTAGTGAGTACTAATGCAGCAGCACCATCAGAAATTGAGCTTGCGTTTGCAGCTGTAATTGTACCGTCTTTACTAAAAGCAGGACGTAAAGTTGGGATTTTTTCAAGATTCGCTTTTAATGGTTGTTCATCTTGATCGATAACTTCGACACCTTTACGTGTTTTTACTTCAACAGGAACAATTTCTTCTTTGAAGTAGCCTTCGTTAATTGCAGTTTGCGCTTTTTTAAGTGAAGCAATCGCGAAATTATCCATTTGTTCACGTGTAAAGCCTTTGGTATTCGCCATATCTTGAGCAAATGAACCCATTAAGCGGCCTGTTTCTGCATCTTCAAGGCCATCTAAAAACATGTGGTCTTTAATTTCGCCATGTCCCATACGGTAACCACCGCGAGCTTTCGGCAAAATATAAGGCGCATTGGTCATAGATTCCATACCACCTGCAACAATAATGTTGGCACTACCAGCTTTTAAAGTATCTGATGCCATTAACACTGCTTTCATTGCAGATCCGCAGAGTTTATTAATAGTAACCGCACCCACGTGATCTGGCACACCAGCTTTACGCATAGCCTGACGAGCTGGTCCTTGACCTATACCTGCGCTCAGTACGCAACCAAAAATAACTTCATCTACTTGGTCTGGTGCAACACCTGCACGTTTAATCGATTCACGGATTACTGCAGCACCAAGCTCTGGAGCTGTTAAAGAAGATAAACTGCCCTGAAAACCGCCCATTGCAGTACGACTACCTGAAACTATAACAATTGAACTCATCTTAATATCTCTTATTGATGTATTTGCTAAATTTGCCTCTAGTCGAAACTAAAGGCGCCAGTAAATTAAAAAGTGGGTGGGGTGTAGCTAAGCGTTCTTCCAAAGAACCACAATAAAAATAAAACTAAAGGAAAATGCACGACGAGCTGAGTGACTGTAAAACCAATCACATCTTTTGCTTTTAGTTTTAAAATGCCTAACATTGGAAGCATGAAGAATGGATTGATTAAGTTTGGTAAGGCCTCAGCTGCGTTATAAATCTGTACAGACCAGCCCAAATGAACTTTTAAATCATTTGCTGCTTGCATGACATATGGGGCTTCAATGATCCATTTTCCACCGCCAGAAGGTACAAAGAACCCGAGTATGGCAGAGTAAATTCCCATCACAATCGCAAAGGTTTCTTTTGAAGCGATAGAGACGAAAAACTCGGCAACATAATGCGACAGCGATAAATCTTGACTGTTTAAAGCTTGCGTCATAATAAAGGCGATACTTCCGTACAGCGGGAATTGAATTAAGATTCCTGATACAGCTGGAACTGCCTTTGCAACAGCATTTAAAAAGTTTCGTGGCGTTCCATGTAATGCTAGACCTAGCATTAAAAAAACAAAGTTGTATGTGTTTAAACTTGAAATGGCAATGATAGGATTACTTTTTGAAAATTCAAAAAACATCCAGATTAGACCTAAAGCCACCACAATAATCGTTAAAATAGGCGAGTTTTCTAACCAATCACCCGGACGGGTAGATTTCTCTTCATGTGGCTTTTCTTCTTCAAATTGCACATTAAAACTATCAATCGTTTTAACGTTATCACCTTTTGGAGCTGACCAATACGCGATTGCGATTGAAACAATCACCAAAATAATGGTCATCGCAATTGATTGCCAAAGAAAGATCGTTTCTGTAAATGGAATAACACCGGTCAAATTATAAATCGACTCAGGCAAACTGCTTTTATTCGCTTGAAGCTGTGCTGCTGACGAACTAATTCCCAACGCCCAAGTTGCACCCATACCAATAATCGCAGCCGCTGCGGCAGCACGATAATCCATATTGAGTTCTTTACGTTTTGCCAATGCGATCACCAAAAGTGCAGTAAGGATGGTACTTACCGCCCAATTGACCAGTGAAATTAACAAGCTGACGGTCGCAACCAAAACAATAGCACCACGCCCAGAATTTGGAATACGCGCCATTTTTTGAATCAGAAATTTGATGGGTTTAGAAACAGAAACGACATAACCCACAATAATCAGCATGGTCATTTGTAGCGTAAAGGGAATAAGACTCCAAAAACCATTACCAAATGACGTCGCTACATCTTGGATTGGAACACCAATACCCAAAGCGGCAATAGAAACAATAATGACGCCGAGTAATGCAAAAATATATGAATCTGGAAACCACTTTTCAGACCAGTCACTAATCCGAAGGGCAAATCTTTCAAAAATTCCTTGCTGTTTTTCCATAGCTGAAAAAATCCTTCTCGTTCTTATTCGTTGACAGCACATCCGGTGCTTAAAGGGGCTAAGACTTAAGCTCACTTTCTAGCTTAAGTCTTGTCTGGCTAACTAAAAAATTAAAATTTAAGCAACTAAGGTTTTATAGAATTCGACACCTGTAACAGCTTGAATTTGTTCTAGAGTGACATCTTTAGCAAGTTCAATCAGTTCAACACCTTGTGGGGTGATGTCCATTACACCTAAGTCAGTAATTACGCGGTGAACTACACCTTTACCTGTTAAAGGTAAACTACAGTTTTTCACAATTTTTGGCGTACCATCTTTTGCACAATGTTCCATAAGAACTACAACTTTTTGGACACCAACAACCAAATCCATTGCGCCGCCCATACCTTTTACTTTCTTGCCTGGGATCATCCAGTTAGCCAAGTCACCATTTTCGGAAACTTCCATTGCACCTAAAATTGCAATGTTTACATGGCCGCCACGGATCATGGCAAAAGACTCTGAGCTTGAGAAAAAAGCAGCGCCAGGGCGAGCAGTAACAGTTTGTTTACCTGCATTAATTAAATCGGCATCAACAGTTTCTTCAGTTGGAAACTCGCCAATACCCAATAAACCGTTTTCAGACTGAAGCCAAACATTAATATTTTCAGGAATATAGTTAGCAACAAGGGTAGGTAAGCCAATACCTAAATTGACATAAAAACCATCTTCAAGTTCTTTTGCAGCACGTTGTGCCATTTCATTGCGTGACCAAGCCATTTTATACTGCCTCCGTGCTTAAAGTTTTATGCTCAATGCGTTTTTCAGGTGACGCATTAAGTACAATGCGATTTACATAGATACCCGCCAAATGGATTTCATCCGGATCCAATTCACCAATTTCAACAACCTGTTCAACTTCAGCAATTGTAATTTTTCCAGCCATTGCACATTCAGGGTTAAAGTTCTGAGCAGTTTTACGGAAAACCAAATTACCCGCTTTATCAGCTTTATATGCTTTAACAAGTGCTACATCGGCTGTTAAAGATTCTTCTAAAATGTAGTTTTTGCCTTTAAAGGTACGTTCTTCTTTACCTTCAGCAATCAGTGTACCTACGCCAGTTTGAGTATAAAATGCAGGAATTCCAGCACCACCAGCACGTAACTTTTCAGCTAAAGTACCTTGTGGGGTGAGTTCTACATCAAGTTCACCATTTAAATACTGACGCTCAAATTCTTTGTTTTCTCCAACATAAGAAGAGATCATTTTTTTAATCTGTTTGGTTTGAAGCAAAATACCTAAGCCAAAGTCATCTACACCTGCGTTATTAGAAATACAAGTGAGACCAGTCACACCACTTTGCTTAACTGCAACAATCAGTTTTTCAGGAATTCCGCATAAACCAAAACCGCCAACGGCAAGTGTTTGATTATCTGCAATAACATCTTTCAGTGCTGCCTCTGCATTGGCATAAACTTTATTCATTCTATTGTTTTCCTATATCCCTTAGTGGTTTTAGTTTTAGCATCTAGTTTTATGTTATAGAAGTTAATTTTTTAAAAGGATTAATAAGTATAATCAATGAATCGCATCAAATTAACAACAAAAGATAAGAAGAAAAAGGGCAAAAAATCTTAAAAAAAGTATTTCATTGCATTGAAAATTATCATAATTAAGAAATTCACCTTAGCCGTAAGCTTAGCTCATCCTAAAATACAGTATTTAATTTTTTAAAATTTATATTGAAGTAATGCCTCAATAAATTGAGTTGAAATATTTGAAATTTCAAAGTTCTTTTTATAGACAATCCCAACTGTTTTATGAATAGCTTCGTCTTGTAGCTCAATTAATACATTGTGTTCTTTATCAATGTGAGATGCAAAATGTCTTGGGATTGCACTTACACCAATTCCATAGGCCACAAAACTTGAAAGTGATGAAATTTGATGACATTCAACTTTCAAATCAAGCGTTATATTATTTCGTAAACAATTTTGCTCAACCAAATAACGAACAATCGAAGGTTTTTGCAAAGTGACAAATGGGTTAGAACAAAGCTGTTGCCAGGTAATTGACGCAGACTGTGCAAGTGGATGAGTCTTTGGCAATAGAGCTAAAAAATCTTCTTCAAAAAGCGGTTTAAACTCTAAACCTTCAGTCAGATCTGGCTCAAAACATAGGCCAAGCTCAAAAATACCATCCTGTACTTTTTCGATAATGGTTTCATTAGGAATATCATGAATTGAAAAGTTAAGGTTTGGGTGGAGACTCAAAAACTCATGAATGACTTGAGGCAAAATTGCATGAGTCACAAATGGCATAGAGGCAATACTTAGGGTTCCACGATTAAGCTTAAACCTTTGTTTAACATCATTTTCCATTTCATCCCAATTGGCAATTAATTTTTTTGCATAGGGAATAAGTGATTTGCCTTCCTGAGTTAGTTCAACACGGCGTGTATTACGGTTAAATAGTTTCCCACCTAATTCTTCTTCTAGGCTTTTGATAGTGAGACTTAAAGCGGACTGGCTAAGATGTAAATCTAAAGAGGCATTGGCATAGTTAAGCGTACGAGCAAGGGCCAAAAAAGCTTTTAGTTGTTTAAGCGTCATTTCGTTCCTTTAGATTACAGTTCCAGCCTAGTGCTGTAATTTATACGAAAATTTGTCTAATAAGATGTTTTTTGACAAAAAATTAAGAAAAAGGTATGAGCAGACAAGCGACTCAACTACTTTAGTAAATTTTCCCAACAAAATTCATCTCTGTTGTTTGCAAAATATAGAGCCATTCCAACTCCATGGAAAAATAAATGACCTAACCAAATTACTTGAGGAGCAACTTTTAAACCTTCTAATAAAATAGTTGTTGAATAAATTGCTAATAAAAAGGTGAAGATGATGATGTATGTAACACTCGCTACAAATTTATATTTCGGTGCTAGTTGAGGAATTTTATATCCAATCAAAATTTGCATACCGCAATTTATGATGAGCGAAAGTATACCCATAATGACTTGTGGCACATTAAGATATTCTAAAGAGAGTTGTTCGATTATAAAAATGATTTGCCACAGTAGAAACATACCCAGAGGGTACAATACAAATTTAATCCACATCATATTTTATTTTCTTATCAAGACTTTATAAGAGTATTCTATTGAATAACAAAGATTAAATAAATACTGTTTTTCAAAAAAACTATATCTCAATATAAAGCTAGTCTTAATTCAATTAAAATATTTGTGAATTTTAAATTCATTAAAACTTAATTTAAAAGATAAATGAGATTATGTAAGGGTAAAATTAATGAATAAAACTATTCTTGGTTTAGTGGTAGTGCCACTTATATTGAGTGGATGTATGAAAAAAGCTGAGGAAAAACCTGTAGAAAAAACAGAAAATACTTCAGCTATAAAAACGATCGAACAGCCCCAAACAAAAGAAAATCAAATTCCTGCAATGATAGCGCGCAGTTTTCTCGTGAAGTTTGAACAACCCAAAATTTGTGGGCCTAATCCAGATGTCGAGGGTATTGTATGTACTTCTAAAGAAGCTATTGCACTTAAAAGTAATATTGACTGGATTGATCAAGTAATCGATAAGGAAATCCGTAAAAATTATGCCGAAGCACTTACTCCTGCATCAGAACAGCAAAAGCAGTTAAATCAAACACAAGCTGAGGGGCTTAATAACTGGTCAGATAGTGTGGTTTATCGCTTTAATGGACAGTTTGGTCAATATGTGCAAATTTCAAAAGTTAGCTCAGAATATTCTGGCGGAGCACATGGTATAGCAACTTTTGAAGATTATGTTTTTGACTTGAAAAGCAAAAAACGCATTGCATTAAAAGATATTGTAGTGAATGGAAAAATGAATGCACTTAAAGATGCTTTATGGAAACAGTACGAATATTGGTGCCAAGAAAATGATATGCAGCCCTTTATTAGCAAAGAGGACTTTAAAGTAAGTGAAAATTTTTATATCAACCAGTCGGGTGGGCTGACCTTTGATTTTCAGCTTTACGAATTGGCTCCATATGCCGCAGGTCCTGTGAGTTTAGAGCTCTATGATACGAATCAGCTGATAAAACCAGATTTTTTACCACTAATGCCTACTTTAAAAACTGAAATGTAAGAGCAATAAATACTAAATAAATTACTTAGACCACCTTCGGGTGGTTTTTCATTTTCTGAACTGTTAAATTTTACTCATTATTAAAATGGATAATTTCATGAAAAAGATAATTTTATTAGGAGTGGTGGTTTTATTAGGTGGGTGTTTAACTCCCGCTACTCAAATGATTAATAATAAATTTAGTGAAATACAATCTTCAACACCTTCAGTGTCAGGTATATGGACGATTTCTATCGGCCCTAGCATATCAACAATAAAACTTGATTCAGATGGCAATGGAATACTTTGTGACGATACTAATGGACATGTTGTATTCAACAAAGTTAAGTATGCAAATAATATGATTTACATTCAAAATGGTATGACTCTAGAAGTGAAGCTTCTAAACAAAGATATACTTGAATCTAGAATAACGTTAAGTGCCTCCAATTCAAATATGGTCTATAAAGCCGATAATGACTTAAAGGCAGCTTCATTAAAGTGTACCAAAGAATTATAGATAATTACCTTATAAGTTAGCAGAGGTGTTGACATGATGAAGTGTTAGGAAGGATGGTGCAGAAGTTGATAGGTATTTCATCTTTTATGGAAAAAACTTCCTACTTATAGATTTTGAAATGACTTTTCCACATTTGTAATTATATTTTCTTCTCTCTTAGATTGGACTTCATCTAAATATTATCTTTATTTGTATAAAGTTGTTGATATATAATTATTTTTTAATAGCTTTAAAACTTTAAAAAATGAACTTAAAATATATTTTGATTGCTTTTGGTCTAGTATTCTTTGTGCAAACTATCGTTAGTGCCTTGATTGGCGGGTTAGCGAGGATGATATTTCCACGTAACATTGCTATGGCAATTTTCTACGCAGCAGCCATCCTTATAGTCATTTGGATCGGTTACTATAATACTAAGACCGCTGTAGGTTTTAAGGTGAAGACAGCCTTCAAGTTACATTTACTTATAGCCTTTTTTCCTCTTATTGGTTTATTAGTAGGACCTGTAGAGAAAGTTGTATTAAATATTGTGACTCTATTTATAAGTCTTAATATTGGAACAGCTATCTATTACTTTAAAGGTAAGAATCTAGTATCTGCCTAATCCATTTCAGCTTCTTTTATACGGCTCAAGATGTAGTTAATTACGTCTTGTTGCTCTAGATTGAAGGCTGTCTGTGTTGCTGAGTCTTTATCGCAAGGAAGCTTAGTATGGAGTAGCTCTATTAGCTCATTCAATAATTGTAATCCTTCACCATCACTAAAGACATTGTTGTATTTGTTATTCACTGTCCATTGCTCCTATGATTTGATCAGGAGTCGTATTCTTAGCTTGATCCTTAGACCTGTAAAACCTACTTACTGCATCATCATTTGTTAAAGGTAATTTATTGGTAACGTATTGGAGTAGTCTATTTAGTAAGTTTGATAGAATACATTTTTGAGATAGCGAAAATTTTATGAATAATAAGAAAATAAGTCTATTAAGATAGCCTTCTTAAATTAATTGAGTTGTTTGTAAAATTTGTACTGTTGGATAGCTTTTAAGCTATTTAAATGTGGTTTATATTTTCTAGTTAAAATATATGGACCTATATTAATTAGGATTAAATGAAATTCATTATGAAAATTTTAATAAAATTTATCTTAAGCTTTTTATTTTACTTTGCATTAAATACGTATGCGCAAGGAGCTGGAAATTTTAGAGAATTGCGATATCAAAAGGTTAAGTGGATTCAACCTCCAAGCATTAGCATCAGTAATGATGAGCTACAAGGATATGATAGAAATGTTGTGATAGCAGCAGAAACTAATATAAGTGGTAAAATTACAGCAGTTAAATTGTTGCAAAGTAGTGGAATTAAGAGTTTAGATTTAAAGTTAATAACCGCAGTGGAAAACGCCAGATTTTCCCCTTATCAAGAAAATGGAGTTTTCTATCCAGTCAGATTTGTACAACCCTTCCACTTAGAAGCATCTAGAGAACCTGAACTCGAGGTCTATCCAGAAATAAAAGTAAATGACGAAGATCTGTATGGTCAAAATAGATCAGTATCTATTTTTACAGAAGCTGATGTGAACGGAACTCTAACTAGATCTGAAATTCAAAAAAGTAGTGGGCTTATTAAATTAGATAATTTCGTGCTTGATGAATTTCGTAAACGTGCAAAATTTTATCCATTAAATGTTAATGGAAAACCTTATCCTATTCGTAAAACTGTTGCTTATAATTTTCCCTCATCTATTACCTCAAGCGAAGCTGAAAGATATAAAAAGGAGTACCAGTTAAAAATTTTTAAAGCTTGGAATGTTCCTACTAACTCGGCAGGAACAAATGCAAGAGTTAGAGTCTTATTAACAGATAAAGGTGAGATTGATCAAATAATATTTTTGAATGAGGTACCTAAAGAATTTAAGTTAAGTATTGAACGAGCGATTAAAAAATCAATTCCGTTTACTTTGCCTGAAAATACTGATGTTAGAAAAATAGCAAGAAACTTATCAATTAGCTTTAAGGCAACATAGTTATTTGATATTAATTTAAAATAAAGAACTCATTAGTGTTTTTTTTGAGCTGTTAAATTTTACTTATTATTAAATTGGTTACTTTTATGAAAAAGATTATTTTAACTAGCCTGTTCCTTATTTTATTGGGGTGTGCAAGTAAACCTGTAGAAAGTTTAAATAGAAACTTAGATTTAGATGTTAAAACTCCTCCAAATTTTGATTCAAAAAATTCTTACTATAAGGTTCCTGAATCATTTAAAGTTTATTGGTTAAAAGCTCCATCGCTTACTATTTCGGGAGCAGAGCTTGCAGGACGAAATAGACTTGTGCTTTTAGATGTTAAAGCTGATGAATGGGGAGTAATTACAGAGGTTGTTTTAACTCGAAGCAGTGGGCTAGCAGAGCTTGATGAAAAATCTATGAATGCTGTCAAGTTAGCTAAATTGAAGCCTTATAAAATAAATGGAAAACATGTTCATTTCGATGTAACTCTACCTCTGCTATTTACACTTGAGAACTAGTCTAATATTAATAAGTTTTCATAAAAAAATAATTTATTTGTTTAATAGAAGGAAAGGCTATTCACATGTCTTTAAATAATTATATAAATTTTTAAACCATGTGGCTGAGTATTTCTTTATGTGACATTTGGTAAATAATTTGTTAAATTGTGTGAATTTTATAACAAGCGGTTAAAAACTCATGATGAAAATATTGGCTACAAGTTTAATTGCTTTCAGTTTAGTTGGGTGTGCAACATCAAGGGGCTTAATTGAAATACCTCAAGGTCAAAAACTAAATCAATCCCAAAATATAGTAGCACAAGGCAAATCGATTATAGTGAAGGTTGAGGATGATCGAAAATTTCAAGATAAACCCGCATCAGCTGATATTCCATCTTTAAAAGGTGAGCAATCTAATGCAACAGCAGAAGAAAAAGCCCGAGCTGTTGCTCGTAAAAGAAATGGATATGGAAAGGCTTTAGGGGATATCCTTTTAAAGGATGAGACTGTATCGCATTTGGTTGATAAACGTGTTTCTGAAGCATTGCAGCAGTCGGGATATAAAGTTCTTGCTAATAACACCACTAATGAAGCCAATGCCGATCTGATACTCAATATTAAAATTAATAAATTTTGGTCATGGTTCCAGCCTGGATTTGCCTCAATCAAAATCAATTCTGAAATTGATACCGAAATTTTAGATGCCAAACACCCTAATCGCCCACCATTTAAAATCTATAGCAAGGTAACGAGATCAGCACAGGTAGCGAACGAGTCGAAATGGGTAGAGAATATTGACAAAGTACTCAATGACTACGAGGAAAAGTTAATTATTGAAATTTCTAAGCAAAGTCAGTAGTTTTTATTTAAATCTTTGAAATATATTTAAGTTTAAAAAGCACCCTAGGGTGCTTTTTATGTCTCATCGTTGTTTGTTCACCAGTTGCATTACCATCAATTGATTTAGAAAAGTAATTAAGTATTCCAAACAGCTTTTGTAATAAATTGTGGTAGATTATTAACAATTAAGGTTTTGACAGTATTTTCATGTACCATTGCGGGATTAAAAAAATAAAATCTCTAAGGTAAAATGAAATGAATAAGATAACCCTAATTTTGCTAGCCGCTCTTCTTTTTTGTATTTTAGCGAACTATGAAAGTTTTAACTTATTAAAACCTCAAGAAACTGCAAGTAGTGAAATTAACAAAACTCTTCCCAAAAACTAATCCACCTAAGGGTGGTTTTTTTATACCCTAAGCTCTTAAATTTTAATTATTAATAATAAAGGGTAATTTTATGAGAAAAACTTTAATTGGAGCTTTATTCTTAACATTTGGAGCCTCGGTAAGTGCAGCATCGAAAATTGAAAAAGAGGAAACAAAAAAGTTTTCAACAATGAAGCAATGTATTGAATGGCTAGATTCTAAATATCCAAATAGCAAATGGCATAAAGACAGAGGTGCCTCGTGGAGTTTAGAAAATAATAATTCAAATTTTTTATCTGGAATTACACATGTTCCTAGTGACGAAAATAAAAAACTGACACATCCAATTGCGATTTATTGCAAATTAAAAGAAACAAGTACCGAAGGCGTCTTCTATGAAGGAAAGTATATCGTCATAGAAGCTATTTAATCTCAAATTCAGCTATAAAAAACCCACTCAATGAGTGGGTTTTTTATAGCTGAAGAAAATCAACAAACTCATTGCCAAGAACAATTTTTCTATGATTGGATTGCTCATCGTGTAGTGATTTAAAAACCTTGAATAATTACCCTTTTCTTAGCTTCCATCGTATGCGTACAGCTATATGTCATGAGGGCCTGACTTTAGTTTTCTTTGTCAAAATCTTAATAATTTTAAAAACTTGCTCACCCAGTTTTATCTTTTGATGAACAGTTCCATTGTCGAGCTCATCCCACAACTCAAATGGGAAAAACTCTGAACTATGATCAAAGACCCATAACCATTGATGACTATTGTTAAGCGTATTTACATCAAAACGCACATCCTGAACTTTGACAATCTTAAGTTGTTTATGATGTTCGTCTTGAAGAATAATTTCATGGTTCTCCATTAGACATCCACAAATTAAAGACAATTTTCAATTTTACTGAAATTGATACTTTACTTGTGAGTTTGTTAGTTGGCTTTAATTTACAAAAGATTTCTGGTTGTTAAAGTTTGTCATTTTCAAAATGATAATAATCTTTACTCTTGAAATACAAGGTTTTAAATAGGTTCTGTTGTAAGCGATAGGCGTAAATGTCAGAATGCTTAGCTGACATCTATCTTCGAGTTATCGCTATGAGTTTAATAGGGTTTATGTATGCAAGTAAAACCAATAGTGAACATAGTCAAGTAAAACAAGATTTAATTGATATCCTCACAGAAGCAGTCAAATTCAACTCTTATAATGATATTACGGGAGTACTTTACTATGGTAATGGATATTTCTTGCAGTATTTGGAAGGCGAGAAAGAACAAGTTGAATCACTATTTTATAATTCAATTTTGAAAGATTCGCGACATCAGAACTGTGAAATCATCTTTTCGAAACCGTCCGAACAGCGGTTGTTTAAGCATTGGAGTATGAAATTTGCTCCTATAAATACGAAAATAAAAGATTTCTTTTTTCATCATCATGTCGATGAGTTTAACCCGTATTTGCTTAACACTACATCAATTCCATCTTTTATTGAATTGCTTATAGATCAACCAAATCTTAAAGCTGATCAATATCAAATTTAATCAATGATAGGATCTGAATTAGAGTAGTTTTTTCTACTTAAAAATATTAGCCCTCTAAAGAGGGCTTTTCTTAGTTAACTCGTGTTAGTAAGCCGCAGTCCTTAAGACTGCTTGGCTCACTTAGAAAGTTAATTTATACGAAAATTTGTCTAGATGATATTTCCAAAAAAATTAAATCATATGAAGAATATTTCTTAAATTATTTTAAAAAATATATTATTTAATTGCCTTTATTAAATAATATAGAGATATTAATTTAATTTACTCAATAATTAATAAGTTTTATAAAATAATGAAACTTTAAGAATAATAAATTTTTACCAAATAAATAACATATATATATGTTATTTATAGATATTTTAAAATTTAAATAAATTACATTGTTTTTAAATATTTTAGTGATATTTTATTTTTAGGCACATTTACCTATTACCAAGCATAGATATTGTGATTTTTATCATTATAGGTTTGGGATAACCTAAATATCTTCTGGTAATTTTAAACCTAATATTTATTCTTTAGGGAGAAATTATATCTAGCATTTATTTTAAAGTCATTGATTTTAAAGAATTTTATTATATTTTTTATTTTAATTATTATAGAACTTTTCGAACATATAGAATTATTAGAAAACAATAACTTAAGAAAGGGTTTTGCAGCCCAATCTTATGTCATTTCGGCAAATGGTAATTTAATACCTACGTCCACATCATTCCATATAATTTCATGTCCAGCTTCATAATGTTCAGTCATTTTCTTACTCGTATGCCCAGCTAATGCCTGAGCAGATTTCCCCGCTTTTTTATGCAAGAAAATAGCAAGAGCTCTAATCTCGTGGAAGGTCGGTAACTGTCTTCCAGTTAAGTTTGGATATGCATTTGACTTCTTAACTGCTTTTAAAAAGTTTGAAGATAAATACTGATTATCAATTTGGGTCCAATGTTCTTTCTCATATTTTCTCTTTTTGCCTTGTTTAATCGGCACACGATGAATAATGAAAGGACTCACAATATTATCTTTACAGCGATTTAAAACTTGCTGAAGTTCATTATCAATTTTAATCCGTACATAACCGGCACCTTCAGAAATCTCAAATTCATCTTCAGGGTTATCAGTGGTTTTCTCCTGAGCAACATGCAAGTAGCCATCCTGAATATCTGTCCACTTCATTTTCAGGATATCGACTCGTCTCTGTGTTGTTAGCAAAGCCAAGTCAATCGCATTTTGAAGCCATGCAGGAGAGTGCTTACGAACAAGTTCCAATCCTTCTAAAGTATGTCTTCGTCGTTGGCGCTTCGAATGTTTAGGCATCGTGGCTTCAATAGGATTATCTGGACATAATCCTTTACTGACAGCCACATTAAACAGATCAATTAAAACTCCACGACATCCGTTGCTGGAGGATGCCCTCATATCGTCTAGAAGTTGATTGGCCATAAACAAAGTGATCTGGTCTATTCGTAAATTACCCCATTTCAATTTACAGCGCTCAAGGTAAGACCTATAACTTTCAATTGTTGTGCTGGCTACTGGCTTACCATCTTTACGTCGTTTATTCGCTAAGTACTCATCTGCAAATTCACCAAAAAACACTCCACCCATGACTTTACCAATCAGGTCATCTGACGGGATGAGTAATTCATTAAGTTTACGAGCTGCTGTAATCGCTTTTGATTTATCTGAACCCATTGCATGAAACTTACCTGTTACCGGATGTCGGTAGCGCCATCCACTGCCTTCACCGCGATAAAGATTAGCGGGTAAGTCTTTGTTCTTTGTATTACGAGGTCTTGCCATCTCAACCTCTTAAAACACGGTCAACAAGTTCATTACCGGTACGCTTTCGGTAAATTTCCCAATCTATATACCAGATCCTGCCAATTTGTTCAGCCGGTAGCTCTCCGCGTCGGCAACTACGGGTAATGGTTTGCGGGGCTGGAGGTGTTGCATCCTTGCCACCATAAACCCGTTTAATAAACTCAGATACTTTGATTAGACAAGCCATAGGTCTTCCTTACTTTCTCCAAGTTGCTTCTTTAAATTTCGCCTCATCAACCAAGCTGTCGATTTGAGACGGGTTCACATTGTCGTAGTAATGGTTCATCAGGTTGCCGAACACAATAAGTGTTCGGGCTGAAGATGAGTAACGGAAGCTCATATACATTCCTCCATAGCTTCAAAAGCCTGTTTACGGGCTGAAGCCTGATTCTTGAGTAAAGAGATATGAGCATCTTTAATCAGCTCATTACTCTGCATGACACGTTGCTTGGCGTGGAGGGCAGAGGTCGCTTCAATACGACCCCTTAGAGTGCCGTTGCCATGTAGTTTGGCAACATACCTAAAGATATAGGTACTTAAGCGCTCCATCCCTCCATGTCCTTTTTTGCCTTGCATACCTTCACAATCTGGCTTTCAAAGCTGGTGCCTTTGAAGCGTTTATAGATTGTGCCGAGGTCTGCCTCATTTTGTGTATGTTGAATCGCTTGCAGTGCTTGCTGGAATTCAGCCGTAAGTTGTTGGGCTGCATTCGGCTGTTGCTGCTGGTTCTGTGGCGTTTGCTGCTGTTGAGGTTGAGCTGCCATTTGCTGAGTCTTTTCTTCCTCAGGTAAGTCTTCACCAGCATAGATATATAAACCTAAACCGTGTACAGCAATGCCTTTAACCAGACAACGCATCATGGCCTTATTGATTTCAAATGCATTTGGCTTGGTAATCGCTTTATTACGATAGTCCATCACAGGCAAGAACATGTACATGGTTTTACCAAACACGGTGACATCACAATGAACCATCATAGATCCATCCGGAAAAGTCATCGGATCACGAAAAGCCCAGTTTGCTTGTGGATCTATGCGCATGAGTTTGTCCACGGCCCAAGACCAAGACAGATAAGACATGTTGTTTTTCTTTTCGATGTGTCCAGATACGCTAATCGCTGCTAACTGTTCAAAGTGGTTAGTACTTTCATTGTTTAAAACTGCTGGATTAATTGCTGCATTCATTTTTCTTATCCTTATTTTGAACCAGTAAAGCCGCGCTTCTTCTTATAAGCTTTGCGGTCATATGAAGGGATGTTGCTAAGTTCTAGGGCAACTGCTAATGCTTTTTTTCGCTGGAAGTTAATCACACTCATTAAGGTTGCATACACCTTAGGGCGCTTCGCTTTAAACTCTTCAACATTTAAAGGAGTCTTCACTTCACCTTTTACTGTGTACAACACACTGCCATTTGCATTAGCTGCATAAACAGTCCAGCCGATACGCACAGAGTAGAGACCAGTTAAGCGGTCATGGCCCATATAGGCTTTAATACCATCTGGATGTGGTTTGAATTGAGCATTCATGATTAAGCTGCTCCCTTAGGTTCTTCATAGATCCAAACTTTAGGGTTGCTATCAAACTTGACAGAAAACACACCTGTGCCTTTGGTGCGAATAATTACACTTAGATCATAGGCACACTGTTTTTCAGTAATTTGATGGCCTTTAGATCCCATGCTGCGTACAACTTGCCATGTATAAGGCTGGTGACCTTCTTTATTGATTTCGATAACAGTTTGCAAAACAGCTTGTTGGCGTTCAGATAGGTTGAATGTTGAGTTAGTCATGATCAGCCTCCCATCATCCAAGACGCTGCAGTTACAGCAACCACCCAAAGGATGAATGAAAGGGCAATAAACTTAATGAAGTCGATTACATTGGCTTTAATGGTGGCGAAACGAGAAGGGCGCTGTTCTTCAAGGGTTGGGTGTTGATATAAGCGTGATGTGGTTTGACTGGGAATAGGGTTTTGTTTCATACTTACCTCGCGTTATGCAAAGCCCCGTCTCCGTCCAAAGTTTCGGGGCTTTTTGTTGTCTACGAGATAAATATGAACCAATAGTTCAAATTAGTCAAGAACTATCAGTTCAACTTATTTTGTTTGTGTTTAATCAATTTCACTATAATTAAAATTAAGGAATTTTTTATTTTTAGTAAATCTTGCAATAGTATAAATATCAATATCACCACTATTTATGAAATCAATATTATATTTATCAATACTTAATGTGAAAATATATTGTTTGTCAAAATTATTGAAAAGATCACAAAAATATTCTAATAAGAAGTTAAAGTTTTTATCAGCAGTATCTTGATCCATATCAAAAATATTATCATGAATAAGAAAATTTGGATGTCTATATTTAAATTCATCCGTTATTAATAGTGAAATATCATATAAAAAAACCTTTTCTCTATCTACACTATGACTACCATCATCAGAAATTCTAAGATTAAAATCTAAAATTTCTTTCGTATTATTAGTTTGAATATTGAAAGAACATTTTTGATTCTTCATAACTATCTGATAAATAGATAATAAATTTGATTCAAATTTCTTTATAGATTTTTCATTTTCTAAAATAAACTGATTGAGATCTAGTAGAGCATTAGCTTTGAGAGCATTAAGTTTTTTTAATTCATTTTCAAATTTATCATAAGATTTAATAAGATTTAATAAAGATAATTGTTCTGAAAGTTTTCTATGATATTCTCCAATCGAAATTTTAAGTGTACTGAATAAGTTTTTATCATCTAATAGTTTTACTTGTTCATGAAATTTACTTTCCAATATATCACATTCATCTTCTAATTTCTTTATTGTACTTTTTAAATATTCCGTTCTCGTACTCAATATACTTTTCTGAAAATTATCAATACTATTTTTAAATGAAATTATTTCTTCCAAATTTTTAGAAACTAAATCTCCAAGAGATTGAGAGTAAAACTTATAAGTCTCAGCCACTTCATTAATATTTATATAGTTATCACCGGAAAAAAGATTAATTTTTTTTAATTCACTTTTATGTATAGCAATCTCACTTTTAATAGCTTTAATTTGATTTTCTAAGTTTAGAAGAAGTAATTTTGCGTCTTCAAAACTATCAGCAAACTGAAGGTTATCGATGTTATTTTGTAAGTTTAATATTTCTGAATTTAATTCATTGTATACAGCATGAGCTTCATTAAAATTTAGACCTGTAAGAGTTTTAATATCTTTTTTAATTTTAGCTTTTAAATTTTTTACAGAACCAATTTCAGATATTATATTTTTGACTTCTTTATAGGGCTGAGGATTTATCCCAAAGAAGTATAGGTGAGGGGAGTAATCAGGTGGAATTCTTTTTTGAGTATCATAACAGTTAATTATTGATTTGAATTCAGAGGACTCATCTCTAATGATAGGTCCCATTAAAGTTCTAAAACTTGGGTAATGGTTGCTATCATTAAAATATAAGTTATTAAGATAATCTTTTGCATCTTCTAACTTAATAAATTCAACAATTTTGTTATCTACTTTGAAAAAAATATGATTAGGATTTTTACTTGACCTCTTAATAGTAATATTTTTATTTTTTAGATCAAAGTTTAGACATATAAAACTGTCGTTTAGCAAATGCTTTGGTATTTTTGAGTGTCTTGTATCCTTATAAGTTTTTAATAGGCAAAAGTTAATGAAATCGACACACAGTGATTTACCTACACCATTCGTTTTTACTGTAGTATCATTTTTATCACCTAAAATAATATTCATACCTGAGTAAAAATTTATTGGTGAGAAGATTTCAGGCACACTATACAGTTTATTAAGTTTCATTTTTCAAAAAAACATATGGTTCATTAAAGTCAATAAGATCAATAGTATATAGAAATATTAATGCATTATATAGTGTTTTGGGACTTATTTTTTTTTGAGATTTTAAGTGTTTCATTATATCTAATATATTGATTTTATTTGTTTTTTTATCTTTGAAGAGTTGCAGTATTTGTGCACCAACAATTGGTGGTGCAAAATTTAAATTTTCTGTTTTAACAAACATATTATTCATATTAATGCCTGCTGAATAAAGGCCTCTTGAGGAAAAACATTACATGCAATAAGCTGTTTTATAAGAGAAAATCTAATAGCTCCATCATCATACTCTACATTCTTTTTAGTCAACTTTTCAATAAAAAAATCTGTTAAATTATTAAATGCCAATTGAGGATTATTATTAGAATCTATTAAAATTTGATTACTAATAGTTCTTAAAAAAATTTCCATTTTTCTTTGTTTATTAGAACTAATCTGAAAATTATCTTCTAAGCTCTTGTATATACCTTCATAAAGAATAAATAAACTTGTGTAAGTACTAATTATAAAATGACTATGATCAGAGAAACGGTTATATATTTTATATTCGGGATCAGGTTTTTCACTATAAGTGTTACATTCAATATAGTTTTCATCATCTGAAAGAACCTCAATAATACTTAAGAAAGTATTTACCTCCTTGCAATTTTCAAATTTATTATTATTTTTCTCATTTTCATAGTTTTTTTCGAAGTTCTTTTGGAAGTAAATATGTAAATCATTTAATTTATCTATTGGTAAACTATTAATTCTCTTTATTAAATCTTCTCTATCTAGTATATGATTTCTACTATTAAAATAAGTATTATCTCCAATTTTGATAATTTCTTCTTTGTGCTTCTTCTTTTTAGTAATATTATAGATATATAGTTTTTCAAATTTTTCACTCAATCTATTGGAAATAAATTTATTGACAGTTTCAATATATTTAGCTTTACTATTATTAGATGTAATTTGTATAGCAATTTTTTTTTGTTCATCTTTTAGATCTATAGAAACATAATTAGAACAGTTGAAATTAACGTTTTGTAAATTTAAATCAAATAAAATATTAAAAAGCTCACAGAAAAAATCTTCTGAAACTATATTGATTATGGATATATTCAAGATGCCATAATTCTCAATCTGCACAATTAATACACTTAATTTTTCATTAATGTAAGAAATATATTTTTCTCTATTCATAATATAGTTATCTTTTTAAATGTCTCTGAACAAACCTACAACTTTACCAATTAACTTACAGCCTTTATGAAGTTCAATAATTTTTTCATGCCATTTAGGATTTAATGCCTCTAAATACATTCCATCAGTTTCAATAACTAACTTTTTAAATGTTGCTTCATTTTCACCTTCACAAGCTACAATTACTAAATCCCCTGTCTTTAAATCACTTACGGGAAAATCAGGATTAACATATATACGATCATTTGGTTCAAATTTGGGAGACATAGATTCGCCCTTCACAATTAATCCGTACCCATTTTTGCCACATTTAGGATTTGGAGGTAACCATTCATCGAATTCAGTATCTAATGGCACAGAGTCAATTGAGCTCCACGTGCCAGCGGCTACCCAAGAAATTACAGGAATTAATTTTTCAGAAATTTCAATTTTTTCATCAAGATTTATGTTGTTATCTAAATATCTGTCACCCGTTACTGTTTCTTTATTCATGCTTCCAGTACCGGACAATAGCCATTCAGAATTTACATTAAGAAAATAAGCTATTAAAGGGATTTTTGATGTTTCTGGTATAGCATCGCCATTTAGCCATTTTCCTGCGCCTTTATCAGAAATATTAAATTCACGACTTAATACTCGAGCTCTTCCTCTAATAGGGTAAGCCGCGGCATCCATTGCCTTATGAAGCCTTTTAGCAAACTCTTGTTTGACGAAATCAGTTTGTGAAGTCATAGCATCACCATTATGAACCATTGGTTCAATACTAAATGTTATTGAAAGAACTATCAGTTCCTGTTAAAGTTGAACCAATAGTTCATTATTAGGTTGAAAATGAGCACCATAAAAGAAGTCATTAATGATGCTGGTGGAGTTTGTGCTGTTGCATTTGCTGTCCAATTAAGTGAAAGGTCTATTTATAAATGGATTGAAAAGAACTGTTTGCCACGTTCTGAGTACACAGGAGAAAGCAACTATTCAAATTCGATAGCCCAGTTATGCGAAAACTTTACAGAACAAGAGATTCTTGAGATTGGTAATCCTCGTAAGTCAAAAAATATAGAGCGTAGGAATGAAGTAATTCCTACATGATTTTTATAAGGCAAGGGAGCTGCTCTTTTCATGAGAACCGATGAAATGAATGAAGCAAGAGAATTGGGCTTTCTAGGTGGAAAGCTCGATAACCCTGTAACGGTCAAATTTAATGACTTGACTGATGAATCCATCGAAGGCGTGGCTAATGCCAGCGACATGACGAAAGCAGACTGGATACGTGAAGCTTGCATAGAAAAACTCTTGGTGGAGAGACGCAAGTTCAATCGTATGCGAAAAGTGTGGGGTCATCCCAAGGAAACAAGAGATGCCAGAGGATGCCATGAGAATACACAGTCAAATTTAGAGCATTAAAAAACCACTACCTGCGGGAACAGGAGTGGTTTCGTATTCACAAATTTAGGAACCCATGAATATGCAAACTAATTTATCAGAACAACCAATTGAACTCAACTCAGAAGAATTTGTAGTAGGTGACATGGTGGTTGTTAATGAGCTGGATCATAAAGAAATTTTTGAAGTGTTTGGATTTTACTACAGTACCCCTAAACGACTTTTTGTTAAGTCAGTATGCGGGAAGCAGTTAGCTCTACCAGTTCAATTTTTTAGATCAGCATCAATTGCTGAGTTAGAAGCAAAACGCCGATTAACTGCAGAAGAATTAGCACGGGCGGAGGTGTCTTAAATGAAATGGGGACATGATCAACTAGCTCACGACTTAGCAGAATATCTAATGCAGAACTCTGACCGAATTATATGGACTGATATGCAATTAGGTTCTGCTGGCTCACCGAGACCTGATGTATATACGATTCCTAAATCCTATGCCAATTTCAAGCCGATTGCTTATGAATGCAAGGTATCTGTTGCAGACTTTCGGTCGGACATCACAAAAGGTAAATGGCAAAGTTACTTGAAATTTGCCAGCGGTGTAATTTTTGCCGTACCTAAAGGTTTGGTTTCAAAAGAGGATATCCCTAAAGGTTGTGGATTAATTGTCCGTAGTGAAAAGGGATGGCGGATGGTAAAGGGCCCAACCTTATTACCTGTGAAAAATGATCTATCGGCTGATTTCTGGATCAAGTTAGTTATTGATGGTGTTGATCGTTCTTTAGGTCGACATAGAAAAATGACAATGAATTTATATACGGTACACAATCAAATCGAAAAGAAATATGGCAAAGAATTAGCCTATTTATTATCTGATTTTGATACTGCCAAGAGTCGGCTTGAAACCAAGACCAAATATCTACAAGAAAAGATTAATCAACTGGATGTCTTTAAAGCTGCTGAACACTACAAACGTGAATTAGATGAACTTGAGATCGTAAAGAAAGAACTATGTGACCTACTTGGTCTTCATCATAACGTTGCAGTCTGGACAATTAAAAGACGTCTAAGTGAAAAGATGCAGTTGTTAGACGTTGATCAAACCGTTTACAAAATGAAAGGTGTCGTTGAGAGTTCAATAAATCATATGGAGAGGCAAGTTCGTGATCTAAAGTCCTTACTGGAACCGGTATTTGATACCAAGGGGGATTTATGAGCCTTGATGCCACTAATTGGGCTTGGAAAGTTTCTATCCCGACAAAGAAAGGCGGCTCATTACCCGCTTTGAAACTAGTTGTTTTGCTATCTATGGCTGATCGCGCAAGTGAAGATCATACCTGTTATCCAAGCGCTAAACGTTTAGCAGCGGACTGTAAAATTGACAGAAAAACTGTGATGAAGATTCTTGCTGAACTCTCCGATGATGGATTAATTACTGATACTGGAGAGCGCAAAGGTCAGACAAAACAGGTGGTCGTTTACCGCTTGAATGGTGTAGTTGGTCGTGAAGATACAGTCCCAACAATGGGACCGTTAGAAGGTGAAAATTTAGATGGAAAGAGTACCAACGTTGGAACAGTCCCAACAGTGGAACAGTTCCAACAATTCCATGAAAGAGTCCCAACAATTCCGGTAAACGGTCCCAACGTTGGGACACGGAATCTTTTAAAGAATCTTTCAGAAGAATCTAAAAATAAAAAAACATGGTTGAGTTTGAAAAAACTTGGTGAAGAAATTCGTTTGGCAACTGATCAGGAAACTTACGAGCAGATCAAAAACGCGACTTGGTTTGATCGGGAGCTTCGAGCATTTGAACTCTACAACGCAGAGAAGAATCTTTGTGATGAGCTCATGCATTACCACTTTGCAGATTGGTTAATCAACGCATGTGGAAAATACCAAGCACATGAACAGGCAGCTTTCCGGAATTCAGGGTCGCAGGTTCGATGCTCGCCGAGCGCACCGCACCAGTTAAGCGACAAACAGGTTCACAGCTTCGCTCAAAAACTTTCGCAGCATCCTGAGTTCGCAAGCCAGTTTGCAGCTGCAGGGGAAAGCTACGATCAACTCGCAGCACGTATCGCCGTAAAACTCAGTGATCCAGCTCAGGCCAAACAATGGGAACCGTATCTCAAGCAAGTTGGGTTCAAAGGCTGATTGCAGGGGGCAGCATGACAGACCTCTACGATGTCAACGTAGCGCTCTTGGATGGTGAGCTCTACGCATTTGAAGGGGCTTTGCATGTCTAGTATGAGTTTAGCTGAATACCGTGAATTATTTCCAGTGAAGACAAAGAAACGCCGTTCAGCAAAGCAATGTACCAGACAGCCAAGTGAAGGTGAGACGGTACTGGCCACGCACTTAAGAGCATGCAAGATCAGTTTTGAGCAGGAATACAAATTCCATCCGAAACGCAAATGGAGAGCAGATTTTTTTATTACGGGCACAAAGATTTTGGTAGAGGTTGAAGGTGGGATCTGGATGGCAGGTGGTGGACGTCACACAAGGGGCAAAGGTTACATCGGGGATATGGAGAAATATAACTCGGCTGCAATGATGGGTTTTACAGTTTTAAGGTTCAGTACAGAGCAAGTGAAGTCAGGTTTAGCGGTTCAGCAGATAGAGAAAATGGTTGGGGGAATGAATGACACTAATGATCGATAAGAAGCATGTTATGCACTCAGTGGACTGGTCTCGGTTCGATCTGGAAGGCTGGTTATATCAGTTCGGTGCATGGTTAGATCAAAAGAGCTTTACCGGTATTCCTTCTGGCGCATATAGCAACCCAATTGCCTCAGCAATGGTAGAAGCTGAAAAGCAGCGCCGTTTAAAACGGTTGGGTAAGAAGAAACAACGGGAGATTATTGCGAATTATTTTGTGAGTGAATCAGATCCATTCCGTAAAACTAAATCTAAAACCCAGTGCCAGATTGATGACAATGAAGCCCGTGCTGTACAACGGTTAGTTTTAGATTTAATGGGGCAGAGTGAAGTTATGGATGAATGGATGGACGCGATTATTGATCGTTACTTCCGTGGACAGTCATGGCCTGAAATGGTGAGAGAAGATCGTTCTCAGTCAGATGCACGTAGTGATGTTAAGTGTGGATTGGCTGTGTTGCATTGTCGGTATGGGTTTATTATTTATTAAGAATAAAATAATATATTAATATTAATAGGTTGTGGCAATTATAATGATTAAAGATATAGTGGATTTACTAAAACAGTTTTTTGAATTTGAGAGACAGAAAATAGCTGATTTTGATATGCCTCATATGCCTACGCTTGGAGAAGCATATGAAGAAATAACTAAACAAGGCTTAAGTCAAAAATATGTTTTACCTGATTTACATGGGTTAAAAGTAGTATCGGGTTTTATAAAAGTAGGAGAAAAATTAGTTCCCCATCAGATTGATTGCATGTTAGTACATGGAGATGGTGAACAATTCGGTTTAACAAGTTCATATGTTTATGAAATTAAAAATGTTTTAGCTATTTTTGAAGTAAAGAAAAATCTTACAAAGACTGCCTTGGAAGAAGCTCTTGTCCATTTAAGTGAAATTAAAATGACTATGTATGATTATGTTGATGAAGTTTTAGAATCAGAGGATTTTGAAAACTATTTTGATAATTTTTCTTTACATTTTAGTTATTTAATGGGTTTTCGGTTTGAAAAATTTGAAGATTTAAAAAAGTTGAATCAAGAGGATTTTAAAATAGCACAAGCTTTATTAACTGAGATGATCATGCCAGTAACGATCGTACATGGTCATGAAGGATATAAAACTATTTCTGGGCTAAGAACAGCCTTAAAAACAATCATTTTTGCTATCCATGATAGTAATCCAAGTAGAGGATTCAGAATTTTTGATTTACCTACATTAATTACCACTGCTAATGGAGGTATTTTAAAAACCACAGGATTACCTTATTGGTGCACTATACATAGAGATACTAATGCTTGGGCCTATATGTGCTCTTTTACAGAAAATCCAGCTCGGATTATGATTGAAAAAATATGGGCAAAAATTGGAATTGTCTTAAATATTCAATTTCCTTATGGAGATGATCAAGAAAAAGAAAATCTATTTCCATTTTTTGAAATTTATAAAAAGAAGAATAAAACATGGGAGGGTTTTTTTGTTGAATATGATGATGAAAATTATCAGGAATTTAAGAAGCCTTCAAGTATGTTTCAACCTATAGAATTAAACTCAGAATATACAGATTATATTAATCTAATATTTTTTAAGGGAGGAGTGGATAATATTGAAGAATTTAAAGAAACTTTAAGTAATGCTGGGATAGATGTAGAAATTTTCTTTGATGTTTTAAGGACCTTACCCTTTATTGGCTTAAGAGATACTGGAATATTTATTACGAATAGTTGGTTATGTGCAGAAGTGGGCGAGAAAATTTTTGTTTCTTCAGAAATAGAAAGATTTCGAATATGGCTAGATAGCCAGTCAGAAGAATATGCAATTTTATATAATAATATTTTAATTTTATAAGTACTATTTTAACGAGATAGCAGGACAACTATGGTCGGCCTACTTTTATCCGTTCTTGTCTATGTCTTTCATTAGCATAGATAAACATAAGTAAATCGATATAATTTTGTTTTGTACCTTTTATTTCAGCTAAATCTAAAGCATTAACCAGTATCCTTTCTTTATTTTCTACAACATAATCAGCAAAATTATCTAAGTGTGCCAATTCAGGATTATCTGAATTTTGTCTCAATTTAGATTTTGGTAAACTTTTAGCGTATTTCTCAAACTCTCTGCCTATTCCTCCAACATGAGTTTGTTCTTTAAGATTATCGTAATAACAGTAATCAATTACCTTAAAAGGAGCATATAAATAATTTTTTGCTGCTTTGATAATTTTACACATTGGCAAAAAATGTATATCACTACTTTCTGTGCTTCCGCGTATATGCATACCAATTAACCGTGAATCACCTACTTCATTCAACACAACAATTAATCCACCGGACATACCATTTGTATCTATATCTAAATAATTCATTTTCTCAAAATGAAATGTGAACTCATTTTCTCTTAAAATCCCACGAATCATGTCACATTTGTATGTAGTACTGGATGTAAATTTCTCTTCATCAAAAGGAAGAGCCTCATTATCACCATCATAATAATAAGGATTCGAATGTGCGGAAAAACCTATATCTGATAATATATCACCATCTTGGTAGTTCATCATTTCCAACACTTCCACTTTATCCATATCGATATAGTGATCTACAATTTGACCAGGAGCCGGATTAAAGAGTTCAACCAAGACTACATCTTCGAAATCGTAATAATCATATTCTGGTATCAGTTTTCCAATTTCCCAAATTTTCTTGGGATATAAGAAATCTAGAGTATTATCAAAAGATTTTGAGCTGTGACTGGTTATCCTAAATGGTGAAGTATTTGATAAAGGTTCATCTAAATATGTTGCTAAAACATGACGAGCTGTTAATAAAAAAAACTTCATACCTTTTTTTAAAAGTGTACCAGTACCATAAGAACCAAAATAAGAATCTTTAAAATAAAGTTTCTCATCATAAGAGGGGTCAGTAGAAATATGAAAAATTCTTCTGGTTGATAAAATATAGTTTTCAAATTTAGTAGCAAATTTTTTAGAAATTTTAATTTTTTGTTTATGAGACATATCAATAACTTATTGTAAAAAGATACATCCTAATCATTTTCATCTTAAATGCAATAAAACTTAAATATTTATAAATGCGAAGCAAGCCTCTATGACTTTGAAAATTCATTTCACAGTTATGGCATTGCTAACTAAAAATGAAGGAACAATTTATGTTTTTAACTAAATATTCCAAAATATATTTATAAGTTGTAGAGTAATGCTTATACATAACTGATAAGAAAGAATATTATTATGACATCAAAACCAAAAATTGAAACGGCTTACTACAGTGAGGACTGGAACTTTGAAAATGGAGATCCTGAGGAGTTAATTAATAATTCAGCTCATATAACAGCAAGTGAATTTGACCCAGCAATGGCAGGTCATGTTTTTTGTCCTGTATGTAAAACACCTCTGACTAGAGTTCCAAAATCTGGACTCATTCAGACTAATAATGTGAAAGCCTATTTCAGGCATCTTCCTTCTTATAAAAGTGTGAAATGTAAATTAAGAACGCCTGAGAGTGAAGGTAAAAGATATAAAAATGAAGAAGATGCCAAAGAAGCTATTGAAAAGGAGGAACTAATAATCATCTCAAAGTTTACTTCGGAACCTGTAGAAACTAACTCTGATAGACAAGCTGAACCATATGATGCTACTGCAGTGGAAGATGAAGAAGGTGAGTTGACTGAAGTCCCGATAGCCAGACACAGAGGAGAGAAATTAAATTTACCAACCCGAATTACGTCAGTTCAAGCTCTTTGTACTAACTTTGATAAGAAATTTTATTCTTATATTCTTTTCCCAGGCAAGGAACAGGCATTAATGCTGAAAGATATACTGATTAATATTAAGGATATAAATAAAGAAAAAATGGAAGAGCTGGATGCAGATGAGGAACAAGCACCACAGCTTTATTATGGCGAAATCCAGTATTCGAGGTTTTTAGGTGAATCTCATGATGATTACTTAAGAATGACCTTACTTAAGTGTCATGAATCTGTTCACGATTTTTGTATAAAAATTAAATCGAAACTCCAGGACCGTAGAGGAATTCATGAAAAAGATGCTAGTAAAGGGCGGATTGTAATTTTTTGGGGAATTATAAAAGAAAGTGGTTTTGGTTTTGCAGTTAAACCTTTATGGGGCGAATTTGGCTTATTGCCAGAAAAATATAATAAATTTTTGAAGTAGTGATGATAAGTAAAAAGGTTGAAATCCAATGACAGTATTTCAAAAACATATAATAGTTCTTATTATTTTATATGTTTTATTCTTTGCTTTTTTTGTAGTTGTGTATTTCCATCTTGGACATATCAGTTCTTCTGAACTAGGGATAGATAGCAAACAAATTCCTCAATGGTCTAGAAGTGATTTAATCGCCATGTTCGCTGCAGTTGGAGCATTAGTGGCTCCGATTGCTGTCCTGTACGGTTTGCATGACTGGAAGAGGCAACATTTAACCGGTGAGAAATTAAAACTCTTATATGAGATCAATGAATTAAATGGTGAAATTAAAGGGGTTATAGATGATGTCCGGGATAGGAATTTTTATATGATGATTAAAATTGGTGATTTTGATTATCATGAAGATTTTAAAAAGTATTTCAGAGAATATTATAAAATAGTTAACAATATTGCTTTAAAAAATCACTCACTTGAGCTTATTGATTTAGATGGTGACCTAAGAGAAGTTAAAAAGATTCTGGATATTTTAGAAATTATCAGCAAGAATTTTTATGATAGCTATAATTATTTTAGGGCTGAAATAAATTCAGAAAATCAGAGGACTGCAGAATCATTTGATATACATAGAATGATGCTTAGTTCTGAACCAGTTAAGTTACTTGTGAAAGATCCTGAAAACATAATAAATGAAGTAGAGAAAAGATACACTTCACATTTTGAGAATATAGATAAAATTCTTAAAAAAGCAGTTACTAAAATCTAAGCTATTGAACCTATTAGTTCTAATCTAGTCGATTCTTTATATGTTTTTATAACTCTCATTGGATCAAGATAAACACATTGGATAGAGGGAAAGCTTTTATCAAGATAATCACCAGTTTCCTGATCTTGCATATGAATCTTATCAAATGCGTTTTTTTGCCCAGGAAAGATCAGGGCATTTTCAAATTTATAGCCTGTAAATTCGGGCATTATTGAAATTGCTTTTTCATAAAAGAACTGTTTGACGAGATCTCCCCAGCCCGGAGCATTTTCTATACTAGTTGCTTCATAATATTTGGCATCCAGAATAGTCAGTTTTTTAGCTGCCTTGTCTTCAATCACGATATCAGTTCGCATACCTGATTTTTTCGCCGGTATTGCCGTTCCATCCGGTTTTATAAATACCGGTTTAGGTAACCGGCTATTAATATCAATGACATTATCAAGGCATCTGGAAAGCATGTGTTCCCAAGCGACATGAAAGCGTGTAACGCCAATAATCTGGTTCTTCTGCTCATTACCCTTATAGGCTTCAAGATACTCGATAAGCGTTTTTAGAAGAAGAGTCTGGCGATCCGCAAAATGATTTCTTATTTCATTCTTTAAAACTGAAATCTGGGCATCCGTAGAAAGGGCAGTTTCACCATACTGTTTTAATGAATGTGGAATCTTGTTCTTGCCTGTAAAAATAAACCCGTAATTTTTATATACCTGTTTAAGGATTCCGGCATGAATACGTGTAATTTCCGAATTGGTAGAGGTTCTCTGTTTTCCGTAAACATCCAGATAAACAGGGCGACCAGAACTGTCAGGGAAAGAAACCGACCGGTTAATGGTTCTTTTCCAGTCTGTTTTTCCGGAATTCTTTCGTAGAAGAACTTCTTCATTCTTAAAAATGCCGTGTTGCTGGAAATCCTTAATCAGGTATTTGAAAATCTCCAGTTTTTCAAAACCGGTTTCGTCAGCACCATCTTCAGGGCTAGTGACCTGTGTTTTTGAATACTGGGAAAATTTAAAAAGTGCCTGCATCAGAAGAGCTGTATATTGTTCAGGAGCAAGTTTAATCTTTTCTATATCTGACTGCCGAGGAAAGAAGAAGTAATTCTCTCCCTGATAGGAGACAAGGCCACAGAATGAAACTCTCAAGCCATTAATTGAGCTCAACAGGCCTTGACCCTGAATAAAGTCTGCAACTGGATTGGGCAGTTCATTTACAGGGTTTCTATCTAGCAGGTAATGATTATTCTTCAAACTGGTTTTTCCTGATCATTCGCTCTAAATTTTTACTTACCAGTTTCTTCTTTTAGTCTTTTTTCAAAGTTTTCCGAGAAAATAATTTCACCGGCATTAAATTTCTTTACTAAAGAACCGAACGTTTTAATATCCTGCTGGAAAAGGACAGAGCGTTCACTATGGCGTAAAACATCGTCCCAGAGGTACATCAGGATTTTTCCTGTTAAAGCTTTCTTTGCATCTTCCGGATCTTTAATCTCGGTTTCATTTACAAACCATGGACCCATGTGGCGATCTTCAGGAATAGATTCTGAAGAAAGAATAGAGTTTACAACCTGTGCAAAGGCAGACCAGCTTACAGTTTGAGGTCCGTCTTGCGTGTTGATTTCAAAATTACCTAACGGTGAAGTTATGAAATCAAGTGGTTTATATTCAAACTTCCAGCGACGCTTAAATGCCGTATCCAGAGGCATAACAGCCTGATCACTACTGTTCATTGTTGCGTAGAGGCTAAGATTTTCCGGAATATAGAGTTTATTAGCTGGCAAAGGAGCAGATAGTTCTTTGGTTAATAAGGTCAATAAACCCCTATCATTGATATCAATTTTATATTTACTTTTTCCAGCTGGATCTCTGTCTAGCAACTGGAATAGTTCCCCAAAAACTGCAGCTGCAGGTGCGCGGTTTATTTCTTCAATGATGAGATAATAATGATGTTCAGGATCCTTTAATGCCTTGACTAAGGCTTCAATGAATGGTCCGTGTTTGAAACTATATTCAATACCATCATCATTCATAGAGGGTTTCAGGCATCCTACGAAATCACTGTACTGAGTTTCCTGATGAAACACTGTACGAACAGAATTGTCGTCATCAGTTTGCTTATCAATCGAATGACTTTTTCCAGTTCCCGGAGCACCATAATAGATAACATTTTCGCCACCGGTTGTATGCGGGGTCTTACTATTTGCGGTGATTTCCGGCGGGATAAAGTTAGCTGTATAATGTTGTACCTGTCTGTTTAGAAAGGCTATCGTATTATCAAGATTTGCTTCGGTGAGAGGCATTTGTTTTTCAATATATTCAAGATCATTAACAGCACATAAGACTTTATGTATTACTGAATATAAAGGCAATGTCTGTACAGTTGAAAGAGCATTAACAACCGGATCAGTCAGGAATTCTGCAAAAGCATCTCGCCATGGTTTTTCAATATAGTCCGAGTTAGCTTCAAAAATACTAAAATTTTCTTTGATATCTATAAGTGTTTTTTCTAAAGAAAATAAAGAAATTTCAAACTCTTTTAGTCCGCGTCTTCCCGTATTTGAAAATCTTAGAGATGGCCAGCCAGGAACTCGGGTAAGAGACATTTCACTTTTATAAGTAGATATTCGGTTAATAAGGTCATCTATTGTATGGATCATTATAAATCCTGTTAATCATGATTGCGCTTTAATGACTATCATGGTTTAATAACCGGGTCAAAAAGCGGATAAGTTATTGTGAAGTACGTTGATCTTGATTCATCTTATATCAGACAAAAAAGAAATAACATGGGGTTATCCCTTAAAGAGTTCGCTTTGCTGCTTGATATGAAAGAGAATGGTGAAAGAACAGTCAGAGGCTGGGAAAGTGGCGAGCACGTTCCTACAAAAGCAAAATGGGAGCAGATTATTGCGTTGCCGGATAAAGCTCCATACAGGGAACGTCCTGACCAGAAGCATAAATTCACGTTTATTGACCTTTTCGCCGGTATTGGCGGAATCCGTTTACCTTTCCAGCAATTAAAAGGGAAGTGTGTATTCAGTTCCGAATGGGACAAGTTTGCACAAAAGACCTATGCAGCGAATTTTGGTGAATTACCTTCAGGTGATATCACACAGATCAGGGCAGCAGATATTCCTGATCATGACATTCTTCTGGGTGGTTTCCCGTGTCAGGCCTTTTCACAGGCTGGTAAGCGTCAGGGCTTTCAGGATACCCGCGGTACCATGTTCTTCGAGATCCAGCGAATTCTCTTCGAGAAACGTCCAAAAGCATTTTTGCTCGAAAACGTGAAGCAGCTGCAGGGTCATGACAAAGGCCGTACGCTCAAAACCATTCTTGAGATTCTACGTGGTGAGTTTAATGAAGAACTTGATCTTGAAGTTGAGCTTTCGGATGAAACCAAAAAGGCACTTTCAGAAAAACTGAATTACTGGGTTGATGTGAAGGTACTTCGCGCTGCAGATTTTGGTGTGCCACAGAACCGTGAACGTATTTTCCTTGTAGGTTTCGACAAGAATTACTTTGGTGAAGAGTGTAACTTTGATGAACTCTTCAGCTGGCCAGTGCCTCCTAAAACACAGACACGACTCGGTGATATTCTTGAAGACGTATCTAAATTCAAAAAGAGTGAAGATGTCTACACGATTTCCGACCGTCTATGGGAAGGACATCAGCGCCGTAAGGAAGAACACGGAATCAAAGGTAACGGATTTGGCTATACGCTTTATACCGGTGATAGTCCATATTCCAATACCTTAAGCGCCCGGTATTATAAGGATGGCTCAGAGATCCTTATTTCACAGGCCGAGCATGGCAAGAATCCGCGCAAACTGACCCCACGCGAATGTGCACGCTTACAGGGCTTCCCTGAGAACTACATAGTTGATGCTGTTTCACATGGCCAGATCTATAAACAGTTCGGTAACTCTGTATGTGTAAAAGTTATTGAAGCTGTTGCTGGCCAAATGGTTAGCTGTCTTGATAAGGCTGAAAAGATTGTCGCAGAGAAACAGCTGAAATTATTCTAATGGTTTAAATTCCTTAACTGGGCATATTCTTGTTGGATATTGCCCATTGGGTATTCCCATTCCGCTACCACCCTGAATCACTGATGATGCCAGATTAGAATTAAAATTATACATACCTATCATTTTCCAGCCTAAAAAATTCCTGCTCTTCTGATTATCAATATGTCTTACCAGATAATAGGTTGGCCACCATGTAATATCTCTTAATTTGAGTAGTGCGTTTATACGCCTAAGGTCCATGCCGAATCCCTGAGGAGGTGTTTTACTTAAATCCTTTTCTTTAATCTCAATTAAAGCAAAACTATTTAATTTTTCAGAAAATACAATAGAATCAATATCACTCGGAACTCCTTTAACCTTGGCATAACCAATATATCCATCAAATATAAGCCGCTGCACATATATACTTAAAATATCGTTATATTCAAACGGAAGAAGCATATTTATTGCAGCAGTGTAAGCTGCGGATGTGATTTTATGAGCACTACGGCCTGGTATTTTATTAGCAAAATTATTAGTCAGAGTACTAAAATGTACCTCCTTAAATGAATCGTCCTGCACTGAAAACTCGTAACAAACAAATGGAGGTACCGGAACAGGGTACTGAATATTCATTACATCTATTTGAGGCCATTCATTTACTGGTACTGAATTATCCCATTGAATAAAAAACATACTTTTACAGGAAACAAGAGCTATTTTTTTATAAATTTCTATATATTCATCTGGCGATGAATTGCAAATAGTGAAGTAGACTGGAAATAAAAGAGAATCGTCGTCTTTCACAGCAGGTAAAAAGTAACCTCCTGTAAAAAGTGGAACCGCAGGCCTGTTTTTTCTCATCCAGGGTAAAAAATCAAGTTCTGCTACAAAACCTTTATATCTACTGGTATAGGCATTCTCTCTAATTACATTGTTTGCAATGAGCAGATGAAGTGCATTCAGTAAATCTATTTTATTTTGTTGATTCATTTCGAGGCCAGATTACATTTTTAAAATTAAAGAATAAATTTTTTTAAATTCATGAGTGGTATGAAAGATAACGAAATATTTAAAAGAGGACAATACTTGGATTAAACCAATACTGAATACGCTAGCTCAGGAAGCTGGCATACTACTTCCGATCGCTTCTTTGTTTGCCTGTATATGCATAATCATTGGTTCATCTATCTCAAGCAGTTGTTCAGAACCAGATAACCATTTTGTCAGAATATCCATAAGTACTACTGGGTCTTTTTTAGAACGACGTACCGCACACTCCCAGATGGTACATATTCTCCAGCCGCTATTGAAAAGAAGCTTTTTTGCTTTTAGATCATTTTCCTGATTTTTAGAAATTTTTGCTTCCCAGAATTCGGTACGGCTAGCCGGTAACTTGAACAACCGGCAATTCTGATGTCCATGCCAGAAACAGCCATGTATAAAAATGATAGCCCTGTATTTTGGTAATACGATATCAGGTTTACCTGGCAGGTCCTTGCGGTGGATACGGAAGCGGAAGCCCTGCGCATGAAGAAGGCTACGGATGAGCAATTCTGGTTTTGTATTCCGTCCTTTAATATTTGACATCATACGGCTACGAGTTGCGCTATCGACGATATCTACCATTAGTATTTATCCTTTTTATCACTAACTGTAAGTTTATCAGCACCACTCTATATAAAGGTTGAGCACTATTTTTCGTTATAGTGATGGTATTGTAAATAAAGTAAGTAGTTGTATTTAGTTGCTGATAGTGAGGTATAGCTTTTCGTATTATCTTAATCAGGATTTATATATAATATTTTTTTAATTTCTTTTATATCAAATAAAATGCCTAATGATTTTCAACAATGGGTTTCTCTTATTGCAAATATTGCAACAATTTTAGGACTGGTTATTGCCTTTACTGTATGGATAAATTGGAAAAAGCAACAAAACTATCCATTTATCAGAGATAAACTTTCAGAACAGGAACTGTGTTTGACTAATTTATTACTTTCTTTTCAATCCACAATGGAGAATTATTTCTCTTTGCGGAAAAACGAGTTATCTGCCGCCAATGATAGGGAAATTGAAGAAGTAAGAAAAAAATTTGAACTAAGTTATGATACATTAAAGGCTAATAGTTCCAGATATGATGTTAATCATATATTCATTTCAAATTTAGCTTTTAAGAAGTTTTCTGGTTATCAGATTGACCGTATACATATAGAGGCAATTAATTTACCTTCTTTACGTATGCGTTTTGATTTTTTAAAAAAAGAAATGGATAAAATTGAATCAATAGAAGTTATAGAAGAAAAATGCACTTTTGAATTAGAGCTTGTGAGAAGAACTATAAGAGATATTATGATTGTTATAGTAACTATTAGAGCTGATTTATAATATCCATAGAAAATTTTTGAATGCTAATACTATAAGTAGTAAGAAGACTGATTCCGGAATAGAAGCCCCTCTAAATATAGATTATTAGTGGGTTTTTTTCTATGAGTTGAATGACATATGCTGTATAAAGGCAAAATCTTTTGCAGAGATTGAATTCCATGCCAATATTTACTTTAAATAATAATGAATTAAATGCAGTTGAGACTACCTCTTTTAAAGAAGAAGCTATTCTGGAAAGATTGCATCTCCAGCAGGCGCTCAAGAAAAATATCGGGGTAATTGCTGAGGACTGCCTCATTATTGCTGAAGAGTATGCTGAATGGGATGGTTCAAAGAGAAGAATTGATTTACTGGCAATCGATAAAAATGCAAATCTTGTAATTATAGAGCTGAAGCGTACAGACACTGGTGACCATATGGAGCTTCAGGCTCTACGCTATGCCTCTATGGTTTCCACCATGACTCTGGATATAGCGATAGATATCTATCGTCGATATAAAATAAATAATGGCTATCCATCTTTTGATCACGACAATGCACGTGAAGAAATTTCAAACTTTGTGGATATTGATAAGCTGGATGAAAGTAATTTTGCAGATGATGTGAGAATCATTCTGGTCTCATCAAATTTTTCTAAAGAACTGACTACTTCAGTGATCTGGCTTAATGAGCGAGATCTGGATATTACTTGTATAAGAATGCAGCCATATACTCATAATTCCCAGATTCTGGTTGATATTCAACAAATTATACCTTTGCCGGAAGCAAAGGATTATCAGATTAAAGCACAGAAAAAATCAGAAGAAAGACGAGAAGCCAAGCTTACGAATGCAAGGGATTACTCAAGCTTCATGTTTAATGGTAAAACTCTAAATAAACGTTATCTTGCTCTCGAAATTATTAAAAGCCGGTTTAATGAAATTGAAAATAAGAATATCGAAGATCTTAGGGCAGAGTTTATTGCATATCCGAATCTGGATAAATTACTGGTTAAACTTAACCTTCTTGAAGACCACAGATATAACCGGTACTTCATAGATAAAGAACATCAGTTACAGATGAATAATGGCGACATATATGTTGTTTCCAATCAATGGGGGCAAGGCAATATTTATGAGTTAATAGAAATCGCAGCCAACTTTAACTATGAAATTATTAACACTTCAAAGGATCAGTTGAAACGTTCAGTTGAATATGGTGATTATTTGATAGAGCAGCTCGAAGATACCACTATTCTAGTTTATAAAAATGGCGAGAAAGTATCAGCTTATGGAGTATTACTAGAGTTGGCCACTTCTAAGGGCATTAGCCATTTAAATAGTAAAGGTGGTAAAAAGAACACAAGGCAACTTGGGAAAGATTTGATTGATCAATTAGGCACTAACTCGTAGATCTATTAAATTTCATCTAGTTGAAAATCGGATTTATTAAATACAAAACTTGACCCTGTACAGGGTAAATGCTATTTTTGCGATATAGTGGTCGAAGTATAAGTAAACTGTTGGGTAAACCTCGCAATGCGAGGTTTTAAAATTTTAAATTATGAAAAGTACTCCTGACCAAGCAATATCTGATTTAGCATTTCTAATTTACTTGAATACGATAAAGTTATTTGAAGATGAAAAAATTAAAGTATCTAAAGATTACTTCTTGATTGAATGTCTTAAATTGGTTGCTAAAGTAAAAATGGTAGAGTTTAAAATTTCCTCTTACAATCAAACAATCATATTTGAATTGGATAAAGAGAAACACTCTTTTTGGCTTGTAGAAATCCCTGATGTTAATGAAAAGTACAAGTTTGTTGATTATTTAACTTCAAGTTTTTTATACATTTTCTATAACTTAAATAATTAAAGATTTCTAGCTTAAAAAATCAAAGCCCACTTTTTACACTGGGCTTTTTATGTTTCTGACCAACCTGTACTTTTAAACTGACAGGTACGATAATATGTGTAACTGTTTGAGTTAGTGTAATTAAGTATTTTAGTTTAATATGTTATTCCATGTTCCTTAATTTTTTTCTCCATATAAAAATCAATTAACTCCTTATTCGTTTCATAGTCTTCTAAAGAAGGATCTTCAATCCAAACAACTGTCCCCCAAAGGTCTTTATATAATCCAAATAAGGCTAATCTAGCTCCTCTATAGCCTAATTTTCTAAACTCTAATTCAAGGAAAGGAACGATCTGTTCAAAGCCTTTATCTGTATAGTCGGTTAATTCATTATGAAAAAAACTACCATTGTTGATGAAAGTTTCATATATACCAACTACTTGTTCAGGTGTTGGATATTCAACATGCAATTCCATATTTTGTTTCTCTATAAAATTATAATTCTTTGATACATATAGCAGAGTACATTGTATAAATAAATATTTAATGTGAAGAATTCTCTATAATAAAAAGGCGGGGATAATTATGGAAATTAACCAATACATCAGCCTTACAAAAAAGAAGCCAATTAAATCAAAACCAAGAACAAGACCATTACCCAAGGCAAAAGAAACATATTCAGAAGCTGAGAAAGAATTTGAAAACGCATTACAAATTCTTAAAATCAAATACGAGAAGAAATTTCAGTTTAAATCAACTAAGCACTGGCGGTTTGATTTTCATTTAATCGAACATCGCATTTTAGTGGAAATTACTGGCGGTCCTTGGTCGGGCGGTCGCAAGGGCAAGCTTAAGAGCAAAGCTTGGAGTCTTGATCGATACGATGTGGCAGCAGAAATGGGCTATACAGTGGTGCGCCTTGAGGCAGCAGCGAGATTTAAGATTGATGATTCGGGTCCATTACAGATCCGTGCAAGCTTTGCCAGCCAATGGCTTAAAAACTTGAAGAGGCAAATATTCAATGGATCAGATCAGACCATTCCCGCCAACAGACTTTATTGACCAAGCTGAACAAGAGGAAGCAATCCGTTTAATATCGGCACCAGATTTAAAAAAATGGGTTGTCGCTAACTATCTAACGCTTGGTGGACCACTTCACAATCCAGATCATGACCATATTGCTGAGCTGCTTCATGACAATGAGGCGTTTCTGGCGTTTGCTTGGGCTTCGTCAGCATTTAAAAGCAAACAGGCAATGGTTCTTGGGCAGTGTGAAAAGGTTATGTTTAATATCGGTGGCTGGCGTAAAGCAAGACAGGAGCAACAAATGCGAGACTGGTTCGGCTCAGTACCGACTTACTTAATAACGATCGATGCCACATTTTGCGATAAAGCTAACGATAGTGAATTCTGTGCTTTGCTTGAACACGAGCTTTACCATATAGGTGTAGAACGTGATGAAGACGACGAGATGATCTTTAGCAGCTCAACTGGTTTACCTAAGCACTATTTAGCTGGTCACGATGTGGAAGAGTTTATCGGAGTGGTCAAACGCTGGGGCGCAAGTGAAAGCGTTAAGCGTCTTGTTGAAGTTGCAAAGAACCCGCCGTTTGTTTCAAATCTAGATATTTCAAAATGCTGCGGAAACTGCGTAATCAATTGAGCCATAAGGCTCTTTTTTTGCCTGTTTTGCTTTACGTAGCTTTACGAAGGGGCAAGTATGGCAACACTAAGAGAGCCTGTAAAAATCTTTATAGTTCAGTCTCTTGCCTGCTTTGAAACCCCTCAACAGGTAGCAGATGCTGTAAAGCAAGAATTTAACATCGAAATTGAACGTCAGCAGGTCGCTTTATATGACCCAACAAAAGCAACGGGGAAAAACCTAAGCAAGAAACTGGTGACTTTGTTTAATAAAACCAGAGCGGATTTCCAAAAGAATATTTATGACATTCCTCTAGCCAATAAAGCCTATCGCATTAAAGAACTTCAGAAGATTTATGAAGGCTGGAAGAACAACCGGCTAATGAAGCAAGGTGTGATTAAACAGGTTCGGGAAGAAATGCAGGGTCATGACTTAACACTCCTGAATATTGAGTTAAAACAACTGGAGATTGAAAAGATCAGGACGGGCGACGGTGAAGGTGCAGATGATCCAACACCGGTCAAGGTAACCATTCAAGTTGTAGATGCGAGTAAAAAAGATGCCGAACATCAATCCGACGCTGAATGTACCTCAGGCTAGATTTCTTCAAATGGAAAACAAATTCAGGGCATTTATATCCGGATTTGGTGGCGGAAAAACTTGGGTAGGTTGTGGTTCTTTATGTCATAAGGCTTGGGAATTTCCGAAAGTTAGACTGGGCTACTTTGCACCGACATATCCTCAGATTCGGGATATCTTTTATCCGACAGTCGATGAGGTTGCTTTTGACTGGGGGTTAAAGACTAAAATCTATGAATCGAATAAAGAGGTCGATCTTTATTACGGTCGTCAGTATCGAAGCACGATTATCTGCCGGTCTATGGAGAAGCCGGCAACAATTGTCGGTTTTAAGATTGGTCATGCATTGATTGATGAGCTCGATGTTATGGCTACTCACAAGGCTCAGCAAGCGTGGCGTAAGATCATCGCACGTATGCGATTTAAACAGGCAGGTTTGTTGAATGGTATTGATGTAGCGACTACACCGGAAGGTTTTAAATTTACGTACGAGCAATTCGTTAAAGAGGCGAATAAATCAGAGGCCAAGCGAAAGCTTTATGGAATGATTCAGGCTTCAACCTATGACAATGAGGCCAATCTACCAGATGACTATATTGCATCTTTACGGGAATCCTATCCACCTCAGCTCATTGAGGCATATTTACGTGGGCAGTTCGTTAACTTAACCAGCGGTGCTGTTTATCCTGACTTTGACCGTAGGCTCAACCATACTGATGAAGAAATTAAGCCGAATGAGCCGTTAATTATCGGTATGGACTTTAACGTTCTGAAAATGGCCGCCGTGGTATATGTGATCCGTGACGGTAAACCTCTGGCACTGAATGAGCTGGTAGGAGTTCGTGATACGCCGACTATGGCCAAACTGATTATTGAGCGTTTCCCCGATCATGAAATTACGATTATTCCTGATGCTGCCGGACAGTCTACTTCATCAAAAAATAGCAGTGAGTCGGACCATGCCATTTTAAGGCAGCATGGTTTACGGGTAGAGGTGAATAACACTAACCCGACCATTAAAGACCGTTTAAATGCCGTGAATGCTTTGATCCTGAATGGTGATGGAGAACGGACGTTAAAGGTTAATACTTATAAGTGCCCACGGTTTACCGAGACACTGGAACAGCAGATTTATGATGACTTTGGAATGCCTGACAAGAAATCAGGACTCGACCACGTAGGTGATGCAGGTGGCTATCCACTAGCGAAACGGTTCCCGATTATTAAACGGATTGTTCAGGTCAGACGGATTCGGGGTATGGCTTAAATAACGCACCTTTATCGGTGCTTTTTTATTGGTGTTTTTATGGCAGTTACGGATAAACATCCGCAGTATAGTGCTGCACAAAAAAGCTGGTTGGTTATGCGTGACGCCGTTGCCGGTGAAGAGCAGATTAAACAGGCACAGACAAAGTATCTTCCTAAGTCGGCTGGAATGATTGAGGCTGAAAAGCAAGGCGATAAGACTGGAGAAATTTATAAAGCTTATCTCAGTCGTGCTCAGTATCCATTATGGGTTCAAGATTCTCTTCGCACGATGATTGGTCTGGTCTCTAAGCTTGAACCAAACATCGTAATTGAAAGTACTTTATTAAAAGGGCTTATAGAGAATGCAACCAATGACGGATTTGGGCTTAAACAGCTTTTTATCCGAATTTGCCTAGAGTTACTGGAATATGGTCGTTGTGGCTTGCTGGTGGATGTAGATGCTAACGGTGTTCCATACTTCGCCTTATATGATGCCTTATCCATTATTAACTGGAAGGAAAACAGCATTGGTGGCCGTAAGGATCTGAAACTATTAGTGCTCGAGGAGCAGTTTGAAAACGGTGGAGATGAGTTTGGCCATGATACAAAAACGGTCCACCGCGTTTTATCCATGATTGATGGAGCCTTAGCAGTCCGTTTGTTTGATGGCTCTAATGTGGAGGATAAAACTCCGGATCTTGGCGGTAATCAGCTTTCATTCACACCATTTGTATTCTGCGGTACCACGGATAATTCCCCTAATGTTGGAACTATTCCGCTTTTAACTATGGCAAAAGCAGCCCTGAAGTATTACCAGCTCAGCGCGGACTACTTTCAGTCACTTCATCACACAGCTCATCCTCAGCCTTGGATTAATGGTCTGGAAGGTGATGAAGATATTAGCGTCACTGGTGTGATGGCTGTCTGGAGTCTTCCACGTGAATCTCAATGCGGTTACTTGGAGATTTCTGGCGATGGTATTGATCTGACTAAAAAGGAAATGGATGCCCAGAAGAATTCAGCTCTTGAAGCTGGAGCAAAGGTTATTGACACCAACACACAAGAATCAGGTGAAGCCCGCCGTGCACGTCAGGATGACCAGCATGCGAGTCTACATAGTATTGTGATGTGTGCAGCTCAGGCCATTGAACAAGCTATTAAGTACGCAGCTCAGTGGTTAAAGCTTGATGCATCTAAATATACATTTACGGTAGAGCCTGAATTTATCATTCAGCAGTATGACATCAATCTTGCTAAGCAGCTTTATGAAGGTGCTCTTGCAGGGAAGAACTCATTCCAGACATATTGGGAATATATCGCTACTGGCAAGTTACCGGCTCATGATTTTCAGGAAGAGCTGAAGCGGGTTGAAAGTGAGCGGGATAACGCTCCGCTTTAGAGGTGTTAAATGGCTTCAGAAGATAAAACCTTGATCGAAGTACTTACACAACATCAGGCGTATTTATATAGGGCTTCTTCTCATTCAGTGAATGAGCTGCTAAAGATCTTTAATAATGAGTCGGCTGCAATGCTGGTAAAGCTTCGGGATTTATTAGATGAGTTAAATGAGTCTGAAAAGCTAGCACTTTCTGGTGGACAATACACTACAGCCAATCTCAAAGAGCTTCGTGATCTTATTTCTCAATGGTATGCGGCAATAAATACTTCATTGCCAGAAGCCTTTGCCATTTCTGTTACAGCATTGGCCGTATATGAAGCGAATTACACAGCCAAGTTATACGGCGGCAAAATGAGAAAGCCAAATGGTGAAAAGCTTTATGCTGCAGCCAAGAAAGTATCCTTAGTGGGCGGAGCATTGGTTGACGATCTACTATCCAAGTTTGCCGAGACTGCTCGTCAAAAAGTTGAATATGCCATTCGAGATGGGATTAGCTCAGGTAAAACCAATCAAGAGATTGTTCAGCGTATTCGTGGTACTAAAAAGCTCAATTATGAAGATGGTCTTTTAACTAGCACTAAGTCTGATATTGACCGTACTGTGAGAACAGTTCGCAGTCATGTCGCGAATCAAGCTTATCTGAATAGCTTCACCCAGATTGGCTTTGAATATGTTCGATTGGTTGCAACGCTGGATGGAAGGACTTCAAAACTTTGTGCCTCTTTAGATGGTGCTATATGGGAAATTAAAGATCCAGCAAAGCGTGTACCGCCGTTACATCCCAATTGTCGCAGTATTCTGGTACCAGTTGAGAAAGATGGTCGACTTGTTGGTGAACGCCCGTTTGTTATGGATGAGCGAAGAGTTAAAGACATCCCCAAAGAGGAGCGTAGCCAACTCATCGGCCAACTGGATGCCAATACGACATTTAAAGAGTTCTTCAAGAAAACAGATGACTTCTTTCAAAAGGAATGGCTAGGGCCAAAGCGGTACAGACTTTATAAAGAAGGCCAGTTTGATTTTGATAAGTTCTTTGATCCTGAAGGTAGGTTATATACCTTAGATGAGTTAAGAGTGTTGGATGAGAAGGCTTTTAAAAAGCTAGAACTGTAATCATTGCTCTTAAAAAGTGATTAAGTTTATTAAAATTTTATATATCATAATGTTAATATAACTTATCACTTATAGAATAAATCATAGAGTTTAAATTGAATGACAAAGATCTTTCTAAAATCACTACTCATTCTATCTTTTATAAATCTTATTTCTGGTTGCGATGATTCTAAATGGTTAAAGCAAAACGATTTATATGAAAAGGAAGTTGAATTTGTACCAGCACCTGGCAGTAACTGGATTCCTTCAAAATATATTGAGGAACAAAGTGGAAAGGTTACATATAACTTGGCAACTGCAAGTGAGCTTTTAAATACCACAGCTGAACCATATTCTAAAGATTCACGTTTAATATTCCTTTATAAGCAGGAATCTAATGATAATAGTATTTTGCTAACTGTAACTAGAGGACTTGCTATTTGTCCTGAAACTGATTGTGACGTCATATTCAAATTTGATGAAGAAAAACCTGTAAAAGTTAAAATGTTTGTTTTAGATGATTTTGATGGACATTCTTTTCAAGTTAAACGTACTCAAGATAAAGAAGAAATTATTAAGTTACTTAAGAAAAGTAAGCAGTTAAAAGTAGATATATCCTTAATCAATAATGGAGTTAAAACAGCACAATTTGATATTTCTGATTTTAGCTATGTTTTAGATCGTTTCTTGAAAGAAAATAGTCAAAAAAAATGATTTTAAATTAGATAATTTAAGGCACTTAGTCGGTCGAGACGTCCACATGCCTATATTCGAATTAGCTAAAGGTCATGACTGGCATAAAGGCGGGATAGGTTATAGGACATTGCTGGAATGTAGTTTGATTAAGTTATAGTTTAAGGTCTTGACAGCAGAAACAGTTTTGGGCTAATTTTTACCACAATGAATAGTTGTGCAAATATCTTGTTTTTATAACAAATATGCATCAACTATTAAGAAATTCTAAACCACCTTTCGAGGTGGTTTTTTTATGCCTGAAATTTAGGCAACTCAATACTAGTTAGAACGACGGTTTAAAAAGCATGCCTTTCATATTCAGTGTGCTTGCCAGTTCTTTTTGAAAAGTTTAGCCGCGTAGATGTGTTTCGTTACCACATGTCTATGCGGCTTTTTTTATAAGGTAACGAGGTAAACGATATGAATGAAATTATGAAAATTGAAAATCAGACACCATTTGTTGAGTTTGATTTAAATGGAGAAGTACAACTTGGCGTTAATGCTCGTGATTTGCATGTAATGCTTGACGTTAAGGCTGAGTTTTCACATTGGATTAAACGTAGAATTAATCAATGTAAATTTGAAGAAAATTTTGATTATGTAGTTTTCGTCAAAAAAGACGAAAACCTAAAAGGTGGTCGGCCAACAACTGAATATCTCATTTCTGTAGATATGACGAAACAATTAGGAATGATGGAACGCAATGATAAAGGGCATGAAATCCGAAAATACTATATTGAACAAGAAAAAATTGCTCGTGATACCTTTGCAGGTGTTCAACTAGAAATTGGAAAGCTTAATTTACTTGCTGAACAATGGACTGAAACTCTATCAAATGCTGGGCGTATCTTGAGTGTGGGTGGCAAGCAAGTTAAACCAAAAATATTAAGTAAATTAGATGATCTAGTTAAGCAAGCTCAATACAAATTAGATTTTGATCCAAAGCATTGATATGTACTTAATAGCACGCCACCAAGAGGTGGTTTTTTTATGTCTGAATTAAAGGTAGAAGGAAAAATGAGCGAGAAAGGTGCTGACCGTGCAGGACTAATGCAGGCAATTACCAATTTAGGATTAGTCATAGGAATCATTATTATCGCGATTATTTTGGCGCTGAAATAATCGCTCTCTTACAACGTACCGCCTTCGGGCGGTTTTTTAATGCCTGAAGCAAAGCAGAGGGCTAAACAATTAAATCCGCAAGGCGGTATCTCTAGGAGATTTTAAATGTCAGATGAAATCAAAGTTGATCTGGAAAATCCAGAAGTTAAGGCTGCTATTCAAAAAGCTGTTGATGAACAAGTACAGGGTTTAAAAACCAAGAACAGTGAACTCATTACTAAAAACAGTGAATTAAAAACTGAACTTGGTGACTTGAAGCAACAACTTGAAGGAGTTGATCTGGGAGCAATTAAGGAGCTGCTTACCAAGGCAAGTATGGATGAAGAAACGAGACTTATTGCTGAGGGCAAGGTTGAGGAAGTCATCCATAAACGTACCGAGAAGATGCGTGAACAGCATGACAAATTACTCAATGCTGAAAAAGAACGGGCTGATAAAGCAGAAGCTTATGCCAACAAGTTCAAGCAGTCGGTTGTTCAGAGCCAGATTGTACAGGCTGCTCTTGAGCTGGAGGCTTTGCCGGAAGCAACAGCAGATATCGCATTTCTTGCCCATTCTAAATTTGTACTCGATGAAAACGGTAAGGCCGTAGCAGTCGATACACAAGGCGAAGTAATCATCGGGAAAGACGGTAAGACGGCGTTATCACCAAAAGAATGGGTCGAAACCTTGCGTGAGCAAAAGCCTTATTTCTGGCCTAAAGCAAATGGAACAGGTTCACCTGGTAGCACCAATACAAAAGGACAGGTTGATATCACTAAACCAGATGGTTCGGTGAATCTGACCAAACTTGCCCAATTACGAAATGAAAATCCGCAGCTGGCGAAAGAGCTGGCGGCTAAACACGGTATTAATCTTTAAGGAGTAAAGCCTAATGGCTGAGACAAAAATTGCTGATGTAATCGTACCCGAGTTATTCACTCAGTATGTTTTAAATAAAACTGCCAAGAAATCCGCTTTATGGCAATCAGGAATTGTAGGGGAGCTGGATGTTGAAGTTGCTTTCGGTACCCAAGGCGGTTCAACCGTAAATATCCCGTTCTGGAACGATTTGGACGGGGAATCTGAAGTACTTTCAGATGCGACGCCTCTAACCGTAAACAACATTGCTGCGGGTCAGGATATTGCTATTTTGCATGCACGTGGTAAGGCATGGGGTGCTAATGATCTTGCAAAAGCTTTATCTGGTGACGATCCTCTTGGTGCAGTTGGGGATTTAGTAGCAGATTACTGGGCACGTGAGTTTCAAGGCTTTACCGTGAATACACTTAAAGGTGTGTTCGGTTCTGCAAGTATGGCAAGCAATACACATGACATCTCTGCGGGTACTGGAGCCGCGGCAGTTATCGATGGTGTTTCATTTATCGATGCCTCCTACAAGCTTGGCGATGCAGTCGATAAATTAACGGCTATTGCTATGCATTCGGCGACCATGGCTGCTTTAGCTAAGCAGGGCTTGATTGAAACCGTACGTGATGCAGATGGTGTTGTGCTCTACAAAACCTTCATGGATCGTCGTGTGATTGTCGATGATGGTATGCCAGTTGATGGTGATGTATTCACATCATTCCTGTTCGGACAAGGCGCTATCGGCTTTCAGGATATCGGTGCACCTGTAGGTGTTGAGACGGATCGAGACAGTCTCGCGGGCTCTGACATTCTCATTAACCGCCGTCACTTTGTCTTGCATCCTCGTGGCATCAAATGGGCTGGTGCAATGGGTGTTGCTCCGAATAATGCAGGTCTTTCATCTGATACCAATTGGGAACGCGTTTACGATCCAAAGCAGATTCGTATTGTGGCGTTCAAGCACAAAGTTAAATAAAGACAGGCGGAATTATCCGCCTTTTCTTTTGGAGATAAATCAATGGGCCTATCCGCATTTAACCGCATGAGAGAACGTCAAATGACACAAGCACAAGTAACTGAACTTGAAGAACAACTGGCAACGCTGAAAGGTGAGTTTATTGCATTCCAGAATGATCCGGAGGCAATGAAAGCACGTATTGCTGAGCTTGAGCTAGGTGAAGGTAGTCAGAATCCGGAAGGTGATCAAAAGCCAAGTGAAGTTCAAGCAATTAACTACGCAGGACTTAAAGTTGATGAGCTTCGAGCTGTATTAACTGAAAAGGGTATTTCATTTGAATCAGGCGCTAAAAAAGATGAGTTGTTAGCACTTCTTCCCAAGGAATAAACCATGAGCTTTATCACTGAACAAGAAGCGATAGAATATGTTGAAGGCTTTGATGCTTTATCTGCCAGTGATAAGGCTCAATACCTTCAGATGTCAGAAGCTTATCTATTAGCACGTAATGTTAAACCTTATGAAGATGCCACTCTGGTTCCTGAGTCCCTCAAAACTGCCTCTTATCAAATCATCAAGGGCATTATAAAGGGGGAGCTATACCAAGGTCAGGAACAGACATTAAAGCGTAAGAAAGTTAAGGCTGATACTGTTGAGACCGAAAAGGAATATCAGGATGGATCAGTAAAACTTAGTGCGATCGAGCAATTTATTCTTGATTTGATCAAGCCGTATAGCAAAAGAAAATCCGTATTTTTTGTCAGGAAAATCTAATGGGCTTACGTGACGAAATTCAGGCAGATATTGCTGAAGCATTTAATGAGGATCTAGCAGACGCCGTTCATACATTTACGTGTGAGCGAGTCACTAAATCAAATTGGGATCCTAAAACTGAAACTTATATTGAGGTTAAAGATAATTATTCTGGTCGTGGTGTTCTGTTTGGCTCATATAGTCAATATGAAATACAAACGCTTGGAGTACTGGCTACGGATAAAAAGGCTACTGTGCTGCAGAATGAAGTATCTATGACGCCTAAAATTGATGATGAGTGGATAACTGCCTTAGGTTCATTTCGAATCATCCATATTCAGCAGGATCCTGCTGCGACAATTTGGAAATGCCAGTTGAGGAAAATATAGGAAAAATTCTATATTATTAGGCTCGAAATATAGGAATTTTTATGAATAAGAAATTTTTACTATGGAGCATAATTTTATTATCAGGTTGTTCATCTGTTAATAATCCAGTGAAGCAAGATTTAACTCCAACTAATATCTCAGATGCGTATAAAGAAATTTCTGAAATCAAGGATTACAAATCTCGCTTATTTTTAAATTATGCAAAAGAAATAAAAACAAAATACCCAGAGATGAAGACCTCAACTTATGGTCGTCCAATGTCTATAAGATTTAATCCAGTAAGTTCAGATTACTATTATGAGCATAAAAATGACAAAAAATGGTTAAATTTTTATCTATCACAGAGTTTTGATGAAAAAATATGGAGAGATCTTTATGTATATTCAAAACATTCAGGAAATTATCAAGCATCTAAAGATGAAGCTATTAAATATTGTAAAGAAATTACTTCACTTATCTCTCCAAGCTTCAGCATTGTAATAGACAAATTAAGTCGTGATTTAGAATTAAAAGAAAAGAAAGGATCTGTACGAGCACTCAGTACTTTCAGTGGAAGTTTTAATATCTTGTTAAATGGTGAGGAGTTTGATGAAGGTGGGCCCTTTATATGTAATATTACTCAGTTTGAAGATAGTTAGACTACTGAAAAAGATAGCTGAATTGATTGATTTTCTATTAATTAAAATATCCCTTTATAAATTTAATGAAATTATATGACTACAACTACCCATAGTTCACTTTATATTTCTCGTACAAGTAATTACGAGGGCGATGGAATTGACGATAAAGAAGAATTTATTGAGTCATGCAACATCCATTTTAAAGATCTATTCAAAGATCAAAAATCAATCTCTACACTTTCTGGAACTGAAAAAAAATACTTTGATAAGTGTGTTTCGGCTTCAAATGATAAATATGCTGCTGAAGAGGTTATTTATGATCTTGGTGTTGGGTTTGCCATACTAGTTGTTTTGATGGGCATAGGCTGGGGGTTTTATGAGGCGAAAAAATCTTTAAATACTCCAATGATAATTAATCCCAAGGAGAATTCTGAGAATGAGGCCAATGGAGGTCATATTTCTGACGGAGTCATTGTAGTGCTTATTTCCGTAATTATTGCTGCATTTATTTATCTAATTTTTAGTTTTGTTTCCGGAATATGGATATCGATTAAATATTAAAGTTTTGAGTAGGGTAGATATGGAACCAAAATGTATTAGAAAATTCAAATTGTAATATAAATTTATGGATATAAGTTCAAACCCACTTCGGTGGGTTTTTTAATGGGCGCAAGTTAGGAGTTTAGATGATAAGTACAGATTATGTTCCTTTATGGCGTATCTCACCATTTCAACATGTGCATTACACACTGGCTAGAAATCAACTCCATATGGATCTTCTATTTGAGGATATGAATCATGTGGATCAGTTCCTTTCCATTAATGGTGCAGCGGCTCAAGTCGATTATTATTTTGATGGCGCATATGCCATTGTCCAGCTTGGCGATACATCAGAAAGAAAACCAATTGAGGTATATGGACTGCTTTTACATGAAGCGGTTCATGTGTGGCAGAAGATTAGAAAGCTAATGGGTGAAAAGGAGCCTAGCTCAGAATTTGAAGCTTACTCAATTCAAGCAATCGCTCAAGACCTTTTTGAAATGTACGAAGAAAGTGAGGTGAAACATGGGATGGAAGGGGAAAAAGCCAACTGATTTTAGTTTTGATGTGGCTAAATCAGCAGAAGATCAGGTGAAGAAAATCACCATGGATACAGTGCAATCACTAGTCGTTTCAAGTCCCGTTGATACTGGTGCTTACAGATCTTCTCATATTGTTTCTATTGGATCTGGTGACTTTGGAGCACGTGAACCTGAAACAAACGCTGTTCAAGATGCCGCTATTCAGGCCGTGAAATTTAAGCTGGGTAATTTGATCTATATTCAAAATAATCAGCCATATGCAGAACGCTTAGAAAATGGTTGGTCTGATCAAGCGCCGCAAGGTATTTACAACACTACATTTACTTATATTACTCAAAAGTATGGTGGCTAGAATGGTAATGACATTAGAGCAAACTAGACAAGCTATTATCAGCCGCATGCAAAGCTTTACAGGTATTGCTCAGGACAGAATCCAGTATCCAAATGTATCAGGCTTTACGGTACCAAAGGACGGTTTGTGGTGTCGTTTAACGATCGCTGGTGGGCCTAGTTTTATATCCGGAGTCGCTGATAAGCCTTGTACACGCCGTACTGGTAATATTATGGTTCAGTGTTTTGCTCGGCCTAATTCAGGAATTATGGAAATTACTAAACTAAGCGATGCATTGCTTGCTCATTTTGAATATTACTCATTCGATCATCTTGAGTGTTTACAAGGGCAATCTAGTTATTCTGAACAAAACAAAGACTTTGTTCAGAATAACTTAATAATTTCTTATGTGATTCATTAGTAATTCTACATTATTTTCATTTATATTATGTAAAAATGTAAATAATTTGGTTAAATCCTTTTTTTTATTTTTTGCATATTTTATTTTAGTACCAAATATTATTTTTGATAAATGAGAAATATGCAAAATAAAAAGTTGATTTGGTTAATTGTCTTAATATTAATACTTATTGGTTTTATCTACTACTTCTATCCTAAGAATCAAGAGGATAAATTGAATTCTCAGCAAGGTAGCTCCGAAACAAAAGAGAAGTTAAATAAAAATAATTCAATAGCTTCAAATGAAGTTAACCGAAAAGTTAAGTTCGAAAAATTCAATCCACAGCTGAATTGGAAGGATAAAAAACTTAAAATTAATGGTAAAGAAATTGATTATAGATTTGGAGAAGGTAATCCCGAAGAAGTAGCCTTAAATCCTGAAGATTATCGTGCTAAAGGTGATCATGATGGAATTCCGTATGTCACTCCAGAAACAGAAAAGAATCTCAATGATTTTTTGTCTGACTCCGATTTACCCGATATTTTAGATAAATGTGAAAATTATAATCGTAATGAGATGGCTAGGCTTAATCCAAATATTCCTGCTAATCAGCTACCTATTTTATTATCTTCAAGTGACTTTGATATCGAAAACTTGATGAAGGTAGACCCTAATACTGGGCGAAAAGAAATAGATTTATCAATTATTAATAGAATAAATGACTTCATGAATACATTAAGTAACCCTATGTCTGGTGATGAATTCGCTGTTAAATGTGCAGGTACTTCATATTTACAAAGCATTGAACGTATAAAACAAAAATTTACTACTTTAAATAAGTCATATACCAATACGGGAGGAGGCGTATTAGGTAAAGAGTGGACACGTTAATTTTAAAAAAACTTAATTATTCCTTTGAGGATATTTCTATGAGAAAAAAGCTTCCAACAACAATAATGGCTGCTGTTTTAAGTACTTCTGTATTTGCAGATGCGCCGCGTAAATCACCTTGGAATTATACTTCAGCTTCTAATTATGCTTATCAATGGGCCTTATCTCGAAATGCAAATTATATAAATTTCTCTAATGATTGTACTAATTTTGCTAGTCAAGCTCTAAGGGCCGGTGGGTGGAAAGATACAGTTTCTTTGCAATCGACACAGGCTTCAAGTTGGTACTATAAATCTGCTACAAGCTACGCTCAAACCTGGTCAACTGCAAATGGTCTACGATATCGTTTTACTAATGGTTATGAGCTTGGAACAACTAAATTACCAAGAAGTCTTTTAGGAACAGTACCTGAATATTTACATACTGATATTCGATTAGGAGATATTATTTTTGCTGATTGGAATGATGATGGAATTTATGACCATACTATGGTGGTTACGCAAGTAAATTTAACTTCAACTTTGGTTAGTTATCATTCCAATGATAATAGAGACAAATCTATGTTAACTATTTCTTTGGAAAATCCAAACGCCCGCTTTGAGGTTTATCACATAACTTAAATATGCTGTAATTTAAAAAGGGCGCATTTCGCGTCCTTTTTTATTGCTTCGTTATAGCCACCTCATAGGTGGTTTTTTTATATCTATAGGAATCACTTATGAGCAATTTTGTTTTTAAGCGTGGTGACACATTCAACTTAAATTTGCAGCTCGTTGATATGGATGATGCGCTGCAATATCCAGCCAATGATGTACGTCGAGCGATTGATTTAACGGGTTATACCTTTACTTCTCAGGTCAAAACTTTGGATGGTACCGCTGTAGCAACATTAACTTGCGCCGCACTGAGCCAAGCGACTCAGAAAGGGTGGTTGAACGTGAAGTCGAGTGCAACTACAACAGCTTGGCCTTTAGGTTTGTGCCAGATGGATATCAAAGCAGTTTTAGGTGGAGTAATCCAACATACTGAAACCCTGACATTCCAAGTTATTGATGGAGTAACGGCATAATGGCAAATCTAGTTTTTAAATTTTCATGGGATCATCGGCCCTTTCAATATAACTCTGCTCAAGGAAAGCGGCAGTTTATGCTTCCTTTTGCCTCAGGTATTCCAAATTTAACACCCGACTGGTCGCAGGTAACAGGGCTTGGCACAGCGGCCATAAGAAATACCGGTATTGGAAACGGAGAGGTTGCAACTTTCGGTCCATATGGTGTTGCTGATTTTGGATATGGAGCTTCACCAGTATCTGAACCGGAAACAGATTTGGATTTAGTTTATAAGTCTGGTACTCAAAAAACACGCTTTAAAAATGCGCCCTCTAATATTTATACAAATCCATTTGTGGCGGGTTATGGACCTTCAATTGTGATTACACGTGGAGGTCTTACTGGAACGGAGTTATTCTTACCGTATTACACCTCAACTCGTGCCAATAACATGGCAGTAATCGCATGGAGTTATAACTCTTCTACTGGAAATCTTAGTAAAACCGAGCAAATTGTTTATACGAGCAAGAACGCCATCATTTATACGACAGATAATAGTGCCACAAGTGGGAAGTTGGTTACTGTGGCTAATACAGGCGAACTGAGTTCAAAAGGCTTTACTGTCGATTCTAACGGGGTTTATAAAGCAGCTTCACCGATTGCAAGACTGTTTGCTGATTCACTTGAACTGAATGAAGACGCTTCAAAACAGCCGATTAGCTTTGAAAAGATAGATGTTGGTGACTATCTGATTAAAGACTCCCTAGGCTTTGCTAAAGAAGGCTGGTATATCGAAATGCCCAAGGATGCTAATGGCAATGTAGTTGTAGCCGTGTCTTATGAGCAGCTTGAAGATGGAGACATTTCAGTAAAAACCTACAAGAAAAAGTTCGATATCGAGACAGCCTCAATTATTCCTGATTTCGATAGTCCTGTAGATATTCCTGAATCCCGCTGGATTGATATTCGATTGCATGAAGAACCAGAGCCTGAAGAGCCACCAAGTGAAACACCCGTCGAGTTTCAGCCGACTAACTTATCTGAAGCAGTAGCTGCGGCACTAAATGGTATAGAACCGCCTGAATCCTCAAACCCTGATGAAACTCTTTAAAGGACCGCTTAATTAGCGGTTTTTTTACACCCATTTTTTAAACGACCCGCTGATGAAGCGGGTTTTTTAATGCCTAAATTTTGGAGAACCATAAATGAGTTCAGGCGCAAAAATTCGATTATATGCTTGTGAAGAAGCAGTACTGGGAACAACTCCAGCTAATCCAATCTGGTACGTCGTTCGCCGTGTGAGTGACGGATTATCAGAAAACGTCTCTACAGAAGAAAGTAGTGAAGTTGTAGATTCACGCTTTCGTCAGGGTGGAGTGGTTACTGAAGCTGAAGTGGCTGGTCAGTTAGAGTTTGAATTATCTGTAGGAACATTCGATCTATTTTTGAGTGCTCTTGCATTTAACAACTGGGCAGCAAATGCACTTAGCTTTGGTGGCACAGTACGTAAATCATTCACTCTGGTTAAAGTATTTGAAGATGTTGGACAGGTCTTTATTTACCGTGGTGTTCAGGTAAATACGGGTGAAATCACCATTCAGACCACAGGAAAGATTACTGGTAACTTTGGCTTGGTTGGTAATTCCTTTACTCGTCAGCAAGTAAACCCAGTTACCAATCCAGTAGCAGCATCAAGCCGCCCACTGGTCAGTATGCCTAACGTTGAAAACTTACTTGTGAATGGTCAATCTATTCAAGGTAAGGCATGTATGCAGTCACTCACACTATCAATTAATAATAATCTTGAAGCTATCCGCTGTATTGGTTCAGGTAAGTACACACCAGAGTTCTATTTAGAGAAGATGATGGATATTGAAGCGAATGCTTCATTTATGTTCTCGGCCACAGCTGCAGGTTGGATTGATGCCATTAAAACCCGTGATGTATTCACACTAACATTTGATATTAAAGACAGCAAAGGCAGTAAGTACTCGTTCAACTTTCCTCAATTGGAAGTAATGGAAGCTAATCACCCAGACGGAGGTGGTGATGACATCATCACTTTAGATATCAACTTTGCTCAAGTCCGTACAGCTCCGACGATTGTACGAGCGCTTGTGTAATTCAAATTAATAAACCTTAAAGCCTATGGAATCCCATGGGCTTTTTTATTTTCTAAATTTCAGAGGTAGGTATGGCTTTAAAAGTCGGAATTGTTCGAAGCTCAGAAGTATCTAAGTGGTGCGTATTTGAAACCGTAGATGGACAGGCTGAGTTTAAAATTCGTGGGATTGGTTATAAGCCGTTTCAAGTTGCGTTAGAAAAGGCAGGCAATCAGATCTCATCTAAAGGCTATGACGTGATGGTAAAAGATGAGAACGGAAAGCTTTACCATGAGCTTTTGTTGGATGCTGCTGGAGCGCATTTAATTGAAGACTGGAAGGGTGTTGTTTTTGCAGAAGTGGTAGATGGTGTAACAGTTGAAATTGATCAACCTTACACGCCTGAAAATGCATCTAAGCTGCTTAACCTTGGTGATATTGGTTTATTGATCTGGTCGTTCGTTAAAGAGCAAGCTCAAAAGATCCAGGAAGAGGCTGACAAAGATAAGGCGACGATTTTGGGAAAGTCATCGAACTCTACAAGTACCAAAAGACCTATGCGTCGAAAACGCCGCACGAAATCGAACAAATCAAGTTCTTAGGTGGGCATATCCCAGATCCACCTGAATATTCTTATGCAGCAGATTCAATCCTTTCTGCCTTTTATACGATTATCAGATCTAGGCGATATGAGCAGGGCATTCCGCTATCTTTAGATCAGCAGGCTATCAACGTTTATGCAGATCATAACGATATGCCAGTTGATGCTCATATCTTCAATGATTGTATATTTGCCCTGGATAATCTATTTATTGAAGAGGCTCATAAGAAGATTTCTAATAAATTCAAAAAGTAATAAATAGCTATCTACGTGATGGCTATTTTAGTTATTGTGCCACACATACTCTAAAGTCTTCAAAAAACAGTACATGCCAGCTCTATTCAAGCTTTCACAGCATGAATACACCGAGCAAACTTTAACTAGAGATTTTGGTGCTGTAATTAATTTCTACAAAAAACTTTTGTCGTTAATTGCGGTTGAAATCATTTATAATTTAATCACTTTTTATACTTTCAAATAAATATTTTAATACTTGGATCAATATGAAAATTCTCTTAAAAGTTTTATTAAGTTTATCGTTCTGTTTTGCGCTTAATGTTTCTGCTAGTGATCCTAATAATTTAATCGAAGTAATGCCTCCAAATTTACACTGGAAGCAAATCCCTAAAATTAATATTAGTGATCAGGAACTTCAAGGATATGACAGAGAGGTTGTTGTAGGTTTTTTAGCGAATGAAAAGGGTAAAGTAGTAGATACTACAATCATTAAAAGTAGTGGTGTTGAATCTCTAGATAAAAAAAGCTTAAAAGCCATGAAGAATGCTAGCTTTTACCCTTATCAAGAAAATGGTTTTTATGTTGGATTTTATGGTAAGCAGCCATTTAGTTTTGATGTTTCTAGAAAACCAAAATTTGCAGTTTTTCCTGAGATTAAGGTGAATAAAGATGATGTTAAAGGGCAAATCAGATATATGAGTATTTATTCAGAAGCAGATGATAATGGCAATATCACAGTTGCAAAGATTCAAAAAAGTACCGGTTTTCAAGAATTAGATAATTTTGTTTTAGATGAATTCCGTAAAAAAGCAAAATTTTTCCCTTTGATAATTAACGGCAAATCTTATCCGATTAGTGATACTACAAATTTAACGCTAACTAAGTTTTCTACTCTTCACTACTAGAATATTATTAATTTAATAGACACTGATTTATAAAATGACAAAATCTAAGAGAAACCTAATGAAAAGGCTTTATCTATTTACACTTATGTTTACATTGATAGGAACGGTTCAAGCCAAATCAGTTGAAAATATGGAAGTAAAGAAAAAGTGTGAAATATTTACAGAATTAGCATTGGTCTATTTAGATAATTATTTCAAGGGTCAAAGTCGAGAGGAACAATATCATTTAGTTAAAGAAAATACTCGAGATGAAGTATTGATTGTTTTTAGTAAAAAATTAATTGACACTGTCTACGACTATACTCCATTAACGATGAATGAAAGTGATAGAAAAGCATACAGGAAAGAATATTCATCATTGTTTTTTGATAAGTGCATGCGAGGTTATAAATCTTCTAAATGAATTTTATACACACTACATAACCACCTTCGGGTGGTTTTTTAATGTCCTAAGTGTTAAATTTTAGCCATTATTAAAATGGGTAACTTCATGAAAAAAATTATTTTGTTAGGGTTAATTTGTTTGTCTTCTTCTTCATGGGCAGAACATAAAAACCTCGGAACTTGTGAGATTTCAAAAGATAAAATTATTGTTGGTGATGTGGGGTTGGGGAAATCAGTTAAGGAATTAGCATCAAAGGATTATAGAAGGCTTGAACTTGAGAATGATGTTTTTAACAAAATAGGGGCAAAGGAATATCGTGTTTCTATCTTAAATAGGACTAATGATATGTGGTTAAGTGGTCAACCAATCTATGATTTTAACTTCATAACCTATGATCCAAAAAATTATAAAATTTTAAGTTTTGGATTAAGTCTAAGAATGGACGATTTTCCAGTTGGCAAAGTTAAAGATGCCCTTATAACCTTATATGGTTTACCTAAAGCTGGATGGAGCTTGACTCAAGAAATTGATCCTAAATACGGTGACGTCAATGAATATCATTATAGATGTAAGGACTATTGGATAGATATATCACAATCTGGATTGGGAACTAGTCTGAGAATGTATGATAAAGGTGGGGCGAAATGAAAAAGATTATTTTGTTGAGTTTAGTTTTCTTGCCTATTTTGTCGATTGCAAAACCTTCTAAACCTATGAGCGATGATGAACGGGATAAAAATTGCCGAATGTACATGGAATTGGCTAATACTGTCATGATGCAAAAACAAAATGGTTTACCATTGATTAAAGCTTTAGAGGCAAATGATTCAGCACTCAAGAAAACTCCAAATAAAAATATGCATAAAATAACTACTTTAATTATTCGTGATGCTTATGAGCAACCGAGTTATTCAGCCCCATCAATAAAGCAGGAACAGTTAAATGAGTTCTCTGCAAAATATTATTTGGGCTGTATGGCAATGTATGAATAATAGAAACAACCTAGAGTGTACTGTTTTACTGGAATAGGTTCAGGATCAAATATGAAAAAACTTTTATTATTTATATTGTCTTTGAGTGCTTACTCAATTGCGAATGCTGGATTCAATATATTAAATACTCCAGAGGTGATATCGGTAGGTAGATGTCATATGGGATATTGTTCTTGGTCTAAATCCATTAGTACAAAGATCATATCAGAAACAAGTAAAAATGTTTTACTTGAGGCAACCTTGTTGGGTGGTACTTCGGATTTTGATCCTGAAGATAGTAGAGGCGGAGATCAAGATATACGCTGGGACAAAAAACCACACAAATTAATTATTAATTGCTCCTATACAAAACCATCGGTTGGAAGTGGCTCTCAAATAACAATATTGGATTTTAGTAGCGCTGATGGGATGCCAGCAGTATATGATAGTGATATATCAGTTTATTTTAAGTATTGTCATTCCTACACCGATAATGGTGATGCCCCAAAAGAGTTTGGATATATAAATTAACGCAAGTAGAGAAAGCAGCTTAGGTTGCTTTTTTATATAAAGGCTAAATTATTTTAATACATCAGATTGGTAAATATATTTAACTTAAATAGACCCACTCAATGAGTGGGTTTTTTATTGCCTGGAGAAAAGTAAAAATGGCACAAGAATCCCGTTTGGTCATTGTTATTGATTCGCAGAATGCTGAACGTAATGTCAAAGCCTTGGCAGAAGAATTATCAAAATTTACTGATCGAGGTGATTCCGCATCAAAATCTTCAAAAGATATGGGCAAACAGCTTTCTGTTACCAATAACATTGTTCAAAATTTTAATACCACCGTTAATAATTCTAATACTTCAGTTCAAAAAACGGTTGAAGTGACTAAGCAAGCAACTCACCAAAATCATAAATTTGCTCAAGAAATTAAAGCCACAACCAATGAGCTGGATAAACAAGATAAAGCGGCTAATTCATTCGGTATTTCAATTAAAGCTTTGGCTGGATATATGGCAGGCCTGGCTACGGTCAATGCTGCAATTGGTCAAATAGATGCTTATACAGGACTACAAAACCGTTTAAAGCTAGTTACTAAAGACCAGACGGAGTTAAATAAGGCGACTGAAGATACATTCAGAATTGCTCAAAATACCTATTCAGCATGGGATTCTGTTTTACAGGTTTATCAAAGATTTAGTGATAATGCTAAATCTTTAAATCTAACAATGGATGATACAGCGCGTTTAACTGAAACTGTTTCAAAAGCTGTGGCGATTAGTGGCGCGAATGCTTCTGCGGCAGATGCAGCATTAGTTCAATTCGGGCAGGCCTTAGCGAGTGGTACCTTACGTGGTGAGGAACTGAACTCTGTCATGGAACAAACACCGGCTTTAGCAAAAGCTATTGCTCAGGGAATGGGTATTACCGTAGGAGAGTTGCGTACAGTTGCTGCTGAAGGAAAAATTACATCGCAAGAAATTGTGAAAGCTTTAAGAAATGTAGAGTCTGATGTAGATGCATTATTTGGTAGAACTGATATTACGATCAGCCAGTCATTAACTCTTCTTAATAATGAGATTACTAAATTTGTTGGGGAGGCTAGCCAGGGAAGCGGAGCGGCTCAAGTATTATCTGGTTCAATCAAGGTTTTAGCCGAAAATTTAGAATCAATCTCTTATGTAGCTATTCTAGGTGGTACAGCATTACTAAGCAAAGCAATCGCAACACAAGTATCAGCTTTAAATACCAAAGTAGGGTCCTTAGTTGCTGACAATGCTGCATCACAATTGCAAAAGCAAAAGGCGATCGAAAGTGCCAAAGCAGCACTGGCTGAAGCTGAAGCGCATTTAGTTAATGTGCGAGCAACAAATGCCGAAACTCAAGCCAAATTTGGAGCAAGTGCAGCTAGTGCCAGATATGTACTTGCAGCCAATAATGTTGAGAAAGCAACAAAGGCGGTAACTTTAGTGCAAGGTAAAAGCGCTTCAATGGCAGGCTTATTGAGCGGAGCATGGGGATTGATTGGTGGTCCAATTGGGGCAATCACATTAGGCGTGACTGCTTTGGCTGCTACTTATATGTATTTCTCAAGTAAATCTGCTGAAGCCACAGCAAAGCTAAAGGAGCAGGCCGAAGCTGCAAAGTTGACTAAGGAAGAAATTAAAGCTCTTAATGATGAACAACGTAAGGAAAAACTAGGGGATTTAGCAGCAACTTTGGATGATCAGAACAAAGCCTTGAGAGAGCAAGAATTAGCGGTCGGTTCAGCATTGATCAATATCCAGAACTATGCGGTGGGCAATGCCAAAGTTGCTGAAATTTCGAATAAGGCCAGACTTGGCACCATTTCATATACAGAGGCGATTGAGCAATTAAAGAGTCAAAAGATTCCGTCCGATTTACGGGATGCATTGCTTAAACAAGTGAATGCCTATGATGAAGCAGCTGAAATTGCTGCCAAGACCAAGCATACATACAGCTTATTTGGTGTTGAGGTAACACTTGCAGGAAATAAAGCTGAAAATGCTATCGTAGGAGTGGATAAAAACACCAAGTCCTTGAATGAGAATGAAAGGGCTGCATTAGCTGCTAAAAATGCACAAAAACAATATGCCGATTCATTGGCAGATCGTAAATTTGAAGCATTAGTTACCAAAGGTTTACTTGCCAAAGGTTACTCACCTGAACAAGTTAAGCAAATGGTTGAAACTGCAAGCTGGGCGCGGAAAAGCGGAGTAGAAGTTTCTAATGAATTATATCAGATTGGTTTGCAGACTCTTTCGATAGAGGAACAAAACAAGAATGTGATTGATGCGAAGAATAAAGCATTAAAGGAAACAACTAATGAGTTATCTAAACAGCAAAAACTTTCGAAACGATTAGTCGGTGTGTCAGGCCAGTCAGGAATTGGTACAGGACCACATCTTGATGTTCGTTATGGCGGTTCAATGTCTGGCCAGAAAGTTTCTAATGAACATCTTGCGCGATTGCAGGCAGGTGGCAAACCTCTATCCAATTACAAGATCAGTTCCAATTATGGTCCACGAAAAGCCCCTACTAAAGGGGCTTCTTCATTTCATAAGGGTATTGATTTTTCAATGCCTGAAGGCACACCAATCACGACTAATGTTCCGGTGAAAGACATTAAGACCCGTTACGATAGTAAAGGTGGCGGTTATGTCAGTGAGGTGATATTTGAGGATGGTGTATCCCTAAAACTTCTTCACCAATCACCAAGTATGCAAAGCAAGGTTAAAGGTGGGGCAAGTAAAGGAAGTGATAAAGCTTCAGGTGATATTCAATCACAACTTGATCGTCAACTAGATGCTCAGCGGTCACTTGAAAATGAAGTGGCCACTGAAGTACAGCGGATCCAGAATAACTTAACGGTTAGACTGGAGGATGTTGATAAGGCCGGTTTTTCACCAGAACGTACAGCCGAAATCAAGGCAGAATTACAACGCCGTGCTGATAATGATATTGCGATCGCTAAACAAGCTATTAGCAGCAAACTTGAGGACTATAAGGAGTTCCAGAAAACCGAGACTGAACTACTTAAAGAAAATTTTAATCGCAGGAAATTTAATGCGGCTCATAATATTGAATTAAGTAAGTCTGAACAGAAACAGGCAGTGGAATTGCTGGAACAGCAATATCAGCAAGAAAACGCGCTTATAAAGTTGGCTCAAGAGCAGCGTTTATTTCAAGCTAAACAAGCTTTGTTGACAGAAACCCAAGCCATGCAGGAACGCTATAGATTAGAGCGGGAGGAAATAGCAAAAACTGTTAAAGATACTGAGGAACGTCAAGCAAGAATCGCGTTCTCAAAAGCCAATCAGAACAAAGAGACACGCGACAAAGTTAATAATGCTGTTCAAAACTGGGGCGGTATACAGGCTGATATGAATGGTACCAGCGAATTTTATAGACAGGATCAAGAACGATTTAGTCGATTGGGTGCTGCTAATGATTTGGCTGATAGTAAATTTGGTGCTGCTGATTTAGATGAACAAAACTCATTAGAAACACTCAATGCTCAGTTTGAGCAGCAGCTTATTAGTCAGCAAGATTTTGAAAACCAGAAAACTGCAATCATTCAAGCTGCTCAAGAGCAACGCAATCAAATTGGTAGTGAATATGCTCAGAACGCTAAAGATATTGAAGACAAATATCAACAGGATCGACTGAACACCCAAATAGCTCTTGGTGGGCAAATGATGGGTTCAGTCACCTCAATGTTTGGTTCTATGTTTGGCGAACAATCCAAAGCCTATAAGCTTATGTTTGCGGCGGATAAGGCTTATGCGATCGCTGCGGCCGGACTTGCTATTCAGCAGAATATTGCAGCAGCTGCAAAGGTTGGTTTTCCTTACAACTTACCTTTGATTGCTGGAGCCGTTGCACAAGGTGTCAGCATTATTGCAAACATCCGGGCAATTAAGGATCAAGGCTTTGCGGATGGTGGTTACACTGGCTCTGGTGGTAAGTATGAAGCTGCGGGTATTGTCCATAAAGGCGAGGTGGTCTGGTCACAGGATGATATCCGCCGTTGGGGTGGAGTTGGTTTAGTCGAGAATATGCGTAAGAGCTCAGGTCCTGAAGCATTTATCAATAACCATGCTCAAAACAACACTTCTACAGAGAATGTCTTTAATCGTTCTTTCTTAAGCTCAAAAGCTTTTAATGATAGTCAAAGTATCTCGAATATTTTTAATCAACCTACTCGAGAAAATCAGATTATTACTAAAGGCTTTGCTAACGGTGGATTTACTGGAGGAGCTGTTTCAAAGCCTCCCGCTTCCGCTCGTTCAGATTTATTCCACGACGGAAAAGTTTACTTCTCATCCAATGGTTTAGTTCAGGATAGGTCAAATCTCGAAGTTGTACAGGACTTTACCTCTGGGCAATCTCCGCGTCCTCAAGCTGAGTTTATGCCTTCTTTTGAGCAATCTTCTCCAACTATCAATTTCAAGATTGAAGTACTGAATCAAGTCAATGGGGCAACAGTTGAAACTGAACAACTGGATGAGAAAACTGTCCGGATCATCGTAAGAGAAGAACTGGATAAGCAACTTCCAAAAGCGGTACCAAAATTAGTTAGTGAGGATATTAAAAATCCGAACTCTCTAGTTAGTCGGTCATTGACTGAGAATACGACAGCAAGACGAAATCGATAACTAAACATCGTTGGTTTGAAGTATTCCAGATTCTAAATGATGTAAAAATGAATATAAATGGAATGTTAAATTTTATACATTTAATTTAGTGTTGGATGAATATCGTGCAGTAATTTCTTATAAACTGGTTTTATGCCTTTTAATTTCTATTGACACGTTCTATTATTTTTTCAAGCGAAGCCGACTCTAAACAAGTCGGCTTTTTTAGTGCCTGAAAAAAGTAGTGGAAAAAATTGAGAGATTTCTAGTTATGTCAAAAGTTTAAAAATATGGACAAGTTCATTCTAAACAAAATTTAGAAATTGAAACTGTTAACTCTAATAAAGCAAAAACCCCAGTGTTGGTAGCACTGAGGTTTTTAGTTCCACTTAATCGTCGAGAATCAAGGAGAAGAATTACTATGCATGAAATTATAGCAGTGATTTTAAAATATGTAGAGGCAACTATGGAAAAATATGGTTTTGTAAAAGTAACAGGATCTATCTTTTTCGGAATTTTTCTTTGGCAGTTTTCGAACATTATTAACGCTCTGGCCAAGCTTATTGAGGTGGTTCAATGAAAGATAAATATACCTGGTGGGATGTTGGTAAACCAATATTAATGATCTCCATCCCAATATTACTATGGAAGTTAGATTCCATAATATTAGCGTTAAAATCCTAGAAACCGACCTAATTAAAAGTCGGTTTTTTATTGCCTGCAGGAAAGTTATGTACAAGTTAAAGCTAAATCCTCAAACAAATGGCTACGGCGTAACACCAGGTGATGATGTAAAGCGTCAGCAAATGGATGGAGGGCGAGGACGCTATTACATCGATGTAAAACGTAATAGTCACATTGTCGATGTGAACTGGAATTTAAGTAAAACCGATTTCAATAAAATGATGGCCTTCTGGCGTGTTTACCAAAGCAAACCAGCATCATTTTATGCGGATCTTGTTATTGATCAGGGAGCGCGCCAGCAATATCAATGCAACTTCATTCCCAACTCATTCAAGACTAACGAGGTGAATGGAAATCTTTACCGGGTAACCGCTCAGATTGAAGTTGTTCAGAACCAGCCGAACCTTACAGCTGATGCAGCATTGATCAAAGATTGGGAGGTCTAATGGATAATGAATACGCCAAGTTCTTTCTCAATCGTAAAGTCGATATCTATCAACTGGAGTGTATTGAGTTATCACATCCATCTTTTCTAAACACTTATCGTGTTGTTCGTAATGATGATCGAGGTGTCTATGTACAGCACAGAGAAGGGTCAGGCCAGTTCTACTATGAATATTTACCATTAACGATTCAAAGATCCGGAATGTTAGGTGATCTGGATCAGACTTTAACTGTCTCAGTTTCAGGTCTTGGCGATATATTGCCGGATGAGTTTGAGCGAGTGCTGGAAGGCCAATTTGCAGATGTTAAACCTATTGTGAATTATCGGCTCTATAGTTCAGATAACTTGAATACACCAATCCATTATTTGCTAGGTCTTCAACTTGCAGGTGTTTCAATGAACCATAAAGCTGTGACTTTCAAGGCTGAATCACCTCGTTTAAATACCTCCAAAACTGGTGACATTTTCTCACTAGATAGATTTAGTGGACTGAAGGGAGCTGTATGAAAAGTCATGATCATTTGCTTGATAAGCAATACGACGAAGAACACTACAACTGTGTTCACTTTGCACATGAAGCCGCTCTAGATCTATTTGGAGTAGACCGGAGTGAAGCTTTGGATTTGTTCATGAAACCTAAAGGTCATATCGAGTTTAAAGTCTCACGATTAAAGCTCTTAAATCCGCTGCCCATGCCCAAGGAAGGCTGCATAGTCGCCTTCCATCCAAGACAAAGAAATAAGCCCCCGCATGTGGGGCTTTTTCGTGGGCAGAAGGTTTTACACCTGATGGAGAGTGGAGTCACTTATTTAGCTGAAGACGTCATTAAAGCAATGGGGTTTAGTCGGGTCAGTTACTATGATTAAGATTATTTATAAACAGGATCCTTTGTCTGAAGAGAAGACAATTGAGCATGCCGAAACTATCGGGCAATGGCTTACTTCAAAATATGAATACTTGCCTGAGCATGTTCGTATTTTTCATACATCAAGCAATATGGATCATGCGGAGATCTCTTTTGCCAATGAAGTTACTCCTAAGAATGCTCACGACTTAAAGCAGCTTGATTTCTTGCCGGGTACTTTCATTGTGATTGAAAACCCGAAAGGGATGCCTGCGCTTATTGCTGCTATCGTCTCTATTGTTTTAAGTGTGGCGATCGCATTTCTAATGCCCGCGCCGTCAATTGCCCAAACTACTCAGAATAACAATCAATCCTCATCTGCAAATAACGAACTTTCAAATCGCGAAAACAAAATGCGGGTGAATGGCCGTATTGCTGATATTTACGGGGCTGCTTGGGATACGCCTGACTTAATTGCAGTTCCTTACAAAGTCTATGAAAACAATGTTGAAGTTGAACATCTTGTTGGTTGTATTGGGCGTGGTCACTATCATATTAAAGGCGCTTACGATGGTGAAACCAATATTGTTGATATTGCAGGTGCATCGGTCGAGGTCTTTCGACCAGGTGTCGATATAGTATCCGGACAGCCTTATTTTTCGCTCGGTAGCGAAATTACTACACCGCCTTTAACTGTTCAGCATCAAAACTCAGTGAATGGTCAGATATTGCGGCCAGCCGATACTCAAAGTCTAGAGGGCACAAATTATCTTCAATTTGCATATCCAAACGAGATCCTGCGAGCAGCCGCAAACAATACTGATTTAACGACTAAGTTTGTCAGCAATGACCGAGTTGAAATTACTAATGCTTCTTTTACTTATAATGGGCAAACATACGATTTAAATGGTACGTACAGCGTCTTATCCGTTGCTGATGACCGAATGGCCTTATCAAATCCGGCAGCAGTAAATCCGAATTGGCTAAAGCTAAAAGAGCTCACTAATCAGCAAACTGGTGCTTTATCTCCAAAGCTTTCATCTATTGGCGAGAAGTGGATTGGTCCATTCATTCTGGACAACATTGAACGTAGTCGTGTCATCTTTAACTTTGTGGCGAACAATGGGCTTTATACCGTCTCTTCAGGAGGTAATCAGGCGGCTGTAAATGTCACAATTGAAGTTGAAGTAACTCCAGTGAATGAGTCTGGTGCAGCTATTGGCAACCCAATGCTAAAACAGATCATTCTCAAGGGTTCAGCTAAGTCACGGCAAACTGTCGGTGCAACGCTGGATATGGTCACATTTCAAGGGCGCTGTAGCGTACGTGCTCGCCGATTAACACCAACTCCAGCAGTGACAACCGTAGTAGATGAAGTGAAGTGGCAAGCACTCTACGGTGCTTATCCATTACAAAGCACGATGTATGAACATGAAACGGTTTTCCGTGCACGTACATATGCAACGACTGGAGCCTTATCTGTTAAGTCGCGCAAGATCAATTTCGATCTTCAGCGGATGTTGCCAACATACAAAAATGGAGCGATGACAGCAGAGTTGTTCCCAACTTCAAGCTTTGCAGATGCTTTGGTTTCAATGGCGCTCGATGACAAGATTGGCCGCCGTACGATCAATGAGATTGATATTGAAAACATCTATCGTACTTATAACGATATTGTCGATTACTTCGGTACGCCTTTAGCTGCTGAGTTCTGTACAACCATTGATGACACTAATCTTTCATTTGAAGAGCTGGTCACCAACCTTTGTGATGCTGTTTTTTGTACGGCATATCGACAGAACAACAAGCTAAAGATCTACTTTGAACGACCAACAGATAACTCGGTATTACTGTTTAACTTCAGGAATATCATTCCGGATAGTTATAAGCATGATCTAACGCTAGGCATGATGGACGACTATGATGGGTTGATCTATGAATATACGGATCCGACCGATGATAGTCGTATCAATATTTATTTGCCGGATAAGGGATCCAAGAATCCCAAAGAAGTTAAATCTGTTGGTGTGCGTAACAAATGGCAAGCTCGTTTTAATGCGTACCGGCTTTGGAACAAGCTCCGCTTTCAGCGCAAATCAATCACTTTTGATGCAGCGCCAGAATCGGAATTACTGGTTTTACGTGACCGTATTGCTGTAGCGGATTACCGCAATGGCGTTCATCAAAGTGGTGATGTGGTGAAACAAGAGGGCTTAATTCTAACTCTAAGCCATGATGTAGATTTCATCGCTGGTAAGAGCTACGTGATTTATTTGCAAATGGGAGATGGTACCGTTGATCTACTTCCTATTACTGCCGGATCTGCTAAGAACAAAGTAGTTTTAGGACGGTTGCCCAACGGGGCTTTAAAACTAAGTCCAGATGATTTTATTAATACTATCTATACGGTTGTTAATGACGATACAAAGGACTCCTTACCTTACCTTGTCGCTAAGAAAGACCCAGTGGATAAGTTCTCAAATACGATTACTGCGGTGAATTATGATGTTCGGTATTACCTCAACGATAAAGATTTTATTGATGTACCAGTCGATGATTCTCCGATTTACATTCGATACGACCAGTTAGATATTAATCTGGCGCGGTTATATCAGATGCAAAGAGGTGACTTGCCAACCTCTGGAGAAATTAGCTTTATCGTTGAAGCCGGTGCTTTGGTTTCGAGCTCTAGTTCACTTCGACCAGAAACACGAATGGTGTATAAGTTCGACCACAATTCTAGTCCAGCAAAACAGGAGTTTATTGTACCTGCCGTCCAAGAACTGCCAGCGATTGATACAGGAGAGTTTCCTCCTGGTCTTACTGTAAATCTTACGATTAAAGGTTCAGTGGTTGGGCGTGGGGGCGATGGTGGTTTGCCACATTTGGCCTTTGGTGCATGGTCTAGTGATCCTGATTATAACTTTGCCAAAACACGCCGTGATGGGTTCCAAGGTGCACCGGGTTTAATGAACCGGCACGGTAAATTGAACCTGATTATTGACGGCGGAACACTTGCTCGAGGCGGCTCAGGAGGTGGCGCTACTCCAAGTGGTATCTACACTGAACTAACTTATGGAGTTCAAGGAGTACCGGGTGGAGCTGGTGCACCTTTTGGACGGGTTATGACAGGTCAGCCAATTTACAATGATACTCAGGACTGGCGTTGGTACTTTAATGGCTATTTTATGGTGGATAAGGTTACTGATGCAGAAGCTTTAGTATCTGGTAAAGGATACCGAACTCAAAACGACCGCTATGTATCACCTTTGTCAGGTGATGGAGGAGGCTGGGGTCAGCGTGGTACCAAGTCTTCAAACAGTGGTACTTCGAACTGGAATTACCATGGCACAACTGAAGGCCAGCCAGGAGCAGGCGGCACTGCAATTGTCGGAGTAGCGCCACTGACAACTAAATTGATTAATGGAGGAAAAATCTTACAAACCCTTTAATACTTTGAAAGAACTTAGAGCACCCAATTCGGGTGCTTTTTTTTGATTGGCCCAATGATGGATTGGACAACGTACAACTACCGCTTTCTAGCGGTTTTTCTATTTCTGGAGAAATAAATGGAACCAGTTTCCACAAGCGGTTTAACAGCATTATTAAAATTTTATGGCGCAGCAATTATGGTGACTTTAGCCGTCGCTTTAGTTGCAGCAGTTGTATTGATGACCCGGATGCCTCGCTCACCGCAAGAATGGGCAGTGGGCCTGATCTGTACAGTTGTATCAAGTTTAGCCGGTGGCTCATTTATTATCGTGAAGTGGGGGCTTCATGAATGGATTACAGATATTTGGGGGATGATGGCACTTGGAGGATTCTTCTTTGTTTGCGGTATTCCGGGTTGGGCTTTGGTCCGGTGGACATTTAACTTTATCAACAAACAGGAAGGTAAGACGATTATTGAAGTAATCAAAGAAGTTAAGAAAGCCAGAAGTGACATCGAAAACAGTTAATGCCGCCTTCGGGCGGTTTTGTTTAGAAGTACACGTATAAGAGAGAAATTACCTGTTGACAGTGAAAGCCTCTGGTTACTACTAAATCCTATTGACAACCAATATTATGAAATGACCACCACAGGGTGGTTTTTTTATTTTTACAGGCAGGAAAATTATGTGTGAAGAGTACGTCAATCAGCATAAACAATTTTTTAACAAAGTCAGCGGAAGTCCTTCCGCCTGATATTAAAAAAAGGATGGAGGTAAAGTTCATCTATTAATTTTATGGGAAGTAAGAAATGTACTTTATCCCAAAAAAGCAAAAACCCCAGTGCGCCAACACTGAGGTTTTTAATTCCACCCACCAATACAAGTAAGAGGAAAAATATATCTATATGGAGCATTTTAAACCAATAGTGGAGCTTATAAAAGTGTCTATTGAAAAGTACGGCTTATGGCAAACAATAGTTGCATTTATTCTATTGTTTTCCATCCCAATCTTAATGTGGAAGTTGGATGTAATAATTGCTTCTATAAAAGCATGAACCAACTTGAAAAAAACTGCGCCACCTACGGGTGGCTTTTTTACGTCAAAAGGAAAGTAAAATGAACATTGATCAATATCTTGAAGAACTTATTAATCGCGAAGGTGGTTATGTAAATAACCCTGCTGATCGTGGCGGTGCAACTAAGTACGGTATTACTGAAGCAGTAGCACGTACAAATGGTTTTAAAGGTAATATGAAAGATTTACCACTTGAAGTGGCCAAAGCAATTTACAAGAAGCAGTACTGGACAGCACCACGATTCGATCAATTAAATACTATCAGCTCAGCAGTAGCGGAAGAGCTTTTAGATACTGGTGTGAATTGTGGTACCGGTTTTGCAAAACCTCTTTTACAGCGTGCATTAAATCTATTGAACAACCAAGGCAAAACAGGGTGGCCAGATCTCTCCATCGATGGAATTTATGGCCCAGCTACTCTAAATGCTCTTAAAAATTATCTGTCAAAAAGAGGCAAAGAAGGCGAGAAGGTATTAGTTCGCGTGCTGAACATCATGCAAGGCCAACGTTACATCGAAATCTGTGAGCGCAATCCAAGCCAAGAACAATTCTTTTACGGTTGGATCGCTAATAGGGTTTCTTTATGAAAGCTTTAGTACTGCTGTGCATTCTGTTTTCAGGATGCACAGCTCATGCTATTAATAATAATGTGAGTGTTGGCATTTGCGTGAAAGTTCTCTAAGGAGAGCTTTTTATAAAAATTTTTAACTGTAAAAACCTAGTGCATAATTGTCCGTATTAATTTAACTAGCGATAACTTTTCTGGTAAATGGGTTAGGGATTTGATCTTTAGAATATTTTTGTTTGATCACAACAGTTCCTGCAATAAAGTCATGTATTGCACGTTTTCTTTTATTAAAAAGTAAAACTATGAACTCACTCCAGAACCATAATTGATTCAATAGGTTTATTAAACCATACCAAGTCGGTAACAATAGCATTATGTATTTTGCCCGATTCCCCCATCCTGCATTAAGATAAATATCTGGATCAGCCTGTTTTAAAGCAATGAGTTGAGCCGTAACTACAAAACAGGTAATGACAATTTCTACTGAAGATCTTAGTACAGCTTCTTTTAAGCCAATCTTATGACCATTAGGTAGAGTTATCTGGATACCTACTACCATTTTTCCTATAGTCGCACCAAATTTATAATGAAAAAAAATTATATAAGCATAATATAATGGGGCTAAGATTGTTGTTGTTAGTATGGCATTTAGCATTGAGATACTTTGAATGTAATAACTGATAAACATTACAGGTATAAATACAATTATATCAATAATTGCGGCACCTAGACGTTTCCAAAAACCAGCAAAAACCTTTTCACCGTTGATTTCGATAGGTAAAAATTCCATTTTTATTCCTTTAGTGAGAATTTATAAATTAATTTTTATTAATGTAAAATATTATAGTTAGTTGAATTAATAGTAAACAGAATTCATAAGAACAAATTTTAGTTAAATAGGCCCAGCTAGCCAGTAACCATGATTTGCGCAAGCATCAGGAATAGAAGGGGTGACTTGTGTAGGTTTTACTTCATATGGACCACCGCTTATTGATATTTCCTCGCCAATTAAAACAGATCGATTTGAAAAACTATTGGTAATTTTAAATATACCACGACTTGGATTTTCTAATTTGCTGCCATAGCGCCAAATAATTAATGGACCCGTTTCATCGCCAAGTCTGATACATCCATTTTTATCTGCATAAAGCTTTCCATGTGCTGAGGCCATCATTGAAATATTACTTTTCGTATTGCTTGTGATAAGTATCGGTTGAATAGAGACCTCTTTATTGTTAGCTATAATAGGCTTTACCATGCAAGAAGTAAGACTAATAGTTATTAAAGATGCTAAGAGTTGTATTTTCATATAAGGGCTTTTTCTTTACTTTTTAGTAATAGGTTCTATAAGTTGATTGATAATAACACCTTTACTTAGATCACATGCTGGTTCAGGTTTAACGATCTAGTTGTAGTCATTCAAATTAAGTGCATAAGCTTCTCCACAACTGAGGCTGTTCCTTTCACCCGAATAAACAGGACTACAACTTTGACCTTTACTCAGCGGCCCGATCTCATTTGTTTTTGACTAATGGTGATAAATGTCATTATGAGTAGCTGGCCAAATTGTCGATATAGGGCCAATTGATGTTTAAAGCCTTATTGGAATGTACTCTATTACACGATGCACCGCTCATACGATTAATAGCAATGTTAGTGTAGATATTGGTTTGAAAGCCCTCTAATGAGGGCTTTTTTTAGGCAAGTTAAAACATGCATAATTATCGAGATTTAGTTTGAAATAATTATTGCTTAATTGTGTTTACAGATGAAATATGATCATCAATATAATCAATAGGCATATAAATAGCTATATCAGGATTATCTGAACCTGCTGTGTGAATACCCACACCAGAAATGTTAGAAGAGGAGCCAGGATATATGAACCATGGTCCACCGCTATCACCGCCTGTACTTATATTAGCCTGACTACTATTTCCAACTTGAATCCATCCAGCAACACCGTCATGCGTTGCATTTCCATTTAAAATTTCACCACATGTAATTCCTGTTACTGCTCCTGATTTACAAACAAACATACCTTTTTTTTGGTTGAGGAAAGTAGTAATTGAAGTTAAGTTTAGTATTCCAGAGGCAGGAAACTCAGGAATACCATTTAAATCTTTATATTGGATTTTATTATCAACAACTAGACCTGTGGTTTCCCAAATCTGATAGTCATACTTATCTGCAATACCATCTTGTACTTGATGAGGCTTTTCAATAATAGGGCTATATAGAAGCACATCATGATTACCCATATTGGCAAAATATGCATTATCACAATGACCGGCTGTTAAAATTCCTTTTTTTGATACGCCTCCTGAAATATAACTAACAGCATAGCCTAAAGTACATCTATAACCAGTAGCACCAGCGCTACTCCAAACAGGATTACCACCATATAATCTATCGCCAGGTTGTACGCCCGTTGGAGCAGCTTGTATTTTAGGAATGTTTCCAATGTTAAAGGAAATTTCATCTGGACTGGAAAGTAGATTTTGTTTCGACGTAAATAATCTTTGCAGAGTTTGTAAATTGCTATTGTTTTCTACAGTTACTAAGAACTTTTGTTTTTCAAGATCATACACAGATGAAAAAGGAATATTAGAAGTAGTAAATAATTGGTTAATTTCATCTAATTTTTTATTGGTCTCATTACGAGATTTTTTCACTTGTTTGACCTGAACAAATTGTCTTATCTCAGGATCTAATGATTTTAAAAAATCAAAGCGATCCTTATTGTCGGAAAACATCACTATAATTTTATATACAGGAACATGCTGTATATACATATCCGCGTAATTTGGATCATTCATCTGATTTAATTTCTCAGATAAAGCTATTACTTTTTCTTGTAAATCGATTCTCTTTTTTGCTTCCGATTTACTAAGTTTGTATTTCTTTTCAACAGAAGAAATAGAAGGATTTGCATAAGTACAAGTAGCAAATAATCCACTCATTAAAAATAATGTTATTTTATTACTTAACGTTTTCAAAGGAAATCTCCTAAAATAATATATTCATTCGGGCAATTTTCTGGGGGATTAATATTAAATTTTACTTTTGAGCTTTCAAAAGAGACACCTCCAATGCCTGCTTTCGTATTTAACTTAATTGTTTTATTCGTTTTAGTGTCTTGAATTGCTTCTAAACCTCCATTTGAGTTGTAAATAACTTTTTGTTTTTTATTTAAAATTAATAAATAATCTTTATTGCTATCATCCTCTAAGTGGACTGACAGACAATTATCTTTAACTTGTATTTTTATAGGCACTTCTTTATCAAGGAAAAATACATTATCAATAATTTGAGTATTAGGAAATGAAGCTATAAATAACGAATCTTGTTGGTTTTTTTGATTTTTATTTATTACAGAGGATGTTTTTTCTCTTTCTAAATTTTCCGATTTATAATTCTTAAAATCACATCCATTTAGTGTGATAATTAATAATGAAGCTGAAAGTAAAATAATATTCTTTTTCATAAGAGGTAATTCGTTTCTCAAGCTAAAAATAGTTACATAGTGATTTTATAATCTATATTCTTATCTTGTTTTTGTTTATTTATGGAAGCCTTTTTTGTATCAATTGGTAAAAAACTTATAACCATTTGTTTTTTATATTTTAAAATTATATGATTTTTATACCTACTGTAATTACAGACTATTATTTTATAAGTTACTGAAAATATTTTTTTATAAAAAAACTACTCTCAAAACAAGGGTAATTGAACCTCTTACAGAGTTTTATGAATTTCCATGGCGTATCACATCCCATAGTGAATTTTTTGATAATTTAATCAAAACCCGAGGCTAAGATAACTAATAAAAAAGGGGCTTTTCGCCCCTTAATTATTTAAAATTCTTTTTTATTTACTTTTGAAAATATAAATAGCACTAAAAATTAAGAACATAGCTTGGAATAAAAACCATCCAAGTGTTGAATAGTTAGAACACTTGGTGATGGAATCATAAATAATCTCCTTATAAGATACAGTTTCCATCATGTTTAGTAGTATTAATTCAGCTAATAATAGAACTAGAGAAATAACAGTATAAAAATACTTATTTCTTATAAAAATTAAAATTATTGAAACGATGATCGATAATAAGCCACACATCCCTAACATTGATGGATCATTAGCTGAAACCCCATTTAACTCTTTAAAATAGGTAATAGTGCCTATAGCAATATATTCATTAATACATAAATCTTGCCCAAAATTATCTATCGTATATCCGCCTATACCTGATAAGAATAAAAATAATATGGCTACATATCTAATCATAATTTACAAACTCAATTTTAATGATGGATCAAATTTCCATGTTTCAACTTGTAGTTCTGGATCTGCTCGGCAAGTTCCTTGGCATCCATCTGGAATTGCTATTACATCACCATTTAGAGCTAATTTTATAGCTTCTTGCCATTTCCATGATCGAGCATAGACAGCTTTTTCAAGCCTTTCTTTTGGAATTTCTCCCTTTATCCAACTTCTTAAAGCCTTTTCACCAGCATTATAAAAAACTGTTGACTCTTGCAATGTTAATTTCCGTCCTAATATGTTTCCACCACGGACCACATTTTTTGCTACTAAATCCATAGCTACAGTTGCATCTGTACAGATCACAACAAAAGTTTCATAGAGCCAATCTGGATTCCTTTTATCAATATTCATCAACTCTGCTGCTAATCCTACTTGCATCTCTCCAAAGCCATAGCTGTTATGAGGATAGACTTCACCTAGATTAAGATAAAAGGATAAGAGGTTCTTTCTATAAGCCCATACACCATGCATTTTTTCTTCAAATACAATAGATGCAACGATCTGAGGATCTATGCCATTTTTAGCGCCAGCTGTTTTAATTTCATTCCTCAAATAAGCAACCATCCTTAAACCTTCAGGTACAGGATAGGTAGTTGGTACAGTTCGATTTTGAACTTTATGCTTATCTTCTCTTTCGGTTTTATCTTGAAATAGTTTAAGTTGATATTCAGTTATTAATGGTTTTGAATTGGCTTCTTTTGTATATGTATGACCATAAATTTTAATTTGAGGATTATATTCAGTTCCCGATGGCAAAAATATCTTAAAAGAAACCGTTGTTTTTGCCCCATCTTCTTGTTCATTTAACTCAAAAAATGCTTCACTACCCAAACCATTTGATTGAATTGGCAGTTTTCTGGTTGCACCAACTCGCCCCTTACTAGTTACAAAGGTAGCTACAACACTAAACTTACTAAAATTTAATATATTCTTGCTTTCTTTGATTCTTAATCTTGCGTAGGCTTTTGACATTATTACTTATCATCTTCAAGGTTTGTATATTTATCAACTAAATGGAAACTAATGTTTTCTTGTTGTTCAGTATAAATAGGTGAAGTATAACCTTCTGAATTAGTTGTTCCTTCAATCAATTTGCCAGATTCTGTTACCGCAAAATATGCTTTATTTCGATGAGGTATATTTTCACCATCTATAAGTTGAACGCTAACATTGAATAAGCCACTATTTACTTCAGGTAACGTAGGGATATGGCTAACAACTTGTTCACCCGACTTGAATATATGTTGACCAGCTTTAACCTCAAATTTACCTCCCGTTATTACAGTAATACCTTTATCATTAATTACAATACGCGAACCACCCGCCATATTTTTTTATTCTCTAATTAAAAATTATGAGGCTAGAATAACATACCTTCAGAAAACTCAAAAAATACAGCAATGACAATGATTATTTCGGCTCATTTGGGAGACTGCATACTAATCGCAGCCGATAAAAGAGCTATGATTTATGATTTAAATTCCAGATTATTAAGAATTTCTCATGATGATGAGGCTAAAATAAAGTTATGGTGCCGTGGTGCTATTACAGGCACAGGGGACAGTTTATTGATAAGTCGTATAATGAATTATTTTGAAAATTTAACAGAACAAGAACAAAAAATTGAACAAATAAATGCGATTCAAATGGAAATAGAAAGGAGATTATCTGAAGGGGTTCCAAAAGAGTTTATTTTTAATAATACGCTTATATTTTCAATATTTAATGGATATGGAACCTCATTATATACAATACCTATACAGCCATTTTTTGAGACATTTAAACTTGGTGGCCGCGAACATTTAAGAGCTCAAGTTAATGAAATTAAAGAATGGACCATAGAGGTGTGCTGTTTAAATATTCCTTCCGATTTAGCATTATTACAAGACTTCCAGCGAAATTTAAGAAGCCTAAATAGTTTTGAAAGTGAGGGGCATTTCATTAGTTACTATATAGAGAATTTAAAGACTATTTTTGCGAAACAAGCCTCCATAGATACTAGTGTTACACCGTCTTTTGATCTGTATTTACAATCATGTGAGACTGGATGTAGCTTTGCTATTCATATTGAGAATAATTTTTTAACCACTTCAAATGTCTAACGTTTTGCTAATTGGTCTAACCAGATCAAGATTAACTAAATTATTTTTAGCTCTAAGAATTATTTGGCCAAATGTGGGAGAGAAGGAGAGAGGCTATTAGTTCGAGTGCTGAATATCTGCAAGGCCAATGTTACATTGAAATCTGTGAGTGAAATCCTAGCCAAGAACAGTTTTTCTATATGGGTGTTGGGCTTAGCTGAGAATTAAATATCCGATGAATAGAACATGTATTTTATTTAAAAAATAGTGATAATGATTATCGTTTAGTTTAACATTGTTGTGTTTTTGTTCTCCATGGAAAGTGGTATGTTAAACACACAACAAAAGAAACTAGTTATAGCAATATCTTCAATTATGCTGCTGGCCAGTACTGGCACTCTCCTGCATGCAGAAGTTGTTTTGCCTACAATCAAATTAAAAGCTTCTGAACAGGATCAAAATGGTTATACCGTTAAAAAATCGTCTGCTGCTACAAAGTTGGATCTTTCCTTAAAGGAAACACCCCAGTCCGTTAGCGTAATCACAGCTGAACAAATTCAAGACCAGCAATTAAAAACACTAGGTGAAGTATTAGACCAGACACCAGGTATCTATCAGCAACGATATGGGGCAACTGGTGCTGTGGGGACTGGTGGGGAATATGCGAGTTACTATGCTCGAGGATCAAAAATAAATAACTTTCTTATTGATGGCGTAGTGTCTGCACCTGTTACAAGTGGACGTACAGGAATGTCTTTAAGTACTTTAGATCCTGCTATATATGAGAATATAACAGTTGTTAAAGGGGCGACAGGATTAAGCTCTGGTATTGGTAATCCAAGTGCCTCAATTAATTTGAGACGTAAACTAGCAGATTCAAATGTAGCTAAAGGAAATGTAAATATTAGTACTTCAGCTTTTGATGATAAATGGGCTGGTTACCGTACTACCGTTGATGTGCAAAGTCCTTTAAATGATTCAGGGACGATCCGAGGAAGAACTGTACTATCTTATAATAATTACGATTCTTTTATGAATTGGGGAGACTCACAGTCTGCATTATTTTATAGCACGCTTGGTGCAGATTTAGGGGAAAATACTACATTAAATGTGGGGGCACTATTTCAACGTGCTAAATCAAACGGTTTAACGGTACATGGTTTTACTAATTATAGTAATGGCGTAGCAAGTACACGTACCCGTGAAGATAATGCTGCCGCAAGATGGGCATACAGTGATGTAGATACATTAAATGCTTTTGTGGAATTAGAACATCGATTCAATAACGGATGGAAAGTACAGGGTAATTATAATTATCTCACGCAAGATACCGATGCTGTATATGCCGTGGTCGGAAGTGCTGCTGGATCTACAGCAAACTATTTAAATAATACAGGTTCAGTTACAGCTGGTTATCAGGAATTAAAGCCTGAAATGCATGGCGTTGATCTCTCAGCAGTAGGACCATATCAATTGTTTGGGCGTGAACATCAGTTAATGGTAGGTGCAAGTTATCAAAACGTACAATCTGATGACCCAAATTACGGCCGAAAATCAGGCACCCAGTGGGTTAATCTTGACACATGGAATGGGAATATTGAAGTTCCTGCTGGGCTATACACAAGTAATGGTACTCGTAATAAAACAGATATTAGCCAATATGGTTATTACATGGCCACAAGATTTAATCCACTTGATAAGTTAAATATCATTGTTGGGGCTAGAGGTCTAGGTTATGAGTTTAAAGACATTAGCGCGGATAAGTTGACAGCTGATTACTCAAAAAATGCCGTAACGCCTTATGCTGGAATAACATATGACATTAATCCATTTGTTACAGCCTACGCGAGCTACACCAATATTTATATGCCTCAATCTTCTCGAGACATCAATTATAGGGTTTTAGATCCAATAGAAGGGATCAGTTATGAAGGTGGTTTAAAGTCTTCTTTTTATGATGACAAGCTAAATCTTACAGCAGCTTATTTTGAGTCAAAACTTGATAATGTTGCTCTAAAAGCGGGAACATTTACTTCCGGCGATCATAAAGATGAAACATATTACACTGGGATAAGTGGAGCTAAAACACGTGGTTTCGAATTAGAGGCAAGTGGAGAAATTTTACCTGACTGGAATCTACATGCTGGCTATACGCAGGTGAAGACAAAAGCCCAAGGGAATAGAACTGGATTAGATATGCCAGAACAGCAATTTAAGCTCTATACAACATACCAACTACCAGTTTTAGAGCAACGTTTAAAAGTCGGTGGTGGTATTAGATGGCAAAGTGAGATTGTTGACTCTTCCCTAACTGGAGCAGCTTATGATGCCAATAAGCAAGGTTCCTTTACTGTGGTTGATTTAATGGCAAAGTATCAAGCTACTAAAGATATAAGCCTTGGTTTAAATGTTAATAATTTAACTGATGAAGAATACCGTGTGAATGTATCTAACAATACCTATGGTGATCCTCGAACGTATATCGCTTCTATGACTTACAGTTTCTAAAAGTACAGCTGGTTTTGAATTGATAGGGGCTTTTCATATAGGCCCTTATCAAGTTTTATAAAGGTAATTAGCTGAGGGACATCATGGAAGAATTTCGAGTTAAAGTTAAAGATGAAAGCGGGATGGAGTTATATGTGAATGCATATATCTATAAGTGGATTGCAAAAAAGATATCTACACCACTAAAAAGATTAAATTATATTGAATATATTGTCATCGGAGATGAACGTATATTACCGAACGAACGCTATGTATTTCTGAGTATGCTGACTGGGAAAACCTATAGAGTAGAAAATATAAGTTCAATCTAATTTTAGAAATTAAATATAAAGTAGTATTACATTAGTCACTTATTTTATTGCGATGGCGGGAGTTGAACCCGCGTCTTTAAAAGCTCTCTTAGGAGGGCTGAATTACTCTGTTTTTTCTTGATTACTTCACCCACTTCATTATGATGTTAAATTATAAAATTCTTATAGTGATAGGCCTACTATTTTGAGTTTGTTATGTTTCTATAAGCAAGTGAGTCTTAAAGAGAAAGGACTAGAATTTTTAAAAAAATAATGAAAGGAATTATATATAATCTCGATTGACTCCATGTAAGCCTGATCTTATTATTATGTGATTTTGTAAAGATATAGTTAAGAGTATTTAAATAATATATTTTACAAAATTAAATTATGATTCTTCATATGGGAAAGAGTCTGGGTTATGCGAAAAGCATATTTCAGAAGAGTAAAATAAGGAATTTATTATGTTAAGTCAAAATCAAATTAGTGTATTACAGCACATTATCGATAATGAAGAAGAATTAATTATTGAACTTGCAGAAGAGAATAATCTTAATTCAGATGCTAGCATTGGTGTAGCACATTTTTTGTTAGCTGATGTAAATAATTTTTCTCAAATGAGTACTAGCCAGATTTTTCATTATGAAAAAGCAATTAAACCCTTAATTCATAGGGTTCACTGTGATGGAATGATTGGAGATCATGAAGATGGTTCATCCTCATGTATAGGGGATGGTTTTATTGATGAAGAAACTTTATTAGGGGCCTATTTAGAGCAAGATATGCGTTGCCAGCATTGCATACAAACAACTGATGATTGGTATGCTAATAACCCTTAATCACATAATAAAAAAGCACCTAAAGGTGCTTTTTTATTATTCATGATTTTTATATTTTTTGGGATCATGGCTTTGATGGTAATTAAGCTGAGTCATCGCTTCGGGTATTACTGTAAGGCGAGATCGCTGTGGTTCAGTTAAATTGCTACTGATATTATAATTAGGGTAACTACCTTTTATTTCAGGGTGAAGATAGGCTGCAATCTCTACATCACTTTCACTTACATATCTTCCAGCCCATCTCTCGATATAATGTTTAATAGGATATGAATGGCGACATTGAGTTTGGATTTTTTTCTGAGCATCAAGCCACGTATATGCAATTCTTACACAATCAGGATGTTCATGTAGATTGTTAGGATTTTTAGAAATTTTATTAATTGCTTGTTGAATTTCTTGGTCAGTTAACATTTTTTTCTCCGTTTAAAAAAACTTAAGATTACAAATCAGCTTCATCCTCAAAAACTAACCAAAGATAGCTTTCATCACGTTTTTGATATACGTACATAATGATCTTGATCTACTAATCAGCTTAATCTTCTATTTCCATTGTTTATATCCGTTTAAAATATTAAGTTATTTTTAAAAGATTACATTAAAATTTACCATGTGACAATTAGTAACCAGTTTGTTAGATTATGTGAACTTTATAAAAATCATTGAAAATTCATGAAGAAAATATTAATCACTAGTTCAATTGGATTGGCTTTAGGTGGGTGTACATCAATTCAAGTTAATAATGCTACTGGTTTCAATCCAGAGTCTATTCGCCATGTTTGTATTGTTGATAACCCGAAAGTTGTCATCAAGGATTTTAATCAAGTCATCGAGCGAAGTTTCAAACGCTATAATATTGATGCGAAAACTTATAAGGATACTGATAACTTAAGTCTTTGTCAGACGACTTTGAACTATACAGCTACTCGTTCTTGGGATATGGCTCCATATATGGTTGCTGCTCAATTCAATCTTTTACAGAATGGCAGACAAGTTTCCGAAGCTTCTTTTAGATTACGTGGAAATGGTGGGTTAGCCCCAAATAAATGGCGTAGTACTGAAACGAAGATTAATGAGTTGGTTGATCAGTTATTAAATAAAGTACCATCGAAGTGAGTTATCTAAAATGAAAAAGATTGTTTTTACCTTTATTATAAGTGTGATGGTCTCAACTTCTACCTTTTGTCAAATTATTTGGCAAAAAGCAGAGAAAGGAATGAGTGTTGCTCAAATTAAGAAAAACTTTCCTAAAGCTCAGAGTGTTCAGCCAACTGATGGAACAACATTAGGGGATGGTGCGCTAAGATTATTAGAGTTGTCAGACTATGATATTAATAATTTCAAATTTGATGCATTTTTCTATTTTAAAGATGCCAAACTAATACAAGTTACCTTAAAAGCAAAGGATTCAGAAAATCAGGCACTTGTTTATAAAAAAATGGTTGAAGCATTCCGTATGAAATATGGCGAAGAAAAATCAACGAATAATATGAGTATTGGACAAGAAAAACGTTGGATAACGAAGGATAAAACTGAAATAACTGTTTCTTTCTTAGGGGGTGATATGAATATTTATTATTCAGCCAGAGTAGGTAATGAGCTAAATAAAATATAATCAAAAGGACAACTAGCAAGTTCATTAGCTAGTAAAAAAGCACCTTAGGGTGCTTTTTTTAAATTATTATGAATTTCTTTAATTAACTCATCAACCTCTAAGTTTGATACTTCAACTTCAGTTTCATTATTGATTGTAAACTTTTTAATTTTACTTGCTTTATATGAGTTGATAAGCCATGTTGCAAGGGTTTTAAGCACATCATATGATGCTCCGGCCGCAACACCAATTACTATATCGTATAAAGCGCTATCACAAGTTAGCCCATTATAATTTCGAGGTACCACAGTTAATTTAAAATTAGAATTCAATAAATTATCTTTCTGGAAAGAGGCAATATCCTCAATAAATATCTTGTTAAATTCAATTTTTTGCATGATTTCTCTCTTTTTATGTTTTCGACATTTTAATTAGTTTTCTTAAAGTAGAGGATATCCGGTTCCCCATCATTCCTTATCCTTATGTACATAATGATCTTCAACAATCAGCCAACCAAGACTTTTTTTACCATTATCTACAACATCAATATGATTGTTGCCTTTATAAACCAGAACATCTTTATTAAAAAACTTCAATGAATTCCAGAAAGAAGAGTTACTCAAAACTTCCAGAGATAGATGGATATCATCACGAAGACTTGAAAGTCCCTGTGTGTAATCCAAATCAAGTGTATTCAACAATTTCCCATAAATGACACGCTTTTTACCATCTTTTAACGGGATTATTCTGACATCAGCTTGGTTGTTGCTAAAATTAGTCGCCGGTAAAAAACTCTCTTCTAGACGATGTACTGCTTCAGCATTTATTGATCTACCGCTTTCTTTAGCCGCATCTTCAACTTGTTGTTTGAGTTCTTGTGGAACACGTAAATTAAATTGAGGATCTGTTCTAGCCATCAAAGTGAAGTCCAAAAATTTTTATAAGAATATGCTAGTACCGTGCTTGACTTCAATATTAGCACCGTAATAGTATTATCACCGTGATATCACAAAACGGAACACTATATGGCTAGAAACGATAAACAATTAAATGTTCGTATGCCTTGCGAATTGATTGACGAGCTAAAAAAGAATGCTGAACAAAGCAGACGTTCATTAACAGCTCAATTAAATTTCATTATCGAAGAGTGGCTAAAAGATCAGCCTAAAATCATTAAATAGAAAAACAATGAAGCCCCTGAATCTTGGCGGACTAGGGGCTTCTATCCAACTCGGTTAGGAAATCAGATATGACAAGTCTAGCATTAACATTTAATGAAGTGAACTTATACCCAATTTCTATAGAGGATGGGCAGGTGTGGATAGGGGCAACCCAAATTGGGTTAGCCTTAAGATACGCAAATCCTGAAACGGCTGTAATTAAACTGTTTAATCGAAATATTGAAGAGTTTTCTACAAATATGACTCGGTTAGTAGAAATGAAAACAAATGGTGGTTTGCAATCTATAAGAGTTTTTTCACTTCGAGGTTGCCATCTTATTGCTATGTTCGCAAAAACTGCGATTGCTAAAGAATTCCGTAAATGGGTTTTAGATATTCTAGATCGGGAAGTTCAACCAAAACATAAAACTCACAAATCTGAACGTGTATCACTTAACGATGCCATTCACTTACTAGTGGCCAAAACTAAAAACCTGAACTTCTCTGATGCCTACAAACTGGTGCACCAGCGTTTTGGTGTAGAAGGCATAGATGAAATTTCTTTTGATCAGATTCCTGTAGCGGTTGAATATGTTCACCACCTCATTGCTCTTATGAGCAATAAAAACGGTAATACAGGATTAGATAGCAATGTTAGAGCCATGGCTATATACCTAGCTTGGCTAAGCGGGTGGTGGAGACAATTTGGCCCTGCGGTAAGAGGTATTAATCCGCATATGGCCGCAGCAATCCATGATTATTTTAATGATGGAGGCTTTGTCGCTTGGTCATTTATTGAAAAAGATAAGAGAGCCGAGCTACATAAACGCATAGATACTCATCCTTGGCATTTACCACCAATGGATCGTTATCATTTGCTAAATAGAAACTAATAGTTCAGTGGAGATGACGGGAGTTGAACCCGCGTCTTTAAGAGCTCTCTTCGGAGGGCTTTTTTATGTAATGAGCATATAAAAACTAGAAAAATAATATTTTTATGCTTTTGTAATTCCTGTCAAATATCAGTACAAAAATGATTCCAATAGATGTAATGTCTAGAAGGTTATTTACATGAAAATTACAACATCTTAAAAAAGAAATCTTTATAGAAAACTTCAAAATAGATGTTGTCATTTGTGTCAGTAAAATGATTATTAGATTTAACTGTTTTGCAGGAATTTTGCATTTATTTTGCAGGACATCGAAATAAATCTAATAAACTTAAAATTAATCAAATAGATATGGAATTTCTAAAATATTTATTCTTTATGGAGAAAGAATATATGTGGGAATTATTTGTAATTCTACTTTCGCTTGGGCTGTTAATGTACACAGCTTACAAGGGTTTTTCCGTCATTCTCATGGCACCAATTTGTGCCTTACTTGCAGTTTTACTCATTAACCCAGCCAATGTTTTGCCGTTTTATTCGGGTGTTTTTATGCCCAAAATGGTGAACTTTATTAAAGATTATTTTCTTGTATTTTTGCTAGGGGCAATTTTCGGTAAAGTTGTTGAAATGTCAGGAATTGCTGAGTCTATCGCTCGAACTATTGTGAGATGGATTGGGGCAAAAAAAGCAATTTTAACCGTTGTGTTATTAGGTGCAATTTTAACCTATAGCGGTGTCAGCTTATTTGTTGCAGTATTTGCAATTTATCCTTTTGCAAACCAGCTTTTTAGACAAGCTAATATTCCAAAACGCTTAATTCCGGGAACCATTGCGCTTGGTGCATTTACATTTACCATGGATGCCTTACCGGGTACGCCGCAAATCCAGAACGTTATTCCAACCACGTTCTTTGGTACCAATATTTATGCCGCCCCATTTTTAGGGATTATTGGCGCTATTTTTGTTTTATGTGCAGGTTTAGCTTATTTGGAGTGGCGCCGTCGTGCTGCTGCAAAAGCGGGTGAAGGCTTTTCTGGTTTTGGAGTAGACAATACGTCGTCTCAAGAAATTGAAGCCGATATATCTATGCAAAATAATGGAAGTACAGCTCGTCAGTTTTTAGCATTTGTACCTCTCATTCTTGTTGCAGTAATGAACAAGTATTTGTCTAAGGCAATTAAAGAGTGGTATCCAAATGGCTTTGATTTTGCCACTGTAGGTTTAGCCGATTACACCGTTGATGTTGCAAAAACTGGGGCAATCTGGGCTGTTGGTTTAGCACTTATTGTCGGAATTATTGCTGCAATTTTATTTGACTACCAACGTGTAGTTACCAACTTTAAAGAGGGCATTAATGCCAGTATTGGTGGCTCACTTTTAGCAGTGATGAATACAGCTTCTGAGTATGGCTTTGGTGCAATTATTGCGTCATTACCGGGCTTTGCCATGATTAGCCACGCAATGAGTAGTACCTTCACGAACCCATTGGTAAACGGTGCGGTAACCACAACGGTTTTAGCGGGTATTACTGGTTCAGCTTCTGGTGGTATGAGTATCGCTTTAAGTGCGATGGCTGAACATTATAACGCCGCGATTTTAGTAGCAGGTATTCCGCCAGAAGTCATGCATCGTGTAGTTGCGATGGCATCGGGTGGTATGGATACGCTTCCGCATAATGGTGCTGTTATTACTTTACTCGCTGTTACAGGTTTAACCCATAAACAGTCGTATAAAGATATTTTTGCAGTCACAGTAATTAAAACATTAGCGGTTTTTGTGGTCATTACGGTCTTTACCGTAACAGGTATTGTTTAAATCAGCCCGTTATAAGTATTAAGGAGTAAATAGATGACAAAACTTTTAGACGGTAAGGTCGCTTTTATTACAGGTTCTGCAAGTGGTATCGGTCTAGAGATTGCTAAGAAATTTGCTCAAGAAGGTGCAAAAGTTGTTATTTCTGATATGAATGCTGAAAAGTGCCAAGAAACAGCAAAGCTGCTCAAAGAGCAAGGTTTTGAAGTACTATCTGCACCATGTGATGTGACTGATGAAGATGCTTATAAACAAGCGATTGAACTGACTCAGCAGACTTTTGGTACAGTAGATATCTTAATTAATAATGCTGGTTTCCAACATGTTGCACCTATTGAAGAGTTTCCAACGGCTGTTTTTCAAAAGCTAGTTCAGGTCATGCTCACTGGTTCATTTATTGGCATTAAACATGTTTTTCCAATTATGAAAGCTCAGAAATCGGGTCGTATTATTAATATGGCTTCAATTAATGGCTTGATTGGCTTTGCAGGTAAAGCAGGTTATAACAGTGCTAAACATGGTTTAATTGGTCTGACAAAAGTTGCCGCATTAGAATGTGCAAGAGATGGCATTACAGTCAATGCACTCTGCCCAGGTTATGTAGACACACCATTGGTTCGTGGTCAAATTGCAGATTTGGCTAAAACCCGTAATGTGAGTTTAGACAGCGCACTTGAAGATGTAATTCTGGCAATGGTTCCTCAAAAACGTTTGTTATCTGTTGAAGAAATTGCTAATTATGCAATTTTCCTTGCGAGTGACAAAGCAGGTGGGGTAACAGGTCAGGCTGTGGTCATGGACGGTGGCTATACCGCACAATAATGTAGAGTTTTTTAAAAGCCGCTTATTTTTTAATAGGCGGTTTTTTATAAATAATAAAATATGTAAGTTTAGTGTTCAAAACGATGATTTATCTCTACTATAGTTGCTTATAAAAATCTAATAAAATAAGTTTGTTAAGGTATGAAATTATACTTTAAAGGTATTTAACTTATTTCCAATTTTAAAATTTAATAGAGTGTGAGAAAGTAATCTTTACTCTCTTTCTTGATTAGATATTTTTCAGGAAAATTCGTCAATTAAAGGATATTAATTGGCATACAAGTTGCTTTTTTAGCAATAAGTTATTTAGCTAGGTGAAAAGGATATGATATCACTCAGCCAACAGACGGAACTCAATCATTATTCACGCAAAGCTGAATTTGCGCAGAATTTGATGTCCACAATTTGTGGTGAACACCGTCTAGATACTATTTACAAAGACACGCTCGATTTTCACTATGACGGTATGCGCCTGCCTAATAAAAAGATGGCAATTGGCACAATCAGTTATGGTGCAAATGTTGCCATTAACATCTCAAATTTAAAAGCTTATAGCATTAGCTTACCGATACAAGGAAGACAAGCTCTCAACATTCGCGGCGCTCATTATCAGTCGGATGAAAACAGAGGGCTTATTGTTTCAAATAACGATCAGCAAGATTTGATTATTGATAAAGATTGTCGAAAATTTCAGGTGGTTATTCCAGAACGAAGCATGCAAATTGTTCTTGCAGATCTACTGAATAAACCGATAGATGCCCCCATCATTTTTAATCCAGAAATGCATCTGGACTCGGAGCAACTGATTGGTGCATGGTGGAAAAATATTCAGAATTTTTTACAGTTAAAATCACAATATAGCAATTTTTATGGTTTGCAGATGCTGTCTGAAGACTATGAAAATTTTGTAATTAAAGCCTTACTTTTATCTCAAGAAAATAATTATTCCGAAAGTTTAAAGTTACTTTCGCATCAGGATGAACCAGCCTATATCCGAAAGGTGCGGAATTTCATTATTGAACACGCCCATGAAGAAATCTGTGCAGAAGATTTGCAACGTCTAGCGGGGGTTTCAAAATCCAAGTTGTATGACGAGTTTCAGCAGTACTACGGTACAAGCCCAATGTCCTATTTGAAAAAGTATCGTCTACAACAAATTTATAAGATTTTGAGTACAACAGGTGCTGATAGAAAAGTATCTATTTCTAAGCTTGCTTATGACTGGGGGTTTAATCATTTAAGTCGTTTTTCTCAAGAATATCGCGAAGAGTTTGGTGAAAAACCAAGTGAAACGAAGGGCAAAATTTTTTAAATATTTAATCTTTTAAGCAATAAAAGACCTGATTGAATTAACCCAATCAGGTCTTTTATTTATCTATATATTTTAAATACTATTTTCAAGATTCAATACTTGCTTACTTTTAGATTTTTCATAAATGACTTTAAGACTAAGAGCAATAAATGAAATGAAGGTTGGTAAAGCAAGAATAAAGAATATACCGCTTAAACTTAAGTTAAACGTGAAAATGAGTGAGCCAAAGAAAGCACCTAAAATTGCACCGATACGACCAATACCATGCATCCACGAAACGCCAACCGCGCGGCACACCGCGGGATAGAAAATAGCTGCAAGTGGCAGTAATGAAGATTGAGCACCAGCAAGTAATGCACCAATTAAGAAAATGGTAATACCCAATAAGAAAATATTTGAGCTTACCAGACCTGCAACAATGAATAGCCCAAAAGCAATTAAATAAGAGTATTTAATGACTGTGGTTGGGTTCAGTTTATCCATGTACCAACCCATAATGGTTGCACCAATCACACCACCAAAAGGGAAAATAGCTGCAATTAAACTAAATTGTTGTGTCGTAAAACCAGCAGTTTTTAAAATTGTTGGCATCCAGCTTGTTAAAAGATAAAACACCAATAGGCTGGTAAAGCAGCATAACCAAAGCATGCTTGAACCCCAAAGGTATTTTCCTAAAACGATTTTAACCGGATTTTCCTCTGATGCTGTTTCTGTTTGAGCCAAGACAAGTTTTACTGGTTCTTGGAATGGATGCCCTTGAATATCTTCTAAAATTCGTTGTGCTTTATCTTGTTGTTGGCGCGTAATTAAGTATTGAGTTGATTCAGGTAATTTAAGCAATAAGGCAACCACTAAAATTAGGGGAATACTTCCACCAATAATAATCACTTTAGCCCAGCCATAACTTTCTAACAGATAAGCTGACAATACACCGCCACAAGAAATACCCAGCATAAAACCACAGCCAGCAAGACCTGTTAGGAATGCTTTACGTTTTACAGGCATATATTCAGAGACAATGGTACTGATGTTTGGCATGGCTGCGCCTAAACCCACACCTGTAATAAATCGGTAAATCATGAGATCTTGGGTCGAGTCGGCAAAACCACACAAAATCGTAAATATTGAAAATAATAGGCTCGTAAAAACAATGACGCCTTTACGCCCAAACTTATCGGACAAAGGCCCCGAAATGATGGCTCCGATTGACATGCCGACTAAAGCGGCGCTTAAAACCGGCGCAAGCTGAGGCTTGGTAATTCCCCAGTCATCAAGTAAGGCAGGAGCAATAAAACCAATAATTCCTGTGTCTAAGCCATCACAGAAGAAGACAAAAAAGCCGAGTATAAAAACCATCCACTGTAAGGGGGACAGTTTTTCGCGGTTGATTACCGAATTTGCATCTATCGTTTTCATATGTATTCCTTAACTCATTAAAATTTTCTGCTGTAATTAACAAAGAAACGGTTTTCTGAAAAATCGTTTCCATGCTTAACGTCGTAATTGATAAAGATGTACTGAAGAGCTAGACCTTTGAGAAAAGGCTGTTGAAGGGCATAATTGACAATAACGTTTGCTTCACTTTCTTTGTTTTTTAAGCCATCGGCTGTTTTAAAGTGATCGCCATATACATACTTCAAAGTTGTATTTAAACCGGGTACATACTCTTTAAAGTCATAGCCATAGATGAAGTGATAAGACTTTTCATCTTGTTTGAAGAAACCGGTCGTATTCCAGTTAATAAAATAAGTTTCAGGCAAGAAACCATCAGGTAGCGGGTAGGCAGACTCGCCAATAATTTGTTGATAACCCAAACCAAAGCTGTGATTTTTTACTTTGAGCGTTTCTAATAAACCTACATTTTGCGCATCGATGTCGAAAAGATTTCCATTATCTTTTGCATTGAAATATTTAAATTTTGAATTGATCGAAAAATTGGAATTCTTCCATATGTGGTCCATTCCCACATAATGCTTATTGTATAAATCTTCCATATTTCCGAAGTAATATTCGCCTTTCAAAGTAGGGGTGATTTGATAGCGCAGGTCTATGTAGTTAAGGCCATCAGAGTAGCCAGTCACGCCTTTTGAAGTAAAAGAAAAGCGATGAAAATCTTCTTCATTTCGTGGCGATACTTTTTCGATTCGACCAATTTCAGCAAAAAGCTTATCGCTCAATTGAGACTTAAGGTTGGTTCCCCAATAAGACGTCAGGAGTTGTCGGCTTGCATCTACAGTGGTTACGGGTAAATCAAGCCATAATTCACCAATGCTTAGTAGCGTCTTGTTATAGCCTAACTTTAATGTCGCACCATATTTTAAATAATCGGGTGCTTGGGACTGAGTCTCTTTATCAAAAGGCAATACCGTATCTGCAACATGTTTATCTTGGCTTAGACGAACCGCATATTGTGCTGAAGCATTTGCGCCAATTTGAATCGGAGTGCCGCCAATTTCTAACGGCGTGTCATGCATATTGGAGTTATAAAATAGAGAAACTGATTGCGACCAGCTACCCGTGTCTTTCACAGCGGAATTGTCATAGTTTCTATCTATATATGCATTTTTTAATGTAAATTTCCATTCTTCATCCGCTGAATAAGCCTGAGTAGAAAATGCACTACAACATAAAATGTTGATGAGCATTAACGTTTTGTTGTGTCCATAAATTGGCTTTGGTCGATGCATAAATAAAGTGCCTTAATTTAGAAAAATGACTGAGCTTTTCTTATGTAATCAAACTAATTACATGACTTTGATTGAACTATTTTTAGCCAGTAGTCACTATCCAATAAGTCCTAATCTTCATCCATTTTTTCCAAATTAGATAAAAAGTATTAATTTTATTTTTTTATTTAAAGTTATGAAATTTATTAGTTTTCTTATTTTTAGTGTTTTACCCAGTTTGATGAATTTTGATAATTGCGCAGAGATTGGATAGTGCTTGCAGCTTTTGGACAGTCTAAAAAAATATTCGGATAGAAGATAAAGCCATAACAATGTTAGGAGTTGACACTATGGCTGGTCAAACCGTTCAAATTAAAACAGCATCTGGAAAGCAGTTCAGTGCATATCTAGCAACACCAGAAACAGGAAAAGGACCTGGAGTGGTGCTTTGTCAGGAAATCTTTGGGGTGAATGCAGCCATGCGGGAAAAGGCAGATTTTCTTGCAGAAGAAGGCTATACGGTTTTAGTTCCTGATTTATTTTGGCGTGTAGCACCTAATATTGAACTGAGTTATACACCAGAAGATTTTCAAAAAGCTTTTGAACTTTATCAGCAATATGACGAAAACCTTGGTGTTGAAGATATTCAAGACAGCTTATCTTTTTTAAAGACTCGACCAGAATGCGACACAACTACAGGCCTTGCTGTAGTGGGCTATTGCTTAGGCGGAAAGCTTGCATATCTTGCAGGCTGTCGACTTTCGGAAGTGGCATGTGCCGTAGGTTATTACGGCGTAGGCATCGACAAAGCGTTGGATGAGTTAGCCAACGTAAAAGGACGTTTGGTCTTACATATTGCAGAACTGGATCAATTTACACCGCCAGATACGAGACAAGCAATTGTCGATGCAGCCAACCAATATTCAAACGTACAAGCCTTTATTTACGAAGGTGTTGATCATGCTTTTGCACGCCCAAAAAGCAATCATTACCACAAACCTTCAGCACGTTTTGCTCACGAGCGCACAGTAACAGCTCTACATGACACGATTGGGCCGAAATATGACCTAGTTGCGCTATGGGAAGAGCATATTCGTCATGAGTTTGATACGCGTGACGTACCAGCAACCATGGCAACGATGGTCGCAGAACCTTATGTGAACCACATTCCAACGTTGACTGGCGGTGTGGGGCAAAGCCAGCTTGCCCGTTTTTATCAGTACCATTTTGTTCATCAAAACCCGAAAGATATGAAGATCACCTCGATCTCTCGTACCGTTGGCTCAACGCAAGTGGTAGACGAGTTCATTATGAGCTTTACACACGACGCTGAAATTGATTGGTTACTACCGGGTGTAAAACCGACTGGTAAATATGTCGAAATTCCAATGTTGGGTGTGATCCAGTTTAGAGGGTCAAAGCTTTGCCATGAGCATATTTATTGGGATCAAGCATCAGTGCTCGTTCAAATTGGCTTATTAGACCCGACAGGCTTACCAGTTGCAGGTGTAGAGACAGCCCGAAAACTTCTTGATGAAGATCTTCCTTCAAATACTTTGATGCCGTCTTGGTCAAGTAGTGAAAGCAAGCCAATCAATTAAGGAGTAGCTGCAATGAATATAGATTTAAAAGGAAAAGTCGCTATTGTGAGCGGTGGTGCAACACTGATTGGTAAAGCAGTTGTGCAAGCCTTAGTTAGTGCAGGTGCTCATGTCGCTATTCTAGATATTGATGCCAAAGGTAAGGCAATTGCAGAAAGCTTTAACCATGATGTGATGTTTATTCAAACCGACTTAACCAGTAATGCGGCTATTCAACAAGCTGTGGCAGATATTCACCAACATTTAGGCGAAGTAAGTTACTTGGTCAATCTAGCATGTACATATTTAGATGACGGTTTTAAATCTTCACGTCAGGACTGGTTACAAGCACTCGATATTAATTTGGTCTCTACAGTTGAGCTGAGCCGTGCTTTTTACAATGACTTAAAAAAGCAGCAAGGTTCAATCGTTAACTTCACTTCCATTTCAGCCAAAGTGGCACAAACAGGGCGCTGGTTATATCCAGTTTCAAAAGCAGCGATACGTCAACTCACACAAAGTATGGCAATGGATTTTGCCGTCGATGGTATTCGCGTTAACTCTGTCTCACCGGGTTGGACATGGTCTCGTGTAATTGCAGAAGTCAGTGGCAATAACCGTGAAAAAGCCGATAGCGTGGCAGCCGATTATCACTTGCTAGGCCGATTGGGTCATCCCGAAGAAGTCGCCAATGTTGTTTTGTTTTTATTGTCACCCGCTGCAAGTTTCGTCACCGGAGCAAATTATGCGGTCGACGGTGGATATTCCGTGATGGGCCCTGAAGGATCACAGCCCGCTATTCCACGTTTAGCCGAATAGCACAGCGTTTTAAAAGCACATTTAGAAAATTATGGAGAAGATTATGCGCCGTATTGCAATTGTTGGAGCAGGACAGTCTGGTTTACAGCTTGGTTTGGGCTTATTAGATACAGGTTACGACGTGACAATGATCACCAACCGAACTGCCGATGAAATCCGTCAAGGTAAAGTCATGTCAAGCCAGTGTATGTTTCATACCGCTTTACAAACTGAACGTGACTTGGGACTAAATTTTTGGGAAGAACAATGTCCAGCGGTAGAAGGCATTGGGCTGGCTTTAGTCAATCCTGAAAATGGTGATAAAGCATTTGAATGGAGTGCTCGTCTTGAGCGCTACGCTCAATCGGTCGATCAACGCGTCAAAATGCCATATTGGATGGAAGAATTTGAACGCCGTGGCGGTCGCTTGGTCATTCAAGATGTGGGTATTGAAGAATTAGAACAACTCGCAAACGACTACGAGCTTGTATTACTCGCGGCTGGTAAAGGTGAAGTCGTTAAACAGTTTGAACGTGATGATGCACGTAGTGTTTTTGATAAACCGCAGCGCGCTCTGGCTTTGACTTATGTCAAAAGTATGAAGCCGATTTCTCCATACTCACGTGTGACTTTTAACATTATTCCCGAAGTTGGTGAATACTTTTCATTTCCGGCACTCACCGTAAATGGTCCTTGCGACATTATGGTGTTTGAAGGTATTCCAAACGGGCCAATGGAGTGCTGGCAAGATGTCAAAACACCTGAACAGCATCTGCAATGCAGTTTGGACTTACTCAAGAAATTTGTGCCTTGGGAATATGAACGTTGCGCAAATGTTGAGTTAACCGATGCAGGTGGTTATTTGGCAGGGCGTTTCCCACCGACCGTACGCAAACCAGTTTTAACATTGCCGTCTGGCAAGAAAATTTTTGGTATGGCAGATGCCTTAGTGGTCAATGATCCAATTACTGGTCAAGGCTCAAACAACGCTGCTAAATGTAGCAAAATCTATTTTGACGCCATTTTAGCCAATGATAATCAAAGCTTTAGCGAACAATGGATGGTTCAAACCTTTGAACGTTATTGGGCTTATGCAGAAAAAGTGGTGGCTTGGACCAATAGCCTGTTAGTACCACCGCAACCCCATGTTGTTGAGCTATTAGCAGCTGCAAGCCAGAACCAGAGCATTGCTTCCATTATGGCCAATAACTTTGATGACCCGCGTGCTTTTGCCCCTTGGTGGTTTGATGCCGATCAGGCTCAAGCATTCATGGCTTCAAAAGCTCCAGCAAAAGTTGCCTAAGGTTATATATCAAAGGGAGATATGAAAATGGACACAATTGAAACTCAAGGCTTACAAACCATCAATGCTGAAAACCCAAGAGAAATCCGTAACTTGCTTGGGCAATTTGCAACTGGCGTCACTGTGATTACCACACGTGGTAAGGATGGTCGCAAAATAGGAATGACAGCCAATTCATTTTCCTCACTGTCTTTAGATCCGCCATTAATTTTGTGGAGTCTTTCAAAAACAGCTCCAAGTTTGTCTGATTTTGTAGAAGCTGAATATTTTGCCATTCATATGTTGGCACAAGAGCATCATCAGCTTTCTGGACATTTCGCTCGAGGTGCTGAAGATAAATTTGCAGGTGTTGCTCATCAACAATGCAATGCGGGCGTTCCAATTTTGACCGATGCACTCGCAACCTTGGTTTGCCGCAATATCAATCAGTATGAAGGCGGAGATCACCTGATTTTTATTGGTCAAATTGAACAGTACCAACAACGCCAAGGTGAACCATTGGTATTCCACGCAGGAAAGTATCGGATTGCCGCAGAGCATCCAGAATTAGCACATTAATTCACCACAATCACGATCAATCCGGTCGTGATTTTTTTATAGGAAATAAGAAGATGAAAAGCACTTTAATTAAACATGGCTTTTTAGCAGGGACATTGTTGGGTTTGCCTTTGGTTACACATGCATATGATTTACCGACCGTAAACTTAGGTATGACCAGCTTTCTCGATGGCGGATTACCCGCAGGCCCCGGCTGGTATGCTCAAACCTACTTTCAAAATTACGATAGTAATAAACTGGTTGATCGCGATGGGCAAAAGCTTGGTTTACCTAAAACTGATTTAAATTATCAAGTACTGGTTGAGCAAATCAGTTATTTATCGAATGTCCGAGTAAAAGATAAAGCCAGTCTAGGTATGAATTTTTTAATTCCCTTTGTCAGCAAAATGGACATGGATGACGGCTTGAATAATGCTGCAATTAAAGCCCAAAGTGGCTTTGGGGACATTATGATTGGGCCGTTTATTCAGTTCGATCCAGTCATGGGCGCACAAGGGCCGAGGTTTGTGCATCGTTTTGAGTTTCAGGTGAATTTACCTACTGGGGAATACGACCAGCAAAAAGATATCAACCCAAGTAATAACGCTGTTTCATTTGATCCTTATTGGGCTGCAACATATTGGTTTAATCCTAAATGGACAGCTTCAACACGTATCCATTATCTCTATAACTTTAAAAATGATGACCCAAGCTATACGTTTGCAGGTGCAAATGATATGCAGGCAGGGCAAGCAATTCATGCAAACTTTGCAATGGATTATGCTATTACCGAACAGTTCCGTTTAGGACTAAATGGCTATTGGCTAAAACAAGTTACAGATACTGAAGTTGATGGTGAAAAAGTCAAAGGTAGACGTGAGCAAGTCTGGGCAATTGGCCCGGGCGCGATGTATAGTTTTTCTAAAAATGATCATCTGGTCGCAAATGCTTATTTTGAGCAAGATGCTGAAAATCGCCCAGAGGGAACACGCCTGCAAGTTCGCTATGTTCACCATTTCTAATCTATAAAAATTTTATAAAAACAGCCTTTTATATCAATAAATATAAAAGGCTTTTATCTATTTTGGGTTTAAGAAAAAATTGAAGTAATTAAGCCTTCACTTGGACCAGAGCGGCGAGTAGAAGAAGGTAACTCACCATAACGACGTTTGTACTCTTGAGAAAAACGGCCTAAATGGGTAAATCCCCATTTAAATGCAACGTCTGTGACTGATAGATTTTCATTGTGCATGAGTTCTAAATGAGCTTGTTCAAAACGTAATTCTTTTAGATAAGACATTGGAGTGGTCCCCAAATAATTCTTAAAACCGGTAAATAACGTTCGAACACTGACACCAGCATGTTCAGCCAAAATTTCGACATTAAGCGGCTCATGTAAATGTTCTTTAATATAGGCTTCTGTGCGTTTCACGAAATAAGGAGAGACCGTTTTTTCTTTATAATGATCAATTTTGTGTAATGCATTATTAGGTTGACCATAAATGAGTGCATTAAACAGGTTTGACTCAAATTGTTTAAAGGCTAGAGGGTGATGGAGTGGATGTTGTTCGCATGCTAAAGCATCCATCAATGTTCTAACGAGTTGTAAAAAATAGGCTCCACTTTGGGTAGCAAAGTCTAATTTGGGGTCAAAAACGAGTAAGTTGTTTTCTGAATCAGCAATGTGCTGACGGCAATGGTAAGTAAAATCATCCTTTGAAACTTTTAGAATGAGCTGTGGTGAGTTCGCATGCCAGCGCATACGTAAAGATTGCTGGGGAGAAATAAGAGAAGCAACTTGAGAATAAGAAATAAACTTTTGTGAACCAAACTCGATTTCTGCGTAGCCTTGGGTTGGAATTTGAATTAAATAAAAGTTATCAAGATGATCTGGTTCAATAATGACATCCGCACCATATTCCAAGCGACTAATAGACAGGGCACCTGTTTTAACATGGTGCATGGTTGCACTGAAATCTCGCTTCTGATGAGAGATTTTAAGATCATGCGGTTTAAAAATTTGCCCAACATTTCGGCAGGTTTCGCTTAAATCGTGATGATCAAACACCAAATTATGATTGGTAAAGATAGACTCATTTTGAAAATGACGTCCACTGAGTTCTGGGGAGTTGGCTTGGTTCATATTTATCCCTTCTGGCTCACTCCTGTATTTACTTGTGTTGCAGAAGCTTTAAAACTTCACTATGCAGCAAGTAAATACGGCACTTAAAAAATTAAGTTACTCGCAAATTACAATGAGATATAAGCAAAATACAGACCAATTTAACCGCTAATTAATGTGATTTTCTCAAATTTTTAGTTCGGATCTAGTCCATCAATTTGATAAATTCGAGAAAGAGAATAGAGGGATATAAAAGGTGCTATAACTTAATCTCATCATGATCTTATTCCTTAAGATCTATCAAAATTTATAGCAAATCCGAGTGCGCCGGTCAATTTATTTTTTCGGAATTTATTATTTTATCTTATTGATATATAAAAATTTTTAATTTAAATGTAAAAATTCAATATACCCCTTACAGAGTATATTGAATCATTTCAGGTTTTAGTGGTTTTTAAATTATTTGTACTTTTAACGTGAGGTATTGCTTTGTAAAAACTTCTCGCTATAAATACGATAGTTTTGCAAAGATTGCTCATCTAACCAATTTTTAACGGCTTCAATCATCGGTGGTGGGCCACATAAATACATATCAAAAGCCTGCTCAGCCAGTTGATCTTTATTTAAGTGCTCATGAATATAACCCGCTTTACCTTGCCAAGCATCGGTTGCTTTAGTCACAATTGGGTGATAACTAAAGTTTGGTAACTGTTCTGCGTAGGCGTGTAAACGCTGTTGTTCACATAAGTCAGTTTCACTATTTACGCCGTAGTACAACTGAACTGCAGGTGAGTTTGGTTGATCAACCAAGTTATCTAGCATTCCTAAGAAAGCTGATAATCCTGTTCCACCAGCAACAAAAACCAATGGTCGCTGTACTTCGCGTAAATAGAAACTACCAAGTGGCGCTTCGATGAATAGGCTTTGTCCAACCTGACAGCGATCACGTAAGTAATTGCTCATCACACCGTCTGGTAAAAGACGAATTAAAAATTGCAATTGATTGGTTGAGTTCGGTCTATTGGCAAATGAATAAGAACGCCAATCTTCAGTATCTGGAATTTGCAAACGAGCATATTGTCCCGGCAAAAACTGAAGTTGCTCAGCATGACTGCTTGCATCAAGATGCAAAATTGCTGTTGTCTCAGAAACCAGCTCAACAGCGGTAACTTTGGTTTCAATTTTTAAGGTATCGCCAGCATTACAAATGGCAGAATCATGATCGAAATAAAAAGCCGCATCTGATTTCACTCGTGTCTGGCAAGCTAACATTTTTCGCTCGGCCAAATCACGTTCACTTAATGCATCTTCATCGACATATTCTTGTTCATAAATACCAGTTTCACACTGTCCCTGACAGGTACCACAAACACCTTCACGGCAGTCTAGCGGTAAGTTAATTCCTTGGCGAACTGCTGCATCGAGCAACAATTCATCGTTATTTACCGAAATGAAAAAGGTTTTGCCATCGGCAAAGTTAAGTGCAACTGAATGTCCCATTTTCATTCCCCTTAAACGTGATAGAAGTCTAAAACGGAATCAATCTTGTCATTGAGCAAAATGCTGTGCTGACGACGAATGCGGAAACCATCTGCTGTTTGGCGTAAAATATAAGTAGCGTGTCCGTAAAAACAGCCTTCTAAACCTTGACGATTATAAAGCGTTTGCCATGCAACTTTTGCTTCAATTAGGCCATCATCCAATGTTTTAACTCGAATGTTATTCATGCTGTGTAAAGTGCGTGGTAATGGCGTTGCCGAAGCTGCTTTACCAGTACGAATACGGAATACACGGTCTTCGAGTCCAGTGCGGTCTGCGTAATAAATATAAGACAAGCCCTGATTCGGATCTTGAACATAGTTATGGTCATCAATCCACTGTGGAATATGATATTCACTATCTTCATCGTAAAGTTCTAAATAGGCATCCCAGTCATAAGCATCACAAAGTTCTGCTTTTTTGTACAAAAACTGAGATACAGCAAAATATAGTTCTTGTGACATGGTTATACCTCATCCATTACGGCATTGTTTTCGAAAGTAATATCCTGCATTTTTAGCGCTTTCTTATTTAAGCCATCGAGCATTAGTCGTTGCCAGTGTCCATGTTGATTTACATAGAGCCCTTCATGGGTAAACTCACGGCCAGTAATGACTGGTTGAATGCCTAAGTCTTGTGAGTTTTTGGTCGCGCCATATTCCCAAGACTGACAACCACGAGAAATATCGCTCCAGCGTTCAAGTCGTGCCTGAAAACCTTTTTGCTGTTCACGGAATTCGACTAAATCGTCTGGTGTACCAAGGCCTGACACGTTAAAGAAATCTTCGAACTGGCGAATACGGTTACGGCGCGCTTCCACAGATTCACCTTTAACACCAATACATTGACTGATGACTTCAGTTTTATTCCATGCCACAGGGCGAATAATACGAAGCTGAGAACTAATCTGGTCCATAAAGAATAGGCTAGGGTACAAGTTCAAGTTTCTTAAACGATGCATTGCCCATTCAGCATATTTGTCACCGTATTTTTCAACCATATATGGCATAACTGTGCTGTAACCCGGACGAACAGTTGGATTCGGCATGTCACTAAACAACACACTATGGCCATTTTTAAAACTAAACCAACCATCATCAGTTTCTGAATCACCAGCACCTAACTTGCTATAGTCAAGTGTGTCGAGTTCTGCACCTTTTGATGCATTGACTTGTTGGCGGTGTTGGACTGTAGAGACATAGTTATAGTGAACAGTACTTACATGATAACCATCTAGGCCATTTTCATTTTGTAGCTTCCAGTTACCTGCAAAGGTATAAGATGACTTGCCTTGTAATACTTCGAGTTCACCTGTTGGCGACTGATTAACCATTAAATCAAGGAACAGTTTTGCATCACCCAAAAAGTCTTCTAGAGAATCTGTTGCTTGAGTATCAAGGCTTACAAATACAAATCCACGATAGCTGGCAATACGGCCTTGCTTTAAACCACGGCTTGATTTATCAAAATCTTCACAATATTCGCTTGGTGCTTTTACTTTAACCAAGCGGCCATCTGACTTGTAGCACCATGCGTGGAACGGACATGTAAATGTTGACTGATTGCCTTTAGCAACGCGTGTTAAAGTCGCACCGCGGTGCTCACAAGCATTGACCATGGCGTGTAATTCGCCTTTACCATCACGGCTCACAATAATCGGCTGACGACCAATTTGGACAGTGAGGAAATCATGATTGTTTGGAATTTCACTTTCGTGACATGCATAAATCCAAACCTTTTCAAAAATGAATTCCATTTCCAAATCAAACAGCTCAGGCTCGGTAAACATATTGCGTGCGATACGAAACACGCCATCTTTAGGACGGAAGTCGATACATCCATCTACAAAATCATTCCATTGTTTTAAATTAGATGAGGTCATTTGCTCAATCCTATTCATTCAGCTTTTAACTGATTGAACCGCGATTAGGCCTTTACCTCTATCCGTTTTTTCCAGATCTTTATCCACTTTGTGCAGTTTTGATTTTTTAATAAAATTATTTTCAAGGGAGTAATGAGGATTCTAAATTTGTATGGTGTCTTATCTTCTTAAACTTCCCTATAATCCTAAAGAGCATAAAGTGAAACCTTGTGAGTTAAGCCTATGAAAGAACACAAATTAAAATTACAAATCAGAATTCTTTCAGAGCAGAACATCGCATTTGGTCCTGGAAAGGCAGACTTACTTGAGGCAATTGAGAGAACTGGTTCGATCTCACAAGCGGCTAAATCTATGAATATGAGCTACCGCCGTGCATGGCAGTTGGTAGACACCATGAATCAGTGCTTTGAAACAGCTTTAGTTGAAACTCAAACGGGGGGAACACATGGTGGTGGGGCAGCGGTCACAGCTTTGGGCCAGAAAGTCTTACAACAATACCGCCAAATGGAAATCAATGCTCGACAAGCCTTAGAACATGATTATCAAATTATGAGTAGCTATTTAAAATAGCTAAATTAAAAGACTTTTTAGTGACTGAATCTTTTAATTCGGTATAGCTTTTGCTTAATAAAAAGTGCACGCTGAAAAAGCACTGCTGCAATTTTCAGTTACACAGACAATGGCGTCTATTCTGTACTATCGTAAAAGATGGTCGGGGATAGGCGTTTTTTATTGTGTATCTAAAAGAGTGGCTGGCATAAACGACTGATCTGTTTACAGATCTTTATGGTCATCGCTATGTGCTTCTTGGCATGGTGATGACCATAAAACTAATCAAGCTATTAACCGACACTAAAAGAAAATGGGTTTTAAAAATAGAGTATCTCGATAGATAAACTTTCAGCATATTGCACCAAAATGAAGTTTAAAATGAGAAATGCACCATCTACCTGCATTTAGGTCCTCTATATTTAACTGATTTCTGCTTTTCATCATCTACGTATACCGCTATATTCTAAGATATATATCGCTGTATAAATCGATAAAAAAAGGAAAAACAATGGTAAGTCCTGTACAGATAAAAAAAATCGCTATAGTCAGTTCAATCATCAGTCTTGGCTTATCAATCAGTCTCTCTGTAAAGGCCGAATCGGTTACTGTTTATGCAGCAGCGAGCTTAACTAATGCAATTAACGATTTAGAAAAAATTTACGAAAAACAAAATAATATAGAAGTCAAAACTTCATATGCAGGCTCATCAACCTTAGCTAAACAAATTGAAGCTGGGGCACCAGCCGATATCTTTATTTCAGCTGATACACAGTGGATGGATTATCTACAAAACAAAAAATTAGTTGCAGCAAATGACCGTATAAATTTATTAGGTAATCGATTGGTACTGATTACACCAAAAGGACGATCATTAAAGATTAAATTGGATAAAACTACCGATCCGAATAAATTATTTACAGGAAAGATTTGTACAGGGGATACTAAAAGTGTGCCCGTTGGTAAATATGCAAAACAAGCATTTACAAATTTAGGTTGGTGGAGCCGTATTGAGCCAAAATTAGTTGAAACAGAAGATGTGCGTGCTGCGTTAAACTTTGTTGCGCGTGGTGAATGTCAGGTAGGAATTGTATATGCAACCGATGCAGCGATTAGCAAAGATGTGACTGTCGTTGGTGTATTTCCAGAAAATACTCACTCACCCATTATTTATCCTGTAGGGATGATTAAAGAAAATCCTAATTCAGCAAAGTTTTATCAATTTTTACAAAGCAATCAAGCTAAAGTCGTTTTTAAAAAATATGGCTTTAGTGTATTGGTTCCAGCAAAACCATGATGTTTTCTTTAACCCCAGAAGAGCTCAGTGTTCTGCAACTTTCTTGTAAGGTTGCAGCAAGTTGTCTTGTCGTCAGTATTATTCCTGCAATTTTTGTAGGATGGGTATTGGCGCGTAAAGAGTTTTGGGGTAAGTCATTCATTGAAACATTGGTCTTTTTACCATTGGTACTGCCTCCAGTTGTGCCGGGTTATTTGCTATTACAAGTCTTTGGAAACCGCGGCATTATTGGGCAATACTTAGCACCTTTAGGATTAGATTTCGCATTTAACTGGAAAGGGGCAGTTCTTGCTTCGGCAGTGATGGGGTTCCCACTTTTAGTGCAATCAATTCGACTCGCAATTGAGCTGGTCGATCAACGTTTAGAAATGGCAGCAAAGACATTAGGTGCTTCATCTTTTGGGGCATTTTTTCATGTCACATTGCCACTCGCTAGTAGTGGTATTTTAATTGGTGCCATTTTATGTTTTTGTCGTAGTTTGGGTGAATTTGGGGCCACCATTACCTTTGTTGGCAATATCTCTGATGAAACAAGAACCTTACCTTTAGCCATGTATAGCCTGATGCAACAACCCGATACAGAAGCAGCTATTCAAAGGCTGATTGTCTTATCTTTAAGCGTAGCATTTTTAGCGCTATGGTTTGCACAGTGGTTTCATCGTTATCAAAAAAAGCGCTTAGGGCGGTAGAGTTATGTTGATTGATTGCCACTTTCAGCTACAAATGGGCCAATTTCTTATTGAACCCAATTTTCAGTCAGATGCTTTAGTTATTGGTTTATTCGGTGCCTCTGGGTCGGGTAAAACATCAATTTTACATGCGATTGCAGGACTAAATACACCACGTAGCGGATTAATTAAAATACTAAACCAAACATGGTTTGATTCAAATCAAAAAATTAATTTGAGCACGCAAAAGCGCCATGTTGGATTGGTTTTTCAAGATGCTCAGCTTTTTCCGCATAAAACAGTAAAGCAAAACTTATTATTTGGTCTTAAACATCTTGCACAACAAGAACGTCATTTTGAGGCTGATTACATTATTGAATTACTAAAGTTAGAACACTTGCTACAACGTATGCCCATCAAGCTCTCAGGTGGTGAAAAACAGCGCGTGGCACTAGGGAGGGCCTTGTTATATTCACCTAAGCTGTTATTACTTGATGAACCTTTATCAGCATTAGATGCCGCACATAAAGCTGAAATTATTCCTTTTTTTCAAAAAGTAAAACAGGAAATAAAAATTCCCATGATTTATGTGAGTCATGATATTCAAGAAATTAAACAACTGACCGAAACAATGTGGATTTTATAATTTTTCATATTTCACACATTATTTCAGTCTTGTCGATTTATGGTTGTTAGCTAGCCCATAAACTACCAGTTGGAGCAGATTTTAGACGATCTTGAGCTTGCTGATAAAAACGCCAGAAGGCGAAAGCAAAAATGACAGCCAAGAAATCAACCACCAAAATTTCTCCACCATGAATCCATAAACCACTTTGTGGAATTAAGTAGGCCGCAAGAGATGTAAGAGGAATCGCAAATAACACCAAAACCAAGGTTAACAGCAGTTGAGGTAAAGCTTTTGCATAGCCAATGACAAAGGTGTAAATCAAAGTCAGTAGGAAAATTGCATAATAACCATACATAAAAAGGTGATTCATGCTTTCAATATTGAATGCTGCGAAAAGCCAACGACTGGCCAACATGGTGCCCACTACAGCTAAAACACATCCTAAACACGCACCAATGGTTAAGTTCGCAAGGAACACCACATCTTTACGCTGCACGGGAACTGGATCTTCAGCACGCTTTTGCTTACGTGCGCGAGTTTCAACCCAAAGAATATTACCCGTATAAAATAAGAAAGCACCACCAACACCTAAAACAAAATAGACCCAACGAACGCCTGTGCCACCAAAACTACCAAAATGTAGACTAAACATTGCATTAATCAATTTATTGCCCGCATCAGTCTGCGTATTAATACCTTTATGGTTAAAGTGCTCAACCGCGTAAGGGTTCATACGCATAAAGTCTTGATTCGCACCGCGCAACATCTGATCTGAACTATATAAAGCTATACGTGCATTGGCTTTTTCAGGTTTATCTAGGCCACTGAACTGGATATAGTCAACTGAATATTCAGGCGCAACTTTTTTGGCTTGAGCTAATATTTGCTGCACATCAATTTGTGTTTGTTTCGGCTGAATAAGTGCAGGAGGCGAACGCTGAAAAACAGGTTGTCCTTTGAGTGCAAGTTGTCCAATCGCATCATAAAAAAGGTCATGAAAAGCAAAGACAATCACGCTAATACTAATAATGATGTGGAAAGGTAGACTGGTAATTCCGATTACGTTATGCGCATCTAACCAAAAGCGCTTTTTATTCTTACCTGGGCGAATAACAAAGTAATCTTTCACTAATGTTGGTAAAAGTATGATTACACCCGAAAGCAGAGCAAGAAAATATAAAATCGAAACTACACCCATCACATAGAGACCCAATCCGTGATGGCCTGCCATGCCCGGAATTCCTGCGGTTTCATGTAGCTGTTCGATTAGCCAACCTGCTTTAGATAAGTTTTCTTGAGCAACGATTAACTGGCCTTTTTCATCTAAGCTGGCCATCCATGTGGACTGAGCAGCATTAAAGCCATCTCCACGTTCATGTTCACTCCATGTAATAGGCGCATAGTGAAATTCATTCGACGATAAATTTAGTGTGAAATTCTTTTGCGCAGCAGGATATGCAGCCTGTACTTTCTGAATAAGCTCATTATATTGGTCAGGTGAGACTTTAGGTAAAACTTGCTGCGTTGGCGTAGCCCACTTACTAATATGGTGCTGAAACATGCTGAGGCCGCCAGCAAAAAAGCAGATAAAAAGCAAAATCCCTGCACATACACCCACCCAAGTATGCATACTTTTTGCAAGTTTCATGATATCCGAACGTACTTTCATTGTTTAACCCCGAATTAGAAACACACAGCTATAAGCCAGTACGTTGGCAACAAATAAATAAACCATTGCTTGTCTTCCTGTCACAAAGAAATAGGTGCCAAACATAATTGGCATCCAAACCCAAGGAACACTCCACATGCCTAATTGGGCTAAAAGATCCATCGAAATATAAGGCTGACCCAATAAAACAATCAGGTTGCCAAAAGCAATGGCAAGGCTTAACCCTAGAACACCACCAGCAAAGGTTTTACTCCACCAGTCTGGCTGAATAGGAGACTGAATTTTAGCTTTCATGAAACCAGTTTCCGTTTAAAAAGCGCCATAAAAGGAAGGAACGACCATGCAAAAATGATAAGCATGAACCAACAAAAAGCGGCAACAACTTTGGGTAAGCTGGCAAAGAGTGCAATTAATCCAATGACTAAAAACAAGAGGCCTAAATACTTAAATAGAGCGGGAAGATGTTGAGATAACAGGTTTTGGTTGCTATGACTACAATAGACACTGACCGCTCCCAACAGGGTCAAAAAAAGTCCTATAAGTTTCATGATCAATATTTTTAAATAAATTAAGGGGAAAATTTATCCAATAGTATAAGTAAATAATAATTATTATCAAATGATAAATATAATTATTTATCGATTTGTTGCCATGCGATAAGATAGGAGATAATTCGTTAAAAATTCTTTATTTGATGTCAAATGCTGTAAGTGATTATTTATATATTCCTGAATCTCTTTGTGGGTTGATTTTCGAAATTTCTAAACCAATTTTATTTAAAATGCCGTTCTATTTTTATGGTTTAGACTTATCAAAAACACTGCATTTACATATAGATCAGCAATTAGAGCATCCCCAAAAAATTATTCAAGCCCATCCTAAACGTCAACATGAATATTTATGTGGAAGGATATTGGCTCAGGCTGTTTTAAAACATCATTTAGATTTAGATCAACCAATAACTTCTATGCACGAACATTTGCCTCTCTGGCCAACTCATGTTTTGGGTAGTATTAGTCATTCACAAAATAAGTTGATCGTTGCGCTATCCGACAAAGCCAGTTATTTAGGAATTGATATCGAGCACTGGGTAAGCTCTGAATTTGCTCAAGAGAGTGCACATCTTATTTTAACGCCTTCTGAACTTGAACTTTGGAAGATTAAAGCCTCTGAGTTTTTTGATTTCTCTCAATTTGTGAGCTTAATCTTTTCTGTTAAAGAAAGCTTATATAAAGCTGTATATCCTATTGCTAAACAATACATCGACTTTTTAGAAGCATCGGTAGTCGATATTGATTTTGAAAACCAAACATTAACTTTGGCTTTTACATCAGAAATACGAAATCGCCATCAACTCTTAGAACACTATCAAGGCGGCTGGAAAGTGGAACAAGAATGTATTTTGACTTGGGTTTTTAAAGCTAATACATCTGCCTAAAACAAAAGAAGGCAACGAATTGCCTTCTTTATATCTCTAGATTAATTTTCTTGTAATTTAGGATCTTGGAATCCTGTTTCACGCATATCTTGAGAATTGAATAAGAACATAAATCCTACTGCAAAACTTAATATGCCGAAGAAGAGAATGCTTCCTGATATTGGTAAAAACCGAGTTAAAAGTCCTAAAGTTGTTGTGGCAATCGAATCTCCCAAAGCATCTTGAGCAAGCCAGATTGCATTAATACGTCCTAAATATTCATCAGGCGTATGTCCTTGCACAATGCTGTATTGAAGCAAGTTGGCAATCGACATCAAATATCCGAAAACGCATAAAATTGGCAAGGTCACGAGTAACCAAGGTGAAAGCCCAATCATAATCATGCAGCTAAAGACACCTAAACAGGTATAGAGCATGACTAAGCCGGGTCGCAGTAATCGTGTTGTCCATCCACTGAGTAAGGCACCTAAAGTCGAACCTAAAGGTACAGCCGAGTACATAAGCCCGAGCTCAAATGCACCGCCGTGAAAGATTTCATCTGCCATTTGTGGAAAAATAATGCGAATAGCACTGCTAAAACTAAGCAAGGTTCCAATTAAAATCGTGCTGCCAACCACTTTGTTTTTAAAAACGAATTTAAACCCTTGGACTAATTGGCGAAGAGGACTCTCACCATTAGCTGCATGTTGTGGTTTAAGCGCAGGTAGCCCTATCAATAAAAATACGGTAAGTAAGGTACCCACTGTTGAGACCCAATACACGGTCGCAACCCCACTAACCGCTATTAAAATACCACCGATTGCTGGTGAAATAACGGTAGCAAGTCGTACGGATACCATACTAATTGCACGGGCTTGTACGATATTTTCACGTCCTACAATCACAGGCATGATCGCCATCATTGCGGTTACACCCAAAGCACCAAAGAAACCATCCCATGCTGAGAGGAAATAAATAGCATAGAGCGAAGGTTGCTCAAACATGGCATTGATCGCAAGCCCCGCAAAACCTAAACCACAAACACTACGAGCCAATAAAATCAGCCATTTTCGATCTTTGCGATCTGACAGCAAACCACCGAGTAACAGACCAATAAACATAGCAACGCCTTCAAAGGCCATTGCAACAGCAACATTTAACGAACTACCCGTTAAGTCATAGACTTGTTTGGGAATAGCAACCACGAGCATGCCAATAGTCAGCAGTGACAATGTGCGGGCAATAAATACATGTCGGAAATGAGCATTACGCTTTAAAAGACTGAAATCGGTCAATATTGATTTAAAACTCATGGCATTTGCTCCTCTAAATCGCGTGCCTGACAAATCATGCGATTTAAAATTGGGCCAAGGGTTTGAAGCTGCTGCGGAGACAATAAATCAGTATGATCAGCATCACTTAGTCGAACAATATTGAGCTTTTTAACTAAAGGCGACCATTGTTGTTCTGGTTGGATATATGGTAGTAGGTCTTTTTCCGCAACAACCAAGTGTAGCTCACCGTCAAAACGTGGCATTTTATAAGGTTTTAGCAAACGTACTGCATCGCGATAGTTTGCAAAAATATCCTCTTGTAAACGGCGTGTTTCTTCGTTTAGCGCCGTATCTGCATCGGCCAGAATATCATTGAAGAATTGAAGTTGTTCCTGTTCAGCTTCAGCATTCATTTCTTCTACAGATAAATCTAACCACTGATGAATTTCGGCAGGGTAAGTGTCTAACAAGCCCAGAAAATCAACCTGTTCACCTTGTTCAGTGAGCTTTGCTGCAACCGCATAGGCTACAGTGCCGCCAAGTGAATAACCTAATAAGGTATAAGGTCCTGTTGGTTGTTGCTTACGAATAATCTCAAGTTGTTTTTCAACAAGCTCATCCATATCTGCACTATTTGCCAATAGGCCATCTGGTCGAGGTGACTGCAACCCGATAATAGGTAAATCAGAATGCAGATAACGATTAAGCACGGTGTATTGCCATGCCGAGCCCGAACCTGGGAAGAAACAGAACAATGGATGCCCAGAGCCAGAACGGATGGGTAAAATAGGTTGCATACCAGTTTGTTCAACTTCTTCCAAACGTTCTTGTGAAAGAAGCAAAGCTGCTAAACGTTGAATCGTGACATGACTCATTAACTGACCAATTGGAATGGTCCGCTTAAATACTTTTCGGATTTCAATTGCAAGCTTCATGACCAAAATGGAATGTCCACCAATGGCAAAGAAATCTTCATTTACACCAATATTTTGTTCTGTATTTAAGATTTTCTGGAAAATACCTGTGAGCTCATGTTCAAAGGCAGTTGAGGCATACTGTTTTTCTGTATTTGAAGTATCAAGTTGTGGTCGTGGTAATGCTTTACGGTCCAGCTTGCCATTATGACTTAATGGGAATTGCTCAACTAACATATAGTGCGTTGGCACCATATATGCGGGAAGCTGTTTAGCTAAGCATTTTTTTAATTGATCAATGTCAACAGATGTCGCTGTTTGCAAATAAGCAACTAGTTGAACATCTGCTTTATTTTGCTCAGAAACAATAGGGTGGACAATCACATCATCTAACCCACTTGCTAAACGTAGCTGTTGCTCAATTTCACCCAGTTCAATACGTTGACCCCGTATTTTTAGCTGATCATCTGCACGGCCTATATATTGAATACTGCCGTCTGCATGCCAATGGGCAATATCACCAGTGCGGTACATGCGTTGACCTGCTGCGAATGGGTTTGCCACAAAACGTGTTGCCGTTAAGTCTGCTCGATGCAAATAACCCATGGCCAATTGATGACCTGCTAAATAAAGCTCACCATCTACTCCAACAGGAACAGGACGTAAGTATTGATCTAAAATATAAAGCTGGGTATTCCAGACTGGATAGCCAATTGCGACGCTACTTTCTTCAGGATGTAAGCCCAGTGTTGCATCCATATAACTCACATCTACAGCCGCTTCGGTTGGTCCATATAAGTTATGCAACTCACAACTAAAGTGTTCGTTAAATGATTTTGCTAAAGCTGTTGGTAATGCCTCACCACTACAGAATACTCGGCGAATTGGCAAACTTTGTCTTTGAGCAAGTGACAAAATTTCTGTGGCAGCATTTTCAAAGACAGCCAGCATTGATGGTACAAAATGTAATGTGGTTACCTGATATTTTTGAATGAGATTTAATAATGCCAATGGGTCACGGTGTGCATCCACAGGTGCCATAACCAATCGAGCACCGACCAGATACGACCAGAAAAATTCCCATACAGAAACATCAAAAGTACATGGTGTTTTTTGCAAAATTGTATCGTTGGCTGACAGTGGATACTCTGATTGCATCCATAAAATACGGTTCACAATGGCTTGGTGAGAAACCATGACACCTTTTGGCTGACCTGTTGTACCAGAGGTATAGATTAAATATGCCGGATGCTGCGGGGTAATAACTGTCGTTTTATAGCTACTTAAATCAACTTTGGTTTCATCAAACAATTGATCGAAAGCAAAGGTGGCTATTGATGGTTGAGCAATATCGGTTAGATCTTTTTGTTCACCAATCAAAAGTTTAGATTTAGCATCTTGCAACATAAACTTGATACGTTCAGTGGGGTGTTGTAAATCGAGTGGCAAGTACGCTGCACCTGCTTCAACCACCGCTAAAATAGCAATACTCAGTTTGACCGACCTTGGTAGGGCAACCGCAACAATATCTCCGGCCTGTACACCTGCAATTTGCAATTGTTGTGCTAAAGCACAAACTTGAAAACGTACTTCACTAAAACTGAGCTGATGAGTTTCATCACATAACGCCGTTTGTTCAGGAGTAATTCGAGCTTGCTCTCTGAGTAATTGCTGTAATGTTGTTGGGCGAACATAATATTGAGTTTGATTCGTTTTCTGGATTAAATCGCGCTCTTCAGCAAGTTGTAGACGGTAATGGCCTAAAGCCGTTTCTGGCTCATTTAATGCAATTTCAATAAATTGAACCATTCGCTCTAGGAAATGTTCTGGTTGATCAATTACACCACGTTGCTCGAGTAGTAATTCAATTTGATGATCAGGGATGACTAACAACGCAAGCGGGTAATGGCTATAACCACGATTTGTGAGTTTTGAAATCACAGCATCACCAAGTTTTTGCTGTAAATACTGGTTATCAGGGTAGTTTTCTACGACTAACAAACTATCGAAAAGATTGCCTTGCTCCATTAATTGCTGAATTGCGCCTAGTCCTAAACCATCATGTTCTAAATGTTCAACATGCAATTGTTGTAACTGAGTCAATTGTTCCCAAAGTGTTTGCTGCATGTTCAACTGTACACGTACCGGAATCGTATTTAAAAACAATCCAATCTGCTGCTCTAAGCCATTGATAGCTGCTGAACGACCAGAAACAGGTGTACCGAACACAATATCTTCTCGGTGAGCATAAATATTTAAAGTCATTGCCCAAATCATTTGCATGAAGACATTTAGCGTGATGCCTTGTTGGCGTAATTTGTGTTGAAGTTTCGCACCCAACTCAGCACTTAAACGATATGAAGTTTCCTGTACAGCTTGCTGTGGTTGATTAAATAAAATAAGTGGCTGTAAATCAGCTAAATCACGTTGCCATATTACTTTTGACGTTTCATGGTCACGTCCAGATAAGGCTTTAATCACCGTTTCATAGCTATGTTTAAGCACTGGCAGTTGTTGGTTAGTTTGCTGATAGGCCCTAATAAAGTCTTGTAAGAACAGTGGAGTTGACCAGCCATCAGTTAGCAAGTGATGCACCATAATCAATAGTTCTGATTGTTCAGGAGCATGTTGAATCAAAGTTGCCCGAATCAGACCATAGGGTTGGTCGAGGTGAATCGGTTGCTGTAATACCTCTTGAATAGTTTGCTCAAGCAAATCGGGAGTGACCGAACAAAATTGAACTGGCCAAGCTTGGGTAGGGTGTAATGAATAGATAAAAACAGGTTCTTCAGCTAATTCGCTATCAAAATGTCCACCTAATTGAGGGTGACGTTTTAGTACGGTAATCAGCGCTTGCTGCAAACGTACAGGATCAATGTCTCCATTTAAGCTAAGACGAGTAAAGGCATTATAATTCGATTTATTTTCTACTTGAGATAAGAACAGCATGCCTTTTTGCAAAGGAAGTAAAGGCAGAATCGTGCTATGTTTTCCATATTTTTCTTGAACCTTCTGTTCTAGGTCTACTGAAAATAACGGTTTTGAAATGGCCGTTTGTTGCTCATCTAAACGTGTCAGATTAGGTACCAAAGCAGCAATTGTTTTGAATTGGAATACATCACTTGGTCTTAAGCTGTAACCATGCTGCCGTAGTTGAGTACACACCATGATGGCAGAAATGCTATCGCCACCTGTCATAAAGAAGTCGTCATCAATCCCAATAGCGTCAAGCTTAAGAACAGATGCAGTAATTTGGCATAAAAGCTGTTGTTCAGGCGTTTCGGCCATTCGGCTATGGATACGAATTTGAGGCTTTGGCAGTGCTTTTTTATCGACTTTGCCACTTACATTTCGTGGAAATTCGGACATAACAGTCAGGGCAGAAGGCACCATATATTCAGGTAAATTTTGACGTAACTGACTTAAATATTGCTGACTTAATTGCTCACTGGTTTTTTCATCGAGTTCGATGTCTTTGACAACACAGTAACCAAGCAAACGATGGCTGTTATTAATTGGCTCTGCAATGACGACAACACTTTCAATATTAGGTAAAACGGAAAGTGCATTTTCTACTTCACCAATTTCAACCCGATAACCACGAATTTTAATTTGGTCGTCGCAGCGCCCCATAAACTCAAGCTTGCCAGCCGTATTCCAACGCACTAAATCACCCGTACGGTACATGCGCTGTCCATGTTCAAATGGATTGGCAACAAAACGAGCAGCACTCAAGTCAGCACGACCTAAATAACCATTAGCAATACCAAAGCCAGAAATATAAAGCTCACCAATCACACCAGTCGGGCATCGTTGCAAGTGACGATCTAATACATAGGCCTGCGTATTGCCAATTGGGTTACCAATGACTGGACGTGATGTGTGCTTTAATTCTGCACGGAAAGTATCAACTGTATATTCTGTTGGACCATATAAGTTATGTGCAAAAAGCTCTGGCTGAGCATTAAGCTGTTGCCATAAAGCTAAAGGTGCAGCTTCACCACCAATTAAAATCAGGCTTGGATGATGCTGACCATCTGCAAATAAGCCATTGGTAATCATTTGCGCGCAAAAAGACGGCGGTAAATCTAATGTATCGATTTGCCTTTGTTGAATTTCCCGAACTAAGCCAAATGCATCACGGCGCATGTTTTCATCAAAAATATGCAGCTCTTGGCCCCAGAGCATCCAGAAAACTTGCAACCAAGATGAGTCAAACGAGAAAGAATGTGTATGCGCTGCGCGTAATGGACGATCAGGAAAACGCTGCTCTACAGCATTAAGTACAGGCCAATAAATTGTAGATTTATGCGATAAAATCAGGTTGAGTAGAGACCCATGTGTGTTCATAACACCTTTCGGACGCCCCGTACTGCCCGATGTAAAAATCACATAAGCCACATCCTGAAAATCGAAATTACGACTCTGGGTAGGAATATCACTCGTTTCTTGTTTTTGAATCTGCTTTTGAACATCATTATGGTCAAGATGTACTTGCTGAATATTTTGAGGCAATTGGGTTGAAAGTGCCTGTGTTGTAAGCACAAACAATGGGTTGGCATCTTCACACATCATTTGCATACGATCGATTGGGTAATCTAAATCGAGTGGTAAGAAGCTTGCACCCGAATTTAACACCGATAGCATCACAACAACTGAATCGATAGAACGGGGAATAGCACCAGCAATAACTGTGTGTTTCTTTGCTCCATTTTCCTGTAAAAAACGGGTAAGTTGATTCACTCGAATTGCAAGTTCAGAAAAACTAAGTTGTTGTAGATGCGGACGTTCACCACTAATAATTGCAATACGTTCCGGATATTTTTGAACTTGTTCATAGAAGATATCTAGAACATTATTATATTGTTCAGGATGGTTAACTCGAGGACCTATACCGCTTTTTGTGAGCACACTAAGTTCTTGTGGTGTAGTAATATTAAAACTGCTACATGGGTACTCTGGTTGTAATAAAGTCTGCTCTAATAGCAGCGTTATACGCTGACCATGCATGAGTAACTCATCTTGAGTATAACGCTGCGCATCTGCACGTAATTCGATAATGAGTTCATGATCTTGAACAATAAAAGAAAACTCAAAATCATCAATTGGTCCTGTTGAGATATGATGTGTTTTGACCTTTTCACCATCTAAAGTGAGATCTTGGTCAAAAGCTTTATAATTTAAAATAGGACCATACATCCGTTCATGAATGTCGATACTGTTTAAATCTCTTAAAATTTGTTCAGCATCGTATTTTTGATGTGGCCGAACTTGTTGTAATTGTTTTTGAACATGTTGAGCCAAACTCACCCAACTGTCTTTTTCAGCAACATTAAACTTCACAGGCAGTACATTTACTGTCGGTAATGTTGAGCGAATCGCCTTTGAGCCTAAACGGCGCATAAATGGAATGCCATTAACCAATTCGGCTTTATCTGTCATTTTGTAAATATAATGTAATGACAATGACATCATCATGTCATTCAAAGCTAACTTAGATTGCGCAGCTAAGGTCTGAATCTGTTCCAAAATTCCTGTAGAAAAACGCAGCTGATGCTTAACAAATTGGGCTGTTGTTTTAGAGGCTAAGTGGTGTGTACTTAAACTAATAGGACTAGGCAAGTCTTCACAGTAAGCCTTCCAAAAAGCTTGGTCTATTTTAAATTGATGGCTATTTTCATAAGCCTGACGCTCTAAGATGACATCATTAACATCAATAAAAGGTGAAGAACTAAGGTCTTTTCCTGCTTGTAATTGTTGGTATAACTCAACAATTCGTTTTGTGAGGTTAATCATGCTAAAACCATCAAGCATGATGTGATGATAACGTTGATACCAATACACTTTGTCGTGTGTAGTAAACAGTACTTGACGGAAGAGTTGAGATTCACCAGCTTTAAGTGATTTCGCGCATTGGCGGTCAGAAGGCATCCAATCCCATAACCGTTGCTGAGCTTTTTGAGGGGTTAAATGGCAAAAATCAAATTCTTCGATTCGAATCTGCACTTGGTTATTAAGCTCAATAAAGGGCTGTGCCGGATCTGATGAATATGAAGCAATCACTGTGTCAGCTTCATTTAAACCCATTTGAATTGCTTGCTTAAATATTGAAATATCAATAGATTTTGGTAATTCCAAGCAATGTGCAATCGTATATAAATCTTCAATAGAACTTAAATGATCGGCAAGAAAAATACCGAGCTGGGTAGAGGCCAATTCAAAACGAGCTGGTTGTGAAATATCGGAAGTAAATTCATTATTTAATGCCTGATTCATGACAATACTCCTTTACGCTTGCTGAAAGGGGTTAATTGCAACCCAGTGCTTTTCTACATACGCAATACACGAAGCCCGTGTATCTGGACCATGTTGAACGTCCCAACCTGATGGCACCTGATGTTGGGCCGGCCATAAACTGAACTCACCTTGCTGATTTTTTAAAACCTGAAAAGACAAACTTTCATTATCGAAAGGATTAATATAGTTTTCCTGTAAGTTGCTCATGATATTGTTATCCTTGATGAAACAAATGGTTATAGTGAAAGAATTTTTTGCAATGCCTTAAGCAAGTCTGCACGCCAGTTCACCGCATCGTGGCCGCCTGAAAAAGTTTGAAAACTCACTTGATTGAATGATTGCAATTGTTGATAAAGTTGGTGGGCATCGTCCCGCATATCGGTTTCATACGTGCCTGCACTGATATAAATTTGAGTTGTTTTTGGTAATGGATGAGATAAATTTAGTAGTTCTAAAAGGTTACCCGTATGGTTTCGTCCCAAAGCGCTGTTAGAAAAATCTGACCACCAATAAGAGCCAGACTGCAAAATCAGCGATGTAAAAAATTTTGGGAAAAGCAGTGCGCTATGCAAAGCACATAAACCACCTAAACTTTGACCACATAAGGTAATGTTCGTTGCTGAAATAAATGAATATTGTTCTAAAAGAATTTCTAATAATTCGTTTACAAGTGCCTGACTAAATACATCATGGCAACCATAATCTTGTCGACGTTGTTGGCTGTTTAAACTATGGATAAATACGTATACAGCTGGACGGATCTTTTTTAAATCGGTTAAATCGCGAATCTCGGAAAGAATCGAAAGCTCTCGACTCCAGACTTGGCCATCAAGAAAAATAACGAGTGGTAATGTTTTTTGAACTGCCTGACCACTAATAAAAACATCGACTAAATAGTCTTGTTGACATAACACGCTTGACCACTGAAATGTCTTTGTAATAGGGCAAAGGCTGGTGGGTAATTGTTTTGTCTTTTCGAGTTGAACTTGATTGATGTAACGAGCCAAGTGTCCGCTATAAAACTGCTGATGACTTAATGAATCAATCTGAACATTCTGTTTAAGCTGGGTTTGCCACCATGAGCGTCGCGTTGCCGCACAGTTTGTTTGTGGTGCTTCCCCATCAGCGGTAACTACAACATAACTACCAGCCCAAGCTACAGGGAGTTCTATTTCAAAAAAGTACACATCTGTCCCAGCTACATGGCTAAAACGATTCCACTTTTGATAGATAGATGGGCTTTGTGAATAGACATCGATATAAACGAAGCAACGCTCTTCGTGCTTGGGCTTGCGCCAAACAAAAGTACAAGAAGTTTTATTATTTGTTTGCACAATAACAAGGGGATTACCTAATTTTTTAACGGTATTCCACCAAGTTTCACATCCAACATTTGATTGTTGAAATAGTGGATGTAAAGGATGAGAAAATGGCTTCATTTTGAGTCCATCTCGACAAGAAAGCGCGGTCAAATTATCAGAATGATTCTCATTAGTAAATGAAAACAATTATCATTATAATCAATAAAAAAAGATGAGTTTTATTAATATTAATTAAAAACAATAATTTAAGTTGAAATTCTGGTTAATAAATAACTTAATTTAGATTGTAATCTTATGTTTGATATTTATCGCTCTTGATAATAATGATAATTATTTGCAATTATGTTGCGCAATTTAGTGATCAAATCAGACGGGAGTAAGAACATGAGCTCTACCATCGTAGTCACAGGCGCTGCAAGAGGTATCGGAGCTGCTATTGCAAAGCAATTATTGCAACAAGGGTATCAAGTGATCGGTATTGATCAGCAGGAAAACCCAGAACAATGGGAAATCAGCAAAAACCTGACATCAGATGAATGTTTACGTTGGCAAGGCATTTCACAGGACATTACACAGCAACAAGCCACTCAAAAGCTTATTGCCGATCTTTTAGAAAAGCACAACATTAAAGGTTTAGTGAACGCCGCAGGTGTCTTGATTATGCGTTCTATGCTTGAAGCAAAAACAGAAGACTGGGAAACACTTTTTGCGGTAAATGTCATGGCTCCTATTGCGATTAGTCAACAACTTGCCAAACATTTTTGTGAGAAAAAACAGGGGAGTATTGTCACGATTAGCTCAAATAGTTCACGTATGCCGCGTATACAACTTGGCATGTATGCAACTAGTAAAGCTGCACTCAGCCACTACTGCCGTAATCTTGCGCTTGAAATCGCACCTCATCAGGTACGGCTCAACATTGTTTCACCAGGCTCAACTTTAACTCAAATGCAGCAGCAGTTGTGGACGGACAATACACCGCCACCAGCGGTAATTGATGGCGATTTAAGCCAATATCGAACAGGCATTCCTTTAAGAAAATTAGCCCAGCCTGAAGACATTGCGAATACGGTCAGCTTTTTACTTTCCGATCAGGCAGCACAAATTACCATGCAAGAAATTGTGGTTGATGGGGGAGCCACTTTAGGCGTTTAAACACTCATTCATTACAACAAAATAACGGTATAAGGAGTCAAGAGATGTCGGCACAGCATCCGTATTTTATCCAACGAGAAAATTTTACTGAAAGCCATGTTGCACTTGCTCAAGAGGTTCTAAAGTGCGGACATGATGCGGGTTTTATTTTTACCACACCAGAATACACAATCAATAGTCATCAGAAATTACAAGACATTAAGGTCGCTAAAAATAGCCTTTTAAAAGACTGGCTACAAGAAGCTCGAATTCAACTACAGCAAGCGATTACCGACGGTTATAAAGACGTCAAGATTATGGGCGGTCTGCCGTTTTGCTCGGCAGGAGATGTCAATTTAATGCTCATGCAAAATGCAAAAATATGTCAGAAGGTACTTTATGCACACTCTGATATAGATCTTAGTTCTTTAAGATTAAACAAGGCTGATTATTTCCCGTTAGGTGAACATTACCAGCAGCAAGTTGAATATCTGGTTCAGCAAATGCAGGCAAAGAAACTGGATAAAGCCGTTCTAGCCCGTATTTTACAACTTGAATTTGAACAAAATATTCCAATCTCGGACTTATTTTTCAATTTAGCCAAACATAATCCTGAAGGTTATAACTATGCAGTCGCAAGACATCCTCAAAGTGAAGGTTGGTTTGTTGGCGCAAGTCCAGAACTTTTAATTGCAAAGCAAAATACAAAAATCTGGAGTAAACCGGTTGCGGGTACATTGGCTCGTGATGATGATCCGACTATAGACCAAAACAATGCTAGAGCATTGCTTGCCTCGCAAAAAGATCAGCATGAGCATGCGCTCGTAATCGAAATGATTGCCGATGAGCTCACACCTTTTTGTAAGCAACTACAAGTACCTAAACAACCATCTCTCATTCGTACCAAACGTCTTTGGCATTTAGCATCCCATATTACTGGTGAGTTAAAACAAGCCGACACCCATGTATTTGATCTCATTGAACGTTTACATCCAACGCCTGCAATTTGTGGCGAACCGAGCTCAGTAGCCAAAGATTTAATTCAGCAACTTGAACCATTTAATCGCGAACTCTTTGCAGGAACGATGGGATGGGCAGATGAACAAGGTAATGGAGAATGGTCGGTGACGGTTCGTTGTGCCCGAATTTATCAAAATATTGCGCGTTTATTTGCCGGTGCAGGCATTGTGGAAGCTTCTCGTCCGCAAGCTGAACATGCTGAAACTGCCGCAAAATTCCGTACTGTGCTGGACGGATTCCAGATTTCACCCAATCAATTGCCAATTCAGGGATCAAACACATGACAACACAGGTTTATTTGGATGGTGCTGTGCCATATCCAGCAGAGTTCGCTGAGATTTACCGTAAAAAAGGTTATTGGCTTGGGCAAAACTTGAGTGATTTCTTACGTGAAAGTGCTCAAAAATATCCGCAAAATATTGCAATCTATGATGGTGACAAAGCCGTTACTTACTCTGAGTTTGATTATTTGGTCGATTGCTGTGCCAGCCATTTATATCAACACGGCTTACGTGCGGGTGACAAGGCAGTTGTACAAATGCCGAACCACTATCAGTTTTACGTTTTATTTTTTGCGCTTATTCGGCTTGGTGCTTTACCTGTGATGTCTTTACCTGCACATCGCTATGCAGAACTCAGCAGTTTTTTCAAACAGACTCAAGCAAAAGCTTATTTCTGTGCTGATTTTGGTGCACAAAAATTTGACTACCGAGAGCTTGCCGAAAAGCTTCAGCAAACAGCTTCTTGCTTACGACATGTATTTGTACTTGGAAATGCAGGTAACTTTGTTGCCATTCAAGACCTATTTAAAGAAACCCATATTTTGGAAGAGGCGATCTCGCCAACTACGGCAGATCAGGTTGCTTTTTTACAGCTTTCTGGTGGAAGTACTGGGGTTCCTAAACTGATTCCACGTACCCATGACGACTATCTATATAGCGTACGTGATAGCGCAAAAATCTGTCGTCTCAATCAGTCATCACGCTTACTCATGGTTTTACCTGCGGCACATAACTTCTCAATGAGCTCAGCTGGTTCTTTAGGTATTTTTTATGCAGGCGGAGCGGTTGTTTTAGGAACCGATCCAAGTCCTGACACGGCATTTTCATTGATCAAAAAATACGACGTAACTGATGCTTGCCTAGTTCCTGCATTAGTTCGACCTTGGATGGATAAAGCTGCAAAAGATCAAGACCCAATCTTATCGACTTTACGTTATCTGCAAGTCGGTGGAGCACGTTTACCAGATGCGGTTGCCTTGCGTCTGATTGATGAGTTTCAAGTTAATTTACAACAAGTCTTTGGAATGGCTGAAGGGCTTGTGAACTACACCCGTTTTGATATGACGAAAGAACAAATCATCCATACACAAGGCTTAAAAATTTCAGAAGATGATGAAATTTTAGTGCTAGATGATAACGATCAACCAGTAGAAGCTGGGCAAGTGGGGCATTTGCTTACACGAGGTCCATATACCATTCGCGGCTATTACCAAGCACCTGAGCACAATGAGCGTTCTTTTACTCCTGACGGTTTTTATCGAACTGGTGATTTAGTTCGTATTCGTGAAGATGGCTGCATTGTGGTCGAAGGCCGTTCTAAAGAACAAATTAATCGTGCTGGGGAAAAGATTGCGACCGAAGAAGTTGAACAAGCTTTATTAACTCATCCGCAAATTCGCCTAGCGGCACTGGTCGCTATGCCTGATGAGATCATGGGTGAAAAAAGCTGTGCCTTTGTTGCGTGGCAATCTCAAATCGATGATCCAAGTCCAATTCGTCTTGCGATGTCAGTACGCCAACACCTTAAAGACTATGGCCTTGCGACCTACAAAATTCCAGATCGTGTGGAATTTATCGAGCAATTTCCATACACAGCCTTTGGAAAAATCGACAAAAAACGATTGCGTCAACAACTTGAAACTAAAACCAATGTTCTTGCTTAAAGATAAAAAAGGAAAAATTTGATGAGTATTCCAAAGATTGCCAGTTACAGCATGCCCCAAGCACACGAATTTACGGCGAATAAAACACATTGGCAGTTACATACCAATCGTGCTGTTTTATTAGTGCATGATATGCAGCAATATTTTTTAGACTTTTATGATCAAACCCAAGAACCAATTCCAGAATTGATTAAAAATACTAAAGAACTGATTGAAACTGCACGCAAGTTTAATATCCCTGTGGTCTATACAGCACAACCTGGTAACCAAACACCAGAACATCGCCAGTTATTAACTGATTTTTGGGGAAATGGCCTAAAAGATGATCCGGAGATCACTCAAATTTTGCCAGAAATTACGCCTCAGAAAAATGATACCGTTTTAACAAAATGGCGTTATAGCGCATTTAAGTTTTCTCCACTCGAACAACTTATGCGTGAGTCAAACCGAGATCAGCTCATTATCTGTGGTGTCTATGCTCATATTGGTTGTCTCATGAGCGCTGCGGAAGCCTTTATGCTAAATATTCAGCCGTTTTTATGTGGTGATGCACTTGCTGACTTTAGTCGTGAAGAGCACGATATGGCTTTGAAATATGCCAGTACACGATGCGCACAAGTCATGACGACCCAACAAGTCACTCGTGCTTGGGAACTTGAACAAGCAGCATCGCCGTTAACCCAAGAAGGTATTGTTTTGGCGGTAAGTGAACAGCTACAGATTCCTGCATCAGACATTCAGTTAAATGATGATTTACTCATGCTTGGGCTTGATTCAGTACGCCTCATGACACTGGTAGGTAAATGGCAAGCTTACGGAGCTCAGGTGAGCTTTGAAGATTTAGCTGAACAACCAACTCTAGAAGTGTGGATTGATAAGCTAGTCGCTTAAATTCAAAGAATAAAAAATGGCAGATTTAATATCTGCCATTTTTTATTTGAACAATTAGAACGAGGTATTATCTTTTTTAATACGGCCGTTAAATTTCAAAGTTCGAGTAAACCTGAGTTTGCTCATTGACCACTGAAAACTTGGCACACTATGAATTATAACAAAGAAAAACACCGTAAATAGCGGTACAAGTAAGGTGCCAAATACAACACTTCCAAATACACTCATGCCAATTTCATAACGACTAGCAGCGCCTGCGCCTGTCGCAAAAATTAAAGGAATAACTCCCGCACCAAAAGCAAGGGAGGTCATCAAAATTGGGCGTAAACGCAACTTTAACGCTTCACTTGCTGCGTCGATTTTACTTTTTCCTTGTTTGAGTGCTTGGGTCGCAAACTCCACAATTAGAATTGCATTTTTACAAGACAGGCCAATACCCGTTAATAGGGCAATTTGAAAATAAACATCATTAGGTAAGTTAAAGATCTTGGCAAAAATAATAGTGCCCGTAATTCCTAAAGGTAGACCTAATAAAATAATGAATGGTACTTTCCAACTTTCATATAAGGCTGCCAAACATAAGAAAATAAACAAAATAGAAATGACATATAAAAAGATAGCCTGCCGATTAGACTGCTGCTCTTGTAAAGAGAGGCCACTCCATGCAACGTCTACACCAGATTGTTTAGCAACCATATCCGTAAGTTCTTGCATGGCTTGCCCTGAACTAAAGCCCGGACTGATATTTGCTTCAAGTTGTATAGCAGCCAGTCCCATAAAGCGAGTTAAAGCTTCTGGTCCACCAGTCCACTGACTTTGAGCAAAATGGGCGAGGGAAAGCATTCCTCCTGTATTGTTTCGCACATGCCAGTAAGCTAAATCTTCGGGTTTAGAGCGAAATTGGGAGTCACCTTGCATAATAATTCTTTTAATTCGGCCTCGCTCAACAAAATCACCAACATAGTTTCCACCCCAAGCAGTCGATAGTGTTGAACGTATCGCTTGCTGATCAATTCCCAGCATTTTGGCTTTATTTTGATCGAGTTGAATAAATACTTCGGCTTTATCTTCACTCACAAGGGGACTTAGATTTTCAAAAGCCGAATAGTTCCGCGCCTCTTTTTCTAAGGCTTTATATTGTTTGATTAATTCATCGCGTCCTTGACCATTTACATCTCTAAGCCAAAGTTCCAAAGCATCAGACTGTCCCAAACCAGATACACTTGGTGGCATTCCTACCATGACTTTGGCTGGCAAGTTTTTTTGTAAATAAGTTTGAGCACGTTCACGAATAGCACTTGCCGTATTGGCTTCACCTTTACGCTCATTCCAATGTTTAAGCGAAATAAACGCCATGCCTAAATTTGGACCGCTCCCTGAAAAGTTTTGCCCATTTACGACCAGTACGGTATTAATATTTTTGGCTTCATGCTCAAAGAAGTAATTATTGACGAGTTTTCCAACTTCTTCGGTCTGGCTCATCGAAGCACTATTATGCAAACTATATGGGACGGCAAGTAGTCCTTGATCTTCATTAGGAATAAAGCTTGTAGGTAAACCACGGTAAATCATAAATAAAATAACCGCTATGCCCACAACTAACAAACTGGAAAAGACTTTGAACTGAATTAGGCGAATGGATAAAAAACTAAAAGTTGATCTGACTTTTTGAAGAATCAGCTCGAGTGCTTGTCCCCATTTTGGCTTTTTATTATGCTTTTTTAATAAAACCGCGCACATTGCTGGTGTAATGGTCATGGCTACAAATAGCGATAACAACATGGCTGCCGCTAAGGTAATAGAAAACTGACGGTAAATCATACCCGTTGAACCACTAAAAAAAGCCATTGGAATAAATACCGCGGTTAAGACCAGCGTAATACCAACCAATGCACCGCTAATCTCTTGCATCGACATTAAACAAGCTTCACGCACGCTAAGCTGTTGTTCATGCATAAGTCGTTCAACATTTTCGACCACTACAATCGTGTCATCCACCAGCAAACCAATCGCTAAAACCAGTGCAAATAGGGTAAGGGTGTTAATACTCATTCCAAATAAATACAACACAACAAATGTGCCACTAATTACAATAGGAACCGTGATGGTTGGAATCAGTGTTGCGCGCCAATTTTGTAAAAAGAGATACATCACAATAACAACAAGTACAATCGCTTCAAGCAAAGTGATAATGACTTGCTTAATTGACTCTTCAATAAAGGGGGTATTGTCTCTTGGATAGACAATTTTATATCCGGCTGGTAAATGTTGGCTAAGCTGAGCCATTTTTTCTTTAATGAGGGCAGAAGTCTCAATTGCATTGGCATCAGGGCTTAGAGAAATACCTAGGCCTGCCGATGGATAACCATTAAGCGTATTAATGCTTTCATAATTTTCTGCACCTAATTCGACTCTCGCGACATCTTTTAAATAAACAAGGCTTCCATCAATATTTGCTTTAACCACCACCGACTTAAAGTCATCTATTGTTTTTAAACGTGAACCTGCTTTTACTTTTGCATAAATATTCTGGTCGGAAGCAGAAGGCATTGCACCAATCGAACCCGCAGCAATTTGGGTATTATAATCTTCGAGCGCCTGTTCAATATCACTCGGCACAAGTTGGTAATTTCTAAGCTGATTTGGATTTAACCAAATTCGCATGGCATAACTCGAACCAAAAACATCAACCTCACCAATTCCTTGTAACTGGCTTAAAGGTTGTTCAAAGTGATTCACCATATAATCAGACAACTCGATATTGCTGGCTTTCCCTGTTTCATCATATAGCCCAACAATAAGCAGCATATCACCCGTGGTTTTCCATATGTTTACGCCTTGTCTTTGAACTTCCTCAGGTAAACGGTTTAACGCACCATTAATTCGGTTTTGTACTTGTAACTGTGCTTTATCAATATCTGTTCCAATTTTAAAGTGAATATCAATGCTACTCGTTCCCGATGATTCACTATAGGACGTAAAGTAAAGCAAATTATCCAGACCTTTGATTTGTTGTTCTAAAATTTGGGTCACGCTTTCTTCTACGGTGTCAGCAGCTGCACCACGGTAGTTTGCAACAACAGTGACACTGGGCGGAGCAAGGTTTGGATACCGTTCAACAGGCATTGCTAAAGTGGCAAAAAAACCAAAAATAAGAATAGTGATTGCAATGACAGAAACAAAGATAGGGTGATATATAAAAAATCGAGAGAGCATTGTTATGTCTACTTTAAGCTTGTTTTAAATAGGTTTTTAGGCACACGAACGTGTAATGGTAACGCTTTTTTACAGCACAAACAATAATGATTATCATTATATAACTAATAATTATTTTTATCTTGATCAGTAAAAGTCATGCGTATATGATGCTCGGCACATCATAAATGATAATAATTATCATGTGGTAATCATTATCCAAAACAAGGGCCGAGAAATGACGTTAACTAAAAAGGCGCTGGTGGTCGCCATCTCAACACTGCTTCCATTCACCGTTCAAGCAAATACAGATAGTGAACAGCAGGGCAATAACGAACCAGTTCAAAAACTTAAAACTATTGTGGTTTCAGCAGCATTAAAAGAACAAGATGTTGATAAAGCACCCGCATCGATTAGTGTGATTACTAGCGAAGAGATTGAGCGTAGTGCAGCACTTAGTCTTGCTGATGTTTTACAAAAACAAGCTGGGGTTTATAACTACAATAGTGGGCAGGACAAAATTATTATTCGAGGGATGCAAGATACCTCTGGTAGTTACACACTCATCCTACTTAATGGAAAACGGACATCTTCCTTAGGAGCAATGTGGCGAGGCAATGACTTTGACTGGAGTTCTATTCCTTTAAATAGTATCGAACGTATTGAAGTGATTCGTGGGCCGATGTCATCTCTATATGGGTCTGATGCTATGGGTGGGGTAATCAATATCATTACCAAAAAAGCAGAAGATGGGCAGCTTCATGGTTCGATCTTTGGGCAATATAACCGAGCCGACCGTGGAAATGGTAAAGATCAATTTCGTTATGGATTTAATCTCTTTGGTGGCTTAACAGATAATCTCAGTTTCTCTCTTGCTGGAGATTCTTATAACCGTGATGCGTGGTATCGAAATGGTAAACCGGACTCAAATGGAGCTTACTTTGTAGAAAAAGACACTAAGAATGTACACGGTACTTTAAGTTGGGATATCAATGACCAACAAACTTTAGATCTAGATCTAGGTTATAGCAAAGATAAGCGACCACTGACTCAAGATGCTGCGACCTCTATTCAAGAAGGTGAAGATGAGCGAACCAATTTTGGTATTACTCATCGAGGGAAATGGAGCTGGGGTAAAACAGAAGCTTATATTGGTAAAGAAACAGCTAAAATTTATGACTATGACAGTGAATACAATGCTCCACAAAGTCGTAATTATAAGCAAGAAAATTTACTAGGACGTGCTTTTGCTAACTTTGACTGGCTCATGAATAACACTACTGCTGGTGTGGATTATAAAGACCAGAAAGTGACAGACCCTGTGGGGTATACATCAGGCGGATCTGAACAAAAAAGTTATGGGGTATTTGTTCAGAACGATACCCACATTAATGATGCACTGACATTAACTTTAGGTGGTCGTTATGATGATTTTGACAATTTTGATGGTAAAGCAACTGGTAAAGCATATTTAGCTTATCAACTGGCAGACGGAGTTATTCTTAAAGGTGGTATTGGACAAGCCTACAAAGTCCCTGGGCCATATCAGTTAGATGCAAATTATGAATTAATTTCATGTGGTGGCAGCTGTTTTATTACAGGAAATTCAAATTTAAAACCTGAAGAAAGTACAAATTACGAAGCATCTTTAATCGTTCGAAAACCAAACTGGAATGCTGGTGTTACAGTATTTGAAAATGATGTTGAGAACTTAATTGAACGTGTTTCTAATCCTAATTCTCCAAATCCAATCAAATATCCATATAAATGGGACAATGTTGCTAAAGCAAAACTAAAAGGTGTGGAACTCAACGGAGGATATGACTTTAGTGATGCTTTAGGTATAACTGCTAATGCGACCTATTTAGATGCTAAAAATGAAGTAACAGGTAAAGACCTTACAGAACGCCCTGAATGGTTAATTAATAGCTCACTTTCATGGGCTATTGTTGAAAGTTATCGTATGAATTTAGGTGCAAGCTATGTAGGTAATCAAATGTTGTCTAGTGGTAAAGAGTTACCAGCTTATACAACTTACGATGTCACTTTTACTTCACCACTTTCACCACGTTTAACATTGGACTATGGCGTAAAAAATCTGACCGATGTTGACCTTGAAGATGAAAATGCATCATTCAATACGAAACTCTATGGACGTAATTACTTTGTAAAAGCGACTTATAGTTTCTAAGGTAAAGCTAAGCTCAAAGCCTATTCATAGGGGAATAGGCTTTGCTTTTTTATAAACAAATACCCATAATTTTCAAGCAAGTATAGACAAAATAATTTTAATAAATCTTATGCTTCTAAACATTCAGGCTAATTAATCATGACGACAACTTCAAAATCATTATTAAACGGACTACCGATAAAAAAATCGAGAATACATGTTTTTGAAATCTTAAATCAGAATCCACAAGGTTTAAGCGCAGACAATATTTATGCTCAAATTAAAAATGAATATAAAATAACGTTAGGAACGATCTATAGAATTTTATCTGAATTTGAAAATCGTAAACTCATCAAAAGAGTATTCTTGGGTAAAAGCAAAAGTATCTACAAAATTAGAAAAGATAAAATGAGCTGTAATCTGATTTGTCTTAAAACATCAGAAGCCTCTAACTTTGAGCATGAGAAAGTTAATGAATTACTTCATGAAGTTATGGAGATTATTTTTGCAAATACTGGAGCAGACATTAGCAGTATTGAGCTTAACCTTTATACTGAATAAAACCTTTATATAGAGAAAAATAAAGGACAGCTTTTGCTGTCCTTTATTCGACGAGTCTTATTATTTAATTACTTTAATTCGAGTTGTAGCTGGAATAATTAACGGCGAGTTCTTTGCAACATAGCTTTCAAGGGCATCAATATCTTGACCACCGCCTACACGGTTTTGGCCATCTTTTAATACCGTAAAGTTATCGCCGCCATCTGCCAAAAAGCTATTTACCGTTACACGATATACTTTACTGTCAACCAACGGTGAACCAGCAACCATGATGTTACTTGCTCGCGGTGAAACAGTAGTATTTGCCGCATATTCATAAGTGAACTCTTTAGATGGCTGTAAAATCCTCGCTGAATTTGCATTTGCACCAGACCATTGTTGTTCAAGCACCTCTCTAATCTGTTTGCCAGTTAAGCTCAAAGTCACAATAGAGTTACCAAAAGGTTGAACCGCAAAAACATCACCAAAGGTAATCTGGTTACTACTGTTAATCAGTAGGTCGGCACGTACACCACCTGGGTTCATGAGTGTAAAGTCAGAGCCTTGGTTACTTGCTTTTAAGGCAGCCGCTTGCTGAGCATCGGCAATCATAATACCGAGCGGACTTTCACCACTCTCGACTTGAGTACGACTTACAACCGCTGTCGCAGTTCCAACCACACGACTTGAAATGGTGGTCACAGCTTGGCGGTACTTATCTAAAATAGCCTCAATGCTTGGCGTTTTGCTAAATTTTTGATAGAGATCTGTAAGACTTACAGTAGTTGTACCAGATGTATAGGCTTCACTTTGTATAGGAACCTGTTTAGCATCCTTTTTAATCACATCACCAGTTTTACCATCAAGCTCAACCTTGATGTCAGTAATAAGCGTGCCATATTGTCCAGCTGAGGTAAGCAAGAACGGTTTTGCCGGATTTTTTGTAGCATAGTCACAAATATAAGATTGATGCGTATGCCCTGAAACAACAATATCAACTGCCGGATTTAATTTATCTAAAATGCCCAAAATCGGACCACTTAAGCCGTCACAAGTTTTTACATTAAACTTAGTACTCGGAGCTGCGCCTTCATGTACCACAACTACAATTGCTTCAATTCCTTGTTTTTGTAACTCAGGAATTAAAGCATTTACCGTATCAGCTTCATCACGGAATTCCACATCTTTAATGCCAGCAGCGGAAACAATACTCGGCGTCGCTTTAAGGGTTAAACCAATAAATGCGACTGGAATACCCCCGTAAGTTTTGACTTTATAGGCAGGAAAGATTGTTTTGCTCGCATCATTTTTCATTGCTACGTTAGCTGCAAGAAAATCAAATTTTGCACCGCTAAAGTTTTTATTAATTTGGCAAGGTGCTGTACTTGTATATTGCTGACAACCACCATTTTGCAAACGGCGTAATTCATCTGTGCCGCGGTCAAATTCATGATTACCCACAGCATTAAAGTCAATTTGAATATCATTCATTACTTCAATGGTCGGTTCATCTAAAAATAAAGAAGAGGTCAGTGGGGAAGCACTAATTAAATCGCCTGCCGAAACCACTGCATTATTTGGATTTTCTGCTTTAAGTTTTTTAATTGCATCCGCAAAGTAACTTACCCCACCCACAGGAATACGAACAGATTGAGCAGCATCGTTTGGATTTGGCGCTTCAACATAACGCTTAGGTGGCTCAAGATTTCCGTGAAAGTCATTAAAAGCTAAAATATTTACAGTTTGATTGCTTCTTTGGGCAGGTGGTGCTGTGTCATTATCATCGTCATTACAACCAGCTAATAACGTTATTGTCAGAGAAAGTGTTGTTACTTTAAAAAGTGTTGTTAAATTTGTCATTTTTTTATCATTTGATCAATTAAGACGGATAAAAAATACGCTTTTAGTATGAATATTTGATGAAACGTTCAATAAGCAAATATGTTCGAAATATTAAAATTTGGACAAAAAACACAATTATCGAACAATATCTTAGCTAGAGGTTGTCTACAAACCCCAATTTTTTATTTAGAATAAATTTTTAATTGCCTTATCAAATTTAATCAAGTGATTCATTTCACAAGATTAATATGAACCGGAGATAATTTATGCAATGGACTAAACCCGCTTTTACTGATTTACGCATTGGTTTTGAAGTTACAATGTACTTCGAAGCACGTTAATTAGCCTCATCCAAATATGTCATAAGCCCTAGTCTTGTTCTAGGGCTTATCTCTTTCTAATAAGATATTAATTTTATGTATATTTATGTTTTAGGTTCAGCTGCCGGAGGCGGGTTCCCGCAGTGGAATTGTAATTGCCCGAATTGTCATGGTGCGCGCGCAGGTACAATCCAAGCCAAACCCCGTACTCAATCATCAATTGCTGTTTCTGAAAATGGAATAGACTGGGTTTTATTAAACGCATCACCTGATATTCGTCAGCAGCTTTTCGAATTTAAAGCAGCCCAACCAGCTCGTAAATTACGTGATACAGGAATAACGAGCGTTATTTTAATGGATAGTCAGTTAGACCATACCACTGGGCTTTTGACCTTACGTGAAGGTTGCCCAATGAATGTGTGGTGTACAGAAATGGTCCACCAAGATTTAACGAGCGGCTTTCCAGTTTTTAATATGCTCAAACACTGGAATGGTGGTCTTCAATATCACGAGATTAACCCTAAACAAGCTTTTAAAATTGATGGTTTTGAAAATTTAGAATTTTTACCTTTAATTATTAAAAGTGCTGCACCACCATATTCACCACATCGAAATGACCCACATGACGGCGACAACATTGCCTTAATTATCAAAGATCATAAAACACAAAAACAGTTGTTCTATGCGCCGGGTCTTGGAAAAATTGATGATCAAATCATGCAGATTATGCAGAGTTCAGACTGCGTCATGATTGATGGAACGCTCTGGACAGATGATGAAATGCAACAAACAGGGGTTGGTAAAAAAACTGGTCGTGAAATGGGTCATTTATATATTAGTGGCGAAGGTGGTTCACTGTCTTATTTAAATCAGCTGAGTACACCTAAAAAAGTGCTCATCCATATTAACAATACCAATCCAATTTTAAATGAAAACTCTAGCCAGTTTGCTGAGCTTAAAGCAAATGGTGTAGAAGTTGCCTATGATGGCATGCAGATTGAACTCTAAGGTGAACCATGACTCAAACACCTGAAGCTTTAACGACCGAACAATTTAAACAAGCGATTATTGATAAAGGCCAGTATTATCATATCTATCATCCATTTCATGTGATGATGTATGAAGGCAAAGCAACTCAACAACAAATTCAGGCTTGGGTTGCAAACCGCTATTACTATCAAATTAATATTCCGCTTAAAGATGCAGCCATTATGGCGAATTGCCCAGACCAGCGCGTCCGTCAAGAATGGATTCAACGCATGATCGATCAAGATGGTGAATATCCTGATGGCGGTGGTCGAGAAGCATGGTTACGGTTAGCCGAAGCTGTGGGTTTGAGTCGTGAACAAGTGATTTCTGAAGAACTGGTATTACCAGGGGTTAGATTTGCTGTAGATGCCTATGTGAACTTTGCACGTCGTGCTTCATGGCGGGAAGCAGCAAGTAGTTCTTTAACTGAACTTTTTGCCCCAAAAATTCATCAATCACGTCTAGAGTCGTGGCCACAGCACTATCCATGGATTGATGATAAAGGCTATGAATATTTCCGTTCACGCTTAAGTCAGGCCCGTCGTGATGTTGAACATGGCTTAACGATTACGCTTGATTCATTTACGACTCATGAGCAACAAGAACGAATGCTTGAAATATTGCAGTTTAAGCTGGATATTTTATGGAGCATTTTAGATGCTTTAACTTTGGCATATGTTCACAATGAAGCTCCGTATCACAGTGTGACTAGCAAACGGGTTTGGCACAAAGGACTATTTAAATGAATAAAGAGCAGTTTGATTTAAACCTTGTGCCGACATGGCGACAAGGTTACCGTTTTCAGTTCGAGCCAGCTCAAAATGGTTTTGTGATTTTATATCCTGAAGGCATGATCAAGTTAAATGAAAGTGCAGGGGCAATCGGACAATATATTGATGGACAGCAAAATGTTTCCGCAATTATTGTGCAGTTAAAGCAAAAATTTGGTGATATTGCTGAAATTGATCAAGATGTAGTGGATTACATGCTGGTCGCAAAGCAGCAGCACTGGATTGACTTGGTATGACAGAAGGTGTTGGCCTACCTTTATGGTTATTAGCGGAGTTAACTTATCGTTGTCCGCTACAATGCCCATATTGCTCAAACCCATTAGACTACGCTCAACATAAAAATGAGCTGACCACTCAAGAGTGGTTTGACGTTTTTGATCAGGCACGTCAGATGGGCGCCGTTCAACTTGGTTTTTCTGGTGGTGAACCACTAGTACGCCAAGATTTAGAACAACTGGTTGAACATGCTCACCAACAAGGGTTTTATACCAACCTGATTACCTCGGGCATGGGACTCACCGAAAAGCGCATTGCCGATTTAAAACAAGCAGGGCTAGATCACATTCAAGTGAGCTTTCAAGCTAGTGACCCTCTAGTAAATGATGCCTTGGCAGGTTCAAAACATGCTTTTGAACAAAAGTATGAAATGTGCCGACTGGTTAAAAAATATGATTATCCGATGGTGCTCAATTTTGTAATCCATCGACATAACATTGACCAGATTGAACAAATTATTGAACTTTGCCTAGAGCTCAATGCAGACACGGTCGAGTTGGCAATTTGTCAATTTTACGGTTGGGCTTTTTTAAATCGCCAAGGTTTGCTACCGACACAAGAACAATTAACACGTGCCGAACGTATTACTAATGAATATCGAGAAAAATTAAAAGCGCAAAATCATCCGTGCAAACTCATTTTTGTAGTGCCTGATTATTATGAAGAACGACCAAAAGCCTGTATGAATGGTTGGGGGAAAATCTTCTTTACAGTTGCTCCAGATGGTGTAGCACTGCCTTGCCACGCAGCACGACAATTACCAATTTCGTTTCCAAACGTCCGTGAACATACATTGTCAGATATCTGGTATGAATCTACAGGTTTTAATCATTTCCGTGGTGATGCATGGATGCCTGAAGGCTGCCGCAGTTGCCCTGATAAAGACCGAGATTTTGGTGGATGCCGCTGTCAGGCCTATATGTTGACCGGCGATGCTGCTAATGCCGATCCTGTATGTGGGAAATCGCCGTATCATCAAATGATTGAGCAAGCACGTACAGAAAGTCATGTAGCAGCTCCACTACAACAACTTGTGTTTCGGAACAGTAGAAATTCTAAATCTTTAAGTGCTACACAAAATATTCCAGTCCACACGATTACAGATAAATAGCAAGCAGCGGGAATCCCATGAAGCCTAGCCATATTCCAGTTTTTGATGGACATAATGATGCATTAACGCGTTTATGGCTAAGTGATCATGCAGATCCTGTACATGCTTTTCTGCACGAACGTTTAGCAGGTCATCTTGACTTAAAACGCTGCCAGCAAGCAGGCTTTGTTGGTGGAATGTTTGCCATTTTTTTACCTCCATTTAGCTATGTGCAACAACATCATCCCAATAAACTTTTTGATCAAAATGCTTCTGATTTTACCCAACAGCAAATTGAACAGATTTGTTTAGAACAACTCGATTTAGCACACCAACTCGCGCAGCGTTCTACGGACATTCAAATTTGCACATCAGTTCAGGATATTCAGAGCTGTGTAAACACGCAGAAACTGGGCATTGTACTGCATATGGAAGGTGCAGAAGCTTTACAACAAAACCCCGATTTACTTGATGTGTTTTATGATAAAGGTCTGCGGAGTATCGGCCCACTTTGGAATAGGCCCAGTCGGTTTGGACATGGTTTGAATGCTAAGTTTCCTCACTCGCCTGACACAGGAGCAGGCCTCACACAAGATGGCAAAGCCTTTATAAAGCGATGTGCTGATAAAAAAATGGTGGTTGATGTTTCTCATATGAATGAACGGGCTTTTTGGGATACTGTAGATCTATTGCAACAGCCAATCGTAGCAACACACTCTAATGCACATGCTTTATGTCCTCAAGCCCGCAATTTAACTGACCATCAACTTAAAGCTATTCGAGACAGTAAAGGTATCGTCGGGGTGAATTTCGATGTTGCTTTTTTACGGTCGGATGGGCAACGTAATGCAAATACATCCATCGATGTAATTTTAGACCATCTAGATTATTTGATAGATCGACTTGGCGAAGAACATGTTGGTTTTGGTTCCGATTTTGACGGCGCCCTCATTGGTACTGAACTTGAAGATGTTATGGGCTTACATGAACTTATTCATCGCATGCAACAGCGAGCTTACTCAAGCGAACTCATTGAAAAACTATGTTTTACGAATTGGATAAACGTGCTTTATCGGATTCTGGGTGAATAGTTTTAGAGCTAAACATATTGAACATAACTAATAATTTACATTTTTTGATTGGCTGAAATGACTAAAAAAAATACAAATGGTTTAATTGTCAACCATTCGGTAAATTCACTAAACTCAACCTTACTGAATGTAAGAACATTTAGTATTTCAGGTCTTTTGTGGATTTCACATTACCCATTTCTTCATGAGAAGTAGAAATGGGTTTTTTCTTATCCAAATTACATAAACGTGATTTCCATCACAATAATTACTAATTATTGATAAAACCCTTCAAGCCTATCTTGACTAAAAGTTCAGCATTAAATACATTTGTAGTATATTTAAAGATAATAAGATTGTTTTAAAGCAATTCATAATACTGCTTAATCCTGAAATACAGTAAAAGCCTATTCAAAAACAGAATAGGCTTTTTACTTTGTATCAAAATTTATTTTTTTAACTATTGCACTATTCAATTAACATAAAAATTAAATACCTTACAAAAGCGGAGCAAATGAAAGCCATTAAATAACAAATTATGTGCTATTAATTTAAGTTGATTTTTCAAAAATTACTCTGTCAATCGAAGAGGTGCAAAATGTTAAAATCAATTATAGTATTGGGAACAGGTATTGCGATTGGGATGTGTGTCTACAAGAAAAAGCAAAAAAACAGTAAGAGTTTTAACACAGATAGCGATACTGACTCAGTGATTAGTAAAGACACTGCTAAAAATCAAGATGATGGTCAGCTTGATAACGCTGTAAAAGTTTAGACTTAAATAAAAAAAGGGTTCATTATCTGAACCCTTTAATTTTTATTAAAAATAAAAAGTAATAATTATTTTGAATAGATTAACTTAAAGATAATATTTAAATTAAATAATCACTCAACTATTCATTTAATTATTGCAAAAGCATGATTAAAATAAAAAAACACTTTCATTATTAAAATTTACATATTGTATCAGAGGAGTCTTTATTATTTTTGATACGAATAATAAAAATGGAGACTAGAATGTCAAAGCGCCATATTTTAAAAGAAGTAAATGCCAAAAGTATGTGTGGTATGGAAATTGTGGTTGAACAAATTTATGAAAATATTGATGAGAAAAGCTTTGTCGAAGCTGGAATAGAGCAAAACTGGTTGCCACTTTCTAAAATTGTGATTTCGGATAAAGTCATTAATTTAGATCAAGATAATACCTTTGCTCATCCAAGAACAGGCAAGGTCTTTAAAGTCCTCAACTCTTAATCGATTCTTACTTCTCTAGTACAGTTTCATATTTCTAAGTTATTGAGGCGAAACACAGATTAGTTTCGCCTCAATGCATTTAACTAAGAGCTAATTTTCTTCTTAGAGAAGAATTTTTCTGCTGCTCCCAACACAAATATAAAGAATACTGGGACAAAAAAGATTGCCAGAATAGTGGCAGATATCATCCCTCCAAATACGCCTGTACCTAGCGCATGTTGAGTTTCTGAACTTGCTCCACTTGCAATCACCAATGGAATCACACCACAAGTGAAGGCTAGGGAAGTCATTAAAATTGGGCGTAAGCGTAACTTCGCTGCTGCAACGGCTGCTTCAACTAAACTCATTCCTTCTTCTTTGAGCATTTTTGCGAACTCAACAATTAAGATCGCATTTTTGGCAGATAGACCAATAATGGTAATCAGACCAATTTTGAAGAAAATATCATTTGGTATTTCTCTTAAAGTAATGGCTAAAATTGCACCAAAGATTCCTAAAGGAACAACCAGCATAACTGATAACGGAATTGACCAACTTTCATAAAGTGCTGCTAAGACTAAAAACACGACTAACATGGATAAAGCAATAAGAAATACCATTTGAGATTCAGACTGTTTTTCTTGCAAAGAAATACCTGTCCACTCATAACCGATTCCTTGAGGAAGCTTGGCAATAAGGTTTTCCATTTCTCGCATCGCATCGCCAGAAGATACACCCATGTTAGGAACACCAGCAATACTTAATGAAGGACGGCCATTGTAGCGATTATATTGCTGAGGCAACTTGTTCCACTGAGGAGTTACCACTTCGGATAGAGAAACCAGTTGTCCGTTTGCGCCCGCAACCTTCAAACCTAAAATATCTTTTAAGTGCATTCGTGATTTTGCATTGGCTTGAACAATAACTTGCTGCATTCGTCCTTGGTTCGGAAAATCGTTGATATACATTGACCCCATTGAAGTCGAAATAATATCTGAAACGGAGGCAAAGTTTACACCTAGAGCACTTAACTTCTCACGGTCTATTTTCAAGCTAATATTGTCACCTTCGGGCAAACCTTCAGGATAAACCATATAAAACTTTTTGTTTTGAGCAGCCATTTCCATAAGTTTTTCTTGTGCAGAAATTAAGGCAGGCATTCCTAAATTTGCTTTGTCTTGTAAGCGCAAGCTAAAGCCTGAAGATGTACCTAATTCATCAATGGCAGGAGGAAGTACAGACATCGTTGTACCTTCTTTACTATTCGCCATTTCTGCATTAATGAAGTTAGTATAGTCGGTCGTGGATTTATCACGTTCACCAAAATCTTTTAAGGTTGTAAAAGCGAGTGCTACGTTTTGTCCAGCGCCACTAAATCCCCAGCCCATAATTGAAATATTACTTTTTACATCTGACCGCTCGTTTAAATGGTCTTCAAATTCTTTGACGATTTTTTGAGTTCGTTCAGCTGTTGCATCGGATGGTAACTGGAATGAAGTCAAAAACCAGCCCTGATCTTCTTCAGGCATAAAAGCAGTTGGCCAATATTTCATTCCTGCAAAAGTTAGTCCCGTAATCACCACAAAAATGATTAAAGTCGGAATGGTATGTTTAACGACTTTAAGTAGAAGAACTTCATATTTTTTTGTGACTTTATCAAAGCTACGATCAAACCATGCATAAAATCCTTTCTTTTGATGATGTGCATCAATTGGTTTTAATAAGGTTGCGCAAAGGGCAGGTGTTAGAGTGAGCGCTAAAAATGCCGAGAATAAAATTGAAACCGACATGGTAATAGTAAACTGGCGATAGATAATGCCGACCGAACCACTCGCCAAAGCCATGGGTAAAAAAACTGCTGCCAACACCAAAGTAATACCAATAATCGGGCTGGTAATCTCAGTCATGGCCTTTGAAGTTGCTTCTTTAGGCGCTAAACCTTCGGTTGCCATAATTCGTTCGACGTTTTCGACCACGACAATAGCATCATCGACAATAATCCCGATCGCAAGCACCATACCGAACATGGTCAACACATTAATTGAGTAACCCGTCAAAAGCATGATGGTAAAGGTACCAAGTAGGGCAATTGGAGCCACAATCGCAGGAATTAAGGTATAGCGAACATTATGAAGAAATAGATACATCACAATAAAAACCAAAACCATGGCTTCAATTAATGTATGAACTACTTTCTCTATCGAAACCTTAACAAAAGGAGCAGTATCGTATGGAACACTAAATTGCATACCTTCGGGTAAATTTACTTTTAATTCTTCGAGTTTCTCTTTGACACCTTCCGCTGTTTTTACCGCATTTGCACCTGGGCTAAGCTGAACCGCGGCAGCTGTTGCAGGTTTACCATTTTCTAAAATGGCAAAGTTATATGACTGAGCACCCATTTCTACATCGGCTACATCAGACAACTTAATATTGGCACCACTAATGTTGCTCTTTAGACTAATATTTTTGAACTGCTCAACATTTTCAAGCTGTCCTTGAGCGGACAAAGGTACGGTAATTAGTTGACCGTTAATTAAAGGTCTATCACCAAGCCGACCTGGTGCAATATCAATATTATTGTTGCGAATCGCATTGTTTACATCGCTTATTGAGAGTCCATAAGAGACTAACTTGTTTGGATCTACCCAAATCCGCATTGCTTTCTCAGCACCGAAGGATTGAATTTTTCCAACACCTTCAACACGTTTAAGCTCTTCAACCACATTGCGTACCAGATAATCACTTAAATCCACTTCTGAATAGCGGTGATTAGGTGAGTTTAAGCCTACAAGCATTAAAAAGCCCGATGATGATGCTTCTACAGATAAACCTTGTTGGCGGACGACTTGTGGTAATCGTGCTTCAACCGCCTTAATTTTATTCTGTACATCAACTTGAGCCATATCGACATCGGTACCGGGTTTAAAAGTCGCGGTAATTTCAGCAGTACCAGATGAATCGGTTGTGGCGCTATAGTAGAGTAGGTTTTTTACCCCTGACATTTCGCGCTCAATGAGGGTAATGACGCTATCATTAATAGTTTTGGGAGTAGCGCCCGGATAACTTGCTGTAATGTTGACTTCAGGTGGTGCGACACTCGGAAAGCGGGCAATGGGTAACTTTGGAATACTGAGTACACCAAATAAAATAATAAAAATCGCAATGACCCATGCAAAAATAGGACGGCGAATAAAGAATTGAGACATCATTTCGTGTCTCCTTGCTTCGCCGTATTTTCTGCTGAAGCTGCGTTCCATACGGAAATCGCCAGCTTCTGGTTTGGCTGAATACGTTCTATACCTTCAACAACAACTTTGTCACCTGCTTTGAGCCCTTTATTGATGAGATAAAATTGCTCATATTGTTGCCCTAATTCTACAGCGCGAACGTCTGCACCACCTTTGGCATTTACGACATAAACTTGCGGGTCACCGTTCATATTGCGCTGAATTGCTTGCTCTGGAACGAGTAAAGCCTGAGGAACCGAAGCACGTTCAATAGTGACGCGGACATACATACCCGGAAGTAATTTTCTTTCAGAATTATTTACTTCAATACGAATGGTGACATCACCAGTCTCTGGATCAACATTAATGTCTTCAAAAAGCATTTTTGCCGAGACGTTATAGGGTTGTCCTAAACTATTTAGAATCTGCACATCTTTTTGATTGTTGGCAGACAGCTCTCCACTTTGTAAAGCTGCCTGTAAACGCTCATATTCACCAATAGACTGTTTTACATCGACATACACACGATCAATTTGTTGAATTGTAGCCATAGTATTGCTATCACCTTGGCTAACTAATGCACCTTCAGTCACAAACGATTTACCAATACGTCCTGAAATCGGTGCTCGTACTGTCGCATACCGTAAATTAAGATTTTGGCGAGCCAACAAAGCTTTCATTTGGGCAACATCTGCAATCGCTTGTCGATATTGTGCTTCGGCGTTACTCACTTCTTGCTTACTAATTGCGTTACTTGGTAAGAGTTGCTGATAGCGTTCGAGTTGTATTTTTAAACGACTTACTTCCGCTTCCGCTTTATTTAGCCCAGCTCGATTACTATTTACATCTGCCTCAAATGTCTCTGAGTTTATTTTATATAGCGGTTGTCCAACTTTAACTTCACTACCTTGAGCAAATAAAACTTTTTCGATAATGCCACCAACTTGAGGGCGAATTTCAGCAGTCCTGAAAGCTTGAACGCGTGCAGGTAAGTTTTCGCTAAAATTAATTGGCTGCGGTTGAACTGAAATAACGGTAACTTTTGCCGTAGGTACTTGTGTTTGATCACTTGCTTGTTCTGTCCCACAACCATGTAACACAAGACTGAAAGATAAAACGAATGGAACTAAAAAATGCTTTTGCACTTTTATAACACCTAATGGACTTCTAGATGCTGACATTATTTTTGATGTGTGTGTAACGAAAATCACGAATATGTGGAAAAAGTGTGGAGATTTATCAAAAAATACGCGTATGATAAATCAAATTTTTCTCGCGTTTTATTCATATGTTCGAGTCAAGCTTTACGTTCAACTGTCAGGATAAGCTTATTCTTGTCGTAGAAGATGAATATGATATTGGCGACATTATCGAACACTACCTTAAACGCGAAGGCATGCGTGTTGTACGGGCCATGAATGGTAAGCAGGCGATTGAAATACATGCAACGCAGCCCATTGATCTGGTCATACTCGATATAAAAATGCCCGAATTGAGTGGGTGGGAAGTACTCAATAAAATTCGGCAAAAAGCAGCTACACCTGTCATTATGCTGACCGCTTTAGATCAAGAAATTGATAAAGTCATGGCTTTACGAATTGGTGCGGATGACTTTGTGGTAAAACCATTTAACCCAAATGAAGTGGTCGCACGTGTGCAAGCGGTACTACGACGTACTCAACAAAATCAGCAAACGCCTAACCGAAATCTGATTTATAAAAATATTGAAGTGAATACAGAAATTCATACAGCCTATATTTATTCGGATGCCAAACAACAAGCACTTAATTTAACTCTGACTGAGTACAAAATTTTGTTGTTGATGTTACCTCATCCTCATAAAGTTTTTACCCGCTCTGAACTGATGAATCAGTGCTTACCAGATCGAGATGCATTAGAACGCACAGTCGATAGCCACGTCAGTAAGCTACGTAAAAAAATAGAAGATCTGGGCTTACGCAATATGCTCATTAATGTTCGTGGTGTAGGTTATAGGCTGGACAATCCTCATGAAAAATAAAACGGGCATTAGTAAACAACTTATTATTGCACTGAGCTTTACCAGTCTAAGTGTTACGTTGAGTTCGCTCATTTTAGGCTACGGCACCTATTATATTGCAATTGAAGTGGGTCTTATTTCTCTCGAAAAACTCAAAGAAAGTGATGAGTTTTTCCACTATTTGGATGGCATATGGTTATTTGCCGTGCTTCTGTTTGGAACAGCATTATCAATTATTTTAGGCATAAAGCTTGCTCAACGTTTTATTGTGCCTATTAATCTATTAGCAGATGCAGCAAAAAAAATTAGTCATGGGGATTTAAGCGCACGAGTAGAAAAACCGAAGCATCATTCTTCTGAAATTGCAGAGTTGATGGACAATTTTAATGATATGGCTCAAAAGCTCGAAACCTCAGTTGAAAATGCCCATGTCTGGAATGCTGCAATTGCACATGAGTTACGAACTCCAGTCACTATTTTGCAGGGCAGGTTACAGGGGATTATTGATGGTGTTTTTGAAGCCGATCCCATCTTGTTTAAAAATTTGCTTAATCAAGTTGAAGGTCTGTCAAATCTAGTCGAAGACTTACGCACATTAAGCCTTTTTGAAAACCAACAACTCAGGCTTCATCTCGAAACGATTCATTTTAATGAAACTGCTCACAAAGTCGTGCATATGTTTCAAGAAAAATTAGAAAAAGCTCAGCTTGAAGTCATTTTTGACATTCAAGCACCAGAAGTTAAGTGTGATCAAAGGCGTATAGAACAAGTTTTAATTGCTTTACTTGATAATGCTACCCGATATGCAAATCCGGGGAAGCTACTTGTTTCAACAAGACAAGACCAATATAACTGGATTCTTGAAATAGAAGATGAAGGGCCGGGCATTTCAGCGGAGCATCGCAAAGATTTATTTAATCCTTTCTTTAGATTAGAACAATCAAGAAATAAAGAGTTAGGCGGTACTGGCTTAGGTCTTTCAGTTGTACAAGCCCTTGTTATTGCCCATAAAGGTCAGGTCGATTATCTCAATCAACATTCACATAGTATTTTTAAAATAAGCATTCCTCAAGAATGATTGCTTTAGTGGCCTCCTTTAACGCTTTAATTAAGAGAAATTGCATTTCTTGACTCGTGATTAACTCGAAAATAGGTTAATTTATTTATAAAGTTTTTAAGTAAATACTGATTTTTTATGACAATTGAGATAGAAACACATCCACTTGAACCATTTTTACCCGAAAATGCCCGTTTATTAATGTTAGGTAGTTTTCCACCACCGCGTAATAAATGGAAGATGGATTTTTACTATCCAAATTTCCAAAATGACATGTGGCGAATTTTCGGTTTGATCTTTTTCCAAGACAAAACCTACTTTTTAAGTGAAAACCAGAAAAATTTTAATGAAGAACGTATTCGAAACTTCTTGATTGAAACAGGTATTGCAATCTTTGACACGGCTTACCAAATTAAGCGCTTAAAGGGCAATGCTGCCGATAAATTTCTTGAAATAGTAACGCCAACAGATCTTGCTGTGTTACTTCAGCAAATTCCTCTATGTCAGACCATCATGACCACAGGCGATAAAGCGACTGATACTTTAATTTCTGTTTTACCAGAGCATACTGAAAAACCACTTATAGGAACATCGACATCAACTTGCTTTGCAGGGCGGGATATTAATTTATACCGCTTACCATCTTCCTCTAGAGCTTATCCATTAGCACTAGAGAAAAAAGCAGAGGCTTATCAAAAATTCTTTAAAGAAATTGGCATATTATAAACAGAGGTAGAGCGCTCTTACATCATCCATTCAACGGGTAAATATGAAACGGCTTTAATCATTGTGCGTTGGAAAAGGCTCGTATCTGGGTCTTTTTCATATTCAATAACTTTTCCATCCGACTGATAATCTAACCAAATGATCTTTCCTTCATTATTTAACTTAAGCTGATAAGCAACTTGTGGTAAATGTTGATCAAGCATGACCGAAACTTGAGCTTGTAATTGACTCGATTCAATAACAAGGCCAACCTCAGTATTTAAGTAAGTTGAGCGTGGATCAAAATTAAATGAACCAATAAATACTTTACCGTCTACGTCAAAAAACTTGGCATGTAAACTCGATTTATTTTTGCCTTTTGCGGGGATAACACTTCCCGTCACTACCTCATACCATGTTCTACGTCTACGTTCTAAAAATGGCTTAAACTCAAATAGTTCTACACCGCTTTTAAGCATTTCAACTCGATATTGACTATAAAATGCATGCACAATCGCCACATCATTTGCAGCAAAAGAATTGGTTAAAACCCTGACTTTAACTCCTTGCACCTTTAGCTGTTTTAAATAATACGCGCCCTGTTGTGTAGGAACAAAATAAGCAGAAGCTAATTCTATATGCTGCTTTGGTTCACCCATAATCCTCATGACTTGCCCATAAAGCATCTCTTCTTTAGAGGCTACTCCTAAGATTTTTTTAGGTGAATCTGCAACAAAATACGCTTTTGACCATTGAATGGGATAGTGCTCTAAAAGTTCTTTTAAATAGCTTTGAGCATCGTAAAGCTTATCTTCGGTTTGAGTATGATTTTCACTTTCATGAATTAGATCATGATAGTGCTGTCGTAACGATTGTAAGTGGTGGACAGCACAAGTTCCAATAAGCTCAGTAGCATTTTGGCTTAGCTCGCTTTGCCAGAAATCATTAAAGACAGTCTGGGCATGCTGTACCGTATGTCCATAAAATAAAATATCTAGGTCAGTAAATTGAAACTTACTACTTGCATCAAAATATTCACTACTGATATTTCGACCACCTGTTACAGCAATCGCTCCATCTGCAATAATTAATTTATTATGCATGCGATGGTTTACTTTTTTGAACCGAAAAATATAGTCTAAAATTCTTAAATATCTAAATTTATATGGATTAAATAATCGAATTTCAAAATTAGGATGGTGGAGAAGGCTTCTGAGAACTCCGTCAAGTTTTACTCCATTTTGATCATCGATGAGTAAGCGGATTTTTACGCCACGATCTGCCGCCGTTAGTAACTCATGCAGCATTAAGTTTCCAACAAAATCATTGGTCCAAATATAATATTGTAAATCGATTTTTTCTTTTGCATTTCGAATCAGATACATGCGAGAAGCTATGCTAATAAAGGCATCATCCAATGCCACAAAAGCAGTTAATCCTTGTTCTGTTTTTTCTGTAGCTTGCTCATCATTCAACCAATTAAAGCTATTCGTCACTGTATCATTCTCATTAGGATCGTATGTATCTGTATAAGAGGGTAAATCAGTAAAGCCCCAGGCACTTGAAGCTATAGTACTGTACTGCTTATATAGCTGATTGATCATGTAAGCATTTAATCTGCATCCAAGTTAAACCTATCAGAGCATTCTTATATTCAATTTATATGTCAAAATTCATATTAAACCTTATAAATGCATTCTGCCAAGCCTCAACGCTAGCAATTCCTTATTTTTATAGGTATTTCTAAGAAAAAATAGCCTTTTAAAAATATAAAGTTAAATTTAACCGTTTTAAACCTAATGCTATATTCAATATTATTTTTTAAGGATGCTCGAGATGAGTCATGTGGGTTCTTGTCTATGTCATGAAGTCAAATTTTCAATTACCAACGAGATAGAGACTATCTATCACTGCCACTGTAGTCTCTGCCGAAAGCAATCGGGAACGGGATCAAATGCGGCCACTTTGGTCGGCAAAGACAAATTTAAATGGTTATCAGGTTTAGAACTTATTCGTACTTATAAAAAGGAAACAGGTTTCACATCTTCATTTTGTAGTAAATGTGGATCGCCAGTACCCAACCTAGTTGGAAATACACATTTTATGTGGATACCATTAGGCTTATTAGATAAAGACATTGTTGTGCTAAAAAAACTTAATTTTTGCGTGTTTTCAAAGTCAAACTGGACAAACACAATAGAGGCAGATGAATCTTATAATCAGCTTCCAAGTTTAGATGAGCTAAACATATTTTTTGATTAGAATAATCCTCTATAAAAAGTGACTTGGTTTGCATTATCTTTAATTTTTACGGATGGTTATGCTTACGTTTTTCACAAAAAAACATTAATTACAATTAGAAGCACAACAATTACATTGGAAAACATAATATCTATCATACTTCCTTAAAAGGCTGAGTGAGTAGCTAAACAATAAAAGGGAGAAAATAGAGATGCCACAATATTTAATCATCGCTGAGAATGTGTACAAAAAGATTGAGGACAAAAATTTATTTTCAGAAAGCTCAGCAGAGACCTTAAATCATTTGGTTGGTGTAATTCGTAAGGAAATTAAAGGAACCAAGTTTAAACTTAAATATAATTTTATAGATTTTGATGAGTGCTTAACCAAGCCATTAGAAGACTGTGCGATTAAGTTGGATGTGAGCCTCATGCCCAACCATAAAAATAAAGATGAATATATTCTTTGGCTCGCAGGTTTTATTGAAAGAATTACAACAGGAGGAGAGGCCAAGCTTCCACCGATCTCACAATTTATCCCTCCAGACTTTAAGTTTAACTATGAAGAACCTCCTAAAGTGTCCTCATCTACAGGTGATGATGGAGAGATGATTATTAATTATTTCAAGTCAGATGCCTTTACTAAAATTATAAAAGAAGAAAAATAAGTTTAAAAAAATATAGAAGTGATCGTCCACTACACTTCTATATATCGCTGTAAATTCAGCAACCGCCTTCTGGGGCGGTTTTTTAATAGTGACTTTTAAAATGTTTAATATTTTTAAAATATAGAGCTTCTTAAATATAAGTTTTTAGCTGGCTGCTAAAATGCCTACCAATTTAATCGGAATAAAATTTAAACCAGATCACTTTATTAAAACAATAAATAGTTATGATATTCATAATTTATCAATTAAAATTAAAAAAACAGCAACAATCTTAATGAAAATTAGAAATTTATTTTTATAACTACAATCTTATACTTATATTTTATAAATAATTAATAAGGAGATAAAAATGCCAAAATACTTATTATTAGCAGAAAAAATCAATAAAAATATTAAAAATAAACATTCAAGCAATTACTTTAAAGACTTAAATAATTTAATTATAGAAATTGAAAAAGCGATTACTGGTACAGAATTAAAATTTTTATATAACTTTGTGAACTTCGAAGGTGCTATTGTTAGTGTGCAAATTGAATTACTCATTAGAGTAGATATGAGCTTGATTCCAAAACATAAAAATGAAGATGACTTTATTTTATGGCTGGCAGATTTCATTGATCGAATCACCATAGACACCAGTAAAGAAGTCATTAAGTAAAAAAGTTGCTCCTAGTAAGACAAGATGACTTAAATATTAAACCGAGAGGAATAAGGTATTTAAGGTTCTTGTCTAGGTGCGGAATTCATATCATGTCGAACCCTGCTTATATTTTCATAAATGACTTTACGCATTCGGTTTACTGCACCTAGTGGCTTATGTGCAGGTAAGGCATGCCACGGCGTAAAAGACAGATTTTCACAAAACTTATTTTGCTCAGGCGTATCAAAATTCTGCTTTGGAATATGAATAGTCGCTACTTGATAAAAAGGAGCTGCTTTCTCATCCCATTCTGTCATCGAGTCTTCTACTAACATTTGACTTGAAGTTCGGGGCTGAATAAGGAACTCCATGCAGGCGTCTGTATTTTGTAAAGTATTCTTTAAAGCGTCTCTTAAAAAATCATGACTAGGATTTTTAGGTAGATTATTTGCTGTCACTGAGCAAGCACGTACTGAATATTTAACCGCTTGTCGATCATTAACAAGCCCTAACTGATAGGGAACCATAGACCAGTAACGCGCATAGAGTGGGTTAGCGATTTTTGAATTACGTGCTCCGAGTGCATTCATTGTTCCTTTAAAACCTAAGGCAAACGGAATATGAAATTTTCTAATCATATTATGGCTATTCACATCATTTATAAAAGACAGATATCGTTTAGCATCATTCGCAAAAAACACAGGGTGATTAATCATAATAAAATCTTGGGTAGTTGCTTGCTTTTCACTTTCTAAAATTTTCTCTCCAGATACACCTAAAAGTTTTATCGCTATGCCACGTGCATCCTTGTCAATGTCAGCACTAGAGGCATCATTAGAAGCGTTGGAAAAGCGAATCCATGCTTGATAACTTTGGTCTGGTATAAAAACGCCTTTAGCGAACTGGGCAGGTATATTTTTTGAGACATGAAATTCAGCTCGAACACACCCATGTGCTTTAGGATGAGCATCACGTAAAGCATTTCCCGCCGTATATTGTTCACGAATTGACTTTTCAATGACTTGAGCTATGTTCTGGGCTAACACATCCTCATTAGGCTGTAGCTTTTCCCCTAAAACGGTATCAACTTCTGGATAAGCGATACTTTCTGAAGAGGTCTTTATTTGCATGGTTCTTTGGGAATGTAAAGTTTCACTACAACCTGTTAGTGCAAACACAAGAGGAGTAAATACAAACAACACCCTAAAATGTATAGGCTGCATAAAATTTGACATCTATTATCTCCTTAGGGCAAAAAATATTTTAAGATAATATTAAAAATTCTTGTTTAAGTTTATTTTGAGCTTTATAAAAAATATTAACTGTAAATAATTTAAACGTCATTGTTACTTATCTGAACAATAAAATAAGAATTATTATTTAATATAAAACTTCTTAATACATTAAGAGAATGACGACATGATAACTAATCGACAAAATGTGCAAAATAATTCTAATTCATCACCTCATCCAATCACTCAAAATACACTTATTGATCGATTTAGCCCTATTTATTGGAGAATAGACGGCCCGCAAACGATGTCTTTTGCCATTACTAATTATGGAAATGGTTTTGAAGCATCTTTTAGGTCGCGCATGGCAAATGATTTGGTAGGAATTACGTGGGACTCTTATGACTCTAAAGATCATAAATTTTTAGCTTATGAAACCAAATACAGCTATGCAGGGGTAATTTGGGACTTCGATATTGAATTGTCGGCTTCTATGCCTGTGCTTAACAATGCGAGTTTAACACCGACTTTAACGGTGTACTATAATGAGAATGGCATAGATAAAATTGCATATGTCGTCTTGTTTAACTACGCAAATAATCCTTCATCTCGCACGGCGCATATTCATATTAACTGGGATACGGTGAAAGCTGGTTTTTCTGCGACAGATAGCTTTCCTGTCACCAATATTCAGCGAATTTCATTTTCTGGTTTTACCAGTCAATATAATGGCCAATCAGCTACACCTTTAAGTCAGCCCCAAGATGGTTATATTCGACTAACCAACTCGGTTGTTATAGGAACAAATGCGAAGTTAAATTTGAGCCGTGTTGTTGTACCTCAGCACAATTATGGTATCTGTACCAGCTATGACGACCATTACGATTTAAACCCACAGCGCCTAGTCAACAATATGGTCACTTTGGGATATCAAGGTTTGGTTAACCATTATTGTGGAATGTCGCATTATCCTGAAATGAAATGGAAAAGCGATATTAATAAATGGCAAATACCAGATACGTTGGTGACGGGCGAGGCTGTTGTTAACTCATGTACTCGTAAATGGCATGAGAAATATGCTCAGGCTTTACATAACGCCAGTATGCAGCCCATCTTTGGGGTCAGCTTTGAAATGTATTCCTTGGGGGCCAATGAGTATTGGGCACAGCGTGACTGGAATAGTAATTTGGGTAAAACAGGCTACCAACCACCGAGCTATTTTTTTAGTTTAAGTGACCAAAATGCTTTGGCATATCTACATAAAGTCTTTATTGAGTTTGCAGATGCAATGGTTGTCGGGGGATGTGATGTAAACATGCAGATTGGTGAACCTTGGTGGTGGTACAACACTGACACGAATCTACCATGTGTGTATGACTATCCAACAAAATTGGCTTTTAATGCAGATACAGGTTTATATGCACCAGATTTAGGTACAATTTATGAGGCCATGAATAAAACAGGAACTCCTTATGATGAGTTTAAAACATGGCTTAGAAATAAATTAGGACAAACCTGTCAAAACATTCGTACCGTTATCAAAGCAAAATATTCAACTGCCAAAGTTAGCCCACTTATTTTCTTTCCTTCTATTCAGTCTCCAATTCAGACTTTAGCCACTTATATTAACTATCCAAGCACACACTATTCATATCCTAATTTTGATTACATGATGACAGAAGCTTATGACTGGCTATTAGAAGCCCGCTTAGACTTAGCACATCAGGCAGTTTCTCAAATACCTATACAAGGTTTGGGCTATCCTGCAAATAAGGTCATTTATTTATCAGGATTTGTTCCTGATGCATCTATTGCCTATATTTATGGCTTTGATAAAACTAAACCTTATCGAACACCCATCTGGCAACGAATTTTTGGTGACATGAAAAATAATGTTTCTCTTGGGTTAATGAAGCAATTTATCTGGGCATATCCACAAGTCATGTTTGATTCGATTACGATCGATACCACTCAAGCTCCAAATGGCTTCTTTGTTGAAAATACGCTTTATTCGCCAATTAGTGATAACACACCATATCCACCAAATATTTACCTATAAGTAAACATAAACCGTTTATAAGATAAGTGATTTAATAGAAAACCTCTTCAAGTAAGAGGTTTTCTTCTTTTTGAAACATAGGCTTGCTTAGACGTACCTGACTGGCTATGCTGTGATGGATTGTCATGAAAGCCAATTTTAATTTAAGCAAAATTAATCTCTTGTATTACTGTTACATAATCTATTTTGCTCGACTATAAATACCGAATGATTTAAAGGAAACCCAAAGATGAAATCTCGTGCAGCTGTCGCCTTTGCCCCAGGAAAACCTTTAGAAATTGTTGAAGTTGATGTTGCACCACCTCAAGCGGGTGAAGTTTTAATAAAAATTACCCATACAGGGGTATGTCATACCGATGCTTTTACATTATCCGGCGATGACCCAGAAGGTGTTTTCCCTGCCATTTTAGGTCATGAAGGTGCAGGTGTTGTGGTTGAAGTCGGTGAGGGCGTAACGAGCGTTCAACCGGGTGATCATGTTATTCCACTTTATACCGCTGAATGTAAAGAATGCTTATTCTGTAAATCTGGAAAAACCAACTTGTGTGTTGCTGTACGTGCAACGCAAGGTAAAGGTGTAATGCCCGATGGCACCACACGTTTCTCATATAATGGCGAACCGATTTACCACTACATGGGGTGTTCAACCTTTAGTGAATATACGGTAGTTGCTGAAGTATCTTTAGCTAAAATCAATCCTGAAGCGAATCACGAGCAAGTTTGCTTACTAGGTTGTGGCGTGACGACTGGTATTGGCGCCGTGCATAACACAGCGAAAGTACAAGAAGGTGACTCTGTTGCCGTATTTGGCCTAGGCGGTATTGGTTTGGCTGTTGTACAAGGTGCACGTCAAGCCAAAGCAGGACAAATTATTGTGGTAGACACAAACCCAGATAAATTTGAACTTGCTAAGCAGTTTGGTGCTACAGATTTCTTAAACCCTAAAGATTACGATAAACCAATTCAGCAAGTGATTGTAGAAATGACAGGCTGGGGCGTAGATCATTCATTTGAATGTATTGGTAACGTCAATGTTATGCGCTCAGCTCTAGAATGTGCTCATCGCGGTTGGGGACAATCAGTCATTATTGGTGTTGCTGGTGCGGGTCAAGAAATTTCGACTCGTCCATTCCAGTTAGTTACAGGCCGTAAATGGTTAGGTACAGCTTTTGGTGGTGTTAAAGGCCGCTCACAGCTTCCAAAAATGGTTGAAGATGCTATGAAAGGTGAGATTCAACTTGAGCCATTTGTAACGCATACCATGCCTCTACAAGACATTAATACCGCTTTTGATTTAATGCATGAAGGTAAATCAATTCGTACTGTTATTCATTTCTAAATGAAAGAAAAAAGGGCTGTGATTCAGCCCTTTTTTACGATTAATAGTTTTATATCTTAAATGGAATTACCGCACATGTCAGTTGTACCCTGAGGATAGCTAAATTGTAGCGCATTACGGTCAGTAATGAGTTCACTCGACAACTCTTGTCCAAATAACTGATTAGAATATATTGATATACCACTTGAGGCAGAAAAACGTATATTCTCTAGTGAGGCAGGCAAAGTAGATTGATAGCCTTGATCAACACCATTTAAAATAAAGCCAACCTGTTTAGTGTTCTGATTAATATATATACCTAATCTTTGGTATCCATTTGAACTATTTGTCATGTTTTGACCCTTATAGTATGGATTGTCAGGGCCGCTGTTATCACTAAGTCGGTAGGCTACATAATAGTGTAATCTAGCAGGATTCTCACCAAAATCGGGATCATAACTCCCCATATTAAACCAATAATTAGAGCTAACTGTATAACCATTATTTGTTATGCCACTAAATCCAATGCTAGAGGAATAATAAGTAGAATTTCCAAGTGATGAGTTTCCAAGAGCTGATACTGGAATCTTATGCTCCATTTCAAATGCAATAATACCTGTGTGAGGTATTGTTAAATCTCCAATCTCATTAGTCGAATTAAGACTAGCTTTACTTGTAGCTACATAATCTAAATCGCCATACTCGCTTTCTGGCCTAGGCTCCACTTTAAAACCAAATTTTTGACCATTTATCAATGGAAATATTTTCATTGGCAAATAGTCAGTGTGCTCATTATTCCAAAGATCATAATCTTCTTGAGTCGCATCAAAATTGTATTGGCAGACTGGCGCAGAATTAAGAGGATTAGTTTGAGCTAACAACATCTGAGGTGCTATTTTTTCATTCTTTGCAGCTGATGAAAAGTTTTTAGATGCTACTTTTTGGCCAGATTCATTACGCGATACGGTACTCGTATTATCAAAGGATACTTCATACATTGCCCAACATAATGTAATAGCGCTAACGGCAACTATGCCTATTTTTTTCATAAAATATTCCTATCGCGTTAAGTATTAAATTTTGAGAAAATATTGATAAAGTAAAACTTATTATTAATTTTTAACTGATTGATATTATTGTGTTTATAAACTATTGAATATGATTAATCATATTCAATAGTTACAGTAGCCATTGCACGTACTTTACCAGCAGTCACTTTTGCTGCGGTTTGATAGTAGCGAGCAGTCATCGGTACGTTATATTGAAGTGTCTGGTTAGAAGACAATGTACCTAAGGCTAATTTGTCACCTTTTTTGATGACTTGATTTTTATTTTGATAATTCCACAATAATTGTACGCCCACACCATTGGCTTTTTCAGAAGCAGCAGCTGTATTTGTTAAAACCTGATTGTTTGTGCCGTCTTGTGTAAAGTCGTAAGTTAAACTAATGAGGTTTTTCTCTTCGTAGCCAGTAGGGTTGATACCGCCATTACAGAGAATGTTCATATCAAAGGTTTGTTCACCTTGAGTAGAACCAACGCCCTTAAACCCAGCTTTTGTAACTGTCGGCAGTTGTACAACTTTGTTAATATTACCTTGGATTTCACACGAAGATGACGCAATGGTAATCGCATTAGCACTAACAGTACTTGTTAAAAAAGGTTGATTTGGAAAACCACGGACATAATAGCTACTATATCTACCTGGTACTAAGGTCCCAGAACCAGTTTGTGGAGCAATTTTAATGATTTCCACCACAAAATAACCTGATCCTAAATAACGAGTACCAGATATTCCACCACGTTGATAAGGATAATAGCCCGAGAAATTCGTATTATTGTCTGCTTCACGATAGAGGCGAATACCAATACCCGGAATGTTCGTGGTATAGATGCTATTGCCTAAAGAACTTAAAGGGTAAGATTGGGTTAATTCAGCAATTACTGTATCGTAATTGTCGCAAAGGCGCGCTTCAGTGGAAGTACGGTTAATAGGAAAAGTCGCTTTTCTTAAAACTGCCCCGACTTGGTCACTAGGGCGTACAACAACACGCCCTACAGACATAAGGACATCATTTGCCTCATAATTATATATACGACATGCAGCATTAGCCTCACCATAAATACCAAGACCAGCGGTAAATAAGAAACCTGTTAATAATATTCTTTTCATTTGCAGACAGCCTCAGTCATTACCATGCTTTGTTGCTTATTTTGCAACTGATTACTGATGTTGTACTCAACTGAACAACGCTCATTGCTTTCATCGCCCCATTTCACATAGAGACGATCTTGAGCAAGTGGAGTACGTAAGTAAATCATACTACCTTGTGCAACAATACCGACAGCTTCATCTTTCTGATTAAAGACTTGAGCTGCAAACGGTAAACTGTTGCCATCTACAGTTTTACTATTAATATAAACCGCATAACCAGTTTTAGTCGCAAAATCTACTTTAGCAATTGCGCCAGCAAAAGGTGCAATACGTTGACTTGTTTCTTCAAGTTCTACTTGGCTCGACATCTCTTGTGGGTCAAGGGTAATGTCATTAAGACGGTAAGGAGTTACATAAGGAACTACCGCATAACCTGCCTTATTCACGCTTAAACCAACAGCATTATTAACTTTTGCTCCAGCAGCCTCTGGTGCATGCACAAGTACCATCGTTTGGCCTTGCTCAGGTCCAAATAAAATACCTTCTGAGTGTGCAACCACACTACCAGTTAAGCTAACCATTGCTTGTTGGTAAGAATCAGCCACACTATAAGAACCACCAACAGTTGTATAGTTAGTACGATAACGACCATTTACGTTAAATGATGGATTCGCATAGTCCTGATGCGACATTGAAGCGCCGTAACTAAAGCGATCTCCAACCATTCCACTTGCACCAACAGTACGGCTGTCTTCAGAAGCAGTAACATTGACGTTAACCGAATTCTTTTTGAAATCAATCGGGAACGATAATGTCATTAAATATTCAGTATCGTGTGTTTGATTCGTTGAACCATATTCAACTTTACGGTTAATTGCAGATAAACCATAAGTTAAGCCATGGAAATTATTACTATAACCAAGCTGATATTGTTTAGTACTTTCGCTACGGTTCCAATAGTCAACCCAAGAACCCACTACATAGAAGTTACCCCAACCTTCAGGTAATCCTTGGTTCAAGGTAATTTGGAATTCACTACGTTGACGACCAGCAGAGTAGGTATTAATACCTTTTTCTTCAAAATCACGGATCAGTAGAGCATCACGTAATTTATAGAAGTTTTCTGTTGAGTAACGATAAGCTGCTAGCGTTAAGTTTGTGTTGGTCGGAGTAATTAACTTACTATAACTTAAACGGAAACTTTGCCCCGATTGTGAAGACTGTTTTTCAAACTCAGCTTCAGAATGTGTAACGTCAAGTGCAATCGCACCAATTGGCGTAGCAAAAGCAGCACCCAACAATACAGCAGCATAATTTTCTGTAGCTTGTATGCCCGTATAACCTGTTAGGTAGTTATTAATACCTTGCTGGTATTTACCTTGAACAACCCAAGGATCGAGATCAATGTCTGAATCGCGGAACTGACCTACAGTTAAAGAATAACGGTTCATGCCAGGGCGTAACATCTGCACAACAGATGCGTAAGGCACAGCAAATTTCTGTATTTCACCATTTGCTTCGATAACAGTAACTTCAATTTCACCACCAAAACCAGTAGGGTAAAGGTCATTAATTTCAAAGTTACCTGGTGCTACCGTTGTTTGATAGATAAGTTGGCCTTGTTGACGAACTTCAACTTTTGCATTGGTTTTAGCATTACCACGAATACGCGGAGCATAACCTAACATACTATTTGGCAACATTCGATCATCACTTGAGAAATCGATACCACGATAACCATATGAGTCAAATACTTCACCGTTCGTGAAACTATCACCTAGTGTTAAAACACCGCGGTATTTAGGGAAGGCTCTTTGTAAATATGTACTTGTTTCTTCGTAACTTGATTTAGATTGATTTTCGGCAGGAGTGTCTTGCCATTGCCATTGACCATTATGACGTAATTGCCAACCACCTAAATTTAGTCCAGCAGTCACGCCCATAAATGCGTTTGTTGTTTCGCTTTGATCATTAGACTGAGTAAATGTTTTGTAAGCACTGCCGTTATAAGATAGAAAAGCAGCATTAATCCCTCGATCCCATAAGCTTGGGTCGACATAGCCTTGCGCATTTTTTTGCAAAGCAACTTGTGGAATCGAGATATCTACACGTAAGCGAGAGTTATCAAACTCATAAAATGCATTTTCAACCCACTCTTCAATTTTATAACAACTACTATTTTCTTTTTGAAGAGGAGCATGCTGCGCTAAAATCTCTTGTTTTACACCATATTCAGCAAGAGTATTTCCCGTAAAGCAGGTTACAGCATTTTTATTTGATTCTAATGCTTTAAAAAACATACGACGTTTGCCAAACCATTGGCCATTTACATAAACGTCAACATTATATTCACCTGGTAAAACAGGATTACCGTATTTAAAACGAGAAATATCAACTTTTTGAGCATCACCAATTAAAAAAGCAGAATCAAATTCAGCTTCTACAGGAGCACTCGCGACTGTTTCTTCAGCGTGCACGAATACAGGCATTGTCATCGTGACAACACCAGAAGCCAAGTAGTAACAAATATGGCGTTTTAATAATTTATAAGATTCTTGCCTTTTTTTTGGCATAGCTAAGTCCGCCTACTCACATAATAGGTGCTTAAATTTATTAAAAAGATAAATCTGATTACTGAAGTTTTATTTGGTGTTCGACTCGACCACCATAGTCATTGACATTCATAAAACTCATATCTTGAAGATTGCCATTCTTAAGCTGAACAGATTCTTCAGAAAAAGGTTTAATCATTAAACCTTGAGGTAATAAATCAACTTTTTTATCACCTGCCTTTTGGTAAACAGAGGTCATTGTGATATGAAAAGGAGTTGGATTTTTTACCGTTAAATTTTGACCAGATTTAACCCATTGAAGCTTATCAGCTGCTAAATTCGCATCATCTTTAATTGAAGCTGGACGATAGAAGAATTTAATGCGTGAACGAATTGCCAATTGCAGAAAATTATCAGGCGTCGTATTTTCAGTTTTTGAAGTTGGTCTTGGGGGAATATCCAAAACATTTAACCACAAAACCGTTTCTTGCTTCTGATTTAACTGAGAAGCAGTTGGTAAAGCAGTAATACGAAGAGTCTGACTTTTTGTAGCTTCAACACGAGAAATAGGGGGAGCAATCATAAAAGGAACTTTTGATTGATCCGGAGTGCTTTTTGAGTCGCCTTCATCAAGCCAAGCTTGAACAAGAGCTGGTTTTGAACCGTTATTGCTAACTTGTAGCGTAACTTCTCTAGCATCCGACGGATAAATTACACGAGTGCCATGGATTACAATTTCTGCTTGAGTAGCAGGTGCTACAACTGTTGAAGCAAATGCTAAACCTAACAAAAAATTATAACTGTTCAATTTCATTTCAGAATTCTCAACCAAGAAAGATTCGGGAAAGCGCCACAAAAAGAGGGTTTCTATGCGGACATAGAAACCCCACTATCAATTAATTATTGATAGATAATTGTGTATTGAACAGAAGTATTTACTTTACCAGCTGTAGAAGCACCAGTTGCATAGTATTCAGCATAGTAGTTAAGGTCAGCGCTACCAGCTGCAGCTACGTCAACCCATTGAGAGTTAGCTTGAGCACCGTTTGCACCAGCAGCAAGAACTGGGATGAAGTTGTTGTTGCTACCTAAAAGTTGAACGTTAACGTTTTTAGCACCAGTAGCGTCTTTGTTAAGTAAACGACCAGTATTAAAGTCAACATTTGCACCTGGTTCGAAGTAAGTAGCTACTTTACCTTCAGAACAGTTAGCTAATTTGATTTGGAAAGGAGTACGACCAGCAACATCCCCAGCAACAGCTAAAGTTTGTTTAGAAACAGTTGGAAGAGTAACTGTGAAGTCTTTACCAGCTGGAGTAACGATGTCACAAGTTTTGTCTGTAACTAAACCATTAATTGTAATTGTACCATCAGCAGCTTGAGCATTCGCAATTCCTACAACTGAAAGAGCAGCAATCAAAGCAAGTTTTTTCATAGTGTTTTCTCAAAAGTCTGGATAAAAGTTTATTCCTTACTTTTCCAGTGTTTGACATCTTGAAAAGTAATGCGGCGATATTAACACTTCTTAAACAAAATGCAAACCACATCACATTATTTTTTCATAATTTTAATTAAGTCACACTTTATATTTGGGATGCATAGCGAACAATCACAGCTTATATAGCTGTTTATCAAAGTTTTTTTATTTTATAAAAAAGAGATACTACAGAAAAAAGTAAGTTACATAAGAACACTATGTAAACAGGAAACAATTGAATAATTTATGTGAAAAAGAAGCTTAAATTCTTACAATACAATTATATAGAATAAATTATGCACATGTATATAGAGAAAACATACAAATAGTCATTTTTTTATAAAAAAGAGTGACTCATCCTTTAAATCATCAAAATGTGCGATGAGTTCGACAAATCACTCTTTAATCATGCTTATTGTAGGAATAGCGTCAAATACTATGCCTAATAAGTTAATGATAGTTGATAACCACGACTTTGTGATTAGAACCTATGCTTTCAATGCTAGTGTCCATTTTCTCAGTATGTTGAGCTAAGTTAGAAAGACTATTTTTGTTTAAATATTCACTATCAAGTTTAATATTTAAATTATTTACCTCAACACATTCTATCTCGCTATGTTCTATTGAACATGTATCTTCAACAATATTTCCTCTTATCATTATTGTGTTATTTGCATAACAAAATAATGGGGAAGTGGAAAGCACCATCAGAACAAGAAGTTTAAATATATTATTTTTCATTTTATATGCCTATTTATAAAATAGTTTATATCTATTTGATACAATATTTTTAATTTAAAAACAATCATTAAGTTTAAATGAATAAGAAATATTAATTTTGACGTGACGAAAATCACATTAACTGTTTTAAATAATGTAATAGTTAGAATTTTAAAAACATATTAAGGAACATAATAATTATAACACTTTAAAAATTATTTATTTTAATTTAAGTTGTTGATATTTATTAGATAAAACCAAAAAAAGCAATAGAACAAAATTAAAAGAATTAATAATATATAATTAAACATTTAATAAATATGTAATTTATTTTTGTGATTTTAGTATTTACATTGCAAGATAATTACAGAGAAAAAAGATACTAATTTTATTTAAAATGTGATTTATTTAACTTTTTATTTATAAATTAAAAAATAAATTCACTTTATTTATTAAATACAATTGTCACACCGCAAATAAGTTGAAATTCATCACACATTTTAAATATATTGAGGCACAAAAGATAATTTTAGTTTTTAAAAGTTTTTGCAACAATTTAAGCATGTACGATCTTTTTAAGATCAAATTATATAAAGTAGAAATATGAATTATAGAAAACATAGTAATATTTAGACTTGATGAAAATTATCTTTTAATTGAGTTTTATAAATATTATTTGATTGCTGAAAAATTTATTCTAGAAAAAATATCTTAAGAAAGTAACTAGAGCATTATCTACAACATTTAACGCTGTACGTACCATTTCTAGAATCAGCTCTACTCCAGCAATAAATACTCAACTTTCCAACAGAACGAGTTCTAGGGTGGCTGATTGCATGATTCTGCATTTTGTAAGTTGTGTCTGTCGGAGGTAAGTGTTGATAAAACAACACTGACATTGAAAAATGATGAAATATAAACATTTTCAATCCTGTTATTTTTACATAAATAATTGAAAATAAATAATAAATTAAATTGGCATAAAAGCTGCTCAATGTGACTGATGAAAGTGGAATTATCCTAAGGAATCCGTATGTCAGTTGTAGTAGATAAAAAAGAAAATTCTAAAGAATTTGTAAAAAACATCCTGTCTGAAATTTGGGTTACTCGATGTCCTGTACCCACAGCAACAGGTATTTCCTTAAAGCGCGGCACTCTGGTTAACAAATTTGAAAAGCACGGCATTGACGTCGCTGTCTTGCAAGATGCACGTAAAGGTTTATCGGTTCATCATTTTGATCATCAATTACCCGCCTTGTTCCGAGAAGGTGGAAATGTACCTGCATTAGCGGCACGTTCAGAAGGTGCGCCAAGCCGACTCATTGGATTGACTTGGATTGATGAGTGGCAAGTGATTATTGTTCGACCTGATTCAAATATTAGCCAGCCAGAGCACTTAAAAAATGCGAAAGTTGCTTTACCAGAATACGCTGACAAGCGTGCGGGCAGTATTTTTAGAGCCATGTCATTGCAAGGTATCCGTGGTGCTTTACAACTTGCCAACCTTACTTTCCGAGATGTGAATTTTATTGAAGTACCTGAACGTGCCGGATCTAAAGAGAATCGTGATGCGAGTACATATTGGTCAGGTCTTGACGCATTAATTACAGGTGAAGTTGATGCTGTGTATGTAAAAGGAGCATCTGCTGTTGAAGCTGCAACTAAACGCGGCCTTAAAGTTGGGATTGATTTAGATAAATTTGAAGATGTGACTTCTCGTGTTAATAACGGCACACCTCGTCCAATTACAGTCCATGAAGACCTATTAGAAGATCATTTTGATGTGGTAGTCGATTTTCTTGAAGAGTTATTTGATACGGCGGATTGGGCACAAGATCATTTAGATGAAGTGTTGGTCATTCTAGAAGATGAAACCATTGCAGGGGCAGAGAGTGTTGCGACAGCCTATCGAAATAATTTTCATAAGTCTTTACATCCGTCATTAAGTGAAGAGCGTTTAGAGCTATTAAAACAACAAAAAGATTTTCTTTGGTTGCATGGCTTTTTAGAGCGCGATGTCGATATCGAAACATGGGTTGATCATCGTCCCTTGCTCGAAGTTTTAAAACGCCGTCAAAATAAAAATTTTTAAAGAGGATTTGATCATGACAACACTTATTCAAACCCCGCTGTCTCACGAACTGAATGCCTTTATCGAATTGAACCGAGAAAAAGCTGAATTTGCTTTTGAAGTATTCCGTGAAACAGGAACAATCACAGCAAATGGAACGGTTAATTTTGTAGAACGTGGGCCGGAAAATACCTTAATTACTTTTAACTATGCAGGGCCTTGGTCTAAAGATAAAAAAAGCAAAGTGCTTGTGGAGACAATTGATGGTGAAGTTTTATTGGGGAAAAAAAATGCTGGTGGGCGCTATAACAAGCTTTTTAAAGAACATGCAGATGTCACCACAATATCTCATGTACACGCGCCGAATTTAGGTGCTTGGGCGCAAACCCATCGTACTTTACCGATTCGTTATGTGCCTGTTCAGCGCTTTCATTTATTTAAAGAGCTACCAATTTATATCGATCGCCGTCAGGCAGAAGTAGATTTCATTTTAGATCAACTCAAAGTTGATATTGAGTATCGGGCCATCTTAGAAGCCAATGGCGGAGCAACCGTATGGGGACGTCAGGGATTACAAGAAACAGCTGAATTTATTTTGTTGCTAGAAGAAGGAGCACAGATTCAGCTTCTCGCAGAATTAGTCGGTGGTAGCCGAGAATACGGGCAAGGGGTTTTACATCAGCAATGGAAAATGAGCGGATTGACTGAAAAAGCAAAATCTCTTGGATTGCTCCCCCTCAATTAGATAAAGATTTAAAAAATAAAGATCGAGAATATTATGGCTGTAAAACTTTTATGGTATCTCACGTCTCCAGATGGGCCATATCCTTGGTTGGAATCTGGACGGTGGGATACCGATTATGAACACTTGCAACAGATTGCCATTACCGCAGATCGACTTGGTTTTTACGGTTCACTCATGGGTACAAGTGAGTATGAAACACTTGCTGTTGCGGCAAGTTTAATTCCATTTACTGAACGTTTAAAGTTTCTGGTTGCCCAACATCCTGGAGAAGTCCAGCCAGCAGTTTTGGCAAAGTATGCTCAAACTTTTGATGCGTTTTCTAAAGGGCGTTTGATATTTAATGTCGTCAATGGAAATGATAAGGGTTTGGCAGCTTTAGGTATTCACTATACTCATGATGAGCGTTATGACTTTAGTAAAGAATATTGGACTGCATTTCAGCAAAACTATGTAGGTGATACATCTGGGTTTGAAGGGGAGTTTATTCAAATTACCTCACGCTTAGAAGGTGGATCTCCAATGTCAAAATGGCGTGGTCCCACTCAAGAACAGGGTGTTCCTTTGTGGGGAGCTGGAACTTCTGCGAAAGGCGTTCAGCATTCTGTTGAATTACTGGATGTGTATTTAAGTTTTGCGAATACGCCGCCATTACTTGGAGAAAAGTTTAGCAAGGTTGCGGCTGAGGCTACAAAAATTGGCCGAACTTTAGAATTTGGCACTAGACTACAAATTATTGTGCGGGAAACAGAAGAAGAGGCTTGGCAGTATGCTCAGTCGTTACTTGACAAGATTGATGTAAATTATGCAATCGAAGCTGTTAAACGACAGCTTCCTCCAAATGAAACTTTTGAGAGTTATCAAAGTAACAATCCATCAATTCAAAAAAATTTAGAACAATTACGTCGAGGTGTTTTGCCTCGAGCTAAAGATTTTGAAATTTATCCTAATGTTTGGACTGGACCATCTTTATTTGGTTTCGATATTTTAAACCCAGCCGCGGGGACTGCATTAGTTGGTAGTGCTGAAAATATTGCCAAACGAATTAAGGAATACGAAAGCTATGGCGTATCAGCCTTTATCTTGTCAGGTTTTCCTTTAATTGGAGAAGCCTATCGGGTAGCAGATTTATTGTTCCCATTATTGGAGCTAGATCATGGTTTTGAGTTACCTAAGCTAAATAGAAATTCATCCATTGATTCCCTCTTGAATCAAGAAGTCGTGGTTTAAGGGAGAAGGCATGAATAAAATTACCCGTAGAGAACTCATTAAACAGACTGGGTTAGGTGTTGGTGCTTTTGCTGCAATTAGCCTTATAGGATGTTCTAAACCCGATTCTTCATCGTCTGAAAGCGCTACTGCTAGTACAACCCAAAATGATACGCCGAAAAAAGGTGGCGTTATCAAAATTGGGGTAATCAATGGTAATCAAGCTGGCAATTTAGATGCACATAAACCTATTGGTATGTCCAGTGCGTTCAGAGGTTGGCCTCTGTATGCAAAATTATGGGAATGGGGCAGAGATATTCAGCCAAAACTCGCACTTGCTGAATTTGCAGAACCCAATAATGACGGAACGAAATGGACCATTCGCTTAAAAAAAGGGCTCGAATTTCACCACGGTAAAACCATTACTGCCGATGACGTTATTTTTTCTTTACGCCGTTTGACTGACCCCAAGCTCGCTTCTCCATTTGCAGCCTATCTTTATTCTTTGCAAAGAGATGCAATTAAAAAGCGCGATGAATACACGGTTGAAATTCCTTTTACTCAAGGGAAAGGATTGGTTGCTTTACCTGAAGCATGGATGAGCTGGGGTGGCATAGTTCCTACAGATTATGACCCAGTTAAAAATGTCGTAGGGGCTGGACCGTTTAAGCTTGAAAGTTTTACACCGGGTCAGCGTTCACGCTTTGTTCGTTTTGAAAATTACTGGAAAGAAAACCAGCCTTATGCAGATGCAATAGAAATTATTGATTTTAAGGATCAGACAGGGCGTCTTGCGGCTTTGCAATCAGGTCAAATTGATATTGCGTCTGGTGTAAGTGCTGAGCATATTGCTTTAATTCAAGCCAATAAGCGACTAAATCTGGTTTCATCGGAAACCGATGCTTGGCAATCATTTGATATGAATACGTCTAAAGCACCGTTCAATGACCCACGAGTGCGACAAGCTTTTCGATTGATTACCAATAGAGACGATTTGGTAAAACGGGCTTTAGCTGGGCAAGGACGAGTTGCAAATGACCTTTATTCATTTAGTGATCCTGTATATGACCATAGCATTGCTGAGCGCAAGCAAGATTTAAATAAAGCTAAAGCTTTACTCAAAGAAGCTGGTTTTAATAACAATTTAACTATCGATTTATATACAGGCCCAGATAGCAATGCTGCATTAGTTTTTGCTCAACATGCTGCTCAGGCAGGTGTCATTGTTAATGTTAAACAGGTTGAAGCTGCTACTTTTGCGGATGCAGTAAAACAAGATTGGGCATTTAGTACAGGCTCGAACGTTTCACGTCCTTTCTTATTAACAGTCTTGCAAATTGATGGGCCGGGTGCGGCAAATAATAAAACTCGTTTTAAGAATGAGCGTTTTACCGAATTAGTGCATGCTGCATTGCAACAGCCCGATTTGGAAAAACGAAAAGTTCTTGTTCATGAAGCACAGCATATTCAGCATGAGCAAGGTGGTTTACTCATTTGGGGCTTTAATAATGTACTCGATGCACATTCGAGCCAAATTGGTGGTGTAACGCCTGATCGCACAGGCTTTGCTGCATGGCGTACAGATGAATTTTGGCGTAGAGGGTAACCGATATGACAATTCAATCCAGCAAAATAGAGGCATCAATTCAACATCCGACAATTGCCAAGTCATTTGAATTTCCTTCGTGGTTACCTTGGTTTTTGACACGTTTAGTGTCAGGGGCATTGGTTGTTTTTGTTATTAGCCTCATTGTGTTTATTGCTACACAGGCACTTCCATCGGATCCTGCTCGCGTCATTTTAGGTCCAGAAGCACCTGAAGCCACGGTTCAAATACTTCGTGAACAATTAGGCTTGAATGATCCGATATTGGTTCAATACTGGCATTGGTTAAGTCAATTATTACAAGGTAATTTTGGAAGCTCGATAGATTCTAATGTGCCTGTTTTACAAATTATTCAGAATTATTTTGGTAATACAGTTGCACTCACTAGCCTCGTTATTGTCATTAATGTACCGCTTTCAGTCGTGCTGGGTGTTTGGCTATCGCTCCGCCGTGACAGCAAACTCGACCGTATTATTGTTTCCAGTTCGATTCTGTTTAAAGCAGTACCGGGGTTTGTGATTGCGATTTGGTTAATGATGTTTTTTTCAACGTCAGTTTTCCACGTATTACCAGCAGCATCGTTGCTGATTCCCAATGAGTCACCTTATAGCCAATTAGAGTTTTTAATTTTACCAATTTTAACTTTAGCTTTATCACTCATTCCATATCTGATGCGTTTAGTGCGTGGTTCTATGATTGATGCGCTAGAGTCGGAATATGTAACCTCTGCACGGCTGCGTGGTATTCCTGAGCGACGGATTATTTGGAAACATGTTTTACCAAATGCCTTAGTACCAGTGGTACAGGGAACAGCATTGACCATCCGAGTTTTGCTAAGTGGTGCTTTAATTATTGAGGTGGTTTTTAGTTATCCCGGTATTGGTAATGCACTTAATGCAGCAATCGAAATGAGGGATATTCCGACCATTCAAGCGATTGTTTTATTGCTCACCATTTGTGTGGTGGTCGTTAATTTAATTGCAGATTTAATCACGACTTTACTCACACCAAAAATACGAACTGCAAAAAGACATAAAGCACGTTCGCCAGGCCGTCGTCAGGCGTTACGTTTATGGAAGTCAGGTCGACCAATTACGGTAAAACCTGTCGACCGTCGCAATGCACTAAAGAATATTCAGCAAGGAGGTGGCAAATGAGCTCACTTCACTGGTACCAAAGAAACTTTTTTCAGACATTAATTCGTGAAAGACAAGTACGTTTTGGATTTGTAGTTACTGTTCTGGTTTTGATTTTTGCACTGCTTGGACCGTTATTTGTTCCATTTGAGCCCACTGCGTTGGTCGGCATGACTTATGGCTCACCTGAAGGACGTTCATTTTTAGGTTATGACTATATTGGTCATGATGTCTGGTCACGTGTACTTGCTGGCGGTGCTTCTATTATTTGGATGACACTGGCTGCTAGTTTAGTTGCATTAATTATTGGTTCTAGTTTAGGCATATTCGCTGCTTTTGCCCGAAACAAGATTGATCAGTTCGTGACTTGGCTTACTGATGTGTTTATGGCCTTTCCAGATCTCATTTTAGTCTTACTTATTGTTTCGATGTTAGGTCGGCAACCTTGGCTGATTGTTTTAACAGTTTCAATTGCTTTTATTCCCGGAGTTATACGTCTTGCACGAAGCGTTGCGCTTAATTTAGTGGAACAAGAATATATCGAAGCTGCCCGAATTCTTGGTTATTCAAAAACCTATATTTTATTTCGTGAAATCTTACCCAATATGTTGACGCCGTTATTAATTCATCTGGGGGTGATGCTGACTTGGGCAGTGGGCATGTTATCGGGTTTGGCTTTTCTTGGTTATGGTGTAGCACCTCCAGCAGCAGATTGGGGGCTGATGATTAATGAGAACCGTGCGGGTTTATTGGTTCAACCGTGGGCCGTGTTTGCTCCTGTCATTTTAATTGCTTTGTTTGCACTCGGAACGAATGTATTGGCAGAGGGCGTTGGACGTGCAGCAGCTCGGATTGAGGAAAAATAAACATGGCAAATACATTTAAAAATACAGTATTGACCGTAACAGACTTAACCGTGGCATTGGTAAACACCGGCAATCACATCGTTTCTAATATTTCATTTAGCTTACGAGAAGGTGAAGTTCTAGGGCTGGTCGGAGAGAGTGGTTCTGGTAAAACGACATTATCGAGCGCCTTATTGGGCTATGCACGGCATGGTGCCAAAATTATTCAGGGCATAATTGAGTTAGATGATCAAAATATTCTCAGTTTAGATGATCATGCTTTACGTCAGGTTCGTGGCTATAAAATTAGTCATGTTGCCCAAGATCCTGGAACAGCACTTAACCCAGCATTAAGTATTGGCCAACATTTATTTGAATTATTAGAAGTCCATCAATCACAGCTATCTAGTGTTGAAAGATACCAGAAGGTTGCCAAAATTTTAGATGAAGTGGGTTTGCCACATGATGATGTTTTTCTAAAGCGTTATCCTCATCAGCTTTCTGGTGGTCAACAACAACGAATTTTATTGGCATTGGCATTCTTGCTACAGCCACGTTTAATTGTTTTAGATGAGCCAACCACCGCCTTAGATGTGACAACGCAGACCTTGGTGCTGAATATCATTCGTAAATTATGTCGGGAATATAACGTTGCGGCTATTTATGTATCGCATGATTTAACGGTGGTGAAAGATATTGCAGATCGGGTGATTGTTCTGTATTCAGGGCAAATTGCTGAAGATGCAGTATTAACTCAATTATTTGAAACGCCTAAACATCCTTATACGCAAGGTTTACTCAACGCCATTCCTGATGTGGCTATTCGTAAGTATTTATCTCCGATTGAAGGTCATGCTCCTTCACCAAATGAGCGCCCAGCAGGGTGTGCATTTGCTGCACGTTGTACTTTTGCTAACGAAATATGTCGCCAAAAACAACCTGAATTAACTCAATTAAAAGATGAGTTTGATCCGCATTTTGTTGCTTGTCACCATTCGGATGAAGTCGGTGTGATTAATTTTAAAGAGATTGATCATCCGGTACGTGAATTAGAAAGTGACACAGAAGCGTTGTTAAAAGTTGAGCATATTAATGCATGGTATGGACAGCAACAGGCACTTTTTGATATCTCGTTTCAATTAAAAAAAGGTGAATGTTTAGCATTGGTCGGCGAGTCGGGGTCAGGTAAAACCACGCTATCCCGTGTTATTGCTGGGTTGAATGAAAATGCAGACGGCCAAATTACATTAGCAGATGAAGTCTTGTCATTGTGCGGGCAACAGCGCCATTTGCAGCAGCGACATAAACTGCAATATATCTTTCAAAACCCTTATAAAGCCTTGAATCCAGCCAATACGATTGGTCAGACTTTAGTCAAGGTGGTTCAGCATTTCTTTGGAGCATCTCGACAAGAAGCCATAGAAAAAGTCACACAGGTACTTAAACAAGTCTCTTTGCCTTTACAAGTTCAAGAACTCTATCCTAGAGATTTATCTGGTGGAGAACGACAACGTGTGGCTATCGCGCGAGCGTTGCTGTGCCAACCTGATGTTTTGATTTGTGATGAGATTACCTCTGCCTTAGATGTTTCAGTTCAGGCATCCATCTTGAAATTACTACAAGATCTCCAGCAGCAAGGTGTGACCTTACTATTTGTGACCCATAACCTAGGGGTTGTTCGTGCAATCGCCGATCGGGTCGCCGTATTAAAAAATGGACATATTGTTGAATACGGTGAAACAGACCAAGTGCTCAGTCATCCTCAACATATATATACCAAAACTTTGCTTACACATGCACCGAGCTTGTTTAAAAACAACGTGCTTGAAGTTTGCGCATAAAAAAGAATAGATTTTTCGGAGTTAAAAATGAACGATATTAACCAACGTAATTTTTTAGAATTAGGTAGCGTAAGACATATTCAAAGCGAGCAAGAAGCACTTGATATTGCAAAAGAGGTAGCAGATCAACTGAATCAATTTGCTCGAGATCCAAGTTATAACAAGACAGTACCTTATGATCAGGCGCGTTTAATTTCAGAAGCTGGTTTAACCGCGATTATTGTACCCAAGCAATTTGGGGGCTTAGGCGCCAATATTTCAACATTGGTCAATGTGGTGAAAATTATTTCATCCGCCGATGGTGGTGTAGGGCAGTTATTACAAATTCACTTCACTATGTTCCGAGGAATTTTAACGGGCTATGACGATGAAATTCGTGATCAATTACTCGGTGATATCTTAAGTGGAAAACGTTTAGGCAATGCACTTGCAGAAGTGGGAGGCAAAGATAAGTTTCAGCATAAAACACGTGTAGAACGAAATGCGGAAGGGCAATTAATTTTAAACGGCAGTAAGTTTTATTCTACAGGTTCTTTACTCGCAGAATGGATTTCTTTATTTGCTGGTAGCGATGATGGACCTGTTTCGATTTTAATTCATCGTGATACACAGGGTGTGGAGTTACTCGATGACTGGGATGCAATCGGACAAAATAATAGTGTCAGCGGTACGGTTAATTTTAAAGATGTGATTGTTGATGAACGTTATGTGGCCAAACGAAATACAGGCGGCTTAGGCACTGTTTTACGTACGGGTCTCACTTGGCCTCAAATTTTACATGCTGCAATGGACACAGGAATTGCCAAAGGTGCGTTACAAGGCGGAATTGATTATTTACAACATCATGCTCGTCCTTGGGTGGAAAGTGGAGTCGATTCACCTACACATGAACCTCATATCATCAAACAGATTGGTGAATTTGCTGTTTTGGTTCGTTCGGCTGAAGCATTATTGGATCGTTCGGCACAGATCTTTGAACAGCATTTGGCAAATGTAGAAGATGAAGACTTACAAACTGAACTAATTTTATCGGTTGCTGCTACCCGAAGTCAGTCTGATCATGCATCTTTAAAAATTTCGAGTGAAATCTTTGGATTACTCGGGGCAAGTTCAACCTTATCGAAATGGAATCTAGACCGTTTCTGGCGTAATGCACGAACCCATACCACTCACGATCCAATTCGCTGGAGGCTATATCATGTTGGAAATTATTATTTAAATAATATTCCACCTGGTGAATATAATTCTGTGCTTTTAAAGAAGCAGGCGGAAAATGTGACTAAATTTAAACTGAGTTCGACTTAAATATTTCTATAACTTATTGAAAAACATATCTTGGTGGAATCTTGCCAAGTTCTCATCCAATTTCAGGATAAGCCGTCGGCTCGACCTACTTTTGTTTCGGCAAAAGTAGGCAAAACCATTGTCATCCGCAAAACTCGTTGACTACCATCAGCTAACTTAATAAATCGCAGAAACAATATTTTATTAACGGAGTCCTGTCTCAAACAATTGCGGATGACGTTTCCGAGTATCATATTTCTTGTTGAACTCAGATTAATTAATAAAATCAAGTTGTAAAAAAGGTTGTCATCACGACAACCTTTTTGCTTTTTGTATTGTTAAGCTACTTGAGCTTGAATAGAAATATCCTGTGCAAGCCATTCACGAACATTAATTTGTGCAGGAATAAAGTTCCACCGATAGAGAAAATCACTCAAGTCTTGTAAGGCAATAATAGAAGTCTCATCAAAGTTGGTGTTCAGTTTTAGATGAGCATTTTCCCCATAAGCTGCATGAACCCATTGCTCACTACTATTACATTCTTTTGCCAAATAACGATGGGTTTCATCGGCGTGTGCATGTGCCCATTGTTCTGCTTGTAAAACAGCATCGACAATCGATTGTGCTTGCTCTGGATAGTGCGTTAGAAAATCTTCATCGACAGTAAGTGTTCTTGGTGTGCCATTATTGGAGCGTAGAATAGGGTCTGGATGTGAACCAATATCAATAATGGTATGAAGTGCAAAATCATGAGCAATTTGCGCAGCATGTGCACCTTTTAGAAAAATAGCATCGACATCACCTTTAATTAATGCCACGATCTCTGCACTTGCATTGATTTTATTGTGATTGCCATAAAAACTAGAATCATTTTCTGTAGGCTGTTGTTGCTGTGCGGATAAAATATCTGCTCGTAAACAATCGACTAATTCAAGATCGCTCACCTCCAGATTTACTGTTTTTAAGGCATTTTCTAACCCCCGAATAGCCTGTGCACGCGAGAAATCAATAATTGCATCTTGATTCAGTGGAATTCCAAAACGTTTACCTTTTAGGTCGGCAACAGTTTTGATGTTTGAATCATAGCGTGTTAACAACAATTGAACTTCATCAGCCCAAGATAAGCCAATCACTTTAGTTTTTTGACCAGATGCATAGGCCCAGATTGCAGGAATACTCCCGCCATGTCGAACTGAGTTGGCAAGGGTATGGTTAAAATGAGAGTTACGAATATCTTTGGAATTTGATTCTCGAATTGATTTAATTTCAATCTGTTGCTCATTAAACTTTTCTTTGAGCCAACCTTTTTGAATAGAAATACCTAGGCCTGTTGGTACTGGGCAGCGCGTATACCAAAGTGTGTTTAATGGTTGAGTTTGAAGTGTTGTCATCGTGACATCCTTTTGTGGTTTTTATGCTTTAAAGCAAAATTGATGCCACTCAATAATTTATTGATATTTAATGATTATTTTTAATATCGTTTTTTATGATGTTGATATATCAAATTTTGTTGCGATTACAGCAAATCATTTACGCTAGTGTTTTAAAATCAACACCCCCATAAACAGTTAACTATAAAATTAATATAAAACAATAATTTAAAATCTTTTTAGAGATCATTAATTTGGCATGAATCTCGCAATAAAACGGAATCTTAAATTTTTACTATCTTTTATGTTTAAAAATTATCCATTATTACGAAGTTTGGCTTTATACCGTTTTATGCCATTTCGTTTCTTATTGACGGCGACCTTATTTGTGATTGCAAATATAGGGTTAGCACTCCAACAATATTCAATCGGACATGCGATTGATACTTTAAAACACAGTGAGCGAGAAACCTTATTTCAGCATGCTATCTCTGATCCTTTAAACCCTTGGTTTTGGTTCATTCTACTTGCGAGTATTGCTGGTATTAGAGCTGTTATTCAGTATTTGGCAGGGCTAAGTGCTTTAAGCATTGGTCAGCAGTTACTCAGTATTTTGAGAGAAAGAATCTTTAGCCAAGTGCAGCATTTAGATGTTTCATGGCACTGGAAACATGGGTTAGGAGAGGTGCTATCTCGAACAACCCGTGATTCAGATAAATTAAAAGAAGCTCTTATTAATTTTTGGCGGCAAGTGTTTGAATCAAGTCTTGTTGTTACTGTAACCGTTGGACTCTTGTGTTGGTACCATCCTTGGCTCGGCCTAGTCCCTTTATTATTTATTTTTTTAGGGCTTTGGGTCCTCTTTAAACTGACCAATCAATTGGTGGCGCTGGATCATCAAGTCGCATCTGCCTACGAAAAAGTCAGCGATACCTTAGCCGAGAGCGTGAATGGAGTTCGGGTAGTCAAAGCTTTTCAACTCGAAGAGAAACTTTTACAGCGTTTTAATCATGCCGTAGATCTATTTATTCATCACTCTATTCAAACCATAAGCACAAGTGCAAAACGCTTGCCTATTCCTCAAGTGATTATTGCGTGTTCTTATTTATGGGTGATTGGCTTTGGTGCTTATTTAATTGGCCAAAACGAGTTGCAGGTGGGGCAGTTTGTAGCTGCGATACTCATGGCAAATTTATTGGTGTTTCGTATTGAAAGCATTGGTCAGGTCTTACAAATTTTTGCTGATGCTCGTTCTTCGGCAACAAGAATATGGCAAATGCTTGATGAAAAGTCTGCAATTGAAGATCAACCACACCATTTGCCGTTGCAATGGCGTGATGGGTTAAATATTAGATTAGAAAATGTAAGCTTTCAGGATAAAACAACACAAAAGTTTATTTTAAAGCAATGTCATGTTGAATTTTGTGCAGGTGAAATCGTCACTATTGTAGGTAAAACTGGCTCAGGTAAAACGACTTTGATGAATTTACTTAATCGGTTTATTGACCCAACAGAAGGGCAAGTCCTGATTGGTTCTGAGCAACAGGGATGGATCAATATCAAAGATTTAAGCCTGTTTGAATTACGCCATTTGGTTCAGATTATTCCCCAAGAAAATTTCTTTTTCAGTGGCACATTGGCAGACAACCTAAGAATTGCTAAACAAGATGCAACTGAGCAAGAGATGCGAGATGCTTTACATTTAGCTTCTGCATCCGAATTATTACAACGGCTTGACGATGGATTAAGCACTTTGATTGGAGATAAAGGCGTTACTTTATCTGGAGGACAAAAACAACGGATTGCTTTGGCTCGCTCCATCTTAAAAAACTCGCCAATTTTAGCCTTAGATGACTCAACCAGTGCTTTGGATTCGACTACAGAAAAACAGGTTTTACAACGACTATCAGCGCTTTCTGATAGTGGAAATCATTTTAAGAAAACCATCATTATCAACTCCAATAAACAAACCACGATTGCGTTATCTGACCGAATTATTGTTCTAGATCAAGGGCAAATTATTGCTCAGGGAACACATAATGAATTGGTACAAAGTTGTTCATTCTATCGAGAGTTGATGGGTTTTGAGTTGCCACAACAGGAGCTTAAAGCATGAATACAAGTGTTAAAAATTTCCGTCCATTCGCAAAATCAGCCGATCTACAAATCGAAGAAAATTTGGCAAAGACCTCAATTCATAGAGGGATGTTAGCAAAACTTATTCCTTTAATTTATCCCATCCGTTACTTGCTACTTGCTTTGATTGCAGTAGAAATTTTGCAAGTGATGAGCGTTTTTGTTCGGCCTTGGGTGGTGAAATACATTTTAGATTCGGGCTTTCAACAAATTGCTGGGAAAATGGTGCTACATCAGCCCGTTTTATTGATTGCGATTAGTATTTTAACGTTGAGTTGGATTTGTCGTTTTGCCTTAGCGGGGGTATCAAAATATTTGTCAGGCCGAGCAGCTTTGAAAGTTATTAATGGTTTAAGACGTTCTTTGTTCCAGCATATTCAAAGTTTAAATATTGGCTATTTTGACCGTACTAAAGCTGGCAGGATTATTTCGCGGGCAGATCGTGACGTGGATACTTTAGAACCTGTTTTAATACAAGGACCACCAGAATTACTTTCAGCAATTTTGCGTTGTGGTCTGGCTTCAGTTCTTCTTTGGCATATCTATCCACCATTTTTCTGGTGCTTATTTGTAACTTTACCAATCTTATTTGGGATGACAGCCTTTTTTAAAAAGTCATCGCAAAAACACTGGGGTCGAGTTGCAGAGGAACGCAGTCGATTTACTGCCCATTTGGTTGAAACTGTAAATGGCGCAAAAATCATCCAGCAGTTAAATTATACCGAAACAAATCAATCCCGTTATCAGGATTTATTAAAAGATTTTAATAACTCTATTATTTATGGCAGCAAGCGGACCAGTTGGTTTGCACCCTTTACAGGGTTACTTTCGACTGTAGCCACAGCCGGATTTATTGTGATTGGTAGTTATGCCTATAGTGGTGGAATGATTAGTATTGGTCAGTTCGCCGAAAGTATTTTCTATGTGTTTTTATTCTTAGCTCCCTTACAGGAACTTACCGATTTATTTGAACGTTATGCAAATGGGGCCGCATGTGCGCAACGAATATTTTTACTTTTAGATACGCAATCTAGCATTCAAGAACAACCAAATGCTGTGAAGCTTGAACAGTTGCATGGTCATATTCGATTTCAGTCGGTAGATTTTGCCTATACCCATAAGCCCGTTTTACAAAATTTTAATTTAGAGATTGAAGCAGGGAAAGTAATTGCGATTGTAGGGCCAACAGGACATGGGAAAAGTACGATTGTTCAGTTGTTAACGCGGTTTTATGAACCTCAACAGGGCGGAATTTTTCTAGATCGTTACCCCATCCAAAATATTCATCTTGCCAGTTTAAGGCAGCATGTGAGTATTGTTTTACAAGATAATGTTTTATTTAGTGGAACGATTTTAGATAACTTGCGTCTAGTTCAACCTAATGCTTCAGATCAAGTGCTTATCTCGGCAATTGAAGACTTGGGGGCAGATGAGATTTTGCAACAACTTCCGCAAGGGTATTTCACTGAAGTAGGAACCCTCGGTAAAAACCTCAGTCATGGGCAAAGACAGCTGGTTTGTTTGGTTCGTGCATATTTAGCAAATCCTAAAATATTAATCTTAGATGAAGCTACTTCAGCAATCGATATTTATACCGAGCAAAAAATACAATATGCGCTCAAACGCTTATGCCAAAATCGAACATGTATTGTGATTGCACATCGGCTGAGTACGATTCGTGAGGCCGATAAAATTGTCGTGATCGAAAACGGTCATGTTGTAGAGCAAGGTTCACATGAACAGTTAATACAGCAAGAAACAGCATATTTTCAGTTATATCAGTCGTATCTTCAAAATCAACTGGTCTAAACATCTTCGAAATTTGAAACTGTAGTTTTATAAACATTTTTTTGAATCATTGTTTAAATTTAAACAATGATTCTTTTGTTTTAATTAATTAAATTATTGATAATGAAATATAAAATATTTGGCATTGGCTTTGCTATATCGGTCTAGATCGTTAAGGAAGCTCATATGCGTACATATTTTTCTCAATTTATTATTCAGTCCTCACTTTTTGCACTGAGTGCACTTACTGCTTCAATTGCTTTGGCAAACGACCAAAAGAATTTGTCAGAGAAAGAGGATGTCATCACATTACAATCTGTCGTTGTCACAGGCTCTAGACGGGCAATTAGCAATTCTCTCGATGCACCTGCACCCGTTGATATTTTAACTGCCAAAGAGTTACAAGAGACTGGGGCAACTGATTTGGCATCAGCATTAACACGGTTGTCTCCTTCGGTGACTTTACCCAGTTCTCCTGCAGGCGGTTTTGGCGCATCGGTTCCGCCAAGTATTGCACTAAGAGGATTATCTGCGGATCAAACTCTAATTTTAATTAATGGAAAACGTCGTCATACATCAGCATATTTCACCCGCCAAGCCTATGCAGGTGGAAGAGGCGCGGCGGTAACTGACCTAAGTTTAATTCCAGTGAGCGCGATTGAGCGTATAGAAATCTTACGGGATGGTGCTGCTGCACAATATGGATCAGATGCAATCGCTGGTGTCGTTAATATCATTTTGAAATCACGAGATCATGGCGGTGGAGTGAGCTATCAAACGGGTGGCTACACTCAAGGAGATGGTGAACAACATAAAGTTAATCTTTGGAAAGGTTTTGCACTCCCTAATGATGGTGCATTGACGGTTGCATTAGATTTAGGCAAGCGTGACGCTGCAAGTAACACGGCCCCAGATACACGAACTTTTTATGATGGTTCAACCAAGGCACAATATACAGAACAAAATACACCCTATAGAACATGGAAATTTGGTTCACCCGAACAAAAAGATCAAATCAATGTAACGGCGAATTTAGATTTACCTTTGACGGATGACGTTGCACTTTATGGTTTTAGTAGTTATGGACATCGTAAAACAATAGGGGAAAACTTTTATGAGCCCCCAACAACCAAAACAGTACTGAATCAATCCAGCTATTTTAAAGAACGTTATCCAGATGGACGCTCGCCATTGAGCTTAGTCACTGTAGATGATTTTGCTACAACAGTTGGAGTTAAAAAAGGAGAGCAGAAGTCAGGTAAATATGATCTTTATGCAACCTATGGGCAAAATAAAGTCAGCACAGAACAAGGCAATGGCATTAACCCAAGCTACGGCTCAAATTCCCCTTCAAACTATGACTTGGGCGAAAATATTTTTTCGCAATTAAATACAGGGCTAGATTATAGCCATGATATTGCAATTGACTGGTTAGCAAGTCCACTCACGTTGTCTACAGGGGTTTTATATCGTTGGGAACAATATAAGCAAAATGCAGGTGATCCAATTGCCTATACCCGAGGCCCATATTTCAATCCAAGCACAACTTTGGGAGTTGGTGTTCCGGGGATATATGCCGGAATTACAGACCAAGATGAAAGAAAAATTAGTCGCGATGTTTATGGTGTCTATCTAGATTTAGAAGCAGATATTATTAAAAACTTGAATGTGGGTGCCGCTGTTCGAAGTGAAAAATATTCAGACTTTGGTTCAACTACAAACGGAAAATTATTTGCTAAATATGATATATCACCTAAATTTACGGTACGTGGTTCAGTAAATACAGGCTATAGAGCGCCGTCATTGGCACAGCAGGGCTATTCGGCTTATAGCGTACAAACGGTGCAGACCCCTTCAGGTTGGCAAGATGTGCAACAAAGAACTTTAGTTGCAGGCAGTGAGGCAGCTTTACTGATTGGTGGAACTTCTCTTAAACCTGAGAAATCAACGAATTACTCTTTAGGTTTTGTTTGGAAACCTCTTGCCAATACATCGGCAACTTTAGACCTTTATCAAATCGATATTAAAAATCGTATTTTGCTTTCAGACAATATTACTGGAAGTGTAATCACCAATGCTTTTGCCAATACAGCGTATTCAAACATTGCCAATGTGGCGTTCTTTAATAATTTACTCGATACACGTACCCAAGGCGTAGAGCTCGCGCTTAAACATGATTTAAACCTTGAACAATATGGCAAGTTAAATCTGAACCTAGGTCTGGCATATAACAAAAATGAAATTACCGAAACTAGAGATTCTATTACTGCAAAAGGTGAGCGAATTCCGGTTTCAAGCATTGCAGGACGAAATACACAAAGCCTCATTGAGTCTGCTGCACCGAAAACAAAGCTAACGCTTGGCGCACTTTGGTCAAATCAAGCATGGAGCGTGAATACAGCTGTCCGTCGCTACGATAAATGGACCACCTTAAATAATACCAATACTGCATTAGACCAAACCTTTGACCCACAGTGGATTGCAGATTTGGATATTGGCTACAAAGCGGATGCATTCGTGAAAGGTCTGAAATTCAATTTAGGGGCGATCAATTTATTTAATAGCCATCCTGATCAAGCGAAAGATTCTTCGGTCGGCAACATCGTCAGATACAGTTTTAATGCGCCTGAAGGAGCATTTGGAACGTATTTATATGGCCGCGTAAGTTACGAATTTTAAATCAAAAATGATGAAACAAATTTTAAGGTAAATGACAATGCAACATACTTTTTTATCAACGTTATGCAAGTTTTCTTTAATCACAACGGTGTTAACTTCGAGTTGTTTGGCAAATGCTCAACAAGCTCCAGCGCCTAAAGATCAATATGGAGATGGCCGAGTTTCTGAGTTTTACGCATGGAAACCAATTATTCCAAATCAAGCTGGAAAATTATTAAAAACAGAAGCTATTCATAATCCTTATATTCGTTTGGCAAATGACAGTCAGGCTATTCGGATCCTCTACAGTTCTACAAGTGGTAAAGATAGCAAAACACCTATTGTGGTTTCAGGAAGTATTCATTTACCCAAAGGAACGCCACCTAAAGAAGGTTGGCCAGTGGTGTTATGGGCGCATGGTACTGTAGGCTTGGCCGATGCTTGTGCGCCGTCTTGGAGTGGACGATCATACCGAGATGTACAATATTTAAATCGTTGGCTTAAAGAAGGATTTACAGTCGTTGCCACAGATTACGAAGGCTTAGGTGTTGCAGGGCCGCACTTGTTAATTAATAACCCAATGCTGGCTTATAGTATTTTAGATAGTGGTAGAGCTGCTTTAAAAACCAAGTTACCACTTGCTAATAAGTTTGTGATTGTTGGTCAATCTCAAGGAGGCGCTGGGGCTGTTGCGGCTTCTTCCTATTCGGCAACCTACGCACCTGACTTAAATATTAAAGGTTCAATTGGTACAGGCGTGATTTATCAAGATCCTGAAGCGACGCCTGAAAAAAATCAGTTGAAGTTAAATCCTTACGAAGTCAGTCCATCACTCGCTTATGGCATCTATAGTCTTTTAGTGACACAAAGTTTATATCCAGAGATTAAAACAGAAGATATTTTCACTCCTGAAGCTGCTCCTTTAGTTGAACAAGCAAGAAATGCCTGCTTAACAAGTTTTATGGGAGATATTCAAACTGCAGGGCTTTCGCCAGCGCAAGCATATAAATCCAATCCGCCGGCAAACTATAAAAAGCTCCAAGAGAAACAGTCAAATGATTATGGTTATTACCCTACATTAAAAATCAGTCACCCATTATTTATTGGAACAGGGGCAAACGACCGAACACCAGATGCTCGTTCTCAAATGAAGCTGGTGGCAGATGCTTGTAAAGCCGGTACAGTGGTCGAAGGCCATTTGTATCATGGCTTAGGCCATAGCGAAACTGTTAATGCTTCATTAAAAGATTCAATTCCGTTTGCTAAAAAGGTGATTGCGGGAGAGAAAATTCAGGCTGTTTGTAAACCTGACTTGCAATAAAAGATAAAATAAAAATTTTCTCACTGAGGAAAATCTTTATTTTAAAAAGCCGCTCTTCAAAGATTTTGAATGAGCGGCTTGATTCTTTAAATGGTTAAGCGATTTGTTTTAATCTTTTGGCTGCCTCTTCACGTACAGCAGGAATGATATAGCGGCCATAATCGACCGTATCATAGATAGGATCGTAGCCACGATTTAAAAAGGTCGTAATGCCTAAATCTACATAATCAAGTAATGAGGCAATAATGGTGTCTGGCGTACCAACTAGGGCAGTCGTATCTCCATAAGCCCCTACAGCAGTTGCAGTTGGCATCCATAATGCACGGTCATGTCGATCACCTTGCTGTGCAGCTGCCAATAAACGCTGTGAACCAATGCCTTTGATCTTATGTCCCGATAATGTGCCGTTATTTTGAAAAGTCGGATTATTCTGAATGTCTGTAAGAATCTGTTCTGCTCGTTGCCAAGCAAGTTCTTCGGTTGTACCAATAATAAGACGTACAGATAAGCTAACAGGAGGCTGCGGTTTATTGGCTTTTTCTGCTGCGAGCTTCAATTTAGTAATTTGCTCTTTTACTCCAGCCAGTGGTTCACCCCATAGTGAATAAAGATCTGCATGGCGGACTGCAATATCATAAGCAATATCAGATGAGCCACCGAATGAAATCGGGATTGTACCGTTGACTGGTTTTAACGGGCAAAACGCATTATCCAACTTAAAATATTTACCTTCATAACTAATAGGTTGATCGCTTTTCCAAAGTTTCTGGATGATATCCAGATATTCACCCGTCCGCTGATAGCGCTGAACTTTATCAACAATATAATCTCCCTCTTGAGGCTCAGCTGTAATTCCAGTAATTGCATGTAACCTGATTCTTCCACCACCAGTTGTATGGTCAAGCGTAGCAAAAGAACGTGCAGCAAGATTTGGAGTGAGGAGTGCAGGACGATGGGCAATCATAAATCCAAGACGTTCTGTATGTTGGGCAAGGTATGCCGCGATTTGTGCACTGTCTGGACTGCTTGGTCCGCTAGCAATTAAGACTTTATCAAAACCAGCATATTCATGGGCCCGCGCATGGTAACGTAGATATTCGAGGTCAATTTTATGGCCAATTCGCGTTCCTTTGGTTTCAGACCATTGGTTGGGAAAAACCATACCAACAAATTCGATGCTCATTATTAAACCTATTTTGTGGATTTTAAATGAATGAGCAAAATAAATGCCAAGCTTTACGCCTATATAAATCAAATGTTGTAGTGGTTTATAATTATTTTAATGTTTGGATTTAATCAAAAAGATAACATTGTATTTGAGAAGCAACATATCATAAAAAGAGAATTGTGTTTATTTTTAATTTATAAGAGAAAATATTTTTAGAATAAAATAGGTGAATTTTGGATTAAATATATTTATTTGTTATTTATTAAAAAACACCCTGAAATGTAATATAGCCTTTTAGAATGCTTATATCATAAGTTTTATGGGGCAATTATGAAGACCTTTTTAGATAATGATTATAAAGTAATTACTTTGCCTGATAATGGTGTTCCTGTAAAACCAATAAGAGCAAAAGCAATTATCTTTTCAGATCAAAACTCCCGTAAATTATTAAATCAAGTGGAAACTATTGCTCCAAGCTCTGCCAGCGTCATCATTCAAGGTGAGTCTGGAACAGGTAAAGAGTTAATTGCACGTGAAATTCATTTGAAAAGTGATCGTAAAAATAAGCCTTTTCTTGCGGTCAATTGTGGTGCTTTGGTCGAGACTCTTGCCGAGTCTGAACTGTTTGGCTATGAAGCTGGCGCTTTTACGGGTGCAAACAAAACTCGAGCTGGTATTTTTGAAACAGCCGATGGTGGTACTTTATTTTTAGATGAAGTAGGTGAGTTGCCTCTATCCTTACAAGTTAAGCTGTTAAGGGTGTTGCAAGAAAAAGAAGTGGTACGTGTGGGTGGTCGAAAACCAATTCCAATTAATGTCCGTATTTTGTCGGGGACGCACGTCGATCTACGTAAAGCTGTAGCAGAAAATAAGTTTCGTCTAGATTTATATTATCGCTTGAACGTGGTTGTGCTTAATATTTTGCCACTGCGTGAACGTAAAGGAGATATTTTACCTCTGGTTGATTTCTTCTTAAGTTCATACTCTCAGAAGCTGATTACTACTAAGCCAAACATCAGTGATAGAGCAAGAAATGCACTGTTGAACTATAGCTGGCCCGGCAACATTCGTGAGTTAGAAAACAATATCCATTATGCTTTGCTCGTGAGTGGCGGCAAAACAATTGATCTTGAGCACTTAAGATTTTCTGAGGAAACGGGTTCCGCTGTGTTACCCGATAATGACCTTATTCAAGAGTTTGAGAATATCTTAAAACGTCTTTTTCAGGAATATGATGGGGAAGCTTGGCATATTATTGAAGATAAAATTGTAAATACTGCATTTTCAAGTTGCTGGAATAATCAGGTTAAGACCGCAAAAATGTTAGGTTTATCGCGTAATGTTTTGCGTAATCTTTTATCAAGATATAACTTATTACCTAATAAGAATGAAAATGAAATCGCTTAATGATTTTACATAGAAAAAACATCCATTTTTTAATGGATGTTTTTTTGCGTTGTGAATTTTGTGACCCATAAACCCAATTCAAAAAGCAGCCACATTGGGACTGCAAGAGCAAGCATGCTAAAAACATCAGGAGGGGTAATAAACATTGCAATAAAAAAGAAGAATACAATGATGTGTTTGCGATGCGCTTCTAGCTGTTGAATAGAAATAAGACCAATGAAAATAAGAATATAAGTTAAAACTGGAATTTGAAATGCTAGACCAAAAGCCAGAAAAAGCTTTAAACAAAAATCTAAATAGCTATTAATGTCCGTCATGGGTAATACATTGTCTGGTGATGCCAATACGAAAAACTTTAAAGCGAGTGGCAAAATTAAAGTATAGGCAAACACAATTCCTAGATAAAATAAAAGGTTACTCGAAAGCACAAGTGCTATACCGAATCTTTTTTCTTTTTGATAAAGTGCGGGAGCAACAAATTGCCAAAATTGATAAAGAATAAAGGGAATACTTAATAAAATCGCAAAATAAATATTGAGTTTAAAAGGTGCTAAAAATGTACTCATGACATCTGTTGCAATCATGGTGGAGTTGCTAGGAAGTAATGAAATTAAAGGATGAGCAAGAAAATGGTAGTTCTTTTGAGCAAGCGGAAGTAATAATAAAAAAATCGCTAAAACTGCACCAATGCTATAGATCAGCCGTTTTCTTAATTCTTTTAAATGTTCGCTATATTTCATTTCAGTGAGGCTTTCACTGACAATATGCTCCGTCATGCGGCTTGATCCTCACTGAATTTATTGGTTGTTTTAAAGTGAGCTAAAAATGGTGTCTTTAACTCATCTTGTGAACGGGTATAGATATAGTCCTTGATGCGCCGTGCTTTGGTTTTTTGTTCCGTAAAAACAGATGTTTGTACATTTTCAATTTCTTGTTGCATGAGAGCGAGTTGTTGTTTGAGCTGCTCTTCATTTTGTTTTATTTTTTGCAGCTCTTCTTGCATGACTCTCTTAAGTTCGATCAGGTCAAGTTCGTTTTCAATATCATTTTGAATTTTATTGATTTGGGTTTTAACTGCTCTATATTTTAGGAGGACTGATCTTAACGTGTGAGGAAGCTTTTCAGGCCCTAAAATAATAAGCGCAATAATCGCAAAAGCTAATAACTCTCCAAAACTGATATTAAACATAATAATAAATCACTCATATTTTATTTTGTTTTTCATTATGTGATTCGAGTGGGCTGATATCTTTGTATTGCTGGTTTTGCAATAATTTTTGATCATCAGAATTAACCGAGTCTTTAAAATCTTTAATTGCACCACCTAAGTCTTTACCTAGGTTTTTTAACTTTGAAGTTCCAAACAATAAAATAACAATAACTGCGAACAGTAAAATATGCCAAATAGATAAACCCATTTTCTTCATCCTATATTATCTAAAATAAAAAATATTAATATCACGATATTATCTGTTTTCTAAATCATATTAATATCGATCAATATTCAAATTAATTATGCTGTGTGATCTAGCATATTAAGTGCCTGATTGCGAAAACCAAATAAAAGTTCACTTTCTTTATGACGAGGATGTGTCAGCGGAACATGAATAATTTCTTTAATTTTTCCTGGTCGGGCTGACATGACAATTACTCGGTCTCCAAGATAGACAGCTTCTTCAATATCATGGGTGACTAAAATCATAGTGATTTTTTCGTGTTGCCAGATACGCTGAAGTTCAGCTTGTAAATGACTCCGTGTGATGGCATCTAAAGCGCCAAACGGCTCATCCAGAAGTAGAATATCGGGTTTATTGACGAGTCCACGGGCAATTGCAACACGTTGTGCCATGCCACCCGAAAGCTCATGTGGATAAGCCTTTTCAAAACCCTTCAGCCCGACAATTTCTATGTGTTCATTTACCTGTAAATTTCTTTCTTCACGGGTGAGTGTAGTTTCTTCAAGCGCTAAATGGATATTTTCAAAAACAGTAAGCCACGGAAGTAATCGGTGCTCTTGAAAGATTAAGCCGCGTTTTAAATCTGTGCCTTTTATCTGGGTTTGATTCAGTAAAATTTCACCGTCATAGTCTTGATCTAATCCAGCAATAAGACGTAGTAGTGTTGATTTTCCACAGCCACTACTGCCAACAATCGAGATAAATTCACCTTGCTCAATGTTGAGGTTAATACCATCTAAAACGGTCAAAGTATTTTGATCACGCTGAAAAGATTTATTGAGTTTTTTAATTGAAAGTAGAGAGAAGGACATATTAATTCCCGATGTTATTTTTTAAATTAAAGATTAGGTACGCCATTGCAGCAGGCGTTTTGAAATAAGATGAATGCTTGTCGTCATAAAGGCCCCGCAAAGGGTAACTGTGATGGCGCAAACCAACAGAATATCCATTTCGGCATTAATCTCGGCTTTCATCATTAAGTTGCCTAGACCTGCACCGGCATTTAATAGCAACTCACTTGCTGTGGTGGTGATCCAAGTAAAGGGCACAGCTAAATTTAAGCCAGTTAAAATATGGGGTAGCGCTTGTGGAAGGCGTATTTTTTTAAATTTGCGCCAGAATGAGAATTGGTAAATACGTGCGATCTCATCGTATTTTGTATCATTGTGGCTAAGGCCCTGAAATGTATTAATCACTAATGGAAAAAACGAGGCAAGCGCGATAATAAAGATTTTTGCTTCTTCTCCATTACCAAACCATAAGGCAATTAAGGGTGTTAAGCCCAGTAACGGTACTTGTCGAATACTGTTAAATATTGGAGAAACTAAAGCATTTAAAACCTTTGAATAGGCAAGCAAAATACCTAAAATTAATCCGCTTATTGAACCTACTATGAAACCTATTCCAGCTTTTTTAAGACTTCCCCACGTGTTTAGCCACAGTTCACCTGTTTCAAGCAATTTAATAAATGCGAAATAAATGTTTTGTAAGGGAACAAATGCATAGGCATGACTGGTGCCTAAGCTTGAGTTGTATTGCCATAAGCCTAATAACAATAATGGCAGTATCAAGCCTTGTACTAAAATGATTGGCCGTTGCCATGTCTGTTTCAAAGTAAATGAACGCTGAGACATTATTTCTCCCTCGAACTGAGTGCAGGTGAGATAAAGCGTTGTTCCACTAACCGTAAAACTTTATCTAAGCCAAAGCCCACTAAGCCTGTGATAAACACACCGACCATCACGACATCTAATCTCAACATTTGGCGTCCTAGCTCCATCATTTGCCCAATACCCGTTCCAGCTGCCAGTAGCTCGACGGCAACTAAAATCAACCATGCACGACCTAGTGCAATTCGTAGTCCACTAATTAAAGGTGGGAGTATTGATGGAAGAACAATAAACCTGAGCCAAGCACGTGTTTTAAGTTGGTAGATTTGCCCTAATTCAATATATTTTTTAGGAATATTCTTGACGGCATCGGCCGTTGCTAAAGCAATTGGAAAAAAGCAGGCTTTAATAATCAGTAAAATTTTAAATAACTCACCAATCCCAAAAACTAAAATGAAAATAGGGATGAGGACAAAGATCGGAATTTGATAAAGAACGTTGAATAAAATATAGGTGTAATTTCGGAACGTTGTGTTTGCCCCATAGGCAATACCAAAAGTAATTGCACTGATTGCTGCAATGGAAAACCCCAAAAATAGTCGAGAAAGGCTATCTTTTAAATGGAGTTGAAGCTCACCACTTTGTAATAAAGCAATGAAGGTATTCCAAACAGTTTTAGGGGGCACCAAAATTTGGGTAGGGAAAACTTGTAAAGAACTAATCAACTGCCAAACGAGTAATACTAATAAGGGTGAAATCACAGAGAGCAGCCCATACACCTTTTTAGAAGAAAATTTCTTACGGAGTGGGGTTTTAAATAAAACGTTATTTTGCTCAATAAGTGGCTTTACTAGTATCTTCATAGTCTAGTTTCCCTGCTTATTGGAGGCAGGAGTTGCTTGTAAATTTTGAATCGCTTGGCGGGTAAACTTCGGATTCAACAGCTCATCTGCTTTGATTGGTGTTTGAATAAGCTGATTTTTCACAGCATGATCAATGACTTTTGAATAATGCTGTTTAAGAAAGTCGACTTGATAGTCTGGAGACCAGTCTTGTTGCCATGTGCTTGCTGTGTTCTGGCTTTCACGTTGAATCACATTAAGAGGTTGGCCAAACTTAGTTTGACTTTGCTGAAACTCATCTTGATGGTGTGCAATCCAATCCATTGCACGCACTGTCGCATCGGCGAGTAATTGTGTGGTATCTGGGTGTTGCTCAATATAACTTTTGCTACCCCAGAGTTCGGCACGCATTTTCCAATCTGCGGGCAAAGATTGTGATGACCAAATAATTTTACCCAAATGGCGGTCTTGTAAAGTAAGCGCATCGCTTAAGGTAAAAAAGGCATCTACACTTTTAGCAGATAAAGCAGCAGCCCCAGCTTGCGGGTTTAAATTCACAATTTGAAAGTCTTTTAGGCTTAATCCTTTACTTTGTATGAGTTGCCCAAAGTTAATTTCCCATGGACGGCCACGATGTAATGCAATTTTTTTACCTTTTAATTCTTCAATAGATTTAATAGGTGAATTTTCTGGAACAATAAGGTAGACGTTATTACCGATACCTCCGGGTACAACAATTTGTGTTTTAACGCCTGTGGCATTAAGGACTACAGCAGGAAGGTTTCCATAAAAAGCAAAATCAATTTTATTATTTATAAAACTTTCATTGACCAGAGTCGCTACAGCGGCAGTCGTCACTGGTTCCCATTTTAATTCAATGTGATTTTGCTTTAACGCTTTTAGAAAAATTTGATCTTGTGAAATCAGTTGTGGCACACCAATAAAGTCCAAACTACCTGAAGTACCATTGGCAACGACAGCAATTCGAAGTTGTTGGTCTTCAGACTGTTTTGGGGTGGACTCTTCGGTTTTTTGTGCCCCACAAGCAACAAGACCCAAAAAACTGAAACCTAAAAGTAGACGTGGAAAAATACGCATATCATCATAAGAATTAAAAAATATATGGGTATAGAGCAAAAACCAAGCCAATAAAATTATTATAAATAAATCAATTAATTATAATTTTTTAAAATTATTGTTGAGGTTAAATCCCGTAGTTGTGTTGTGATTGGAACACTCGTTAACGTTTAAGTGTTGGAATATCAACACAGCATTTAAACCCAATTTTTTAATATTTATATAAAACAGTTACATATATGAAAATTAATTTAAAAAAATATCGGCATGATTCCTGCTCTAAGACCTCTAACGAATTAAATATCGTCAAATCTTTAAATTATCGAGATTCATTATGTCAGTTGAGTTTTTATGGAGAATCCCTGTTCATGGGGATGGTCGTCGAGCACATCAATTACACACACGCGGTGAATGGAACCAATTAACGCCATCAGTTAAATCTCCACAACGTGTTGCACCACAATATGAAGATCAATTGTTTGCTTACTATGACTATGTCCAGCAAGTGGCGAAAGCAGCTGATATTGTTGGTTTTCACGGCGCACTCATTCCTGCTTTTCCACATACTGAAGAGCCATGGGTGTTAGCATCTGCACTGGCAAGAGAGACAAAAAGACTTCGTTTGCTCATCGCAATTCAGCCTTGGTTTATTCATCCAGCCTATGCAAGCCAAATGGCTGCAAGTTTGCAACGCTTAAGTCAGGGACGAGTAGAGTGGAATGTGATTTCAGGCGGCGGGGGCGCACAACAACGCGCATATGGAGACTTTATCGAACATGATCAACGCTATGCACGGACCAACGAATTTTTAGAATTTGTGAAAGGTTACTCGCACCATGCACCTTTTAATTACGATGGAAAGTTTTTTCATGTCGAACAAGGTGGCCTGAAATATCCAATGAATCAATATGAAGTTCCACGCTTGTGGTTAGCAGGTGCGAGTGATGCTGCTTTACAAGTGGCAGGACGTCATGCCGATATTCATTTAACTTGGGGCGAACCTGTAGACCAACAGAAAAAAGTGATTGAACAGGCCCAAAATTTCTTTGAGCAGAATTCGCCGGAACGAAAAGTTAAATTTGGCATGCGTATCGATATTTTGGCACGACCTACTCAAGAACAAGCATTCCAAGAGCTTAAACAGATGTATGAAACCATTGCAGTTGATGGTAATGCATTTGAACGAAAAGATACTGAATCGGTAGGAGCTAAACGCCAGCAAGCCTTAGCACAGGGCAATCGTTTTGAAGATCTATTTGTGAGTCCGAATGTTTGGGCGGGAATGTCAAATGTAAGAGGTGGGCCAAACTGTATTTTAGTCGGGAGTTATGAGCAGGTCGCAGAGCGTTTGCAAGAGTATATTGATATTGGGGTAGGACATTTTATTTTAGCGAGTAATCCGCATTTAGAAGAAGCATATCGAGTGGCTGAAGAAGTCTTACCCTTAGTAGGATATAAATTAAAATAATAAACTTAGACCTCTTTGAGAAATCAAAGGGGTCTTGTTGTTTGAACAGCATAACAGTGTTTGAAAACCAACATCTTTTACGTGGTGTATTTAAATATTTTTCATTAAATATATTAAAAATAATAACTTAAGTATTTGGCATGGCTTGTGCAACTCACTACTTAATCTTTTATTTTTAGTTTAAGTTGCTATGCGTGAACAAATCTTTAATCCACATAAGCGGGCCTTGCTCTTTGAGCAATATGCGACAGTTGCAGCCTCAACTGAAATTGCAGATCCATTTGCACGGCATGATCAAGAAACCATCGAACCTGCTCCAGAGAAGTTGAATAAAGTCTTAATCGCAATTATTGCCGTTGCTTCAGCACATCTTGGAATTTGGTATATCGCGAAACAATTACCGACACCAGCTTTAGATATTCATAAACCCGAACCTGTGGTAATTGAAATCGTAAAACCGGTTGAACCACCTAAAGTGATTGAACCCAAAATTCCACCGATTACTGAAAAACCTAAAGTTCCACCTGTGGTGGAAAAGCCCAAGCCAATTCCCAAACAAGTTGAACAACCAAAACCTGTCCAAAAAAATGTGGAGCAGCCTAAGCCTGTTGCAAAAACGGTGGCTGAGCCAACTCCACAAAAAGTTGTAGCACCTGTGGTCGCAAAAGAAGTAGTAGCAGAACCAGTAAAAAAAGTTGCTGAGCCTGTAAAAGCTTCAGATGACAATTTACCTGTGACTGAAGCAAAAGGTTATGCCGGATATCTCAGTAACCCTGCACCTGAATATCCTGACCAAGCTTTAGAACGTGGTTGGGAAGGCTCAGTCATTTTACGGGTTAAAGTATTAGCAAATGGCAGCCCTGATACGGTCAGTGTCAAGCAAAGTAGCGGCAAAAAACTTCTAGACAGTGCTGCCGTAAGAACAGTAAAGCAATGGAAATTTTCACCTGCGCTAAAAGGGAAAACCCCTGTAGAAGGCTGGGTCGATGTTCCAATTCATTATCAATTACCGAAATAAAATTTAAATTAAGAGGATATTTTCATGACAGATATTAATTCATTGATCCATGACGGCACGATCTGGTTATTAGTTGCTTTCTCAATTGTGACTTGGGTGTTGATTGTAGTTAAGGTAGTCCAGACACAGCGGGCAACTAAACAAAGTAAGCTTTTTGTAGAAGAGTTTTGGAAAGCGAAAAATTTATCAGATGCAGTGACTAAGTCAGAACTTGGTGAAGGTCCAGCAGCTCGGGTTGCTAACACAGGTTTTCAGACATTAATTGAAGCAGATGAAAAAACACATCAAGACTTACAAAACAGTTGGAGCCGTCAGGACTTATTAGAACGCCATTTAAGTAAACAAGTTCTTACCGAGCGCCGTCAATTAGAAAAAGGCTCGGCTTTACTGGCTTCTATTGGTAATAACGCACCTTTCATTGGTCTGTTCGGTACAGTATTTGGGATTATTCATGCATTACAAGCGATTGCCCATTCAGGTAATGCGAGCATGGATGTCGTGGCTGGACCAATTGGAGAGGCTCTAGTTGCAACGGGTATTGGTATTGCGGTTGCTGTACCTGCGGTGCTTGCCTATAACTACTTTGTACGTAAAGTAAAAACAATTGGCGCAGATCTTGATGATTTTGCAACGGATTTCGTGAGTCTAAATCAAAAAGCAGGATTCCAACTACCAACTGCTAAGACCAAGGGTACGACTGGAAATACGGCACTTAAGGATAATTCTGCTAAAGAAGTGAAAGAAAAAGGAGTGTTTGCATAATGGCAATTTCTACTTCTCAAGAAGACGATGTCGTCAGTGAAATTAATATTACGCCGCTGGTGGATGTCATGTTGGTTTTACTTATCGTATTCATTGTGACGGCTCCTTTGTTAACAAATACGGTGAAAGTTAATTTACCAAAGGCGGCACCGACTCAATCTACAGACCAGAACAAAGCTGTGGTGATTAGTGTAAACCCACAAGGTGAAATATTCCTTGATAAAGATAAGGTGACACTTGCGAACTTTGAACAAGAAATAAAGTCACGTAAAAGCAGTAACCCTAAATTAGCATTAAATTTAAATGCTGATGAGACCGTACCTTATGGAACAGTCGCAAAATTATTGGCAAGTATTGAACGTGTAGGAGTAGATAAACTCTCTGTGATTACAGTACCTAAATAATTATGACTCCCGTAAAAAAAGCTGCTTCGGCAGCTTTTTTTATATTGTGACTTTACAGATGAGTATTAAGCTTTCCAGAGTTTCTCAAAACGCCATGTCGGAAAAATCGTATGTTCAGGAGCTAAACCGCCAATATTTTTCGCTGCGGCATCAATGGTGTGGCTAAACCCCCAAATAAGCATTCCACCACGTTCATGTTGAATTTTTTGTGCTTGCGCTAAATGGATTTTGCGTTTGGTTAAATCAGGCTCTGCCAGTGCTTTAAAAAATAGCTCACTATATTCAGGGTCTTTAAAGTTCACACGGTTGGTGGTAGAAATTGGAGCATCGTTAACAACGGCAGTCGATAAATAGGGTGTGCCTACATTGGTCGCATTACTCGATAGCTGCCAATTATTACGATCAGGGCCATTAAACGTTGCAAAATCGACTTGTTTAATTCGAATATTCACATTGGCTTGTTTTGCTTGCTCGGCAAAAATTAATGCAGGTTGAGCGCTACTCGCAGGGGTAACAAGCTCTACACTTAAACCATCTTTAAAGCCTGCTTGTGCTAATAAATTTTTTGCCTCGACAATATTTTGTTGGCGCTGCGGTAAATTGAGAAAGGCAGGGTCTTGCGGCGAATAAAGATCGTTGGCAATTCGGCCTTGTCCATTTAAGCCTCGTTGTACCAACTCCTCTCGGTTTGCAATCAAACGAAATGCCTGACGTACTCTAGGGTCATTAAACGGCGCTTGTTGAGTATTAAAGTCAAAACTATTATGCGTATTGGTCTCAGAGCGTATGGTTTGAATGTGTTTTGCCTGCTCCAAAATTTTAATATATTCAGGTGAAATCGCATTCGCTAAATCAATTTGCCCAGCCAATAAAGCATTTAATCGAGAGACCTGATCTTTAAAATCAATCACTTCAAAACTATCTGCATAAGGTTTGTCAGGTTTAAAGTAATTATTAAAGCGGGTAAAAACAGAACGTTGCCCCGGAATAAACTCTTTGACTTTATATGGACCAGCTCCCACTGGATTATGAATAGGGTCAAAGTCAGTCGGTACAATTCCTCCAAAGTTTACCCAAGTTTCAGGCAATGCAACAAAGCCGGGAAGCGTACTAATAAAAGGAATACGAACGGTGTATTCATCTAGTTTTTGAATACGATCTCGGTCAATCCACTGCACCAGATTACGAAATGGTGAAGCAAGTTTAGGGTCTGTTAGGCGTTTCACTGAAAAGATTACATCGTCCGCAGTAATGGTTTTACCATGATGGAATTCTAAGCCTTTGTGTAAACGGATGGTCCATTCACTTGCATTGTGATTAGGTTCGGCAAACTCTGCTAAAGCAAGTCGCGGCAGCATATTTTCATCCCATTCCCATAACTTATTATAAATAGCGAAACCTCGGGTAATACCACTTCCAGATGCTGAAAGATGAGGATCTAGACTGCCTGATTGTTGTCCTCCAATGAGCCCCAAGCGTATAACCCCTCCATGCTTAGGTGTTGCCGAAGAGGTACTGTTTGATTCGGTACTATGGTCTGGAGAGGGGCCGCAGCCAGACAGACTGCCCACGAGAGAGACGCCACCTAGCGCCGTGAGACTTTGCGTTAAAAATTTTCGACGTGATAACAGAAATGTTTGATTTGTCATTATAAATACCTGATTAGATCTTCATCTTCTAAGGTATTGCAGAATAAATGCCAATATTTTTTTATAATTTTACCATATTTATCAAAATCTTATGGAGTTATTGTTTTTGATGAGTGTCTCTATTTCAACAGCTTTGTTGAAAAAATAAACATGAATACAACTGATAAATAAAGAATAAGAAATTAAAAATAACTGAATCAAATGGTTAGGGGTAATTATTTGGCTGTTTAATGGTTGGCATAGGCTTTGCGTAACGCATTGTAAATTTACTTTACTGAGTGTGATATGAGACAGCCTTTTCAATTAAAACCTTTAGTTATTGCGCTTAGCATATTAGGGGCGACTTTACCGTTATATGTTTTTGCCGAAGAAACACCACAACAAGCAGGTGATTCTGAAAATGATGTGATTACTTTGTCAGATGTAGTGGTTACTGGAGCCATCAAGAAAACCACCGTTGTTCCCAAACGCAAAGTGACCTCAATTTATGGAACGGATAGCTCTGTATTGGATACCCCGCGTGTAGTATCCCAAGTATCAGAACAACAATTTAGAGAAGATGTTATTCGAAGTGCGGATGATCTCGTCAAATATGCACCTAGCATTACACGAGGCGGGGGACAAAATGCTAACTTTACTCCACAAATTCGTGGACAGAACTCGGAAGTTTTTCAAGATAGCCAACGCATTTACAGTACCCGCCATCCAACCAATCTCAATGCTTATGAAGCAGCCGATATTGTAGCAGGACCAACTGGTGTAATTTTTGCGCCGACTTCAGGTTCTGGCGGATATATTAACTACCTAACCAAAAAGCCTAATTTTAATAAAGCCGAAACCAATATTTCTGGGACTGTAGGTTCCATTTACTCAGGTAAAGGTGCAGAGCCTAATTTCTCTGTCAGTATTGATCATACGGCCCCAATTTCAAAAGAGTTAGCATTTCGCGTTAGTGCAACAGCACAAAAGACAGATGACTATTATGACAATGTGAAAAATAACTTTAATGCATTTTATGGGGCCCTTGCTTGGCGTCCAAATGATCGTTTACGGGTAGACTGGAATATTAGTTACGATGACTATTACGATTTTAATGTGACACATGGCTGGAATAGAGCATCGCAACAATCGGTTGATCATGGTCTTTATTACAAAGGTAGAGCTACGCCTATTATTCAAAACGGTTCGACTTTTTGGTCTCCTGTATTTGAATCGGGTACGGCAAATTCTAAAGTCATTGGTTGGCAAACTCGTCAGAAGAACGATAAAAACCAATATATTGCTGTTGGTGGAGTTCAGACCACGCCGTTACCGAACTCAACTGCCGATCAAGCAGGAACTATTAAAGGTTGGGTCTATGATCCATCAATCCCCGGTAATGAGTTGGTCAAGCTAGATGATCATGTTTCAGGACGCAGTGAAGATAAAAATAGTGCCAAGCGATTTAGTACTCAATTAAAAGTAATTAAAGATTTAAATGACCATTGGTCTATTGCGAATAGTACGCTCTATCAAAATAATAAAGATTTAGGCGACTCTGTTGGAAGCTTCTTTACAGATTTAGATCATGAGTTAATTGATAACCGACTAGAGTTTTTAGGCGACTATGATTTTGAAATAGGTGGCGTAAAAATTAATAATAAAAGCAGTACAGGGGGAACATATCGTCATGAAAAGTTTACGTCCTTAGCTGCAAATAATAGTTTTAATATTAATCCTTATGATTTAACCAATGATCCATCGCAGAAGAATCCTGGTGATTTACTGGGGTTAATTAACAATAGTGGTTCAACAGGAGGTTGGATTGGGCAAGCAGGGGTACCTCAATATTCTCAATATTTTGGATATTTAAATTTACCGCGCATGTACCCAATTGGAAATGGTTTATATGCAGAAAAAGGTGGCTTCCCACCAAATGGAGGAGGAGCTGTCTATACCGGATCTGGTTTTTGGGATACGTTGAGTGTATTCACCCAACAAAATTTTACCTTTAACGATGTATTCGGTATTAACTTAGGAATTAACCATAGTTCTGTAAGAGCGAAACTTGAGAACCCACTGGTCTTAACCCCAACAGATATACGTTCATCGAGTGATAAATATAGTCTATTGAGCTACCAACTCAGTACGTTTATTAAGCCTACTGCAAAAAGTACACTCTATTTTACCTATGACAAAAGTACTGCATTAAATACGGGAGTATTTGGACCATTCTTGATTTGGGGTGCTGGTAATCAGCTCAATCCTTTAGCTTTTGACAGTCAAAGTGAGCTAAAAGAAGTAGGATTTAAATATGAACCTATCACTGACCAGTTATTTTTAACCCTAAGTGGGTTTGAACAAAAACGAGATTTATCGCCTGATACCAACGGCAATATGGCTCGCTTTGAAATAAAAGGAATTGAGTCATCATTAAGATGGCAACTCCAAAAAAATATAGCGATTGGGGGCAATTTCACTTATTTAGATGCTGAATATAGCTCAATTATACCTGCTGGTTTTTCACCATTTGGCTTTCATGCGGATAATGCTACGGTTTGGGGAGACAATAACGCTTTAAACCAACGTAAAGCTGGACGTTATGATGCAGCAGGAATTCCCAAGTACTCTGCAAGTGCTTATGTAGATTACCAACATCAGTCTGGTTTTGGGGCCAACCTATCAGGATGGTGGACAAGCTACTGGTACACTAACCTAAGCCAAACCGTAAAAGTACCGAATAACTATAATCTGGACTTAGGTCTTTATTATCGCCACCCACAGTGGACGGTGGGCCTTAATATTCTCAACCTAACCAATGAACGAAATTTTGTGAATGGTTTGGCAGGAGCGAATAGCGAGTTTTTACAACCTATGCGTCCACTGACTGTACAGGGCCAGTTTAGTTATAAATTTTAAAAACTACACATCATTTCTAAGAAACCTAAAAAGCCATACGTCTGTATGGCTTTATTATTAATACTGGATAGAAAACACATAAAATAGGGGATGTTGAAATAACAACAATAATACGTTTCAGACTGTCTATCTATCAGCAGTTTTTACACGCTTTACTCTTGGTTTTTAAATAAGTATTTGAAAGTATTTAAATAAATTTAATGGCATGGAAGTTGCCAATATAAGAATAGATTTATTTAAATGGAGTCACCATGTTTAAGGTTACAAAAATTAGGCAGAGTATTTTAACTGCTATGTGGGGAGTAACGGCGAGTGTTTCGACATTAGCTTTAGCGAACGATGATGCTGATACAATTCCTGCTGAGCAACAAGCTCAGGTGGTAAATGCAAAAGATGTAAAAAAACTAGGCGATGTCATCGTTACTGCACAGTATCGTGCACAAAACATTCAAAAAGTTCCGACCGCAATTACGGCAGTTTCTGGCAAAGATTTAGCTGCGAAAGGCTCAACATTTATTGGCGATGTTTTAACTTATACACCCAATGCAGCAGCCGAAAACCCTGATGGCGATAGCCGTCCACGTTGGTATATTCGTGGTCTAGGAACTGGCGATGTTGCAGCATCTACAGTTTTTCCAGTCGGTATATATGCAGATGGGGTTTATTTAAATGCGCCTGTTGCCGGTGCGGGAGACTTATTCGATTTAGAACGTATTGAGGTTCTCCGCGGTCCACAAGGCACGCTTTACGGTAAAAATACCACGGCTGGTGCAGTGAATTACATTTCACGGAAACCCGTTTTTTCAGACAAACCGACTGGTTACGGAACTATAGGAATAGGCGACCATAATCTTCGTACTTTTGAAGGCGCCGTGAATGGGGCTATATCAGATAACGTTGCCGTAAGAGGAGCATTCTATTCAGAAGACCGCGATGGCTATGCAAAGAATTTAGCCAGTGGAGAAGACTACGGAGATGTTGATAAAAAATCATTCCGCTTCCAGATATTAGGAAAAATTAATGATGATTGGAATGCTTTAGTCAATCTTCATAGTCAAACCTATAATGGTCTGGGCAATAATGGTTCGTTAAGTATTGGAAAATACTGGGGTGTTTATGAAAGACCACAAGGCCGCGACACAAATTTAGATTTAGCTGAGAGCAATAAAATTCAACATGATGGTACATCGCTCACATTAACAGGAGATTTAGGGGGAGGTCATACTTTTACATCCATTACAGCGTTTGATAAGACCACTCAAAAATCCATTTCTGATGGTGACTATACGCCATATGATGTAGCACGAAGCTATAGTGATAATGAGTGGCGCCAATACAGCCAAGAGTTTCGCATTTCATCCGATGCTGAAAAAAGACTCAGTTGGATTGCAGGTTTTCACTACTTTAATGAAGATTTGGATTCAACAGGGGTAAGCGCACGAGTAAATAAAACGCTACCGAATGGCGCTCCAGCTCAGACCTCAGGAACACCTGCTTTTAGAGATATTACTTATAACCAGACCACACAAAGTTTTGCCTTGTTTGGAAACAGTACCTATAAATTTACCGACAAATTTAAAGTGACAGGCGGTCTACGTTGGACAAGTGAAGAAAAAGACATTGATCTAGACCTTGTTCAAATTACCACGGGCGATTACACCAAAGGCAGTTGGTGGCAAAAGGATGGGTACAGTAATGCGGTTTATAATCCAGCACCTAACGCAAATGGTTCAACAAGTCGTAAAAAGAGATGGAATGAGCTCACCTACGATATTACGCCAGAATATGAAATCACTCCTGATATCAACACATATTTCCGTTTTGCTCGAGGTTTCCGTTCAGGCGGCTTTAACACCGGACTTTCAAGTAGCCTGACGCAACTTGCAGATGTTAACCCTGAATATTTAAATAGTTACGAGCTAGGTTTGAAGTCTAGCTTGTTACAAGGCAATTTAACGGCCAATGCCAATATTTTCTATTATGACTACAAAGATATTCAAACAAATTTATTGGTTGCGACCGAAGGACAGGGTGGAGGAGTAACCTCAGTTCTAGCAAATGGACCTAAAGCAGAAGTAAAAGGTGCAGAATTAGAATTAGATTATTTGGCAACCGATAATTTACGCCTACGCTTTGCCGGAGCCTATTTAGACAGCGAATACACCGACTTTGTTGATAAAAACCCAGTAACGAATGTTGTAAATGCTGACAATACAGGTAACAGCTTGGTTCGTTCTCCAAAATACACCATCGGTTTAGGGGGTGAATATACCTTTAACCTTGATAGTGGAGCACGAGTCATTGTGGGCACAGATGTAAAATATCGTGACCGTGAGTTTTTCTTAGTGAACCGTCAAGATTATTCAGTTGACCCAATCTTGAGTCAAAAAGCGTACACCTTATGGAACGCGAACGTTGGGTATATCAGCGCAAATAATAAATACCAAGTTAATGCTTACGTTAAAAACCTATTAGATGAAGAATATCAAGTTCATGGGCGACCAAATGGTCCTGCTGGGCAATATGTCTTAACCTATGGAAACCCACGTCAAGTTGGTGTTTCTCTCACTGCAAAATTCTAAGCTTTGCTTTACGGAGAAAATAATGGGAATTGAATTTTTTACACGTTTGCCGCTTCATGGCGAAACAGAATTTTTACCCGGTGATCCACGTAATCGCGGAGATTGGGCCAATATTGAAAATGTTGAAAATACTGGAGCGGTTTCTAACTATAACGTAGGTGATGATTTTACCTATATTGATTATCTAAGCCAGATCGCACGGGCAGCAGAAATTAATGGGTTTGCTGGTGCACTCATGGTGAATGCGCCAACGGGTGAAGAGCCTTGGACTGTATGTTCGTTACTTGCTCGAGAAACTAAAAAACTTAACTTTGTGACGGCATTCCAGCCTTATCATTTTAGTCCATATAATGCTGTACAAACTGCAGCAACTTATCAGCGTGCAACAGGTAATCGGCTGGTTTGGAATATTATTAATGGCGGTTCGGAAGTAATCCAACGTCAAGTAGGTGATAATTTACCTCATGACGAACGTTATGCACGTGCTACAGAATTTCTAGATGTTGTAAAAGGATATTGGAATAATCCTTCATTTCACTATCAAGGAAAGTACTATTCGGCTGAAGGTGGTGGATTAAAATATCCATTGAATAAAGCGAGCCTTCCAATTATTTGTACAGCAGGTTCTTCGGAAGCTGCTCGCGAATTTGGAGCGAAACATGCCGACTATTATTTAATGCGAGCTGAAAAACCAGAAGAAATTGCAGCATTAATTGCAGACGTACGTGCTCGTGCAAAAAAGTATGGTCGTGAAAATATAAAATTTGGTCTATCAATCGATACCATTGCTCGCCGTACCGAACAAGAAGCATTGGCAGAGGCACAGCGCTTTCTCGATGAAGCCGCTGAAAAGCAACGTTTACACGCGGCAGCAGCCCATACGGGTTTACGCTCAGCGCGCGTATTAAGCTTCGAAAAAGAGTATGCCGAAAAAGATGGCAGTAAAAATGTCAGTGACTTCTTTATACATCCAAATGTATGGTCTGGCTTTGGCTATATTGGTGTTCCACCAGGTGTTGCTTTAGTGGGAAGCTACCAACAGATTATTGAACGTATTCAAGAATACAATAGCATTGGCATAGAGTTATTCTTTCTTGCAGGCTATCCACATCTTGAAGAGTCATACCGTCTTGGTGAACACGTTCTTCCGCACTTTAAAAAGCAACGTGCTCGATTACAGCCTACGGTAGCTAGCCCAGAGTTTGATATTGCGCTTTAAAGTTTAAATGTTCTTTAAATAAGCCTGATTAGTAAGCTAGTTGGGCTTTTTAATTTTTATCTATGTATAAGTTTTATTTTGTCAAGCAATTTTAAATAATTAAAAAAGTATTATCAATGACTTATATGTTTAGTTAAATCGAATTTATTCTCAAGAATCTTCATTCTGAATCTGAAAATTCAGCGTGATAAGCATAGAATAAGGGCTATTTATCATGACAAACGCACACAACATCTTTAAAGGCAAATTACTCAAAGTAGACGAACGTGCTAGAGATAAAGGCACAGAATATTCGTCTAATTTTGCAATCAGAGAAATTCGATCGTGGGCTTGAGCAAATGGTGCATGTTCGCAGGCAGTTAAACTTGATGAAGATCATCATCATTTAGTTGAGTTTTATAAATGTTATTTGAATAAAGAAATCTTTATTCCAGTGATGTTGTCATCAATGGGCAGCAATATTTTTTATCGTACAACTGTGATGGTAAGGCAACATTAAGAAGGAAATGTAGCTAAGAGCTTGATAGAACTAAAGACTTAATAAGGAATTATATTATTGTTCGTATAATGTATATTATGTTAAATAAGATATTTGGAAACCTACCATATATAAGGCTCTGGCTACTCTGCATTGTTAGTACGCCGTTTATAGGCTTCACTACACTGAATTATAAAAAGCTTATAAACTGCATCTGTTGCTTGAGCAACTTACTAAGCCTTGGCACTCTTCACAACTTAAACTGGCTGAACCCTATTTCTAATCTTCGCCAGAGTAATTCTCTACACAGCTTCCTATAATTTGTAATTACACTTTTATATTTACCCTATTGAACTGCATATCACCTTTACGAGCTGTATTTTGCGATTACTACTGGCTGCTATATAGATTTCTTTTTCTAAATCGCCTTTTAAACATTAGAGTTCTTAGCCAACCTAAGCTCTTATTTAAAATTCAACCAACCATGTATCCTATTGAAATTTAATTAAAAAATAAAAATACAGCTATACATACTTTTAAAAAACTTATATAATTTATGTGTACAGCTATTCTTTAGATTTCCATCACCACAATACATACAGTATTTCAAATACTCACACCAACTGCATCAAAAAATACTCAAGCAATCTCTCTCGCTCATCTGGCTTGCTTGGATCTAAAAGCTGAACCATTGCTCCATCAATCACAAACAAAAACATGTGCGCATCTTGTTTCAAAGCATCTTCATTACTTGTTAACAGCAAATTATAAATTTCTTTAATCAACCAGTTTCGATAATCAATTACGATCTGATACACCTCGGGATGTGTTTTCGCAATCCCTCTCATTTTCCAACTAGCTCAGGTTATAATAATGGACTCCCAAAATATTGTTGATCTATTATGAACGCCTCCAATGACCCTTTACACGGCAAAAAGCTTGCTGACATTTTGGATGAATTATTGGATTACTACGGTGGATTTGAAGGCTTAAGTCGTAAAATTGAAATTAGATGTTTTTTGCATAGATCCAAGTGTTAAATCATCATTGCGATTCTTACGTACCACACCATGGGCACGTGAAAAAGTAGAAAGCTTATATTTGTATGTCTTACGGCAAAAAGCCAAACAGAAATCGTAGCCTCAGCATTTTGATTAGTGGTGGACTGCCACCACTTTCCTAGACAAACCCTATTTCTAGTCTTAGCCAGAATGATTCTCTAGACAGCTTCCTAACAATTAAGCGCTATAAGTTCAATATTTAAACTATTTACTTAATAAACATATACATCCTTTTCATAAATTTTGTTTTATCTTTACCCTAAATCTTTAAATTCAAGTGATTACACATGTCTAAAAGAACAATAAATATTTATGGAGCCAGACAAAACAATCTTAAAAATATTTCATTAAAGATCCCAAAACATGAAATTGTCGTTTTTACTGGTGTCTCTGGTTCAGGTAAATCTTCTTTAGTTTTTGAGACTATTGGTGCTGAGGCTCAAAGACAAATTAATGAAACTCAAGATAGCTTTGTCCGCAATCGTTTACAGCATTTTGGGGTCGCTGATGTTGATAAAATTGAGAATTTAAATGTACCTGTCATTATTAATCAAAAGCCTTTAACGGGTAACATCCGCTCAACCGTTGCAACAATTACAGATATTTATGCCAATCTTCGCTTATTATTTTCACGTATGGGTGAACCGTTTGTTGGTTATTCAAATGTTTTTTCTTTTAATCATCCCAATGGCATGTGTCCACAATGCGAAGGTATTGGTTTAGAGCAAATAATTGATATTTATAAAATATTAGATTTAAATAAATCCTTAAATGAAGAAGGTGCAATCAACTTTCCTACCTATCAACCTACTGCATGGCGTTGGACGCGATATGCAGATTCAGGTTATTTCGATTTAGATAAAAAATTAAAAGATTATAGTGAAAAAGAATGGGACTTGTTTTTGTATGCTCCTCAGCACAAGCCTTTAAATCCCACAAGTAAATGGAGAAAAACGGCACTTTATGAAGGACTGGTGACCAGATTTGAACGTAACTTTTTGAAAGGTGAAGCGCAGGAAAGAAATCGTTATCGAAATAAACTTGAGGAAATTATTACAACCAAAGAATGTTCTTTATGTAAGGGACAACGACTTAATCAAAAATCTTTATCTTGTAAGATTAACGGTAAAAATATTGCTGAATGCACAGCCCTATCCGTATCAATGCTTTTAGAATTTATAGAATCGATAAAAAGTGAAAAATTTGAAACTGTTCTGCATGAAATCATCAATAAACTGAGCAACTTAAACTTGGTTGGTCTCAGTTATTTAAATCTTAATCGTGTGAGCAATACATTATCTGGTGGTGAGTCACAACGAATCAAGATGGTTAAACATTTGGGTAATAGTTTAGTTGATCTACTCTACATCTTTGATGAACCAAGTATCGGTCTTCACCCAAAAGATTTAGATAATATTATTAAAATCATTCAAAAGATTAGAGATAAAGGAAATAGTGTTTTATTGGTTGAACATGACCCTGATCTTATTAGAACAGCTGACCATGTCATTGATATTGGCCCTCTTTCTGGTATCAACGGTGGTCAAATTATTTACCAAGGAACTTTCGCAGAGTTAAAGAACTCATCAGGTCTAACAGGCCAGTTTTTTAGAAGACCAAATGTCTATAAGAAAACACCACGCATTCGTTGTGAATGGATTTCCATTAAAAATGCCCATTTATTCAATCTAAAAAACATTGATGTCGACATTCCTAAGAACTGCCTAACCGTTATTACAGGAGTTGCGGGTTCTGGAAAAAGTACATTAATCAGTAAAGTTTTACCGCAACAATATCCTGAAACAAAAGTCATTGATCAATCTGCAATTACTGCAAGTATTCGGTCAAATTTACTGACCTATCTAGACCTGCTTGATCCGATTCGTCAGCTATTTGCAAAAGTAAATAAAGTGAGTGCCAAGCTCTTTAGTTTTAATAGCGAAGGTGCTTGCCCTCAATGTAAAGGATCAGGTATCGAGAGAATTGAACTCGCATTTTTAGATGATGTTGAAATGACGTGCGACCTTTGTCATGGCTCAGGATATGACCCAGAGGTGTTAAAGTATCTTTATAAAGGTAAAAATATTGCTGAAATTCTGAAAATGACGGTTACAGAAGCGAGTAACTTTTTTGAAGATCACAATTTACAGCAGCAATTTAATTCTCTGGTGAGCTTGGGGTTAGACTATATTGCAATCGGCCAACGCTTAAATACGTTCTCTGGTGGTGAGCGTCAAAGATTAAAACTATCAAAAGAACTCAATGAAACAGATAATATTTTTGTATTAGATGAACCGAGCACAGGCTTACATCCTTCTGATACTGAAAAATTGATTAGTTTATTAAATAGCTTAGTTGAAAAAGGCAATACGATCATTGTTATTGAACATAATTTAGACATTATAAGTCAAGCAGATTGGATTATTGATATTGGTCCATTGGCTGGTGAAAAAGGTGGTGAATTGGTGTTCTCTGGAACAGTTAGTGGTTTGCTTTCAGCAGAAAAATCCTTAACAGGTCATTATTTGAAAAAATATCTAGAACTGTAAAAAATTGATTTATCTAAGTCTTAGGCTATATATTTTTCAACTTTTCGATAGCTTGGTCACTGCCTCTCTTAGCTATCTTTTGACTTTTTCCCTTAAAATTTTTGTTGAAATGCCATATCTAATCTGCCCCATATTTATAAAATAATTTTTATAATTTAAATAATGGATAACTAAATATGGATCGTTTTAAAACTATTTTACTTATTGCAAGCACATGTTTAACAACAACTATTTATGCCAAGCAACAAGCCGTCTGTGTTTTTGACCCAGTTGGTAAGTCGGGAGACGCTTTTGCTTTGGCCAAAGATTATGCACTCGAAGCCAAAAATTGGGGAGCTGATATATCTTTAAAAGCATATGTTGATGAACGAGTCGCAGCTGAAGATTTAAAAGTCGGAAAATGTGATGGTGCTATTATTAGTGGCTTACGTGGACGTCAGTTTAATAAATATACAGGATCTTTAGATGCTGTTGGCGCATTAACAAATATGAAAACGGCAATTAATGCCTATAAGCTGTTGTCCTCGCCTATGGCAGCAAAAAACATGGTTGTAGGTCCTTACGAAATTGCAGGCTTAGGAACAATTGGTCCTGCATATTTATTTGTAAATGATAGAAGTATCAATACGCTCGCTAAAGCTGCTGGTAAAAAAATTGGGGTATTTAAATACGATGAAGCCCAACCTAAGCTTGTTCAACATGTTGGAGGTCAGGCTGTATCAGTAGACGTCACCAATGCTGGAGCGAAGTTTAATAACCATGAAATTGATATTGTGCCCGCTCCTATTGTTGCATTTAAACCTTTTGAACTCTACAAAGGTTTAGGTGAGAAAGGAGCAATCATTCGTTTTCCTTTAACTCAAATTTCAGCAAATTTTATTATTCGTAAAGATCAGTTTCCAGCAGGTTTTGGGCAAAAGTCGCGAACTTGGGTAGCCAGCCAACTAAATAGAACGTTTGGCATTATTGCTAAATATGAAAGTGATATTCCTTCAAAATATTGGATGGATATTCCTAAAAATGAACAATTAAACTATATGAAAATGATGCGCGAGGCACGCATACAGCTAACCAAGGCAGGTATCTACGACCCTAAAATGATGAACTTTTTGAAAAAAGTGAGATGTAAAGAAAATCCAAGTAATTTTGAATGCGCGTTAAACGATGAATGAATACTGAGGCAGAAAAGGTGAATTTGGATACATAAGTTCTAAATAGCCTTGGCAGCTTCCCATTGATTAGAATCTAAAATTATTTAATTTCTAGTTCTTTCAATTTTTCGATAGCTTCGTCACTGCCTCTTTTAGCTGCTTTACCATACCACTCGATCGCCTTGCTCATATTCTTATCTGTTCCAATTCCATATTCATAGCATCTAGCTAATTCATATTGACCAATTCCATACTCTAACAATGCAGCCTTCAGATAATATTCAAATGCCAGTTTTTCATCTTTTTTAACACTGATTCCTTTTTCGTAAAACGTTCCCAAGTAATAAAAAGCCATGAAATCATTTTGTGCAGCAGCACTCTTGTACCAAAAGAATGCCTTATCTAGATTTTTATCAACGCCTTCTCCATTTTGATACATTAGTCCCAAATTTATTTGAGCTGACACATCACCTTGAAGTGCTGCTTGTTTAAACCATTTAAAAGCATTTGTATCGCTTTTTTCTGTACCTAAACCATCTTGATACATCAGTGCTAAATTATACTGTGCTTGTAATTCTCCGTTATTCGCAGCTTTAAGGTTCCACTTAAAAGCTTCGGAATAGTCTTGAGTGACCCCAACTCCTGTTTGATACATATATGCAATTCGAGCATCTGCTAATGGACTTCCTTGTTTTGCAGCCATTAAAAATAGTTCTAAAGCTTTAGCGTAATCTCGCTCTTTACCATTAATGCCTTCAAAATAATCTTTACCCTCATCTAGAAGTACTTGATTAGATGAATCGGCCAACGCCTCATTTTTCACAAGCATTAATAAAAAGATAATTAATATAAATTTCTTTAGAATCATTTAACTTCCTTATTGTTATCTCAATAATTTATAGTTAATAAAATCAGATGCTTAAATTTATATTGAGTTATTTGTCGCAAACAACAATAAAAACTAAATAACCAAGCCATATAAAAAAGCATAGAAGAAATACAAAGCTTAGCAAAATAAATTTTTTCAAAATGCCCATAAGAGTCCTAAATTGTTAAACATCTAGTTTAATAAAAGCAAATCTCACCTATAGTTTCCCAAATCCATCTTCAAACAAGCCATTTGTAGCTGCTACATTTAATTGTTACTTTGGTCGTGCATTGTTTCGTAAGCTTGCGCTCTTAATTGCTCTTCGTTTGTACCGAAGTATCTTTTTCTCAACTCCTCAACGGACTGTTGCTTAGTTTCATTGCTCATGCCAGTTTTTAAAATCTGATCTCTCTCATTTAAATAACTATTTACTTGTTGACCCCATACAGCTTCTTCTTGATCAACTTTCTCCAAACGTTTTGCAGCTTCTGTCCCTAACAAATTTTCACGCATATTTTTAATATCTTCAGATGTTCCACCTTTTCCCTTAATTTCTTGAGTAAGTTGCTGCAATTCTTGAAATTGCATGGCAGTTTTTACTCCTGACCCTAAACTTTCTGGAAGTTTCTCAATTAATTGCGATATTTGGCTCGCTTTTTGTTCCGTACTTAAAGACTTGTCTGCGTAAACTCGCATCTGCTCGATGTTAAATTGATTTAGATTTCTTTCATTACCAAACAAAGCATTTATCTCTTCAGGCTTGAAAAACTTTTGCTGAAAACTATTTATCTGATTTACTAACCGTTGATACGCATTAAAATCATTGGCTGTAAAATTGCTTTCTGGTGTTAGATTTTTTAAAGCATGATTATAAGCCACGTATTGATCTAATAAGTATATTGCATATTTAGCAGCCTCAGCTGACAAGTTTGCGGTTAAATATTGACGAATATTAGATACAAGCTCATTTTCACTTTTTTCACCTAAACTTGAAAAAAAGTAATCAAAACAACTTCGTATTCCAACTGTTAAAATTAATTTTCCTTGTTTATCAACTTGAATTGGACAATCAATTTCTGTGCCCTGTAGTGAAGCTGAAAGTTGAGGTGTACCTTTATTTGGACTAATACTTTCTTGGCTATATTTAGATTCAGTATAAGAGTCTGATTTATCACTACTTGAACTTGTTAAATTTTGATGATCAGGTTTAAAAAACCAGTATATTAAACCCAAAAATATAATAATAAGAACTATAAATAATACTTTATTCTTCAAGGTAGCTATCTCTCATTTTTACTTTTAATTAAGAAATAATTTTTATTAAAGGAGCCGTAAGCTCCTTTAACACTTAAACTATAGTCCTAAATTTTTAAGGCGGTTGGCTTGTAAACGATACGGGGTGACAGGATTCTGTAGAAAACCAACCAAACCAAGCGTCTGATTAACTTCATCAAGATGATTAAATGCGTAGTTGTCACGAATCACCGTACCAAGATGATTTGAACATCTAGATACCAAGCCATCACTTTCGCTAGGTATAAGTAGAGATAAAGCCAATAATCCAGAATCAAAGGGATCTAATATGTTAGTTGCAGGACTCGTTCCACCCCAAGAATAGTAACGAACACCCTTAACAAGTTCATCGCCTGAGCCACACTGAGTAACAGGCACACCAGCAGAAAAGCGTTTATTGAAATCGGCTGCTCCAGCTGTAGTTAAAGAGTTTAAGCCAGCAACACTATTTTGATCGTAATAATGGCCTGAACCAACACCTACTAGAGAAAAAAAGACGTTAACTGCTGTACCAAGTGCTGGTTCTAATATTGGGCCTACAGGTGATTTGGTTAAGTTATAAACAATATCGGCAACAGGCGAACCTTTGTTAGGTCCGCCTACAGAGGTTGCTGAAGCAATCTTATTAGGCATTAACCCAGCAACATAACGAACAGATTGACTACCATGGCTATGGCCAATTAAGTTAACTTTTTCTGCACCTGTAATTGCTAAAATTTGTTTAACTTGTAGAAGTAATTGCTCACCACGCACTTCAGAAGAGTTAAAAGAAGCTTGTTGAGCCACATAAACATTAGCTCCATTAGCCACCAAATCTTCAGTAATACCATTCCAGTATTGTAAAGGGCCAACCGCAGAAAAACCTGCCATTCCATGAGCCAATACAATAGGATACTTCGTTTTTGCATAACTTGATTTTACGGAAGTACTACCGCCTTCTGTACATGAATTTACGTTACAATTTAGCCAAGAAGACTTGCTAGTACTTGAGTCGCTAAAAGCTGCATTTACCACAGCTCCACTATTAATAACTAAACTGAATGTAAGAATTACAGCATTCCTATATTTCTTTTTCATCCTAAGCTCCAAGCTTTTCATTTTTTTTAAATTGATGTCCCTACACTCTTAAATATTCAATTTCCTTATACTTAAGAGTTAAAAAAAATATACTGAGCTTTTTAATTATTTAATATAGAACTGCCCAAACATTACGTGCCAAAACAGCACATTAGGCGACAAAAAATTGGGAAATGGCTAAAAATCGGATGAATGTATGTTTTCAAATTGATAGTAATGTCTTATTTTTTCATCAAATACAGGCTAAAAATGGATTTTCTGCAAAAAATGAGTATTCCTAGACATAGTACCGAGCACTTTATTTTAGGTTCATATGTTCATTTACTTTCACAATTTGTGCAAAAGTGGAATATTAATCCAGATGAGATTTTCTTGAATACAAGTGTTGATTTAGATCGATTAAATGATTTGGATTATAAGGTTAATATTTCTGACTTTAAAACCATTATTAGAAATTGCACAACCTTGACACAAGAACTCGGTCTTGGATTTTATGCTGCCAAAGAGTTAAAAATTACCTCACATGGCTTATTAGGATTAACCGCTGTTATATCTAATGATGTAAAGGATGCTCTAGAAACCATCAATAAGTTTATAAAAATACAGTGTACTTTTATAAACTTAAATTTATATGTAGAAAAGGATTTAAGTTATTATGAAATTACTTATGAAGACGGAACACTTGACTGGGATAACCCTTTAGATGTTGCAACTTATGAGTTTTGTTTCGCATTTTTTTTAGTTGGGTTTGTTTCTTTAGTCCGAATTTTCTTTCCTTCATTTAAACCTATCATTAATTTAGAATGTGAATATCCACAATATTTCACACGTTTTCACGACCTTTTAAGCTCAACGTTTGAAAAAATAAATTATAATCAAAAAAACACCTGCCTCATAACATCTAGCCAAATTCTTAATAACCCACTCATTATGGCTGACCCATTAACATCTAAAAAGTTACAAGTGATCTGTGAAAATGAATTAAATAAAATATCAAAATTTCAGGAAATTCAATTTCGTGTAAAAAATGCATTATATGATGATTTAAATGGCCTATTGAACCTTGAGCAAGTTGCTAAAAAATTAAATTTAACTAAACGTACTTTGCAAAGAATGCTTAAAGAAAAAGGATATAACTTTCAAAAATTATATAAAGAAGTACGCGAGGAAAAATTACTTAAATTTTTTAAGAACCAAGTATTAAGCCGAGAAGAAATAGCAAGAAAATTAGGTTATTCAAATACATCTACTTTTAACCGAGCACGAAAAAAAATAGAGTAATCTCTAAGCAAAAATTTTTAGAATTCTTTTCAGTCTATAGCACAACTACTATATATAAGGTCTAAAACCCTCTCCATAGTGCGCATCTAATTTAGCAAAAACAATTCATAAATTTATATATTGATTTTAAATTTCAATAGATAGAGAATCACTCGCAATCATAAATAACTACAATAGAGTTCTATATGCTTCATAAGAAGAAAAATAATATAGCCCTGTGCTACATCCTTCCTTTGATTTTAGTTATTGGCTTCTATGCTTTTTTTCGTGTATCTATTCTTCCTTATATTTATACCAAGCAAGCACAGCATCAACTTTTAACAGTAAACAATCAAACAACTGAAATTTATTGGAAAGAACCAGACCTCTTAGCTAATAAAAAGTATCCAGCAATTATCTTTTTACATGGCATTCAGAAAGATAAACAAGGTGCTAAAGCTTTTGTACGCTCTGGTTTGTTAAATGAATATACTAAAAAGAACTTTTTTAGTTTTGCTGTATCTATGAGTGGATATGGTGAGTCCTCTGGAAAATCAGATTTTTGTGGTAAAGCTTCACAAAATAATCTTATACAAGCCATTAATTTTGCTCGATCGCAGCCGGATGTTGATCCAAACAAAGTTGCAGTGGTTGGAATTAGTTGTGGTGCGTCTATAGCGAATGTCGTAGCTAACTCAGGCAAGATAAATGCTTTGATTTTGGTATCGGGCTTTTATAATTTTAAAGGTATGTATGCTCAGTGGAGTTCTAATACTAGAACACTACCGTCAAATGTAATGAAAGAAATAAACCAAACCATTGCTTCTGAAAAAAATATTGAAAATGCATCCGCAGCTAGATCATCGCTACCAATCTCATCTCAATATCCTCCTACTCTTATATTAGTTAGCACCAAAGACCCAATTGTTGACCCAAAACAAAGTATTCAGCTACATCAATTACTCGATAGCAAAGGTATTCCAAACACCTTAGAACTTATACAAAATGCCAAACATCCGGTGCCTGCTAACATATGGAAAAATAGAAGCGAGCTATTTCTGTTAAAGCTTTTCAATCTTTAGCTACCTCCTACCCATTTTTAGATAATTTTTTTATTGTTTCTTTTATTGAATGAATACTGATTCCTTCGTTTGCTTCATACTCTCCCTTCCCATGTAGTTGAGGCATAATAGATGAACCTGCATGGTGTAATGCAACAACCTCCCAATTCATGTTAAAAACAGGACTTCCCGAGCTACCAGGTTCTGTTGGGGTGCGATAATGTAATAATCGTTCTTCATCGCAAATATCCAATAATTCAGTATCATGTAAAGATAATTGAAGTGCGTCACCAGATGGATGACCAACTATAAATACTTTCGTTCTAGGTGATGGAATAGGCAAATTACCATTAACAGGAAGCGGTAAACCTCCTTTGGGCCAAGTTTTTAATTTAACTACAGTAACGTCTAACATTTCACCAGAAGTAACTCCCAAATTACCAGGAGGTGAAGTAAAAAGAACTGACGAAAGAACTTTATGCGATATCGGATGTCCTTTTACAACACACTCGAGTTCAAATGTTACCCAAGCATCAGATGGGGAAACTGCTCCAGCAATACTGTCACTAATTACATGAGAGTTGGTTACAAAAACTAGCTCTTGATTGCTACCTAAATTGAGACTCTCAGCACTAACAAGAAAACCAGTACCGACTCTATGTCCAGACTTGTCAGTTACACACCCTATACTTGCACATTTCTCTAACATTTTTCTTATCATATTTACTGTAAATGTCCGTTCTCCAGAAAAATTTTTTTCTAAAGAATTTGGGTCAACATGCACTGTTTTTAACATTTCAGTTGAAATGGACCATCTCTTTTGAGTTCTCATGACATATTGATCAATTATACGACTTAGTTTATCTGCACAACTTGTGTTACGTAATGCATTAGCATGCCAAATTTCTCTTAATTGGCGAGAGTAACTTTCAATATGAAAAGGTCTAGTTAATGTATGCTGTAAAAAACGATATAACCACAGCTCAGCTAAATCACATTGATTAAGAGCTAAATATGCTTCGGAAGCAGTTGCAAAGAGCCATTGGCTGTCATCACCTTTCATTACTCTATTCAGCACATCATTAAGTATATCTTCTGCTAATTTCGGTAATCTCAGGTCATCAGCAATTTCCAGATCTATATCGAGGCGCTCCTGAATAGCAACTAAAGCTACGATATTAATACCATGATAATATGGCCTAGAATTGTTACGATATCTTAGTGCATACAATTTAATTGCCTTATCCAATGAGTCAATATCATCAAATAAAACATATCTCTGCTTAGCTATTCTTGCCTGTTGTCCCTGATATTCTCCTAATTCTATTTTTGCTTGTTGGGTATTTAAGGAGGCTGCAAAAGGTATAACTTTTACGAGGGATTGTTCAGCTTCATCTAAATCACCTAATTCTATTAAAGCGGTTATATAATTTTTTTCAACAAGTAAATCTAATCCAAATTTTGAACGCCAACTATAAGCTAACTCTTTTGCTACTTTGAATAGTCTATGATTATTCAAAGCTATTAATGCTTTTCTAATTTTCTCGACAGGAGGGCTGTTTGAAGTACCTAATAGATGATTTATATACTGAATGATATTTGAAAAATCATCGGGTAAGCAATCTGGTACTCCTCCCTCTAGTAGTTCTGACGTAAGTCTTGTTAGTTTTTCTTCGTTCATTATAATTTTACTCCTAAGCTTTCAGCTAAAGCTCTACGGAACTGAACTCCAGCTAGATAATGTGTTGCTGTATGTCTCCAACTGCCCCAATTTGATTCTTTAATATCTTTTATTTTAAGTTTATTGTCTGATAAATATTCATTAGCTAACTTAGGATCTAGACCACAAATTGGATCTAATGGGTCATATACATTTATCCAATTCATTAATTTAGCTAATGGGAAATCGATCACTTTTACTTCAGATGAGCGTAGCTCATCCTGTATTTCCTTAATTCCTAGAGGTGATCCAAGTGTAATTAAGCTATCAATAAAAGGACATTCTTCAACATTACGAAGGACATCATACGCAATCATAGTTCCCATACTATGAGAAACAATCACAATTTTTTCGGCAATTTCATTTGCTCGTTTTAAATCACTCAGAAAACGGTTACGAATTTCTTTACGTACTTCAAAACTAACCCCATCGGAGCGTTTATAATCTTTATTAAAAAGATAATAATATGCTTCTATTGCTGCTTTCTGAATAACAAATTCTTTTACCTCTTTTGGTAACCATGAAGCTATTTCAAGCTGCCCTGGTATAGTTGCATTCAATGCTTTTGGAGGCGGACTATCTAATTTAATATTTTCTTTAATTAAAATTTGAGAATTAAATTTACGCTGTAACTCCGATAAAAATCTTACCTCGCGAGGAGTTGTAGGTTCTGGTAATTGAAGCTCACCAATAACTTTATTACAATCATGTATATTAATTATAAAGTCATTTGCAGCTTCATACTGGTCGCTATAATCCGTTTCATAGTCTGTGCCATAAAATACATCAGCCCAATATGTAAAAAATAATGGTATACCTTGATCTTGCAGATTTATTCCTGGATTAATATTTCCAAATATCTCTGGTTTAGGGTCATTTCGTTCTAGTCCCCATAACCATATTTCTTGCAATTTTTCAGGTTTAGGTTTTTTTGCAAGTCCATGAATAAATACTACTGCTGCTTTCCATTTTTTATGCATATTTTTTCTCCAGAAATAAAAATCAGTTTAAAATACTTACCTTAATTTTTGTTTTTGGTGATTCACCAATCTTATAAGAAAAAGATACTCCTCCATCATTATTTATGCTCAATACAGAGCTTGAAGTCGATAATGCAGCTTGAGAAGTATTATAACTAGTTACAAAATTTGTAATTTGTGAACCATTATTTAGATCAAGTAGCAATAGGCGACCAAACGATGTTAATATCCAAATTCTCCCTCTTTTCTCATCTATAGTTAATATGATAATCCGATCTGCACTCGCACCAGTTCTATAAGATATTGTACTTACTAAGCTTTTTTTCCAAATAAGATTGTTATTCTGTGTTAATGTAATATCTCCATTTTCAGAATCTAGCCCTAACTTTGAATTTCCATAAAAGGTCTGTACATTCCAATATTTCAAACCTTCATAATAATCTACTTCACTAAAAGTATTATTTTCAGCTATCAATTCCTCTTCAATTTTAAATTTTTCTTTAAAAACTTTTACTCCTGAAACTCTAAATCCAGCATATATTTTATTTTTATGATCACATACTATTGTTGTCACTCTATCTTTATCTGATTGCTCATAATGCTCTATACCAATATTATGATCATTATTCCAAGTTTTTGAGTATCTTAACCATGCTATACTCCCACTATAATTACCCATAATTAAATTATTATTATCACCACAGAATGCAGCAGCTGTATAATAGTCTCCAAATCCAGGAGAATTAGTAGGTATTTTAGGAAGCTCTATTTTTACTTCATTTGTTTCTTCATCATTTTTTAATAAACCACATCTAGGAACTAATGCTATTTTTTTTAGTTCTTCCAAATCAACCCAAGTTATCCATGGACATTTTTCCTTTCCTTCGAATTCAAGAGTAGCTGCTAGAGGCAACAAATTAGTATCATTGAAATTAATCAGGGATAAATAACTTTTATTATTATAAAATACGGAGGAAAAAATGTAAGATTGATCTTGATTACCAATTTCTTTATTTATCAATTCAAAAAAACCTTTATTCTTCCACTCATCTTTAATAAAATTATACAACTTATTATTGATATTAACTTTAACACTCCTCCCCAATTGCAATTTAGTTTCTCCTATAACACTACCTTCATTATTTATTAATTTCACATCACCCTTTCCAGTTATTATTAAATATTTATTTTTCGAATCACTTACATATATATAAATAATTTCATCATTTGGTTTTAGAGTATATAATTTTTTAAATCCATTATTATATAAAAACACGTTACCAACACTATCACCAATAATAAAATTATTGTTATTAATTAAAGATACTGCTAAAATATGACTGTTTTTATTAACATTATTTCCATAAGAATACCTAGCATTAAAATTACAATTATTATAATTTGCAATCTTAATACCACTATCATCATAAACGACATAATAGTTAATATTATTTTTAAAAATTATTTTGAAAAATCTATCCCCAGTATTACATAAATTTTTCAAAACATTATTACCAATATCTATTAAACCAATACCTCCATACCACCCCTGATATATTATTTTTTTGCCTTTATCTGAGTTAAAATAATACATTTCATCAATATCATCAAACCCACTATTTTCATCAAAATTAATATTATTTGTATCGACTTGCTCATACAAGCCTAACTTTGAGTTAATTAATGTTGTTGATGGAATGTCTTTTTCTTTTTTAGCACTTTCTAACACTGATTTATAATCCCCATTTTGTTGCAATGCAGAATATAAAGTTAATAAACTCGTTGTTTTTTGAATTTTTGCTTCTCTCATATTTATCCATAAAAACACAGATAGCAATATAAGTATTGATATAAAAGATGTTAATATAATTATTAATTGATTTTTCTTTTTCAAAAAATGATAAGATACTGCTATTCTATCTATTACAATTTTATTAGCAATACCTATTTCAACTGCTAATTCATCCTCTACAATCCAAATATTATTTTTATAATTTAACCAATTATCAGCTTCAATAACATCACCATATTTTTCTAGTGTATTTCCTATATTAATAGGAACTATCAGCCTTTTAGGATTTTGTGAATGAAAATATTCCACTTCCTTTTTTACCCAAGTAGATTGTAATAAAGCTCCTTCATTTACTATAACTAAAAGTACTTTCGATTTTCTCAATGCTTTTAATAAAACATTACTTAAATTTGCACCAGGAGGGGCCTCTTCTTCACTATAGAATACAGTAAAATTTTTTTCTCTTAATTTTCTTGCTAAGTCTGAGGCATAGCTTTGTGTTCCTCTAGGATATGGGCCAAGGGTAAATGAAATAAAAAAATCATACCCAAGCATATCAATTTTACTTTTCCCCTTTTCCATAATTGTAGCACTCCTGTACTAACTATTATCGATTTTAAACTTATTTTAGATAACTTAGTAATTCTTATATTTACCTATCAATTTAAAAATACTATTTTATAAATATAATACCATTAATAAAATGAAGCAACTTTAAACATCTGGTATAAATTAAATCAAAACATCTAATTGTATTATAAAAATTTAAAATTATATTTCTCACCAAATTTCAATAATTAAAACATTGTCTTTGAGATAATTTTAATTAAAATTATCTCAAAGATTAATACAATCTAAATAGTAAAATTTATTTTTTAAATTAACTAACAAATTATTATTCAGCAAAACTGATATGAATGGTTACCTAACTTTTTCTATCTAATTATTGTATAAAATTAAATCTAACTTATATAAATATAAGTATAGAGAGATTCTTGAGAACCAAACTATGCTTTTTTCCAAAATCCGCCCTCAAACAAGCTTTTATAATAAATCACCGTTCCATCATAGTTCCCATTTGAGCTTAATGCGAAACTTGGGATGACACCCACACGGACAAATCCAATTTTGCTATATAAAAGTTCGGACACATCGCCTTCACGTGTATCTAAGACAAGTAAGCGCAAGCCTTTTTCTCTTGAAAACTTTTCTAGTTCATTCAGTAGTAATGTTGCTATTCCTTGTTTTCTTGCTGTTGTCAAAACCATGAGTTTTTCAACTTCGGCTCTGTGAACTCCGTTCTTTTTACTTACCAAGGACAATTGAACACTACCGACAATCTTTCCTTCATGAATGGCAACCCATAGACGGCTATTACCATGTGCTAATTTATGGTTGACCTCACGCCAATAATTTAAGACCTCGTTCTTTTCTATAGGAGCTAAGAAGCCTATTGAAGCTCCGCTATTTATAGAATCTTCTAACAATAGCGATAAGCCTTGTTCATAGTTACCAATTTCATTTATCTCTAAAATTTCAATATCTTTCATATTTTTCTCAATTAGTTCAACTCAATCTTTTGCTAAATGCATATGTGGTGCAAAAATAAAGTGTCTAGGTTCTTGGTATTGCATAATTAATGAACGCAATTCGGTAATGAATACCTCTGCTTGTTCTTTGTTAAGATTAATACCAAATGAACAACCATCATCATAACCAATTAAATGAACAGTACCTTGGCTGCAATCTGGCAAAAACGGTGGATTTGAGTTTCCACCCCAAGGTCTGTATACAATTTCAATAATCTTTTGAGTATTAATATCCTTTGTTAACAATTTTTCCCCAAGGCATTCTTTGGAAATGCGAAGATTGTTTTTAGAAATAAAAAATATTTCTTCTGCATTTTTAGCCCATCGTTTATTTCTTCTATATTCATAATGTAAGTAGAAAATAAATGGTAATACTAGGAATATTAAAATAAGTGTTAGGACACCATCATTTTCTACATACACTTCATAAACACCATAAAAAAATAGAATGTCAAACAAAATTATCGCTATACAGTCCAAAGCTATTAAATTTTCTAAAAGCTCACCGTTCATTTTTAAATGAATAGTAGTTCCCGTATCTGAAGTATGTGTTTCAAATTGATTTGGCATCCAATACTCAATTTTCTAAGTTTATTGTTTAATAAAACCGCTGTACCTATTGAATCTTACTTATTAGTACGGCGCTTAAACTCTCGTTATTGCTGTGTATTATAAAATCACCAAGCAGAATTTTATAGCGGTTTAAGACGGCATGTGTCTCTCAATTACTCTCCCAAATGTCACAACAACTGTAATAAAAAATACTCAAGTAATCTCTTCCGTTCATCTGGTTTATTTGGGTCTAAAAGCTGAACCATTGCCCCATCAATCACAAACAAAAACATGTGCGCATCTTGTTTTGAAGCATTTTCATTGCTTTTTAAAAGCAAATTATAAATTTCATTAATCAGCCAATTCCGATAGTCAATTACGGTCTGATAAGCCTTGGGATGTGTTTTAGCAATCTCAAAAATCGCTTTAAAGGGCAAATGGTAAAGCCCCTCTAAGTCGGCATGTAAGAAGTAAATCTTTCGGAGCTTTTCAATTAGCGTTAATTCTTTTTGAACATGGATAATTGAAATGACCTCGTGTTTAAGGCCATCTTTTTGAAAGGTTAGACTCATTTCAATCAGTCTTTCTTTTGAGTGGAAGTAGTTATAAAAGGTGGCTTTAGGGATGTTCGCCGACTCAATAATTCGGTCTACCCCTACATTATGAAAGCCGTGTTTATTAAAAAGATAGCGAGAGGTATGAAGCACGCTTAAAGCACGAAATGGAAGATCTGAATGTGGCATATTTTTACCGTTATAAAAAATTATTGTTGTATATAAATGAGATAAAAAAGGCATAGCAAAGCCATAAAGACTATGCTTGGCACATCTCAAGTTTAATTGTCTAAGTTTTAAGTAATAACAAGCTAAAGCCTGAAAAGCCTTACGGCGATCAAGCTGCGTGAAATGTTTTAAGCTGTGTCGTTATAGCTTTTGGCAATGGTTGCCAAGAAATAATGGATGTGCAAAGCCAACTCCTTATATATGGAGTTCTGCCAAGACATTAGAATTATGGTGGCAGAACGAAAGGGGTTCGCAGACTGGCTTCAAGACCCAGCACACCCGAAGGTGTCCCCCTCCGTTCCGCCATAGAGGGGGCACGAGGGTATACACACTAAAAGAAGAATCTTTTAATGCTCTTGAAGAACGGTCTGCGACAACCGACTGGCAATGTAGGCCAGCCCGCAAATGGTAATCTTCAATATTTGAAGTGTCAATGTGAAATTGGCTAGAAAATATTTAAATAGTTATTATTTTTCATTCAATTAGATAATTAAGGAAATTCTTAAGTAATATTTACCATCTACTTTTATATCATTAAGTTAAAGTTCAAAATCACTAGAACTTAAGGTTTCATTTGGCTCAAGTATTAAACAACTCTTTTTTATAAATCTATGGAAGCAAGTAAAAAACAATCTGCTCTCTTTGAGCAATCAATAATCAACTCTGATCTCTTCATGACATAATTGATAAAATTTTAAGATATTAAATATTTTTATTATTATGGCACTAATATTTATAAATATTTCCACCAAAATAATTACTTTATATAAAATACCTATTATTTTCAGTAATTAATATTTATTATAAAGACAAACCATCAAAGCTTAAACAAACTTATCCATTAATTAAAAAGTTAATATAACTTAATAATATTATTTTTAAATTTAATTAAACTAAAATATAATATTTATATTAATAATTACAACAACCTATATAAAAATATAGCAATATGTCTATTTTTAATTAAGTGCTTTAATTAACACTATTAATCACATTTCAATTATGAGTTATCTTTCTCTTTAAAAAATAAAAATATTTCCACATCTAAAAACAATATAGTGTAAAAATGCCAGTAAAATATAATTTGTATCAAAAACGATTTAATTTTTAATAAATATATTATTAATAATTCAACTCAAATGATATTTTAATAAAGAGAAAATATAAGTCTAAGATATATAAATAAATCATACTTTAAACGCTTTATAACCAATGGTATTTAAAATACCAGACAAAGCATCCAACGCGATTACTTTTATAAACAATAAAATAAAGCGATTGGATAAAACATAATTTAAGAGGATTTAATCATGTCAACTTCATCAAACACTGTTGTTATTACTGATGATACTGGGCTATTAACCAATATCACATATATTGATGGTTCTGTTGTATATACAGACGGCGAAACCTGTGAACCGCCACCCTCCATTACTAAAAAAGGAAATGTTTGGACTATCACTTTAGACTGTGACCGTAGCGGCTCTTCGCAGGTTGCTGATAGTTATGTTGAACTATTACAAAAAGGTAGTCATATGTTTGCTGATAGTCAAAGTAGTGGCGACACTCCTAGCAAGCTTAACTTCTACTTTGGCGTTAATTTGCAAACTTCGTCGGCTTCCATTCCCGTATATCTCGCTCAAGGTCACTATGTTGGACATAACAATTGGTGGTTTGGTAGCTTAGCCGTAACCAATATTGGTGGAAATAAACCTGTTCTATTAATCAATGGTACGAACGTAGCTCTAACAGGAGGTAATAGCTCATTCACTTTATCAAATATTTAAAGCTTATGAAGAATACGCCGATTCATCGTTCACTTAAAAATGAGCAGTCTCATTTCGAGGCTGCTTTTTATATATGCCTCATTTGAGTATTCAGTATAAAATTGTGTTTAAGCGACCAAACTCACAAATTAGGCCGCGTCATATACTTAAAGTGATAAGAGCAAAAAATGACTCAAAATGAAGTTGAATTAGCAGAGAAATTGTCAAAAGAATCGCATCAAGGTCAAAAGTATGGTCCTCATGATTACTTTGATTACCATATTAAAGGTGTGGTCAATTCATTAATTAAGCATCGATTTTCAGAAGTCTATATTATTACAGCCCTTCTACACGATAGCGTTGAAGACACACCTCTTACGCTAGACAAAATCGAAAGTTTATTCGGAAAAGAAGTCCGTGATGCCGTTGATGCATTAACTAAACGGGAAACTGAAACACGCGAAGAATATTTAATTCGTTGTAGTTCGAATCCGATCGCTCGAGTCGTAAAACTTCATGATGCAGCCTTTAATGCGCATAACTCACATAAGGACAATAATCACTCACGTGTAGATTATTACCTTCAAACCATGTTAATTGTTTCAACGGCCCAAGATAGGTTGGAATGAAAAGGTCGAATTAGCTAGGTTTATAAAATATAAGATGATCAATTTGATTTTGTAACGTAATCAAAATCACCCTAAAAAAGGACTCTTGCTTTAGCTAAAATCAACCATTTTGCACATATATTTGCTCAATCCTATTTAACTTTCCTAAGAATTGAGCAAATTTTTGCTCATTTATGATCTACGGCGAACCTATCTCAAGGTTAAATACGCCCAACCTCTAAATATGGAATCAGGTTTCCATCAAAACTTGGTCTTGGGTCGCCTTCATAGCTAATAAAACCATGCATGCCTGTTAAACGCTCACCTTTATAAAACTGGTTTAACTGATAGCGCGGGTCTTTATGTGAAAGCGTAAAGCTCACCACACCAACGCCCTGCTGTTTTGACTTGTTATAGGCGTCTTCGAGCATTTTATGATGCAACGCTAGATCTTGTGGATGACACATTAAGGTGTGTAGCACGTGGTACTTAATAGAGTTACCGAGTTTAGGCAAACGCATGCCTTTGGTCAGCGGAGTCAATAAGTTATAAACGGGCCTAAAAATTCCAATGACTGAACTGTAATGCAAAATTTTAGTTTGCTTAATACTATGTTGATCCCACAAGCCAAACATCCCAACCAGTTTTTCATCCTTAAAATAAAGTGAAAAGTCTGAGAGTTTTATCCCCGAAAAATATTGATGCCCTTGGGCGAGTTCTTCAAAGTTATAGGCTGGAATAAAATTATAAAACTCCGCCATGTCGCTAATAAACTGATTCATGGCTTCTACATGATGAGCTTCAGCTACACATGTATGTATATCTTGAAGATCACTCTGATTAGCTTGCTTTAAGAAAGCCGTGATTTTTCTTTTTGTGCCTGTGTCGGTCAGGCTTAATGTCTCGATGAGTCCTTCATCATAATAATCGGGCATTCCCGTTTTGCCCGTTTGTATGGCTGCTCGTGCTGCATGGTTGTCATCAAAAATAATCATTTGGCTATAATTCGGTTCATGCATGGTCTGTTTTACATGCTTTGCTAAAACCTTAACCAGTGATTTCCCCCGATAGTTGTGGTCTACCCGCAAATCACCAGCGTATCGTAAGTTTTGAACGTTCCGATCGACATAACATGGACGGTAACCATTGCTATAACAAGCGACATGCTTCTGACTCTCTGTGTCTTCAATCACGACATGTAATTTATGTCGATACACAATGTCAGACGCTTGAAAATAACTTGGTTCACGCTGAAAGCTGATTTGTATGCCTTTGGTGGTCATGGGTACGGCGATTAAGTCTCTTAGCGCCTGATCATCTGCCAAAGTGGCTTCTCGGGTAATGAGGGTATTGTCAGCAAGTGGTGTATTTGTTTTCATTCATTATTCACCTGTTGTGCAGTTTGTACGGGCACCAAACTATTTAAACGCCCCATTTGGTCGAGTAGCTGATAGACAAACACGACTTCGTCTTGGTCATTCACTGTTTTTTGGGTTTGTACATCGAGTAACTTCTGCTCGGTATTGAGCAAATCAAATGTCGTTTTAGTACCCACATCAAACTCTTTACGTGTGTAAACAAAGGCAATAGACGCTGCCTCTATGGCATTTGCCAGTGCTTCTTTATTTTGTCGAATGGTTTGAAGCTGCGCATAGCTGGTACGGGTACGCTTATTCAAGTCCAGTTCAAGACTTCGAGTTTTTTGGTTAGCCAAATCTATATCGGCCTGCGCTTTTTTAACATTGGCCCGATTTAATCCATCGTCATAGAGCGGTACATTGAGCTGTACCCCAACCATATAGTTATTACTTTCAGAGCCAATATAGCTTGCTTCATCTTGCTTTCCGGCACGGCTGGTGAGCATGACCGTTGGCCAAAGTTCACGTTTGGTTAAAGCATATTGTTTCTCGGCGGCCTGTTTTTCGTATTTGCTACGCATTAAAGCTGGATGGTTTTTGGTTTGAGCCAAAATTTCATCTAAGTTAGTGGGAATAGTAGGTAGTTTTTTAATGGCAATAAGGTTGTCAGGCGTTACACCCGTTACTTGGTAAAACTGTGCTTCGCTTACGGTCAGGTTAGATTGAGCCTGTGTAATATCGGCTTGACCTTGTGCGACTTGTGCCAAAACCTGAGCCAAGTCCGCACGGGTAATCATGCCTACATCAAAACGGCGCTTCGACTCATATAAAGACCGTTGCAGATTCGCCATAGTCTTTTGTCTGAGTTCTAAAATAGCTTTCTTCTTTAATACATCGGTATAGACCATGACGGTATTTAAGATAGTTTCCGATCTTTGATCTGACAAACCTTGGTTTTGTGCAGAAAGCTGACTTTCAGCAATATCAATCCCTAAGCGGTGTCGCCCAGAGGTATAGATCGGATAATCTGCCTGCAATTGCAAACTTCGTCCTTTACGGTTTCCTTCTGTTGGAAACAGGACTTGTGAAGGCGTATCTATTCTTTCATAGTCAAGTTGCCCCACCAAATTGACTTTGAGGCCATCACGCTGTTTGGCCTGTTCAAGCATAGCGGTTGACTGATTCACGCTTAAACGGCTGACTTCAAGCTGACTTTCATGTCTTAAGCTGGCTGACAAAGCCTCGTCTAAAGTCATGGCATGTGTATTCGACACAACCAACACGCCAAGATACAAGGTGTGTCGCAGTGTTAAAAACCGAGTATTAAATTGCTTCATCCCTTTCATAGTTGTTCCAAACTATTGAGGGTGACTTTTTTGAGTGGTTCAGGCTTGATATTACCTTCGATAATGCCATCAAACATGACCAGTTTCTTGTAAGCATTCCAACCATTATTGGCCTGACGAATCTGAGGCTGGTCGAGCTGTCCTAAGTTTCGAGCAAGTTCGTAATGGAAGTTTTGACGCAAAATACTGTCGATATATTCATTGTTAATACTGTGATGAATTTCGCCTTCAAACAGCACACAATAAAACGGCTTAACGTGTTGCTCGGTATCAATCGCTAGTAAAGAAATCGCTTTAGATTCCGTTTCATTTAACTGCGACAACAACTGTTGGGCGGTTTCAGGTGCGAGTTTTTCACCGACCAGATCTACACCAAAACGGCGGCCTTGGAACTCAAAACAAGGGATTTGTTCTATAAAGCCTGTTACCCGTAAGCAATCATCCATACAGTAACGAAGCAAACCATTGCCCGATGTAATGAGCGGGCTCACCACATCGCCTTGTTTCAATTCCCACGACGGAATGATCTGACCTTGTTTGTCACCTTCCAAATATTCAAACTCATAGAAGTGACTTTGATACGCCAGTGGGTATTGGTCGTTATAAGGAATAGTGACTACACCTTCCGTCGCCCACAGACCTTTTCCTTCAAACTGAACACTGGGTAACTTCTCTTTTAATTTTTCAGCCCAAGCTTTTGAACCCGCGGTATCCCAGCTCGACACTAGGCTTAACTTTGGCCATAGCTGTTTAAAGTCAATCTGTTCGCCGTTTGAACTATCAATTAAGGCTTGAGCACTTTCAGCACTATGCGGTGGATTTACTTCTCTTAATGAGCTTTGGCGATGTCCCCATAAACCAGTCTCTAAAACCTCTATGACTTCCTGTTGCATCGACTCTAAACGCTCAAGCAATTGCAATGCAAAGGTTGGGCTCCATACAGAAATCATGGCTAAGTTACGGTTTGCCACCAAATAGCAAATGGTGGCAAAGAGTGCATCGTCGGCATTGGCTGCAAAAGCAACATTACTTGGAACGGCTTGGGTAAACTTAGATAAAATTCGCTTACCTACGCCCAGTAGCGCACTATCATCATTTAGGTTTTTATCTTTTAAAACTTCACGCTGGCTTTCAGGTAACCATGACACTGACCAATAATGTGTACCCGAACTGAGCTGTGGACATTTGCGGTATAAACTCGCCATCCACGGCGCAATCGCATGATCAAGCTCATCTAAAAACAGCTTGGTATAGGGAATAAACTTGATCTGTTCACTCGAGCCACTGGTCGGCTGAAAACGAACCAACTTACTGCTAGACAGTGAAAGTTTCTGTTCACGGTAACGTTGAATGTCTTCTCGCCATGCGCCATAACGTGTCGCAGAAAATGATTTTACAAACTGCTCATAGTTTTGAACTTTTTTGTCTTTAGCAAACGTAGAGGTCTGTAAAATCGAATGCAGGATTTGGCGTTGTGTTGCTTCTAACGCATTAAACCGTTTTTGGAAATTACGATCGGATGCATCACACCATTTTTTTAAAATAAGATGTGAACCCGTGGTCAGCCATTCAATAGGTTTCATTGGATGGCCTCTCTACGTTTTGTTTTATGTGTTACACAGGCTTCAAATTTTCCCTTACTCGTTGGTTTGGTGATGAGCTTTACTGGGAAACGCGCAAGATCTTTCCAGCCTAATCGACCAATACACGGTAATTCTGTACCCGCACTCCATGTTGGATTCATTTGCTCAAAGAAATGAATATTTGGGTTCTTTTGTCTCATTTCGGCAGTAATCGGTGCGACTTCACCTTTTAATGGTTGATAGTCATCTCCAAAATTTAAGAGGCCCGCATCTTTATCATAATATTCCCCAAAGAATTTCTCACAGTAGTGCTCGACCACTTCCGAGAGATGCTGGTTTTCATCTTTAATGTTGGGGTAGTACACATAGTAGTTATTGGCGAGTAAGAGATAGGTTTTGTAGCCTTTTGAAATGAGCAGCCAATAGAGTTCGTTAAATGGATATTTGATTCGAAGCTTGATCATGAGTTTGAGCATGGTACTTTGCAGACTACGCGTGCCCCAAAACTTCTTCAAAATGACCGTATCACCACTAAATAACACGGTGTAGTCTTTACCGTTTAAGTAAAAGTGCTGCACAACAACAGTCGAGAACCCCACAATCTCATCTGTTTCCGAGTCAAAAATTAAGATCGCACCACTTTTGTTTTTAAAATCATCTACGAAAATAGAAAATCTCGTATTTTCATAATACTGTTCGTAAATGGAATACATCACTTTTAATCGGTCAGTATCGATTTGCTCTTTTTCAAAATATTGACCATACGTCGTGTTTTTCAGGTTCAATTTTGAAATCAATTTATACGTTGTATTAATCATAATCCTTTAACCTTCCACCTCTAATTTGCGAGTTCCCCAATCTCATCTACCGATATTAGAAAACTCTATCAATGTTCTTTTTCTATGAAGGGATATGTTTTGATATGCCCTATTGTTTTTCATTCTTTGAAAGCTGCCCTTTATTTCTAAATCGCTACATATTCATTTTCTTCCCCCGATCCATAAAGATGGTTAAAAAGGCTGTCACAAACATGATAATTGCGAGCATGCGTAATAAATCATTAAAACTAGATGTAAGTGCTTGAAAATGAATGTCACGATAGATCACACTAAGCGCGATTTGCTGTGCATTTGAGCCGACCTCTTGATATTGTGCCGTGAGCTGATCGAGTCTTTCTGTAAAGATCCAATTCTGCGGGGTCATAGATTGATTAATCTGGGTGACATGAAGCGCAGTAAGCCAGTCTAATGAGGAATTAATCAGTGCCAGCCCAACCGCTCCGCCAATATTGCGCATCAGGTTATAAATACCGCTGGCATCGGCAACTTTACTCAGTGGCAAAGTGCTCATGGCTAAATGCGAAACCACAATCAGGCAGATCATGAGGCCAATACCACGGTAAATTTGCGGCCAGAACATAAAGTCATAATCGCTGTGAATGCTGAGGTGAGAATTAAGCCAAACACCAAAACCAGCCAGAATCATTCCAATAAACACAGTTTTGCGGGTATCAAAATTGGGAATGAGCCACGCAAGAAACGGCGCAAAGCAGAACATGACAATGCCTGTCACCATCATGACGTGACCAATTTGGCTACTATTCATTTCACGGACTTGCCCCAGAAACACGGGAATCATGTAACCCAAGCCATAGAGCGCCATCCCAATCACAAAAGTCGTGATGGCACTTAAGGTAAAGTTTTTATTCTTAAATACTGATAAATCGAGCAATGGCTTAGGCTGAGTAAAGCTTCTAGAGAAGAAGATCATGCCGCCCACAACACAGACCATAAAAGCGATACGAACGCCTGTGTCGGCAAGCCAGTCATGACGTGCGCCTTCATCAAGGAAATATTCAAGCCCACCCAAAAACATCGCCATACCAATCAGGCTGAGCCAGTCCATGCTTTTGATGAGTGAATGATTCGCACGGTCGATATTTGGCCCCGAATAGATCACCGTAGCGATGATAATGCCCGGAATGATATTAATCAGGAACATCCAGTGCCATGAGAAGTTATTGGTTAACCAGCCGCCAATGGTTGGGCCGATGGCTGGACCTAGAGTACTGATCATTCCAAACATAACTAAGGGCAATGAACGTTTTGCTTCTGGGAAAAGTAAGTACAATGCCGTCATAGAGGTTGGGATCATCCCGCCGCCCATAAAGCCTTGAATGCCACGGAAAACCAGTAAACTCTCTAAGTTCCATGCCAACGCACAAAGTAAAGAACTGATGGTGAAGCCAATTGCACAGATCGTGTAATAGACCCGTGTTGAAAGCACCCGCGAGACAATACTCGACATTGGAATCGCAATAATCTCGGCAATTAAGTAAACCGTTTGCACCCAAGTCACTTCATAGCGGCTTGCACTCATACCGGCTTGAACTTCGTTTAAAGAACTCGCCACAATCTGAATATCAAGAATCGCCATAAAGTTGCCAAAAATCATGGCAGCAAAAATTGCCCAAGCCGTCTTTGCGGGAAACTTCCACTCAGCGTCAATATGATTATTCATTTCTTATTACCTAAAAATTTTATTATTAAGTTCTTAGGTCAACCGTAGCGCTAACCGACATTCCAGGTTTTATAAGATCAATATGCGGACTTGAATCTATGGCAATGCGTACAGGAATACGTTGTACAACCTTGTTAAAGTTGCCTGTGGCATTGTCTGGTGGCATGAGTGAGAAAGTTGCGCCTGAAGCTGGAGAAAAGCTTTCAATTGTTCCGCTGTAAGTCAAGCTTGGGTAAGCATCAAGTTTTAATTTAACTTTCTGACCAATATGCATTTTTTCAATTTGAGTTTCTTTGAAGTTCGCTTGTACATACAAACTATTTTCAGGAATGATCGCCATTAAGCGGGTTTGCGGAGAAACACGCGAACCTTTCTGGATCGCAAGGCTTCCTATTTTCCCTGCGACTGGGCTCACCACTTTTGATGAAGCCAAATCAATTTGATAAAGATTTAAGTTTGCATTGGCACTTTGAATATCTGCCAAAAGTTGCGCTCTACTGGCCTGTAAACTACCCAACTGAGCTTCTGCTGCATTTACGGCGGCTTGTGCCTTGCTGAGCTGCGCCTGAGCCGTTAAATATTGAGATTGAACCCCTTCAAAGTTTTGACGGGTAATTACTCCATCTTTTAATAAATCTTGATAACGTTCAAAATCTTTTCTTAAGCGAGATAAGTCTGCTTGTGCCGCAACAACGCCACTATTTGCTTCAATAATTGATGACTTGGCAGACTTTTCATTTTGTTGTTGTACGCCTAGCGCTGCTTCTTTTAAGCTCACGACAGAGCTAGCCTGATCATAACGAGCTTGGTAATCACGATGGTCTAGTACAGCTAAAGTTTCCCCTTTCTTTACAAACTGATTATCGTTAATTAATAACTCCATCACTTCGCCTGAAATCTTTGGCATCACCCAAGTGACATCAGCTTGTACATAAGCATTATCAGTAGATTGATAAAATCGGTATACAAAAAAATAATATATAATGCCCGCGACTAAAAATAACAGAAGGACACTAAAAACACCCCAAGTTATCTTTTTTCGACTTTGGAAATTAGTATCAGTTTCTAGCTGAGCTACGTTATCCATATTCATTCCGTTTATTTGTAATATTCGATTTTTTATTTACACCAATAAACTATTAGCGTCTTTTTTACGTAACTTTTCACTTGGTTTATTCAATGAATCGTGACAGCGTAAAATTTGGTGCAAATTATGATTCTTAAATCGATTAAATATCATTGACCGTTTTGACATATATTTTTTCTATTTACGCCAATAGATTGCATGCTATAAAAAATATGTTTAAAAATTATGTAATTTTATATTTTTTGAAATTTCCATTTATAACCCATTATCTAAAAATTTAATTTATTAATTTTAATCAATAACTTAATGTAGTTATTTTTCTTATCAAAGTGATTAATTGACAGGAAAATTCATTGTACCAATATTAAAAATCAGCCTTCAATTTGTAGTACTTATGTAGAATTAATTAAGCTAATATGTAATTTTAAAAAGAGTTATTGATAAGTTTTATAATATTTATAGAAACATAAAATATAAATGTTTTTATTTATCAAAATAGTTAAAAAAAAACTTATTAAAGATGTATTTTAATAAATTTATGATTAACTATATTAAGTGGAATAACATGAAAAATTCCAGACCAAATCCAACTTACCCTTAAGAAATCAAGCATTATTAACAAATAAAATTAATCTTAAAAAAGAGTTACTTTTAACTCTTTTTTATTTAGAAAATACAGAATTATCAGTTTATTTTTTTACTTATTTAAATCCCTAAAAATTTCTTCTAAAGTCACTCCAATCGCAAGTATTTCACTATCCTGATGAGGTAAACCATCAATCTCCAACCCAATTGGTAGTTGTGATTTCGCCCCCTTTCCAATGGGTAAACTAAGCCCTGGTAATCCGATATTACTTCCTGGATCTGTATTTCGAATCAGTGTCTGGAAATTTTCAATTGAACTGACTTGCTCGCTTGCTAGTGGTGCAACAATGGATGATGTGGGGAACAATAAAGCATGTAAGTTATGCGCTTTAAATGTGTTTTGATAGAGTTCAAGCAATTGGGGACGAGCTTCACTGATGGCTTTTTCATACAAAGGTAAAACAGAAACAAGTTGACCCGTATGATCTTGAATTAATTGGGGAAGGATATTCTGTTTAAAAAGTGCCTTTACATCTGGACTTGAGATCTGATCGATCACCGACTCTAAGGTCAGGTCTATATGATGATGTTTTAAATATTGAATAAGCTCATATTTGCCTTCGTAGATGACCACGGGAAATGAAATAGCGTGATTGAGTTGTTCCAAATTCGGCATATCGACAGGAATAATTTCGATTCCTGCATCTTTTAAAAGTTCAAGTGCAATATGAGCTTGTTGATGAACGTCTTCATCTAAATGATTCCAAAAATATGGATTGATACCGAGTCTAATTTGATTTGGGAGTAATGGCTTTTTTCTTTGCTCTTGAGTAATCAGCTGATCAATTAAGATAATGTCAGATACTATATGTGCCATAGGGCCAGCGGTATCCCGCGTATGTGAAATTGGGGTAATACTGTCTTGTGAATATCTTCCTACCGTTGGGCGAAATCCAACACAACCATTTAAGGCACTTGGCAATCGAATAGAAGCACCAGTATCTGTTCCAATCGCAATCGGAACCATTCCCGCGGCGACAGCCACCGCACTACCTGAAGAGGACCCGCCAGCAATGTGTAATGGGTTTACCGCATTTCGTGTACCCACAACACCTTCAACATGCATGGCAGTATTATAACCTGTTACCCCAAAGGCCAATTCGTGCATATTGGTTTTACCAACAATGATCGCGCCGTGATCAATGAGCTTTTGAATAATCGATGCGGAGCTTTGAGGTTTAAACTGGGCTAAAGCTGGTGTACCTGCACTATTTGAGAAACCTTCAACATGAATATTATCTTTAACCGCAATTAAAATGCCCATCAAAGCGGGACATGGTTTTCCACTAAGCAGGTATTTATCCCAATATTGAGCTTGTTGAATTGCTGAGGTTTTATCCGTACTAATAAATGCATTTAAAGATTGCTGTTTTTCAATAGTGGCGAAGTAATAATGAACAAGTTCTTCGCAAGACACTTTTCTGTCACGGATCAATTGAGTGATGACATCTACTGAAGCATTTGCTAAATCGAGTGTTTCAATCCAATTATTTTTTTCAACTGCATTTGACATGATGACTTAAAATCCATTTAAGTTGTGATCTTAAGAACTTAGTACAAATTGCTCATTCATTCGTATCCTCAAAATTGAGGATTGTTTTAATGCTGAATCAATAAAGCCATTTCAGTGCGATTATTACAGCCGATTTTTCTCATAGAATTGTTCAGATGAGTTCTTAAAGTGGTAAAGCTAATGCCAAGTAAATTTGCCACATCTTTGTCACTTAAGCCTTTAGAGACCAAATGAACCACTTCTTGTTCACGTGGAGTCAGACCATATTGTGTTGATAAATCTGCTGGTAAGGCTTGAGTAAAATAAGGTTCAAGCAAATTTAATATTCTTTTTTCACGTTCACCAAACATTTCAGCATCGTGTGCACGCCAAATGCGTAAATCACCAATATCCATGCCATTCCGGACAAAATAAACATTTATGCCGTGGTACAAACCATAAGCTCGTAAAAACTCGTTGTAATAGGCTGTTTTTTTTAGGTCTTCAAGAGGCATAACTTCATTTACAAATGTCGGTTTCTGGAGTTTACGAAGTTGTGTGGTAATTGGGTCAGCAAATTGCCAAACACACTCATAGTCCTCCATGGCTTTTGGGTCGATTTTCCATATCACGCCTTCTTTCGATAAATTATGTGTTGAATCCCAAATATAAGATGCGGCAAAATCAGCCCGCAACAAGATGGCAATATCTGCAATGATATTTTCACGTAAATTATATTGCCCTTTTCCTGAGCCAAGTTTCCATAATATTTCAGAAAACAATGTAAACTCAGACGGGCTGAAATCCTTTTCTAAAAGTGCGGTCATCGTCTACCTATTTAACGAAATCTATCGAATTTTAAGAAGATCGGTTAAGCGCTGCTTTTGAGCTTATTCTTATTACCAATCCCATCTTTTTCTATAACATATCTATTTTTTGATTTGGTAGGTATGAGATGTTTTAATTTTCATGTAAATAGTCCTCTAGGCATTACATGTCTTGGAGTCATTTTTGTACTGATATTTGAGAGAAATTACAAAATCATAGAAATATAGAAATATAGAAATATAGAAATATAGAAATATAGAAATATAGAAATATAGAAATATAGAAATATTATTTTCTAGTTTTTTATATGCTCATTATATAAAAAAGCTCTCATTAGAAGGTTTTTCTATTTCTATCTAGGCATCAACTTGGGTTATTGAAGGAACAAACTTACATTTCTTTAGCACACTTTAATAACGCTTGTTTAAGGTCTTTAGCAGCCTTGTAGACCATATTTAAATTAGAAGCGCTCAGAGTTGTCCTAGCTTTTAATATGTTTTTATCTAATCGCTTTACTTCTAAAGTCATACCATTTTGGACATAAATAGTATTATTGAAATACTTAATTCTGTTCAATAACACATGCCCACCAGTATCTTCGCAAAATACTCCAGAGCCATCTCTATCAAGTTTTATTGTTGATAACTCAGGACCGAATGAGTGCTTTAATAACCTGAGCAAGCTAAATAGTGTTTAGCAGTGAATTCATTCACCTGATCTTTTTTAATTGATGGAACAGTATAAGTTGGCTGAGCATAAGCATCTCTTACTATATCTTTTATTAGGTCTCTATCCTTTTTTTCTTTAAATGCTTTATCAACAATTCCCAGTGCTTCAAGAATTGGGGCTCCATTTTGTCTTGTTGTCATGAAAAGCTGAGCCAATTGGGCAATTTGGATGCATTTTTTCTCATGCTCTTCCTCAGTTATTATTGGAACTGTTCCAGCAAATACGGATTTTGTCATTCCAATTATTAATAGAAATATAATTACTTTATTCATTTAATTACCCATCATTATTAATGGGTAAAATTTACCAGTTCAGAAGGTTAAAAACCACCTTTGAAGTAGTTATTTTTTATTAATAAAGACTATTAGTTAACTCATTTGAAAACATGAAATGTACTATTTGCATTTTTCATTATTCAACAAAATAAGCGTTTCTTTTTTCCCAAGTTTATTTATATAAAATAGTTCATATTGATGATTATTCACTTTCATATATTTAGGATAAAACACTCCATCGCACCAAATCTGAATACCTTCATCAGTTTTAATAAAATCGATCACTTTATTTTCATCTTCAATTGGTGGTTTCACAAGTACCTTGAGCGTAATTGATGTATAAAATGGACTTGTTGATCCTTCTATAATTTCAATATAATCATTGGCTTTATAAGGAAAAGTACTTTTTGCTCCTTCATTTCCAATTTTAAAAAATTCAATCGCTTGATCAACATCTATATATTTAAAGTCTTGTCCAATAATCCCAAGTTTTATAAGTCCGCCATCTGCATCAAAATTATTATTTGCTAACGTACTGTGGCTAATAGCTAATAATAGTAAAGCAATTAAAAATCTAAGCACTTAAACACCCTCTTATTTGAGGGTAATTTAACAAGTGCTTAATTATGATTCAATAGAAAATTGCTATCTCTAGCGGTTCTGTTTTACTCGAAGTCGCTAGAATAATTATCAACATCCAATCTAGCACTTATTATTAAATAATACTCGAAATGAATACACCTCAAGAAAAGCACCCTAGTGTGCTTTGCATATTTCTTGGATTAATTCCCATCCAGCACTATCAGTCTGAATCAAAATAATATGCTGATGCATTATTTTCCCCAACTTTTTCCCAAGTTGCAGCAAGAGAGTTTGTTCCCAACAATAAAAGCGCTAATGAAGAATGTAAATAAAAATGAAACCCACTCATTGAGTGGGTTTTTTATTACTAACCGTTTTGCCTGAGGTGATCTTGGAACTCTTGGTCGTGTATTTTGTTGTAATTAACAGGGTCGTAGACACATCCAGTTAAAACAACAATTACAGCAAGTGCAGTAACCAACTTTTTCATTGAGACAGCCTTTCTTTTAACGCAAAAGATTTGCTTTAAGTATACTCCTACGTCGTCACTTTGATTGGACATAATTAAGGCAAACAATTGTTATTTTTAAAATTATCGCCGTGCTTTAGCATACCATTTGATTTTTTAACAAAATCAAATCAAGGGGTAATAAAAAACTTAATCTTCAGTCGCTAAATACCAATTTTTCCAAGAACTAGTTCCTCTCGTTTCAATCGCTACTGTAGGAATTAATTTCTCTTTTAAGACATCGGTTTGTTCAAGAGCTTTTGCAAGTCTTGCTTTGACTGAATGAATGCATTCGCGGTCACCAAATTCACAGCGGTCTAAAGTGGTTCCACCACAAGGGCCGTTGGCTAAACCTTTTGGACACGTTTCAGGGCATATATATAAAGTGTCACCCAAACGGCACTGACCACAGCTTTCACAGCCCACTAAGCTATGTTTACTGAGCACTTCTGTTTTAAGTAGTACTTTGGCGACCAAAGCATTTTCCCAAAAAGATGCCTTGAAAATAAACCGACCTACACCTTTGGCAATTTTTGATCCAAACAGCGCCTCATGCATAACATGTAACTGGCGATATTTAATTAATTGTTTAGATGTTGGCTGACGTGAAAAACGAGCAATTTCAGGTAAAAACTCTTTGCCTGACGTGACTTGCCAAAGTGAATTCCAAAGCTCTTCTAAGACTTTAAGCTCCAAATGTCTGTATTGCTCAATGTAGCTTTCAAGCAGCATTTGTTCTTCTGGTTTATGGCAGGCAGATAAGTGAATTCCTGCAAACCCTAACTCTTTACATATCAAAATCTGTAAAGCGCAGCGCAAATAAACGCGGTCTGTATGTCCCGCCTGTTTTTCATCTGCCAAGACTTTTAGCATGTGTGGAGTAATGACAATACCTGCCACTTTATGTTTCACCATAAAATTGGCACGTGCCAAAGTCAGTGGCATGACACAAGCCAGTATTTGCTGTGAATAAGTATGCTTCGTTAAAAATGATTTGGCTTGCTTTAAGGCTTCAATGTCATAGCCTAATTGCGTAATGATAAAGTCAGCACCTGCTTTAATTTTCTTATGCAGTTTTAAGTACTGTGCATCACGCTCAGCTTCGACATATTTAAATGGGTTAAAAGCAACCCCAATGCGAAAACCGCCATGTTGCTTGGCAGCCATTACGGCGTTTACCGACTCTAAGTAACGACTACGAGGCTGTCCATCTCGCCCATTATGGTGTTCTTTGAGTTTATCGCCTGTAAGCAATAATAAGTTTTGAATATTGGCTGCTTGAGCTTGTTCTAAAAAGTGTTCAAAGTCTTGTATGTCTCGGGTCTTACCTGAAAAGTGTAAGACTTTATCAATTGAGTCAGGATAACTTTTGCTGGCCTCAAGCGGCGCAATATCATGATCTGAATGTACGCGATCTGCCAATGTCATTGCAGCCGGATATCCCGCAAACTCATGTTTCACAGGATAAATCTCATGCAGTGAAGTGAGGTATTCAACCAAGACAAAAAACTGGTTTTGCTGGAAGCAGGGAGAAACGTGTGACATAGGCAAAGTGCTGATCAAAACATGACATTAATCATAAGCGCGGCATTATAAATCAAAGCGCATCAATATGCGCTAGTCAGAAAGCTCAATGTTTTGCTTGTCTTCACCCTCTTTATTTCTTGGTAATTCGAGGGAGCGAGGAAATATAAAATCAAAAGAATCAGGTGCATAATGGTAAAGCTGAGCTGGCCGTTTGCCCACAATTTTACTGTGGTTGGTTTCTTCAACTGCACCTGCTTCTATCATACGGCGTCTAAATGCTTTTTTATCTAACGATTGCCCAAGAATAATTTCATAAATGGTTTGTAGCTCAGTTAGCGTAAATAACTCAGGCATGAGACTGGCTGGCAATGCGGTATAGCGAGTTTTATTGGTTAAACGCTCTAATGCCAAGGTGAGTAATTCGTTATGATCAAACGCCAATGCGAAATCTTTTGCTTTTGCTACTGGCACCCATTCGCTGTATTCAGCTAATTCTTGATGTTGATAGGCATTAAAATCAATTAAGGCAAAATACAAAATGGTCACAGCCCAGCCACGCGGGTCACGTTTAGCATTGCCAACAGAGGCAACTTGTTCCAAGTAAGGTGAAGCAATCCCTGTTTTTTCGACGAGCTTACGGTAAGCGGTTGCCATCAAGTCTTGATCATGCTTTAAATCGGCAAAACCACCCGGTAAAGCCCATTGGTCTTTGGCTGGAAAGTTTGGTCGCTTAATGAGTAATACCTGCAACTGACCATTAAATACCGAGAAAATAGCCATATCTACAGTGAGTAAAGGTGCGTCATAATCTCGGCGATCATAACTGGCAAGGAATTCTTGTTCAGTTTGAATAGTCACGTTCAGTCTCTCAATAAAAACTATGAGCCGATACCCATGTAACGACTCATCTAAGCTCAGTTATGCGATGGATAAACGCTCACGAATTTGATCCAAAGTACACTCATACTGGAGTTTACCATTTTCAAAGGCTGTTTTTAGTGCTCCGCCTTGTTCTTGTTCTGCTGTTTGCTCATCAAATAAGGTAAAACCAGTTTCACTTTGTTCGATGCGTAATAGACCTTTAGCAGATTTTTTTACACCTGAGTCAGTAATTGGGTCTTTAAATAGCTCTCGACCTACACCATTTACTTGCCCCCAAGTCGCTTTCACAGCAAACCCAAAGGTATCGCGAGTTAAATAGTTATAGGTAAAGCTGCCTATACCAAACACCAAGTTGTTTGAAGCAAAACCTTTGGCTTCTAGTCCTTCCAAAATGCGCTGAGCACGGTCTAGTGTAATCGAGTCACCATAAATTAAACCGACACGTTCATTCAGTACTTTATAGCCTTGGTCAGTCGTTGTACCACCAAATACTTCCCATAAACATTCAACCGCGCCTTTGTAAGCTGGGGTGCCGACTTCGGCATCTGGATCACCACAAATAATTTTGACAGGGTCGCCAGAGTCTGGACGAAAAACCAATTTAGCCAAGCCTAAAGCATTGGGTTGTCGTGTCAGAATTTCAGGTTTTAAAGCTACCGTAAACTCGGTAATCACTCGCCAAAAGTCCCAAGTATCAGACACAATACTCACAACACCAGACGGATAAAGCTCGCAAATTAAACGCTTAAACGTTTCTAGCTCACTGTTTTCTGTACCCATACACATCACACTGTGTTCGGTTGCTGGTACAGAAACTCCAATCACTCCCGTCGCATTGTAATATTCTTCGGCGTAGTCAATTGAAGCAACCGAGTCTGTTCCAATAAAACTGGTTAAATGACCGACACCCGATTGCGCCGCATCATAAATCCCACTCATGCCACGGCTACTAAAATCGTGTCCTTGTACAGGTACAAAATCGAGTGGTGCGCCAGTTTTAACGGCGTATTGCGTTAATAAACGTTTGTACTCATAAGCAATCGTTGCAGTAGTACAACTTTTCCAAAGCTCAGCACTTAATACAGTTTCAATATAGTTAGTTAACCAAAAGAAACGCGGGTCGGTATTAACTACAGTGAGCACAGGTACACGCATATTGACGCGACTGCCTTCCTGTAATGCTTTAATGCATAAAGGTAAATAGCCCAAGTCGTGTAACGCCTCAATATGATCAACGGGTACAGCGCCTTCACCTAATGATGTGTCCATACGGCGTTTATAAGCAGCCACTACTTTGTCTTTAGGTTGTTGGAAAAAGCCTTCATTCCATGTATCTATCAAAAAATGTTTGATAAAACCCTGAAGACCAAAGAATACAACTTTATCATCGAAGTCAGGCAGCATTTTAGCGAGTCGAGATGAACGCGGTGTAAAGTTGGCGTACACGTACTCTGTGCCTTCTGGATACTGACGTCTGTGATCAGCTTTATAAAAATCGATAGCGTTTAATGGATTAAGTTTAATCGTCATCTTTATTCTCTTTATTTTGCTGCAAAAGCAATTACTGAAATTTTGTCTGATGGTTGTTGTGGAAAGCTGTCCGAAGTAAACAGTTGATCTAGCAGCCCATCAAAAACCTCTAATCCTTTACTAAAAATACCGTGGGTCACATATAGAACGACCTTATTGCAATTCAGGCGACGGAGTTCTTTGGCAATACCAATAAAGGTTGCACCACCATCGCAAATGTCATCGGTGATTACCGCCGTTAGCCCAGATAAATCAGTGGCATGTACATGCGTACCTAAAATTTTGCCAGTCACGGGGTCACGTTTTTTATCACACTGAACAATAGTGATAGGTTGTTTGCGCTCAACATTAAAAGCATCTGCAACCATTTGTGTACGGGCTTTTGCGCCTTTGTCTGGACAAATCAGTACTGTTTTTTCATCTTTTAACAGTTCACTCAGCGCTTCACTCTTTTTGATGATGTCGACTGAACTGACATTTACAACTTCTTTAAAAGAAGTATTGGCAGCGAGCAAGGCTGTTGTTACTTCACTATGGCAGTCCCAAACAGTGATTTTGCCTTGTTTGCCGGCTTTTTTGTCTGCGTTGATGTTAAGTAACTTGGTCATCACATCGAGTGAGAATGCTTGGCCTACTGCACAAATACGATCCTGACGTGCGTATGGAAAATACGGAATTTCTACGTCAACTGTTAAACCCTGATTCAGCAATATATTTTCAAGTAGTAAATAGTCCATCACATCGTGACTTGAGGTCATTTGCGCACGGACCAATACCGTGCCAGATAAAGAAGCTAAGGTTGTCCCATCAATCTGAACATGACGCTCTCCACCAGAAAACTGCGTGAATTTCACTGGAATTTCATTTCTTGCCGCATCTAAAAGCTGGATAGTCATATCATCCTCTTTTTGTCTGATGACCTTCGATGAATATATAGTGGCATAAAGCCACTATATATTTCAAGTCTATTTTTCAAACTTTTTTCAAAGCCATTTAAGACATGAAATTTGCAGTTTTAGAGCGACTAGAAATTCGTTTTTTAATAAAAATTATTATTCAAGCTGTTGAAATAAATATTTAATTTACAAAAATCATGACTAGTAGAACTATTATTAAAAGTAGCGGATACAACTTTGCCCGCCATACATCCGGTAGTTTTGAAATAAATTTTTCTGAAAAATATAGCCCAATCCACGTTGCAGCAACCAAGAATAAAGCAGCATGAAACCAAATCAGGCCAATAAATCCACTAGGTGCCCATGTAGATTGCCAAAGCGACAATACACAATAGGTCAGCGTTGCTGTTAAAGACAAAGGTAAGGTGAGAATATTTGCCATAGCCGCGGCCTCTGCCATAGAACTACCCCGCCGCCGTAATAAAGGAACTGTCATTACGCTTCCTCCTACACCTAAAAGTGCTACAACCCAGCCGATAACTCCGCCTTTAATGAGTTCACTGTTCTGGCTATAGTTTTGCTTTTGCCTTGATGTCACCATAAACCCAGGTCGGTAATAACAATCAATAATCGTTACGAACACATAGCCCATAAATATCCAGCGAAGCCAATTTCCATTAAACAATGAGGCCATTACCGCACCGACAACTCCTCCAAATCCGATACCAGACCATAAAAAGCGGATCTTTTGCCAATCTATATGTCCAGACCGATAGTGTCGAAAGGTTGCAAAACTTGCCGAACACAGCATGACAAAGGCTGATGTGGCTACAGCGATTTGCATAGCATGTATGCCGACACTACTCTCATTGCCCCACTTGTGAATAATGACGGTGTAAAGCAAAGGCACAGCAACAAAGCCGCCGCCAAAGCCAAATAACCAAGTGGTTACGCCCGAAAGTAGTCCAAATAAAAATAGCTCATATAGCATGATCATCTTCCTCACGTTTATAGAGGCATGATATAAAATAGCTCTATGGCAAACTAACGTAAAAAAGCCATCTTTTTATTCTTTTCAGCCAAAAATATATGCGTAATATTCCAATTAACGGGGTAGACCATCTACCGCAAGCGGTTCTAGCGTTAGGATCAGATTATCCTGCTGATACCTTATTAGATACGCATAGCCATCGCCGTGCTCAGTTCTTATATGCACCTGAAGGCCTCATGAAAGTTGAAACCGAAGATGGTCAATGGCTCGTGTTACCGTACAGCGGTGTATGGATACCCGCAGGCAAACCACATCGGGTATGGTTATCTCAAGTCAGCACATATAGTTTGTATATAGAAGTGAGTAATGCCCCGAGACAGGCAAACTACTGCGAAGTCGTACAAGTATCACCATTACTCCATCAACTGCTGATTCAGGCAAATCAGCTATCTGTTGACTACCAACGTTCAGGCCGTGACGGCGCTCTTATTGATTTTTTATTATATGAATTAGAAGCTGCACCCGCGTTGCCTCTGTTTATTCCAATACCTCACAACACATTACTATCTAAACAGTGTACTGAGTTTATGAAACACCCCGATATTCATAGCAGCCCTAAAGATTGGGCGCATGAGAATAATAAAAGTGAGCGAACATTTCACCGCTGGTTTAAGTCTGAAACTGGCATGTCCTTTCAGGCATGGCGTAATCGGGTTTGTATCATCTATGCGTTAAATGCCTTAAAAGAGAATATCTCGATTACTGAAATTGCCTTTAGTTTAGGCTATGAACACTCAGCAGCTTTTACAGCAATGTTCAGTAAAATTATGGGCTATCCACCTACCCACTTTCTAAAAAGATTTCATGCTCATGATGAAACGCTATAAAGATTTACTCATGTGAATGGTGTCATACGTCTCGATCCATTCTCGCTTAATGACTTCAAAGCCTTGTAGAGTCCAAAACTCTTCAGCCGCAGGTAAAAATGGATGAGTGTGCAAATACAAATTGGCAATTCCATTCTTTTTTGCATGGCTAAACAACATGTCACATAGTTGAGTTGCGATGCCATTACGGCGGTATTCAGGCAATACAAATAACTTAACCACTTCAACCGTCTTAGATGGTAAATTTAAATCAAAACGATGGTCATACGCCCGATATGCAATGGTGCCAATAATGCGGTTTTTATCTTTTACCGTAATAAAACAGCCCAATGGATCATTGACATAATATTGCCCAAAATTTTTTAAATCTTTGGAAACTTGCCCATGATAGATTTCTGGGAATAAAAGCTGTCTAGTATAAAGTGCAAACTCTACCGCAGATGCATAGTCTGATTTGTCCGCTAGCTGATAGTGAAATGTCATATTTATAGCCAAGAATGATCAGGGATAACAATGGTTTTGTCTTGAATCATGGCTTCATGGAACTCAACATCATAGACACTTTTTAAAAACTTCGGATCGGTGATTCGAGTTTTTGACTCAGGCTTAACTACCTCATGTTCACGCATGAAAAACAGCTGGTCTGCAAATAAAAAAGCCAAGTTTGGATCATGCATAATCGCAATCACCGTAAAATTTTGCCGCGATAACTGACGCAATTTTTTCATCAAATAAGACTGATAATAGACATCAAGATGATTAGTCGGTTCATCGAGCAAAATGACTTTCGGTGCTTGCACCAAAATACGAGCAATCATGACCAATTGTCTTTCGCCACCAGATAGCTCGGTATAAGCACGATCCCGTAAATGCTCAATGTCTAAATCAAGCAAGGCTTGATCAACACGTTCCCAATCTGATTTTGAAGGTCTATATCTGCTAAAAGCGGCACGCCCCGTAATCACCACATCTTTAACCAAAAATGGAAATACGGTTTTATGAAATTGCGGTAAAAAGCCAAGTAATGCAGCCCGATCTTTTCCCTTAAAGTCCGATAATGGCTTTCCTGAATAACGGATTAATCCATCTTTTACGGGTTCTAAGCCTGCCATCAATTTAAAAAGTGTCGATTTCCCACAACCATTGCGCCCTAAAATGACGGAAAACTGATTTTCAGGAAACTCCAAATGAATATTTTTAAGAACCTGTTTGTGCCCATAGGCATAATTTAACTGATCAATTTGAATCATGCCCAATGAGTCCTCTGTGTTTTCATTAATAATAAGAAAAATGGCGCACCAAGTAACATGGTAAAAATACCAATCGGTATTTCAAAAGTCAGTAAAACCCGTGAAAAGTTATCAATCATGAGTAGAAAACTACCGCCCAAAATCATATTGGCAGGAATGCTGTAGCGGTGATCTGGCCCAACCAACATTCTCACAATATGCGGCATAAACAGTCCATATAGACTAATAATCCCTGCCGCAGCAACGGAAGTTGACGTACAAACGGTTACCAGAGCAATTAAAACCAGCTGTTCCCACCTTGGGTTAACACCTACAGCCTGTGCCTCTTCAGCACCCAGTGCCATTAAATTTAAACGCCAGCGCATAGCAAATAATCCGGCAAGTCCAATACAAATCGGTAGCACGGCGTATTGAACCTTTTGCCAAGAAGCTTGATGTAAGTTGCCCATGGTCCATTGCACAATCGCTTGCAATTTAAATGGATCACTTAAGTATTGAATCACCGTGAGACCTGCCAAAAATAGCCCCGAAACAATCATGCCCGATAAGATTACCATCACTAAAGACGTCTGGCTTTCATGTTTTTGATGTGCAAATAAATACGTTAAGGCAACGGCACAAACACCAAAAATAAAGGCGGATAGATTGGGTGAAAGCCAACTTAAAGAAAGTGCCAAAGCCGCACCGAATGCCGCGCCAGACGAAATACCAAGTACATAAGAGTCAACTAAGGGGTTACGAAATAATGCCTGCAAGCCATTACCCGCTGTTGCTAAGGCAGCCCCCACCATAAAGGTCAGTAAAATTCTGGGAAGTCTGACATTCACTAAAATGTTTTGCATGAGTCTAAATTGTTCAGCATCAAAATATGATGTACCGAAAACTGCTTGCACACCCCACAGCAAATAGTCCCATGCATTCAACGTCTGAGTTGGCCCAATGAGCAGCGAGATAAAAATCATCACGACTGGTAACGGATAAAACCAATAATACTTTAGTGTTTCCATCTTCATTGCACTAGCTCCTGAGCTAAGTGCTCACCATATAACTTAGTTAAAATGCGCTGTTGCAAAGCACTTACAGGTAAATCCGACTGTTCAGGATAAATACTGTGATTCAAATAAATCGCCGTAATAATAATTTTGATGGTGTGCGGGTTATATATAAATGCTGGACTCAAATTAAAGACCTTTCGGTTTTGTACTGCGCTTAAGCCTTGTAATTCTTTTCGTTCATAAATCAGTTTTGGGTTGGTGTTCCAAAGCACGATATTGTCTGGGTTCCATTCAATTAAGGTCTCGGGGTTCACATTGGGTTGATTTGCATCGGTCTGAACAATATTGAAAGCACCCGCTAGCTCAATAAAGTCATTAGTAATAGACTTGCGGCCAGAGGTAGAAAAAATTCGCCCTCCAGACCATGCATAATAAATCGATTGCTTATTTGGCTGACGTGCAGTTTTGGCTGCGACCTCTGCCACAATTTCATCAGAAAAACTTAAAATTTCTTGAGCACGCTTTTCGGCACCACTAAGCACAGCGATTTCAGATAGCTCTTCTTTCACTTGCTGGTAAGTGCCAGACTCCATCACATATACAGCAATGCCAAACTGCCTTAACAGTTCAATCGTTTGAGTCTGCCCGCTCCCCAAAATCACCAGATCTGGTTTTAACAGCACGAGACTTTCAATATTGGTTGCATTTGCCCCTTGCGAAGGTGTAGCAAGCTCTCTATTGGCAATGCGTTGATCTATTTTTGAATAGGCATTAAATAATAATGGTTGAATGTACACCTCAGCTGGTATACCAATCACTTTATGGCCTTGCCCTAGCATGTAGAGACCATCTAAGCCCGACTCAAACAAAGAAACAATTCTTTGTGCTGGTTTATCTACACAGACTTTTGTATTTGTACTATCAAAAACACATATCGAATGGGCCGCTAACTTTTCTTGTGTTTTTGCCTTTTGTTCAGATGAAGAACATCCGTATAGGATGAATACAGTGAGTATTGAAACCAAAAACTTCATTACAGTACCCAATGCACAAATACAGTGCAAAATAAAAAGATGTGTCTATTTGGTGCATTTTTCATGTGAAAAACACACTATAAGTGATCAAGAATATTTGAAGCATAAGTAATACGGCAGTCAAATCAAGTGTTGTACTGAAGATAGAAACGATTAAGCAATAAAAATGCCAGAATTACAAAATAAACTTAATAATCATGTGATTGTGATTTTTAAAACTTAGAAGATAGATGGTCATTTCTAAATTCTTTAGAATTTTCTTTACAACCGTTAAAATAAAATTACTCACTTTCCAATATTTAAATTTAATCAGAGGGTTTTAGCTTTAATATTCTAGATAATAATGAGACTTTAGACCTATAAATTTAAAAAAACAAAATACATTACACAAAAATATAATTAAATTTATTTTAACTATCTTTTAAATTTCAATAAAAACAAAATATTAAATAATTAAGTTTTTCTAAAAAATTACAGGATATAAAATTAACTTTCATCATTATTAATATTAAATATAAAACTTTAATAAAAACTATTTTATATGCTAGATTAGGTTAAGAATTATCCAAACCAAGGGTAAATTCATACATTACAAATAATCAAATATAAGAACATTAAACATGACAAGGATTTAAAATCATGAAGCGAAATTATTATATTTTAGGCACTCTATTATTTAGCATGAGCTTAACAACCCATGCTGACTCACTACGAATGAGTGCGACGGAGTTTGCAAAAGATCCAGCCAAAGTAAGTGCATTACAAAAAGGTTTGGAAAAAATGCGGGCAAATAATAATGCTCCCCCCTTATCACCGGAGTTTCGTACAAGCTTTAATTACTGGGCCAATACGCATGGCTATTTTGGCACAGGTACACATGCAACAGACAAAGATTATTATGTTAATCAATACCGCATGCCCCAGTGTTTACAGGTATATAGTAAAGCAATATGTGACAGTTACTATAAGCATATTCAAAATTCACCAGTCCCAAATGATGGCTTTACCGATGAAGTTTGGGGTACATGCCAACATGGCAATCTAAATTTCTTACCGTGGCACCGTATGATGCTTTATTTTTATGAGCGAACAGTACGTAAATATGTTGGGCAAGATTATTCACTTCCTTATTGGGACTATTACGAAGAAAAAGCGGCTAATGGTCAAGGCTTAGCACTGCCTAAATTGGTCCGCGGTAAACAGGCTGGTACTTTATATGATCAGTTCCGTACACCGGGTTTAAATACCAACATCAGCGCCATAGATCCAGATAATGCCAGCGCTGCTCAAGCCTTTAAATGGGATAACTTCAAAGATTTCTCTAACCAATTACAGTCTCAACCCCATGGTGTAATGCACTGTGCAGTAGGTAAAAACTGTGTGCTACCAGATATGGGATTTGTGCCGATTGCAGGTTTAGACCCCGTATTTTATATGCACCATGCAAATATAGATCGCTTGTGGCAATGCTGGCTAAATAAAAAAGCGAATGGGCAACCGATTACGCTTGAATGGGCGAAGAAAAATTTAGGTATGCCAGATAGTTGGTATGACACCCGATATACATTTGCAGATGAAAACGGCAACAAAGTCACCATGACCATTGCCGATGTATTCACCCCTGGTAAAATTCCAGTTCGCTATACCAATGAAAATGCTTGTAAAGTTCAAGCACCTGTCATGAGTAGTAAAGGTGCTGAAAAAGCAAACCTATTTAAAATGAATCATAAACCAGTGAGCAGTAATAAAAGCATTAAGCTTATGGGTGTAACTCAAAAAGTAGCCTTAGACCCTCAAACTGCGACTTTCTTAAAAAACTCTAGTCAACTTTCTCAAACAACGCTCTCATCGGGACAAACCTATTTAATATTAGACAATGTTCAAATGATTGGTACTCCAAATCTAACCTATAAGATTTATCTATATCCTAAAAATAAACCTGAGCAAAAGGTTTACGTCTCTACAATTAACTATTTCGGTGTACTAGATCATGATCATGGCGGACACTCGAGTAATGGTGCTATGGGTCAATTGGTCTATCAAGTTAGTGATCAGGTTAAGCAATTAGGCATGCCTGCTGAAGACTTAGAAGTTCAGTTTGTTGCTACTGATTTAACGCTTGATCAAGTGAAAGAAAAAGTAAGCTCTCAAGGCTTAAGTATTTCTCAAGTTCGCTTAGAAACTTCAAAATAATAATTTAAGGGAGAGGCCTGATTTTTTTCAGGCCTATATTCATTATGAAAATAGCTCATTTAATATTGTGCACTCCTCTAACTTTGCTTAGTTGGTCTGCATCAGCAAATGATTCTTCTGAACGTGTATTAGAAGACCCACCTGATATGGCTGTTGCACGTAATCATGTCGCATTACTTGCTGCACCGAATCCTAGTGTGTCATTAACAAATGCACCGCAAATGCAATCTTCAAATGAAGCATTGTTTACTTGGGAAGTTAAAAAAACGAGGAACAGACTTTGGAATCCAGCGACAAATCGTTATGACGAAGTCCTTTTACGTAGTTATCAAGGTACAAATACGCAGCCCAATACGCCTTATATTGCTCCGACAATTGAAGTATTTCCCGGAGAAACTGTACGGGCAAATTTAGATAATCAACTTGATATAGACCCGATTACTCACAAAAAATTTCCTAAGGACCCAAGTTGTACTGGCGATCATTTTGATGTGAATAAACCACATTGTTTTGATGGCACTAACATGCACACTCATGGTTTATGGATTAACCCAGCAGGAAATAGTGATAACGTTTTAATTTCGATTAATCCGGGTGTTAATTTCCAATATGAATACAACATTCCACCCGATCATCCAGCTGGAACATTTTGGTATCACCCGCATCGACATGGTTCAACTGCTATTCAAGTTGCAAGTGGCATGGCGGGTGCGTTAATTATTCGCGGATATCGCCAGCCTACCTCAAATAAGACAGGTGATTTAGATTTACTCACCTATGGTTTCAAAGAAAGAACTCTGGTTTTTCAGCAAATCCAATATGCTTGCTACGATGCTAACGGAAAAATCGAAACCGATCAAAATGGCAACTATATTTGCCAAAACAATCAAATTGGTGAAATTAGAGATTATCAAGGTTTTGGCCCTGGCGATTGGGGGAAATCAGGACGATATACAAGCATCAACGGAGAAGTTCAACCCTTCATCACTCAAGCGGTTGCAGGACAAGTTGAGCGTTGGCGAATGGTACATGCAGGTGTACGCGACAGTATCAACCTGAGCGTTCGTCAAATGCAAAATATTCCATCTAAACTCAATTTGACACCAATGGGTGAAAAGAAATTATTAAGTGAGAGTTGTACAGGACCTATTGTGAGTCAACACATCATCGCAGCCGACGGTCTAACCCTCAAACAAGTTATGGACAAAACAGTAACCGTCTTTCAACCAGGTTATCGATACGACGCATTAATTCAATTCCCTCAAGAAGGTCGTTATTGTTTAATTGATGAAGCGGCTTCGGCTTCTGCTAACGTGGACCGTACATTTTCGCAAAGACGCTTACTCGGTATAGTTCAAGTCAATAAAGCTACTTCAGCACCTCCATCTTTAACAACGGCTTTAAGCAATAATGCATACCGAAATATTGCCCCAGATATGCGTCCCGCCGTTCTTCAAGATTTACAACAAAATCTAAAGCTCAGCCACTTTGTTCCTCATCAGGACCTACCAGCAACATCGAATAGACAATTTTTAGAATTTAATATTGATACTAAGGCTAATCCAACTCAGTTTCAGGTGGATGGAAAACCATACAAACCAGACCGAATTGACCGTACGCTCGAGTTAGGCAAAACCGATGAATGGATACTCACCTCTAAATTAGCCAGCCACCCTTTTCATATTCATGTAAACCCATTTCAAGTGGTGGCAGTATATGACCCTAACGGTAAAGATGTCAGTGATATAAACGCCGTGGATGACTATGACAAAACGGCTGCTCCTGACCCACAATATCGTGGGCTAAAAGGTACATGGAAAGATACAATCTGGGTTAAAAACGCACAAGGAGCCAGTTATAAAGTCGTTGTCCGAACCAAGTACCAACGCTACATCGGTGACTTTGTATTGCACTGCCATATTTTGGATCATGAAGATCAAGGCATGATGCAAAATATTCGAATTAGTCTTCCAGATGGGAATGGTGGCGTTTCACAAGGCCATCACTAGTTTTGGACTGTAATAAAACTTTATTCTAATAAAACCGCTTATTTTAATATAAGCGGTTTTTTTAATACTAGTAAGGAAGCAGAACAGTTTGAATTATAAGTTGTAGAGTTATCAAATAAGGTCTTAAATAGTAATTTTAAAAAGGCATAAAATTTACCAAGCAATAAAAACTGTTTAATTGTTAGGCCAAATTGTCTGCATATGAGCCACTCAAATAATTTAATAGCGGTTACAGCTCAATCAACATTAAGAGAAATAAGTCGTTATAATCCGCCCAACACCTGATAGACATTATCTTCTGATGCTGACCCATTCATCCTTCTGGCGTAGTCTTTATCGTTTAATTCATATTTATGCTGGTATTTTTATTGCACCCTTTATATTGGTCGCTGCATTCACCGGCTTACTCTATGCAATTACACCTCAACTTGAACAAGCGATTTATAAAGATGTTCTATACGTTGAGCCATTGAACCAAGCGCAATATAAGCTGAGTCAGCAAATTGAAGCCGCAAAGCAAGTGATGCCCAAGTCCGCGCAGGTAATTGAAGTTAGACCAGCCCCAAGCGCTGATCAGACAACTCGTGTCATTTTCTCAGACCCGATCCATCATTTTACCAGTGAAGCTGTTTTCATTGATCCCTTTACGCTTAAAGCCAAAGGCCACCTAGCTGTCTATGGGACCAGTGGAGTACTGCCGTTTCGGACTACGCTCGATCAGCTACACAGTAATTTATTATTAGGACAATGGGGTCGTTTTTACAGTGAACTGGCGGCAAGTTGGTTAGCCATTTTAACTTTAACTGGACTGTATAATTGGTGGAAGCGCCGTCAAAATCTTAAAATCAGGCAAACACAAAAAAATAAATTATTAAGATGGCATAGCACGCTTGGTTTAGTTTTATTTCCACTTTTATTATTCATTGCCATTACGGGTCTTACATGGTCCGAGTGGGCTGGAGATAATATTCGAGTTGCTCGTCAATGGCTCAACTGGCAAACCCCAACATTAGCAACTTCTCTTCAGACAGATAATTTACCTACAGTGATGCATCATGAACATCACGAGATGCCACACAGTGAAAATCTTAATTTAAATATTGTGTCAGGTGAGTACGATATGGTCCTCTCCATGGCCAGAGCACATGGCATTGATGCGGCACAAATACAAATCAAACCACCTACCAGTGGAAATCAGGCTTGGACAGTGGCCGAAATTCAGCGTAAATGGCCAACTCAAGCTGATAGCATCGCAATTGATATGGAACAACATAAAGTCATCGATCAACTTGCTTTTAAAGACTATTCACTGGTGGCAAAACTAACTCGTTGGGGAGTTGATGCTCATATTGGTATGTTATTTGGCTGGATAAATCAGTTGGTTCTCGTACTTTATGCACTTACGCTTTGTATCATGATTATTTACGCATATAAGGCTGCATTTAAAAATTCGAATTTAAAACACATGACCATCCATTTTGTAAGTCAAAGCTTATTAATTTGGAACCGTGCAACTGGCCAACAAAAAGTATTGTTAATGCTGGCTGGCATTGTCTTAGGGCTCAGCTTACCTGTGTTCGGTTTTAGCATATTATTTACGGTATTCATTCTTGCAATACGTAAATACATCCCTTCCAAACCATAAATCTATAAATCTTAAAAAAGGAGTTAGACTCAAACTTTGCCTAACTCCTTTTTTAATCAAAAGTTCCAAGTCAAAGATAAAGTTGCCTTTAATGGCTCTCCAGGTTGTATCCATTCATCTGTATAACTCGAAACGTAATAATCTTTATCGAATAAGTTATCAATATTCAATTGCGCCCGCAGATCAGGACGAACTTGCATATAGCCCCCAACATTCACCACCGTAAATTCTGGCAAACTGGTTCCATTATCTATGTAGTTCGCACTGCGTTTGCCAAAATAGTTGATTGTTCCTACCAAGCCCGCTTCTCTGCCCAATAGTTCAAACTGGTAGTCCGCATTTAAATTTGCAGTGTGTTTGGGAATGTTTTTAAGACGAGCACCTTTTGTATCAACTTCGCTTTCAATAACCGATGCCTTTGTAAAAGTATAGTTGGCTCCCACACGAAGCTGATCGCTGAATTGATGTTTTAACTCGACTTCGACACCATGACTCTGTACACGGCCACTATCTACATAACTATCGGTAATACCTTCAGTCAATAGATGCTGTTTATCTAAATCAAAATAGGTCAGTCCAAACCAGCTTTGCGGTAGATATTCGTATTTGGCTCCAATTTCCCAACTTTGGGTTTTCTCTGGGTCATAAAGTTGATTGTCTTTATTAAGCCCCGTATTTAACTCGAAAGATTTACCCCAGTTGCTATACAAGGAAAGTTTTGTCGTAGGTTGATAGTTCACACCCACACGTGGACTAAACGGCGTAAAGTCCTGTTGATCTGAAAGTCCTGTTTTATCGTCATCAATTTGTTGTTCCAGACGATTAAAACGCCCCCCAATCAGTACATTCCATTCGGGATTTAAAAAGATCTGATCTTGTAAATTCAATCCCAGCATATTTTGAGTTTCTTTAGAGTTTTTCGTGGTTCTAGCCAGCGCTAAAATATTTTGCCCATACACTGGATTGTAAATATTAATCGGGCTTGATGTACCCACCGCATTACGCAGTTGAGTTTGATCTATGGTGTAGTGGCCAGCCTCGACATTTGCAACGAGTTCGTGCTTTACCGCCCCCGTATTAAACTTCCCGCGCAGAATTGACTGAAGCTGAAATGTATCTGTTTCAAATTGACGGTAACGTCTAAAACGATTTGCGGTTTGTCCATCTGCGGCAATGCTTGAAATTTCAGTTGAGGTTCCTGCCCGCTCCCCATGGTTATAGCTAAGAGCGGTGGTGTTATTCCAGTTCTCATTGAATTGATGATTCAAACGTAACTGATACATCTGATCTTTAACCTTAATGTCACCATCTGATGGTTCGCCTAAAAAGGTCTTCTTGTTGACAACAAACTGCCCATTAACCATCGGAATACCACGGTCAAATACACCTTGATGTTCTGAAAATTCAGTATCCAGATTGAGCTGTGTTTGATCCGATATTTTCCATGAGAACTGTGGAGCAACAAAGTAATGCTGACTATCGACATGATCTCTAAAACTCTGGTTATTTTCATAAGCCAATCCCAAGCGATAAGCCAGTGCATCATTTAATGCGCCTGTACTGTCTAGAGAAGCCCGATATTCTTCTAAGGTACTACCGCTTAAACTCACCTCATTTTTTTGCGTCCACTCTGGTTGTTTAGTCGTAATGTTCATAATGCCACCAATAGCACCTTGTCCATACATGGCAGCCATTGGACCTTTTAAGAAATCAATTGCTTGGATATTGACCATGTCTCTTGGAGTATGGATGCCACTTAAAGAACTCAGACCATTACGTAAATAGCTGGTTCCCATATTGGGGTCGGTGCTAAAGCCACGAAATGAGTAGTTATCCCAAAAACTGCCACCATAACTATCCTGATAAACCACGCCATTCACTCGTGATAATGCATCACTCACCCGCTGAATATTATTGTTCTTAATATCTTGTTCCGACACATGGGACTTGGTAAATGGAACGCTCAATAAGCTATGGTCAAATTGAGTTAACGCTGTTGAAGAAAAAGAAGTCTCGGCAACATCTTCAGCCTTAATCGTAATTTTCTCTAATTCAGTCGTCTGACTATGAGGTTGGCTTTGTGCCATTGCCGACATCGAAAATTGAGCAAACAAGATGCTCCACGCAAGTGGATTGAGTAAAAATTTAGACATGACAAACTCTGTTTAGTAATGAATGAGGGACTGATCTGTACCCATTAACCAATTAAGCAAAACAAAGTTGTTGAGGTGGAGCGCGACCTTGGGGCGAGAGAAATAAACGCCGTAAATAAAATAATATATAAGTGATGGTTGCCAATATGATTAAGCGAATAGTCACTCCAATTTCAAACAGAGATAATTTGAAGCCATCAATTGTTGCAATGTGACTATACAAATAACAAAAATGACAGCTTGTGCTTGAATCGTGTTGAGCGCTCTTGTTTGAAATTTTTTTATTTACATGCGTTGATAGATGATGAGATGAATGTGGTTCCGAGCTCATTTTAGAATGGTGCATTACTTCTACAATTTGAGCACATACCAACTGCTGATGCATTTCATTGGGCAATAGGCTTTGCCAGAACACAAAGTTCTGTAGCAATATTGCTAGCAAGCCTATTATGATCCCAAACCGGTACATGAAAACTTATTCTCATCAATGTAAGCCGGAAAATAACATAATTTCATTCAAATCATTAGCGTTTTCTTAAATGCAGTCTTTTCTGCTTATTAAAATTTAAAGCTTGAGCAGAAAAATTAAAGAGTCTCGATCTGGATAAATATAGTTAAATGGAAGATCACTTTTTGCAATTTCAATAAAACCAGCTTGTCGATAAAATTTATGCGATCGAGTTGCCTTTGAAGGAGTATCAAGAACAATCGTTTCAAATTTCTTGTTTTGAGCAAATGCTATAAGTTCATCATACAAAGCCTTTCCAACTTTTTCCCCTCTTAGCTCTGAGTTGACAAAGAATTTTTTCAAAATTGCTGATTTGGAATCATATGCTTGGAGTCCCAAGGTGCCAACAACTTCATCTTGGTCATTTAAAGCTAACCAGAAATTTCCTCCAGATTGAATATAATATCTTGTGATATCAAGCAGATCAGGTTGTTCATCTAATTGTATATTTACTTTAAACTCATCATTTTGAATTTTCAAAATTAGATTAATCGCCTCATCCTGATACTTATTTGTATATTCAACAATTTTCATTTTTCAAACACCATAAGAACTAAAAAAATACGGGTATATACCCGCATATTAGTAAAATTATATACTCCTTACAAGAATTACGCTTTGTGGCAAAATAGATTTAACTTGATAAAAGCAACTGAAATTATGATTTTACCTTGTTACAGCGCCATTCTACGTAGTGCTTCACGACGCTTAAGCCATCAATACAATACTGCTCTAGCCGAGTTTGGAATTAATATTACCCAATTTTCGCTTTTATCAATGATTAAAAGAATGGAACCGATTAGCCTTTCGACTTTGGCCAAAATGATGGAGTTAGAACGATCTACAATGGGAAGAAATGTAAAGGTTCTAGCTAAAATGAAATTGGTTGAGTTATTACCCGGAGAAAGCGATCAAAGAGAAGTTACCTTAAAGCTAACGCAAGAAGGCCATCAATTATTGAAAGACTCTTATCCTCACTGGAAGAAAGTTCAACAAGAAATTGAGAATAAAATCGGCAAAGATCAAATATCAGTTTTAATGGATATATTAAATAAAATTTAGTTAAAAAGTTCTAATGCACCAGAGAAGTTAGCATGTTAAGCCCATTAAAGGGCTTAAGTCGGTTTATAGAAAATTTGGATTCAGTAACACGAAGATAGAAAACCTAAGAAATATTCAGCTTTCTTGCATTGTTTCCAACTGTTGCGTCAAACTTTAATTTACACAAACTCCGCCAAAAAATAATCCAGCAACCGTTCCCTGTCATCCACGCTATTTACATCTAAAAGCTGAACCATCGCCCCATCAATCGCAAATAAGACTATGTGTCCATCTTGGTACTTTTGCAGATTCAACAATTTGATCAATACCAACACAATGAAAAACCATATTTATTAATTCAATTATTTAGATTACGCATACGTTTTATATCCCTGAGCGGTGGTTCCCCAAACATTCGAGCATACTCTCTATTAAACTGAGTAACACTTTCATAACCAACACGTATAGCAGCACTACCCGCATCCATATCCTCATATAGCATCCAATGCCGTGCATCTTGCAGACGTAAATTTTTTAGATATTGCAAAGGGCTTAACCCTGTAATGGTCCGGAAATGTTGCCTAAAAGTAGATGAACTCATGTGTGCTTTTGCTGCTAATTCATCAACTGAAATATTATTTGTATAGTTTAATTTAATCCAAGCAATGACTTTGGAAATTTGTTGACTAGGTGAGCCTACAGTTGCGAGGTGCTGGAGCATAGGTCCATGCTCTCCGTCTAGTAACCTGATAATAATTTCTCGTTGAATTAATGGCGCAATAAATGGAATTTTTTTTGGTTCATTTAAAAGTTTAATTAACCGTGTTAAAGCATCAAGTAATTCATCATCTAACTTTACAATCGACATCGCTCTTGAACAGCCACCTTTGCAAGCTCTTGAAGCATCCATTTCCGTAGCAATTTGCACAATTAAATTTGCATCCAGATCCAAACGCAACCCTAAATACGGCTCTGCTATTGTGGCCTCCGTTACATAAGATACAACTGGTAAATCAATCGAATTAATAAGTGCTTGTCCAGAGCCATATTCAAAAACCTCTTCTCCAAGTGTTACGCTCTTTCCACCTTGTACTGTTACACCTAAACCTAGGCCAAAGATACAAGGCATTGGATCAGTGACTGTACTACGCCGAGCTATCGCCAATATCGGAAGTTCTGTATTGTAATCGCCGTCGTTTTGAGCAATATCTTTAACTAAAGATATGAGATAACTATGTACACTGGACTTGTTCATTTTTACTCTATGATCATAAAATCAGGATTTCAATATCCTATTTAAGATTAACAGATTAAAAATTGATTATTTATTTTTTTGTCGCTCCTCATCATATTAGGCAAGAATTAAAGCAGATTTGGCAATCAAGATTGACGTTCTTCCATGCAAACTAATGCCTTAATTTATGCGAATAAAATTAGGCAAAGTCTGATGAAGAAAGTATTGATTATTAATACACATCAATTCTATGAAGGTATTTCTACTGGTACCTTAAATAATTCAGTAGTTGAAATCATGAAAGAAACGATGACCAATCTAGGGTGTGAAATTCAGCTTACTCATGTTGAAAAAGGCTATGATATCAACGAAGAAGTGAATAAACACTTATGGGCTGATTTGATTATTACTCAATCTCCTGTGTATTGGTTTGGTTCACCTTGGATCTATAAAAAATATGTTGATGAAGTTTTTACTGAAGGTTTAAAACAAGGAACCTTCTTAGCCGACGACGGACGTACTCGAAATGATCCATCTAAGCAATATGGTACAGGTGGAAAGCTCTTTGGCAAAAAATATATGCTATCGCTAACTTGGAATGCACCACAAGAGGCCTTTGATAACTCTGAGCAAAAGTTATTTGATGGTAGATCGGTTGATGATGTCTTTATTCACAATACATCAAACTACAAATTTTGTGGTGTTGAAGTATTACCAACATTTTCATTCTTTGATGTATTTAAAGATCCACAAGTTAGCAAAGATATCGAGACTCTAAAACAGAAACTCATCCAAATTTTTGATTAATTTCCAATGAAGCCAAAAATATATCGCTACACTCTCATAGTGTGGAATATTTAACCAATTAAAAATATTTAGAGGATTCCTAATGAGCGAAGTATCTAATGAAGAACTGGTCGCAATTGAAGCGACAGCGATAGCTTATTTGACCGCCTTCAATCGTGCAGATGTCGAAGCTGTGATAGCAACATACACAAATGAAGGTGTCCTAATGGGACCTGGAATGCCAGCGGCTGTGGGCAAGGATGAGCTTGCAATAGTCTATCCTAACGTTTTTAATGAAGTCGGCTTTGATATGGCCTATGAAATTAAAGAAGTCGTGCAAACCAGTGCTGACTGGGCCTTTGTTCGAAGCGCCACTGAGGGTACAGAGACAAACAAATCAACTGGCATTATAACCCAAGCGAAATATCATGAGTTATTCCTGCTAAGTAAATCAGCAGATGGAAAGTGGCAAATTGCACGATATTGCACATCTAAGATTAGTCCTGTCGCCTGAGTTGCATTTGAACAGAAAATTATTTGATCCGCACTTTGTTGCACAAACCTTTTTTATAAAGGCTTGTGCATTTTAAACAACTATCTTAATGACCAAAACTAAATTTTGGATAAAAAAACTATAGCAATATAATCAAAGAATTACATAGTCTGTGCCAAAAAATAATCTAGCAACCTTTCCCTGTCATCCACGCTATTTACATCTAAAAGCTGAACCATTGCCCCATCAATCACAAACAAAAACATGTGGGCATCTGGCTTTGAAGCATCTACATTAGCTGTTAAAAGTAAATTATAAATTTCTTTGATCAACCAGTTTCGATATTCAATCACGACCTGATACGCCTTTGGATGTGTTTTCGCAATTTCAAAAATGGCCTTAAATGGCAAATGATAAAGCCCGTCCAAATTTGCATGTAAAAAGTAAATTTTGCGAAGTTTTTCAATTACGGTTAATTCTTTTTGAACATAGATAATCGAAATGACCTCATGTTTAAGTCCATCTTTTTGAAAAGTCAGACTCATTTCAATGAGCCTTTCTTTTGAATGAAAATAGTTATAAAACGTGGCTTTCGGCATCTTTGCAGTTTCAATAATTCGGTCTACTCCGACATTATGAAAGCCATAATTGTTAAAAAGATAACGGGATGTATGAAGCACGCTTAAAGCACGAAATGGGAGATCTGAATGTGGCATAGTTTTACCGTTATAAAATAAATTCTTGTTGTATATAAATGAGATATAAATTTCTTCGCTCTTTTTTAGCAAATAAAAGGCATAGCAAAGCCACAAAGACTGTGCTTGGCACATCTCAAGTTTTATTGTTGATGCAAGTTTTTGAGCCGTAATGACTTAAAGCCTGAAAACCCTAAAGGTAATCAAGCTGATAATATGATTTAAGTTGTATCGTTATAGCTTTTGGCAATGGCTGCCAAGAAATGATGAATGTACAAAGCCAACTCCTTTTTATTGGGAGTTCTGCCAAAACATTAGAAATTATGGTGGCAGAACGAAAGAGGGTTCGCAGACTTGGTAATACACAAGCACACCCGTGGGTGTCCCTCTCCCGTCCTACCGCTACGGGAGGAGACTAGGAGCTTACACACAAAACTATCCCTCAGAAAGGAATAATTCTGATGCGGTATTACATGCGGTCTGCGACAACCGACTGGCAATGTAGGCCAGTATGCAAATGGTAATCTTCAATATTTAAGGTGTCAATGTGATATTGGCTAGAAAATATTTAATTAATTATTGTTTTTCATTAAATTACACAATTAAGAAAAACCTTAAATAATGGCTTAACAATTTACTTTTACAACAGTAATTTAATTAGTGTTTATGAGGAATAAACGCCATTACTGCACTCAGTACTGTAAAAATTGTCATAATGACAATCATGGTCGTAGGTGTGCCCGTAGATAGCCATGCAAGTAATAATGAAGAAATGATTCCACTTCCATATTGCAATGAACCAATCAGTGCTGATGCTGAACCAGCCATTTCAGGTACACCATCTAGTGCTGCTGCTGTTGAGTTGGCTGCAATCATGCCATTCATAGAAAAAAAGACAAAAACCATAGCAATAATGCTATAGATTTGCCCAATTTGGGCATAGAACAAAACGCAAAGAATTAAGAGTGCCAACATGGCAATCGCAGTGGTAAATTTGAGTAGTTGATCGAGGCTAAATCGTTTGACCAAATTACGATTCACAAAACTAAGTCCCATCACCCCAACGATATTGAGTGCAAATAACCAGCCATAATGTTGTGCATCTACGCCATAAAAAGAAATATAAACAAAGGGTGAGCCAACAATAAAAGTAAAAGCAGCAACATAGAAAAATGTCACACACAATGTATAACGCATAAACTGCCTATTACCGAGTAACTGACGGTAATTCTTAAACGTATTCAGCACTGAAGTCGTGGTTCTTTTTTCGGGAGCATGAGTTTCGGGCAAAAAGAATAACGATATAAACATTACTGCACCAATCATTGCTAACAACCAGAAAATGCTATGCCACGTACTAAACTTAATGATTTGCCCACCTAATAATGGTCCAGCAATCGGAGCGATTGCCATAATAATCATTAGAGTTGAAAGCATTTGAGCAGCTTGAGTCCGAGCATACAAATCTCGAATTATAGCGCGACCAAGCATAGGACCTGTGCATGCCCCAAAAGCCTGAAAAACTCGCCAAAATACGATCTGTTCAATTGATTGTGATAATGCACAACCAATTGAACCAATTATAAAAAGAATCATGCCAATGAATAAAGGAATCTTCCTTCCGATACGGTCGCTCATTGGGCCCCATATTAACTGCGCCAATGCGAAGCCACCCAGAAACCCTGTAACCGTCAGCTCAACATTCCCATTTAATTCATGTGCCATTTGTGGCATGGCTGGTAAGTAAATATCTGTAGAAAGTGACGTAAATGCCATTAATGCACCTAAAATCATCATAAAGAACCAACTTGAGGTCTGTATGGTGTTTTTAGAATGTGAGATGGGGGCAGATGATGTTGGCATTTGAGAAACTCTATAAATTTTGCTTAGATAAAAATGAATTAGTCCAGTTTATTTTGCTTAAGCCATTCTGAAAGCAGTTGTGCAATTTGTCCGTTGTTTAGATCAGAAAAAGGAAAATGAGTATTTCCATAAATACCAATTTCTGGCAAATGGACTAATTGAGCATGTCCACCATGTTGATTAATCTTATCAACCCAAAGCTGTGCCATTTTTAAACGCACACGCCAATTGTCTTGCCCTGCATTTTGCTGGCCTGCATAGCCATTTTTTTCAGTGGGAATGTTGTCGCCATAATAAATAATGATTGGCATTTTGGTCAGCTTCTCGAACTGTGCCATTTTTACAGGGGTCGGAGCCAATGTTCCTGTAGCACTCGACATCGGCTCAGGCAGTTCATTTTCAGGAAAAACAAAACCACTGCCTGGTTCATACGCCACGATGCCTTTAACCTGACTAGATTTGATTGCTGTCCACCAACCTGGTCCACCACCTTGTGAATGGGTAATGAGTACGGCATCTCCCGATTTCTTCAAAACCTCAACCATTGCATCGCTAATTACTTGTTCATCATAAGCTCCAGTATTTGGAGTCATTTGACGGAAATATTGATTTAAAGCTTCTGGATTTTTTGAAAACTGTACACCATTAAAAAAATTAGGATATTGCCCTATACGAAACATATTAAACCAAGCTTGGTCGTTAGTCGTTGCAGGTAGTTCCGCCGCTACAGTCGATTGGCCTGCTTGTCCACGGCGTGGCTGATCTACTACATAAATCGGGAAATTCTGACGTAGAAAAATTGTTTGAAATCCCTCTCGACCATCGGGGGTAGTTCCCCATGTTTTGGCCGACTGGCCTGCACCATGTAAAAAAACCAGTGGATGAGGACGGGCATTTTCGGGAATTTGATAAAATACTGAAGCATGGTCACCATGCAAAGTTTGACCTTGAGGGGTAAACAATTGTTTATCATCAAATTGACCCGCAGTTTGGATCACTTTCCCACCCGCTGCAAAATTACCTTGCTGGGCAATCTTTAAAATATTTGATTGCAGAGGGTTGATTGAGCAGGCTGAAATTGAAGCCGCAATACAGATTGAGAGCAGCACTTTGCCGAACATCGAGTTGGTATTCATCATTTCTTTCTCATCTCAATTATTTTAATTGCTGTACAACACTTTGAGCATTGTTTGCCAAATCATTGCCCACGGCTTGCTGTAAAGTCGTCATAATTTTCTGCATTTGAGTAGCATCTACACCAAGATTTTGAGTAATTCTTAAATGCGAACGTAATTGCGCATTAACATCTCCTAACGCAGATAGCGTGCTCACAACAACTAATTCACGTTCTAAAGGAGGCAAGTTATCTCGGCTAAACAGATAACCAAACAAATGGGCTTTCAAAGCGTGATCCATCGTAGGTGAAAAATTATCGAACAGCGGTTTTGAATTGTCTTCGATAGAGGTGTTATTCAGATAAGCGAGTCGTTCTATACCAAGCTGATAATAATCGGTATTACTTGGTAAAGTGCTTGGCATTGCGCCCTGTGTATCTTTGATACCCTTTTTCTCACGCTCTTCAAGTAGGCTTTTAAAAGTTAGCATCCCGTTTAACGCGCGTGGAAAACCTGCATAAGCATATTGATGCGCAAATACTTCTTTAATTTCATTGACCGTTAAACCACTATTCAACCCACTAACTAGTGCTGGCTTGAGTTTTTCAATATCTCCTCTTGCAGTAAATGCAGCAATTGGAATCAAACTTAATTGTTTTTGATTTAACACTACTGATTTGCTGTTTTTGGAAGATTCTGATGTTGGTTTAGCATCAGTTAAATTTACTTTTTCTAACCATGTAACACTTTTGCCATCGGTAGCCACAGGACTCATGGCGATGTGCGACATTGGGCTATGTTCACTTGCTCCATGCCAATGTTTAACATTGGGTGGACACCAGATCACATCTCCCTTATGAATGGTTTGAATAGGCTTACCCCATTCCTGTGTACGCCCTTCGCCCTCAGTCACAATTAAATATTGACCATGAGGATGTGTATGCCAGTGAGTGATAGCTCCTGTTTCAAAACTAACAATCGCAGGAGCAACATTACCTTTGGAAGGCATTACAGGGAAACGTGAAAATTCAGCTTTACCTGAAAAGTTATTGTCTGGAGCAGATTGAATAGCAAGCTGCTCTGCTCGAGTAATCTGCTGTTCTATCTTGTCTTCAGCCCAGACCATTCCCGAAAGAGAACTCATTACAAGTAAGGCATTCACCTGATTTTTCATCATATTTCCTATCATCCTATAATATGCAAATCACAAAGTTTTCTATTTCAAATTTTTGCTATAGAAAGCGGTCAACTGACCCATTGCCTGTTTGACATATTCAGGCTTCCAATATGTTTCGATATGCGTCGCATTTGGAATTTTGAATAAGGTTTTATCTTTTGTGCCTGTGGCTTTTGCAAAAGCATCTTCAGTCATATAAAGGCTATCGGCCTTACTTCCTGCGATCATTAATAAGGGCTGATTGATCAACTCGATTTGATCGGTTGCATCCCAACGCATCAGATCAAGCAAACTGCTCATGGTATATTTAAAAGTCGAATTTGGATGAGCATGTGTTCTCCAATAATATTCATAACCTTGGCGATACATCTCAAATGGTAATTTGGCAATCTGCTCATCAGTCATATCGGCATCACCTGCATAGAGAACCGTACCTCCTGCCGCTTCCTGAGCACGAGCATCAGAGGCTTGTTTTAAACGCTGTTGAATCGTGTCTAACTGAGAATCTGCAAAACCATTACGGCGAACTCGTCCTGAGTTGAACATACTTAAGGTAGCCACTGCTTTAAAACGTTTGTCCGTTTCCGCTGCTGCCAAGGAGTAGCCACCCCCACCGCAGATTCCAAGTAAACCTAAACGGCGACTATCTACACCTGCATATTGGGTAATAAAGTCTGCCATGCCATGCACATCTTCAATACGATTTGCGGGTTTATCTACACTACGCGGTTGACCACCACTACCACCTTGATAAGCAGCATCGGCCGTAATAGTGATATAACCTTGTTCAGCTAGACGTTGTGCATATAATCCAGCAACTTGTTCTTTGACCCCACCATTTGGGTGTGCCACTACAACTGCGGGATATTTCTTATTGGCATCATAATTAGCTGGGGTATAAACATTGGCAACAATATCCAAACCATTAAGCTTATAAGTCACAGGATGAATATTGACTTGCCCTTTAGCGTTTTTAGTAATTGCACCGCCATACACGAGGCCAAAGGGGTTATCTTTTTTATCTGCTGCAAAAGCAGCACCAGAAGTCGTAATTACTGCTGACATTAAAATGGTATTTAAAATTTTCATCATCATTCCTCATCTAAACTTATACATCTATTTTTCGATGGGCTAACCACTCAATCATGGCTGGATCACGATGTGAGAAAAATGCGCTGGTTGCTGTATCCATTGCTGCAATTTGGGTCATATCTTCAGTTGATAATTCGAAATCAAAAATATCGATATTTTCTTGCAAGCGTTCTTTGCGCACAGATTTGGCTAAAGACACAATATTTCGTTGAAATAACCAACGTAAAACCACCTGTCCTACAGACTTACCGTATTTCTGCCCAATCGTTACCAGTACAGGTTGATTGAATAAATTATTACGGCCTTCAGCAAAAGGTGCCCATGCTTCTGGTTGAATATCACGAGATTTCATCCATGGCACAGCATGCAATTGTTGGTTAAATGGATTGACTTCAACTTGATTGACCGCAGGTTTTACCTTATTAAATGCGATAAGATCGGCTAAACGATCAGGATGAAAATTACTGACACCAATTGCACGGATTTTACCTTCAGCATATAACTCTTCCATTGCTCGCCATGCGCCATGCACATCACCAATTGGTTGATGGATGAGATAAAGGTCAAGATAATCCAGCTGCAAACGGTTCAATGAACGTTCAAATTGTGCTTTTGCGCCTTCATAACTGGCATCTTGTAACCATAACTTTGTGGTGACAAATAATTCATCACGAGCGATTTGACTTTGGCGAAGTGCATTACCCACTTGCGTTTCGTTTTGATAAGAGGCTGCCGTATCAATCAGTCGATAGCCTGCTTCTATCGCATGTAATACAGCTTGTTCACATTCCACAGGATCTGTCATTTGAAACACGCCAAAACCAACAAGAGGCATTTCAACATCATTATTTAATCGAACTGTTTTCATCGTTATCTCTCACCACGTACATACAAGGTATTGGTTAAAAAATAACTATAACTCGACAATAAGGAATGTATTAGCTAGGCAATTTCGATTACATTTATATGAATTTTTGATTAATAAAATTCTATTAACAAAAAAAATAGTATTTTCGAGGTGCCGCATGTCTGAAAATTTAGATGATTTAAAATCTTTTATTATTGTTGCTCAAACAAGGAGCTTTACCAAAGCAGCGGGACAATTAGGTGTATCCCAATCTGCCTTAAGCTATACGCTTAAAATGCTTGAACAAAGGCTTGGCATTAAACTATTGAATCGAACAACTCGAAGTGTTTCCCTCACACAAGAAGGTGAGCAACTTCTTAATGATATTGAACCTCTCATCACAGGCATTGAACAAAAGCTCTATAACTTGAATGAATTTCGGGATTCACCCCGCGGCAAGTTACGAATTAATGGAACCGAGATAAGTCTCAACTTTTTATTATGGGATAAATTATCGAAATTTTCACATGACCATCCCAACATACAACTTGAACTGACCATGGACTATGCCTTTACGGATATTGTTAAGGATCGCTACGATATTGGGATTCGATTGGGAGAAAATGTCCATAAAGATATGATCTCGGTTAAAGTTAGTCATGAATTAGAAATGATGACTCTGGCTTCGCCCGCCTATTTGCACACATACGGCGCTCCTCAAATTCCTGATGATCTACACCAACATCGATGTATTGGATTGCGCTTACCCAGTCATGAACGTATTCAATCATGGGAGTTTAAAAACTCTCAGCAAAACTCAGAAATTCAAACGCTATCTCCCGAGTTTTCAATGGTTGTTAGTCATGCCAGATTGCAGTTAAAAGCAGGTTTAGATGGGTTAGGGATTGTCTGGCTACCGAAAATTATGGTTGAGGCCGAAATACAAAAAGGTAATCTTGTGACGGTATTAAAAGATTGGGACATGAGTTATTCAGGTTACTACATGTATTACCCGAGCCGTCGTGAGTCTTCACCCTTATTTCGGTTATTAGTAGAAGCATTACGACTGTAATTTTAACTGTAAATATCAGGCACAAATGTATAGTTTGGCTAGAAAATATTTAATTAATTATTGTTTTTCATTAAATTACATAATTAAGGAAATTCTTAAATATCAACTTAATAATACTGTCCCGTTTAGAGACTTTTTTGAGCTGTGCACCCTAAGGCAGAATGCACAGTCAAGATCAAACTAGCTTAATGATCAGATAAAGTTTTCATATCAATCACAAAACGATATTTCACATCACTCTTTAACATACGCTCAAAAGCGTCATTGATATTTTGCATATCAATCATCTCGACCTCAGAAACGATGTTATGTTCACCACAGAAATCAAGTAACTCTTGTGTTTCCTTAATCCCGCCAATCACTGAGCCAGCAATTGATTTTCTACCCAAAATCATTGGCATTGAATTTGCGCTAATTTCACCCAAATATCCAACCAACACAATTGTTCCATTTAAAGCTAACGTTGGAATATAAGGCTTAAGATCATGGTCATAAGGCACAGTATCAATAATTAAATCAAACTGATTTAACACTGATTTCATTTGAGCTTCATCTGTTGAGAGCACAACATGATGCGCACCGAGCTGTTTTGCATCTTGTTCTTTGTTAGCTGAGCGGGTAAATAAAGTCACTTCCGCACCTAGAGCATTTGCAAGTTTAATGGCCATATGTCCCAAGCCACCTAAACCAACGACTGCAACTTTACTGCCCTTTCCAATATTCCAATGGCGAAGTGGTGACCATGTGGTAATCCCCGCACAAAGTAACGGCGGTACAGCTTGAGCATCTAGGTTTTCAGGTATTTTTAATACAAAATCTTCACTACAAGTAATTGTTTGAGAATATCCGCCGTAAGTCGGTCGTTGGTCATGACGATCTACAGCGCCATAAGTTTGGATGTTGCCTTGTTCACAATACTGTTCTAGTCCTGAATGGCAAGCTGAACAAGTACGGCATGAATCGACCATACAGCCAATGCCCACCAACTCACCGACTTTATATTTTGTGACTTTGGGGCCAATTGAGGTTACGCGCCCTACAATTTCATGACCCGGAACTAACGGATAAGAACTGAATCCCCAATCGTTTTTGGCCTGATGTAAATCTGAGTGACAAACACCACAATATTCAATTTGAATAACGACATCATCTTCACGTGGAGTTCTACGTTCAAACTTAAATGGAACTAAAGGAGTTTCTGATGACAGCGCGGCATATCCTAGAACTTCAATTGTCATATTTTTCTCTCATGTTTAATCTATAAATAAAGATGATTTCATCTCTGCAAAATCATTTAGAGCTATTGATTTTGGAAACTCGTCAATACCTTTTGGAACCTTTGACCCACTTGCAAACTTACTTTTTTGCTAAGTATTTTCTGTATATCTTCAAAATGATGAGAAGTAACACCTTGTTTCTTTGCAATATTAATATGGGATTGAAGTTGGCTATCTACACCTTCTAAAGCCGAAAGCATGCTTAGAGTAGCAATCTCACGATCTTGCCAATTCAGCACATCCCTTGAAAAAATATCGCCAAATAGATGAGCCTTTAAATACTCATCTATAGCTGGAGCAAATTCAAAAAGTGCACCTTTTACGGGTTGACCAACCAACTGAGTCTGATTTTGAGTACCTTGTAGAAGTGCCTGATAATCTTTCGGTAAAGCATTATTCGTTTTGCCTTCTACGTCATGAATACCGTTTTCTTTACGCTGTTCTAGCACCTGCATAAATGTCGCGAGAGCATTCAAACTTCGGGGAAAACCAGCGTAGGCATAGGTTTGAACTAAAACTTCCTTAATTTCTGCAATGGTTAGTCCCTGATCTAAACCATCTTTTAATGATTGACTAAGTTTGACTAGGTCACCATTTGCAGCATAGGCTGCAATCGGTATGATTGCCTGTTGGTGTTGCGATAAAGAATTTTGCATTGGCTTCATTTCCTTGTTTTGCGACAAAGAAGGCTGAACTTCTGTAGCCGCATAAATTTGCTGCTCAAGCATTAACACGCTGATAGCTAAAAATATGGACTTTAATTTCAATGACCCGCCTCTTTATATTGTTCATCTGACACGGGCTCTAACCAATCTACGTTTTTGCCCTGTTCATCAGTTGCAGTTAAAGCAAGGTGTGTCATCGAAGAATGTCCACTTGCACCATGCCAATGTTTCACCCCAGGTGGGCAGTAGATCACATCTCCTACAGAAATCTTTTCAGCAGGTTTACCCCATTCCTGCACAACTCCTTCGCCCTCTGTCACAATGAGATATTGCCCTTTAGGATGTGTGTGCCAAAATGAACGAGCATTTGCATTAAAACTTACATAGGCACTTGAAGCATTTATCCCTTCAGTCACATCAGTTAAAGGTTTAATTGCTACAGTTCCTGTAAAAATATTATTAGGTCCTTCAATTACTTGTTGCTGACTAGCTTTTTTGATGGTTTGAGATGCGGTGACTGGTTGTTTATCCATTGCGGGTACTCCCATTGAGATAAATAAACTAGTCACAAAAGTGACTGTCTTAATATTCATCTTTTTTCCTAGATTGATATCAAACCTCAATTTTTTGAGGGTACGCAGAATGAAGCGTTATTCAAACAGTATAAAAATGAAAATCATAAGCTGTTGTTCTATTCCTCTCACAGATTTGCCTAATCCTCCGAATTGTTGCACTTCTCTCTATTTTTCTGATTTGAAATGCCTACAATAAAAACACAGAGGGTAATAGGTAGAATCTGAATGGCGAATAGGTCTCTAAACCATAATCAAGAATTAGCTCAACTTGTCGATCAATGGACTAAAGAAAAAGGTACATTCGAAACACCTATTATGGGACTGACTTTATTTCGTGCGGAAACACTGATCCAACCAACGAGCTGTATGATGGATGCCAGTCTATGTATGATTGCTCAAGGGAAAAAACAGGTTATTCTCAGTGAAGAAGCCTATACCTATGATTCTAATCATTTCCTTTTTACGGCAATTGACCTGCCAGTAATTGCTCAAGTTCTTGAGGCTTCGGTTGAACAACCTTATCTATCAATAGTCTTACGACTAGACCCCTATGTACTTGCCCAAATCATGCTTGAAGCGCATATTCCTTTTAAAGATACAAATAATGAAAAAAAAGGAATGGCTGTTGGAGTGGTGAGTTCGGAACTGAATGATGCTTTTATACGGTTATTAAAACTACTAGACACACCACAAGACATCCCAATCTTGTCTCCCCTGATTATTAAGGAAATTTTTTATCGTTTATTGATGAGTCCACAAGGTGATCGGCTTAAACGTATTGTAGCGGCAGGAACTACAGGTCATCGAATTGTGAAAGCCATTGAATGGCTGAAAACTAATTTTGCAAAATCATTTAGCATTGAAGAGCTTGCGAGCACCATGGGTATGAGCGCTTCAAGTTTTCACCAGCATTTTCGTGATATTACTTCAATGAGCCCCTTACAATATCAAAAAAGAATGAGACTGACCGAAGCACGGCGCTTATTAATCACTGAAGAATGCGATATTTCATCTACAAGCATGCAAGTAGGCTATGAAAGTTTGTCGCAATTTTCTAGAGAATATAAACGCTTTTTTGGGGTTCCGCCGTCGGTGGATATAAAGAGCGTATAAAAATAGACAAGCATTTAGCAGATTAATTTTTAATAACCTGAATTACCCTAAAATAATTCAGGTTTGTTATGTCGGTATTTCTACACCTAACACCACTGGAAGAATAATAGTTAATTAGCTTTAGATATTATTTCAATCATCTCTTTTGTTGGTCGCAAGTGACCTAATTGCCACTGTTCAGGAGGATATTCATCAATTCGTATCCAGACATGCTCTCGAAAAGCAGCATTTCCCTTTCCTTCGATCTCTACAAATAAATCTGCTATTCGCTTAAAAAGCTCAGCCTTACTTTCTTTATCTAGTAAGCCTTCTATTGTTTGTATATTTATAAATGGCATAATGCTACCTGAATCAACCCTAGGTCTAAATTGTAGACTCATGCTAATTGGAGCCCCACTGAATGTCAAATCAAATTATTCCAAATATTAGATTCTCGGCAGATGCGTGTGGAATTTTTCAAATTGCTGAAATATTGAATGACACGTGGACCATCCTCTTATTAAGAGAAGCTTTTTATGGGGTAACCAAATTTAATGAATTTTTAGAAAATACAGGCATATCAAAGCAAATTTTATCTAATCGACTAAAACATCTTATTCAATTAGAAATATTTGAATTGTCTATTTATAAGGAAATCGGTGTTAGAGAGCGTAAAGAGTATTTACTCACACCAAAAGGTAGAAGCTTAAATATTGTATTACTTGCAATGCTTGAGTCTGGCAGCAACTTTATTGAAGCTGATAAAGATGTAGTTAAGGTTTTCCACAAAAATACAAATGATTTACTTAAATTAAAGCTGGTCGATTCAAATGATCAGGTCGTTAGCTTAGAAAATTTAGAATTAAGATTAATTCATCGTCAGGTAGAAGTTGATTCAGAATAAATAAAAAAGCCCTGATGATTCAGGGCTTTTTTATTTATCGCTTATTACTGTGGAATAATATTCACAGCACTTGGACCTTTTTGGCCTTGAGCGATATTAAAAGTTACTTGCTGACCTTCATATAAAGTTTTGAAGCCAGAAGAAGCAATTTCTTTAAAATGGGCAAACACATCTGGACCAGATTCTTGTTGAATAAAACCGAAACCTTTAGTTTCGTTAAACCACTTTACTGTACCATTACTTGTATTAGACATAATATATCCTTTGATTTTAATAATTTGAGTCATTTTAAAATGACAAATATAACTTTGAAAAAATAATAACGAATTGAGCTTAAGATCTGAAAAAACGAAGGATTATGACTAAAACTGCGATACTTAAAGAAGATTTACTACAAGTCTTTTTTCTAGTTAAGTTAAGCATACAGGAAACCAATATTTATTCAAGATATTTATATGCAATATTTATTTTTTTTATATTAAAGAGATATACATCACCTACTTAACAAAGATAAATGCCTATTTTCCTTAGACATTTATCTCTCACGAGCCTATATTGGGCCCCTACAACTATACTTTTTTAAAAGCCAATATATAAGAAAACTACATTGGACTCGCGCCTACAGGTTGAGCATTCGGATGTGAGATATGAAATTTATAGCCTTCCACAATGTTCTTTAATTGATTTTTTATGGCTGCATTTTTATCTTTATAAAAATGATTATTACGGTTGTCACGAGGTTCTATATTGCTAAAAGTAAGCTTAGCTTGATGATCTTTAACTTCTATTTTCAGAATATAATTAAAGGAATCATCCGCTACCTTAATCATATTTCTGCTTAGACAGTCCATACAATTATCAAATTTTAGCCCTGCATGTCCTTTAATGGTCAGTACTTTATTTACTTCATCTGCCTGAATAATCTTTCGACTTGAAACATAATCCACCACATTGTTTCGCCAGTTTTTAGAAGCATCATAAATTTGCGTTTGGCTTAACCCTTTGAACTTAACAGTTTCTGAAAAATACTCGTTTTTCTTTTCAGCAGGTTTTTCATCAACTTTATTAGGTAAAGAAAGACAACCTTGCATACCTAGTACAGCAAAACTTAATGTAGCAGCTAAAATTACTCTTCTCACGTAACGCTCACTTTTTAAAGAGACTAGAAGTTAGAACCTCCAAATTTACACCAGCACATCGAATAATTTGGTTTATATAAAGTTAAAAATGCAGTACCTGATTGTCAGGTGTATCAGGTACTGCCAGATCTAGATCAATTGAAATCATTGCTAAAGGATGCTTTAGCTTAAGTTTCCTAGGAATCTATCTTTGATCGTTTTAATTTTCTGGACGAGTCACTATTGGAAAACCATTGCTAGACTTTTTAAATAAAGAAAAGAACTTTCCAATTTTTAACGGATTGCCCTTTATTTCGCTGTCCTTAGAAAATAAAACTTTCGAAGCATCTACTTCACCTGTAATTAACTTTAAATATAAAAGTTTAGTCAGCTTCAACGTTGGGCAGTTTGTCGGTAGATTACCACTGTCATATTTATCAAAGAGCATGACCGAGTTTTCAATCCGTAATGAAAAATTTTCTTGTGTATCGGTCAAGACTAAGTTCATACACTGATTTTCATTTTTTAAATTTTCAACATCTAGATTGGTTGCCATCGCTTCAAGAAATCTTTCAGTCGGCGTATGAATAAGTAAACCTAAACGACCAGAGGTATTCTTAAGTGGAGTAACACCTTGTAATTCTTGTGCGCCCGATAAATAGAAATTACGCCAAGTCGAAGCTTCCGCTGAATATCCTAATTGTCGATAAGTTTTTGCCAGCAATTCTTTGGCTTGAAAATTCTTTGGATTATTAAATACTAAATGTTTTAGAACTTCCGCAGCCCATCTGTATTCAGCCTTGTCGTAAGCTTGCTGAGCATTTTTTAAAGCGTTCGCCTCTCCACCAGCCAATTCAATATATTTCTTTGCAGCATCTTTAGGCGGTAATGGGTCTAAATTTGACGGGTTGGCATCAAACCAACCCATGTAGTATTGATATACAGCCTTTGCATTATGTTTTAAGGTTCCATAATAGCCGTGAGCATATAGCTTTTGGTCTAACTCAGGTGGCAGTTTAATCTTCTCTGCAATTTCAGCACCATTTAAACCAGAGTTCATATAACGAACAGTTTGATCATGAATGAATTTATAGACATCTCTTTGTGTCTTAATAAAGTCTTGAATATTTTGTTGCCCCCAAACTGGCCAATGATGCTGGGCAATAAAAACTTCTGAGTTTTGGGTTTGCACTAAAGCTTGGTTAAGATAACCGACCCACTTTAACGTATCGCGTACTTTAGCACCCCTTAGAGTATAAAGATTATGTAGCGTATGGGAGAGAATCTCTGCGCCGTTATAAAGCTTAAGTGACGGAATGGAAAAAGTTAATTCTGACGGCGCTTCTGAACTTGGAACGTTATAAAATACAAAATCTAAACCATCGATATTCAATTTTTGCTCTTTCTGCGTAATCAACTGATTCGGTTCTAAAATTCCGATTTGTCCGACTGCTACAGCTTTACCTAAACCATTATCCACCAAACCTTCTGTATTTTTAGGCAAATACGTACCATACATATACGTTGCTCGGCGGGTCATGGCTGGTCCCGCCATAATGTTCTCACTAGTCGCTTCTTCCATAAATCCTTCGGGAGCAACAATTGGTATTTTTCTTTGCTTCAATTCTTCAGCAGAGAGAACACCGAGCGCCCCCCCAAAATGATCAATATGACTATGTGTAAAAACAATCGCTGAAATTTTCTGGTCACCTAAATGCTGTCTTGCAAATTTGATAGCCGCTTCAGCAGTTTCTTTAGATGTTAAAGTATCAACAATGATCCAGCCTGTATTCCCCTGAATAATGGTCATGTTTGCCAGATCAAAGCCTCGAACTTGCCAGACACGGTCCGTCACCTTAAACAAACCAACATTATTATTTAATTTTGCTTGTCTCCACAGGCTTGGATTTACAGTATCGGGAGCTTGATCTTTAATAAAATTAAATGCATCAAAATCCCAAATCACATCTCCTTGCTCATTCTTTATTTGGCCAGTAGGTTTAGCGATAAAACCCTTTTCAGCATTTTTAAACTCATCAGCATCTTGTAGATTGTACTTGCTACCGTACGAAGCATTTGAGTCAATAACGGCCTTCTCTACTTTATTTTCTGCAAATGCATTGAGAGAAAAAATGGATAATAATGACACCGTTAGTACTTTAATTTTCATAAAATTTCCTTAATGTTTTATATGCTTTTTATCCCTTAAAGATTGGGAATATTTTTATTGAATTAGAACTTTTTAGCGTACTAAAGAAAAAACCAATCTTTCATTAAAAGATTGGTTGATTTTCTTTATATCTAGATTTTAAGAACATCCCTTTGTTTCAAAGGCGTCTTTAGAGGTGTAGCGAATGTCTGGCAAATAATCACCCATTACTGCTTTTTCTTCACCGGGTACTTTCACCTTCTGAACCGCATGAGCAAAGGCATTATCAGGTAATAAATTACGCATAATAAATAAACCAAAGTCTGAGTGACCGAAAGCTTTACCATCTTCGGCTGTATAACCTGAACCACGAGGGCTTAGCTCAAGGAAATATACTCCACACTCTTCTCGTGCATTCGCTGGTCGATCTTCTGGTAACGAAGCAACAATGGTATAGAACCCGTCTTTGTCTACTTTTTGAATATTTTCGTCATAGAGACAATAATTTGTCGCGGTTGAAATCACTTCATTTGTACAAATTGACCAATAACGTACATCTGTTTTTTGAACAAACGGATCATTATTAAAGGTTTTTTCTGTAGTTGGAACTTTACCTCGAAGTTCTATCACTTTCCCTAATCGTCTACTCACCGCCGCATAAACATATTCATTGTCAGGTGTAGCCCAATAACCAAGTTTTGGTGTGACCGCCAAACCTTCGCATTTATCAATCGGTTGTTTTGTAATAGGATCGAATTTATAAATACATTTAAAGCTATCTAAAGCACTAAAGGCTTTGTACCATTTTGGTTCCTGTTGTGCAGGAAAACCCACATATCTATTTTGGTTAAATGCATCTACAGTATTTTTTAATGGCATTGTTGATATACGATCAATAGGTGCTTTTTTTACTTCTAGAACATTACAAACATCTTGGCCTTTTTTGACCTCCCCATTTGCAAGTTGTACTTTAAATCGAGGGAAACTCACATTTCCTTTAATATCCATGTTTTTGTTAGGTACATATACACGATATAAAATGGCAACTTTGCCATCACCTATTTTTGGGGCATACAACGTATTATTTAGAGGATTACTTGGTAAATCTCCTAATTGCAATTGTGCTGAGTAACTACGCGCTTTACCAAGGCGGTTATTCCCGATTACAAACGGGTTGATTGAACCTTGATTTGGTAAAATAGCTGCATCCAATAGTGAATTAACTCGCTCACCTTTTGCAGTATAGCTCACCAATGAAAAGTGACGCGAATAAGGATAATCCCCATCAATCATTACTTTTGCACCTTCTGGAACAGTAAATTCTGATGACCAATACGTTACATTAGAATCAGGAAACGCATAATTTAACGGGTCTTCTCCAGTATGCTGTTTACTTGTTACAGAATCTTGCCACATGCAATCTGTTAACTCAGTTCCTGGGTTTGTTGGTTTATTTACCTGAGTAGAATCATCACTATCATTACACGCGCTCAAACCTACAGAGCCAATAACCGTCAATAATATTGCAATCCTTAACTGATTAAATTTTTCCATAATACTTTTCCATTTTGACCAAGTGATACAAACTTGATCTCTTTGTTATATTTCTTAATCTCGAATTTTTTCCGAGACCTAATCCATTTAGATTAAAATAATAATCCAACTAGATTAAATATCAAGCTATTTTTATCACCCATGAAGAAAATTATTTTTTAAAATTAAATCAAATACTTATCAATATTTATTAAAATATCAACACTACAGAAAAAGTTTTATCAATTCTGATTAAACAAGTGAGGAGAGTTCAAACCGTACTGTCTAAACACTGGTTCTATAAAAAATGTAGGGCGAGATGAAGCAATGCTGACTCAATAAAAGATAGGAATTTTTGAGGCTTATGAATAAAAATGATCTGCTTTAAAACGAATTCCGCCTTCAATATAATCTTTTAAATATTTGGCGAGTAGTTTATGGTCTTTAACCTCTGTTGGCCAAAAATGCTCAAGTCCAACATCACTGATCACATTTAAAATAATATTAAAAGTAAAAAGTACTTTAAGTGAAATCGCATTAGGGTCTGCATCTGGTAAAGCTTGTTGTAATAGACCTACGGCTTTATTGGAAATAGGTACTAAAGTTTTTGCAACAATAACGCGCCCTTCATCTCCAGCACTAATCGTTTTAGAGAAAAATTTTATGTAATGAATTCCGTTATTCTGTAAAAGTATTTTTACCATCGGCTTCATTAAAGCATCTACAACATCAGAAACCTGTACATTATTAGATGGAATAGCATTTAATAACTCTAAACTATCAATAACATAAGGCTGCATAACGTGATCTAATGCGGCCTCCACGAGTCCCCATTTTGATTTAAAGTGGTAATAAAGAGCTGATTTATTTGCAACTCCAGCAGTTTCATTAATTCTTTGTACTGATAGCGTTTCAATATTATTTTGTGAAAAAAGAATGATGGCTGCTTCTATCAATTTTTCTTTAGTTTGTTTACTCATTAGATTCCACAGTACAAGTTAAAATTAATGGTGTTAACTTAAGAAAATATCCCCATTCTTATGCATTAACCTTTAGAGAAAAATAATAATCCATATAGATTAAATATCAAGTTGTTTTATTCTCAAATAAGCAAAAATAGAAATTATTCATACCAATTTTGAGACTGGAAGTACTTATAAAATTATTTTAACTTCTCTTTGTAATTGATATTTTTCATAAATAAACCAACTGCGTATTCAACCCAAGAACTAATTTCACTATCCGATATGATGTAATTAGGATGTGTAAGACACTTAAGATGCGCATCACTTCGTAATAACGCTAAAAATAAATTCGCAGCGACATCTGAAGAAGCATTTAACTCAATTTCACCATTTTTAGCTGATTTTTCAAGATAACCCGCAATGATATTAGCAAGACGTTCTGGGCCAACTTGAAAGAATTTTTCAGATAACTCTGGGAACCTGACTGCTTCTGCAATACATACTCTAAAAAAAGCCAAACCTGAATGCGATAATATAAAACACAGATAAGTTTTTCCAATTTCAGTTAAAGCAGAACGTAGGTTTTCGGCTTTTGTCTCGACTAATATAATTTGCTCTTGCATGTTTGTGCATTGTCGTTCAATCACGGCAGCAAACATCACTTCTTTATTTTTATAACAGCCATACATGGTTGCTTTTGAAACACCCGCCTCTTTTTGAATCATATCTGTTGTGGTGCCGCTAAAGCCATGAGTCAGAAAAAATTTTGTTGCTGCATCCAGAATTTTTTGATCTTTTTCATTAGCTTTCGATGAACCAGACATAGTGACCTTATAAAGATTTTAACGGTTTCATTATTAGTGTAACTCATCGAAAAGTTCAAAATCGAGAATTGACGTAAATTTAATTAAAGAGTAGAGTACCGATCGGTACAGTTAATTGCAATACCTGCTACCTACATAAATTTGTGTTTAAAATTTAAGGTAAAAGATGAATATACGCCCACTCATCGGTTTGGCAGGTGCAATATTTGCTGCAATGACTGTTGAATTTAATAACCGAATTACCAGTATTACCTTAGCCGACATACGTGGAGCTATGGGAATTAGTGTCGACTCGGGTTATTGGGTCAACAGTATTTATGCCAGCGCCATGATTATTGGAATGATACTTTCCACCAGTTGGGCGGTCATTTTTTCTATGCGAAGAGTTCTTCTTTTTGCTATAGGGCTTTGCCTCGTTTCTAGCGTTTTAATTCCATTTAGTCCAAATATCGAAATATTTTATTTATTACGCGCCTTACAAGGCCTAGCTAATGGTTTAACTATTCCTTTGCTCATGGCATGTGCGCTTAGATTTTTGGGGCCAGATATTCGACTATGGGGCTTAGCCTGCTATGCATTAACTGCCACTTTCTTTCCCAACTTAAGTGCTGCGCTTTCTGCCTTTTATTTAGATGTGATTGGCTGGAAGATGATTTTCTTTCAAACCATTCCTTTTTGTGCGCTAAGTGCTGCGCTGGTTTATTTTGGAATTCCTCAAGACCCTTTAAATTATTCAAGAATAAAGACTTACGATTGGACAGGCGCTATTTTAGCCATTGTTAGCTTGGCAAGCCTGAGCACCATGTTGTTACATGGCAATCATCTAGATTGGTTCCATTCCAAATTAATTTGTGTACTGGCTTTAATAAGTGTCATCACATTACCGTTATTTTTGATACATGAATGGCGTTCTCCATCCCCATTAATTAAACCGCAAATGCTCGAAATACGAAATTTTGCTTATGCCATTTTTGCGCTGTTTTGCTTTGTGATTATTGGGATGTCGACAAGTACATTACCGCTCAATTATCTGAGCGCTGTACACGGCTATAAACCTACCCAAACCATGTGGATTGGTTTACAAATTGCGGCATTGCAATTTATCTATATTCCTATTGTCGTTAAGCTTTTAAATCAAGCTTGGGTCGATAGTCGATATGTGCATGGCTTTGGTTTACTTCTAGTCATCGCTGGCTGTTTAGGGGCAAGTCAACTCGACACCACATGGAATCAAGATCAATTTTATTTTTGGCATGCGATTTCATGTTTAGGGCAAACCTGTGTAGTGCTCTCTTTGCTCATGATGGGTACAAACAGCGTACATCCAACCATGGCAATTTACGCTTCACCAATGATTAATACCCCACGTGCCATTAGTGGCGTACTTGGTGTTTGCATTTTGGATTGGGTGAACCGAGTACGTGGTGAATACCATTCAACACGACTAATTGAAAATACAGCCCAACATGTTTTCCAAAATATTCAAGGCCCTGTTATTAACCCTCTTACCCCACCTGTACTGACTGAAAATGGCGCAGAACGTGTTTCAGGTGGTTTATCAGCCCTAAATTCTGCGATTCAAGCGCAGCAATCTGTTTTAGTCATTAGCGATCAATATCTACTTTTAGCGGGATTGGCTGCGTTTTTATTGATCGTTATGCTGATTTTGCCCGTTAGAACTTATCCGCCACGTATTGCTCTCATTAAGTTAATGAATAGTCATAACTCAGGAAAATCTTTATGAGTACTCTCGAAGCCCAAGATACCACCAACATCGAACCACCCAAGTTAACAAAGATGCAATATCTCAAAAAGCATTGGGTTATGGTTATCGCATTCATCATCGTTTTAGCATCCATTTTATGGGTTTTAAAACTCATATTTTTACCCTCTTCGATTATTGAAACAGACGATGCACGTGTGGATGTAGAGTACTCAACCATTGCCCCTAAAGTGTCTGGCAATATTGAAGAAATTTATATTAAAGATCATCAGACTGTAAAAAAAGGACAACTTTTAGCAAGGATTGACGCACGTGATTATCAAGCTGCTTTGGCTGAAGCTGAATCTAATTATGCAAAAGCACAAGCTGACTTAAGCGAAGCAATGCTCGCAGTGGATAGACAACCAACCGTTATTAGAGAAACTGAAGCACAGCTTAGAAAAGTAGAAGCAGGAATTACACTTACTAAAGACAACACGGCGCGTTATGAACAATTACAGGCGCTCGGTGCTGAGTCGAGATTAATTACACAGCAGTCAAAAACCACATTGACTGAACAATATGCCGACTTAGACAGCAGCAAAGAAAAAGTGATAGATGCGCAGTACCAGCTAAACCAATATAAGATTCAGGTACAAGCCAAACAAGCTGCTCTTAAACAGGCACAGGCCGCCCTTGATAAAGCAAAACTAAATTTGAGCTATACAGAAGTTCGAGCGCCTATTGATGGCATGATTGGTCAAAAGTCTGCTAACGTCGGTAACTTTGTTGGCGCTGGTAACCCATTAATGGTTGTCGTGCCTTTAAATCAAGTCTACGTAGAAGCAAACTTTCGAGAAATTGAGTTAAAACAAATCAAAATCAGACAACCTGTTAATGTCTATGTCGATGCTTATAACGTTGAATTAAAAGGTGTGGTAGATAGCTTTTCACCCTCTACTGGCGCATTTTTCTCACCAATTTCTGCAACGAATGCGACGGGCAACTTTACCAAGATTGTTCAGCGTTTACCCTTACGCATCAAACTTATTGAGAACCAACCAGATATTAAGTTGTTGCGTCCTGGTTTATCTGTTTTAGTTTCGGTTGATACAACTCAGAAATAACTCATTTGTATTTTGGGATAAGAGCAAAAAGAGACCATTTGTGGTCTCTTATCCTCCAAGCAATCAATGGTTAAGAAGAGTATGTTTTGAGCTTTTTTCAGAATGAGAATTTTAAAAAAAGAAAATTGTGATCAAATAAAATCATCCCGATATTTCTTTGGTGATTTACCAGTCCTAGATTTAAACCAAGTAATAAAAGCATTACTGGTATAAAAACCCAAAGATTTCGAAATTAGAGATATTTTAAAATTATTATTTTCCAAATAACTTTTTGCGAGATCAAATCTAACTTCATCTAAAATTTCACTATATTTACTATTCTCTTCAAGTAATTTTCTACTTAATGTACGTACACTTATTCCTAATTTCTCTGCGATATATTCACGTGAAAAATTTCCACTTATATGTAACTGCTCATATAGAATAGAACGCACACCGTTAGTAAACTCACTACTACCTACCGATTCTTTAATAATTAATTTCGCATAATTTTCAACATTTTCATACAACCTACGGTTTGCTGTTTTTAAGGGTAGTTTTAATGCATTCTTTGATAAAATAATTGCTGATTCAGGTTGGTTAAAATACACAGGACATTTGAAAAAATTTCTATAGAATATAATATCTTCAGCTTTTAAAATATCATGTTTAAAATGTATTGACTGTAAAACATTTTGTTCATTACTTTTTACGAGTTGAACAATACTAGCCCACCAAGCAATTTTATATTCTGTTGCATATTGTATAAATTTAGGACTGCCTAATAGGCATACCCATTCTAAGAAAATATAATTATCTTTTTCAATCAAAAAAACCTTACCAATTCTACCATTTAGCTCCCAATACTTTTCAAAGGTTTCTATGGCTTCTTCTAAGGATGAGCTAATTTCAATTAAATAACCTAATACCCCATTTGCTACAGAGTTATTTTTTTCAATAAATTTTAATATACTTAATGGATCATCTGAATTAGAAAATAAAAAAAGTATTATTTTTTCTAAATATTCAAATAAAACAAAAGAATTGGGATCTATCAATAGATTTTCATTTAAATTAATTTTATCTATTAACTCTTCACGGGTAATGTTAAAAAAATCACAATTATCTAGTATATGATTAATTAACCCAACTCGAACTTTCCCATTTGTATTAAATTTTTCCTTCACTTTTACACCAATAAAACCTATTAATATAAATAAATTTTAGTAAGAAACTTTGAGAAATATTTTGAAAGTCTTAATCACAAACTATCTCAGTAAAATATAAATTACTACTCTTCTAATCCTAAATTTATCATACACTAAACAATAACTTACATACAGAGTTAGCTTTTTCCATTTATTTTTTCAACGCTATTACAACAATTCTCGATAGCCTTCTCTTGGAATAGTATCTCCTTAATAAACATCTATTTCTAATTTATGCCATTTCATTTCTGCTTTAGGTCTATTTTTAAAAAATAACATTTAATATCAAATAGATATATATTTTTTATAAATTTCCATCAATTGAAAGTTACTTATAAAAAATATAGTTTACGTTAAAGATTTTCCAAATCCGGCTTAAGTTTTTACGTTTGGGGAATTCCGAATAGATTAATTAAAGGAATAAATTATGTTCAATTTTGGATTGCCATCTATTTTTTTTAAAGTTATTTACTTCTTAAAAAATCATTTGAAGAAGAAAAATTATCAGTCAGGGCTTTCTGTTCTCTAAGAGATTGATTTGTAAATTAATTTAGGTCACCTATTTTAATGAAACTCTCTTCTGTTACTAATTTTCTAATGATTAAGCTCAACACTACAGGAGCTAAAAGTTAGAGATATCATCTAATTATCAGGAACATATCATGCCCTTGACTACAAAATTACGCATGAGTACAGCTCTAATTTCCGCATTCGCCCTATCGGCATTGGCACAAAATATTAATGCTCAAACTACAGCGATGACGGATGATACATTTTTAGCTCAAACTAAAACCGAACACCCAAATCAAGAACCATCCATTACTCGCGCTAAACAAGAGTCATCCGCCCAACAACGATTAAATGTACTTAAACAACGTTTTGGCCACTCTCCTAATATTATCGTTATTTTATTAGATGACGTTGGTTGGGGCGATCTTGGAGTATACGGTGGAGGGGTTTCTACCGGTGCTGCTACACCAAACATGGATCGTATGGCTAAAGATGGTCTACAGTTAATGAATGCCTATTCACAACCATCCTGTACACCAACTAGAGCTTCAATTTTAACCGGACAATTACCCATCAGAACAGGACTATTACGTCCTATGCTACCTGGCGAAGGTGCTCATGAAAGAGGTATTAACCCCAACACGACCCTTCCCCAAAAACTCAAAGATGCTGGTTATGTAACGCAAGCAATAGGTAAATGGCATCTAGGCTCTACCAAAGAAGCTCAACCTCAAAATGTGGGCTTCGATCATTATTATGGAATTCTGACCTCATCTGACGATTATACGGCGTGGCGAGAACCTTGGCGTAATCCAGAGTTAATGCTGGATCCTGCTCGAAAAAAATGGGCTGCCGAAGGTGAAATAATGGCCATTGTTGAAGCGTCTAAAGGACAAGAAGCTAAAGCTGTTTTTCCTATCGATAATGATTCAATCCGTCTCGTGGATGAAAAACTAACAGATAAAGCAATTAGCTTTATTAATGATTCAAAAAATAGTAATAAGCCATTTTTTCTCTATATGGGCGCACGTTGCTGTCACAATGATAATTATCCCCATCCTGATTTTGTAGGCAAATCACTTGCTAAATATCCATATAAAGATGCCTTAGTGGAAATTGACTATCGAATAGGACAGATTCGAAAAGCATTAGAAAAGTCAGGACAATCAGAGAATACGCTGATTATTTTAGCGAGTGATAATGGCCCATTTACAGAAGCTTTCCCAGATACAGGGGTCACCCCATTTCGTGGAGCAAAAGCGACTAGTTTTGAAGGAGGCGTCCGCGTTCCCGGTATTGCCTTCTGGCCTGGAGTAATAAAACCTGGACGTATATCAGAAGGGTTATTTGATCTGACAGATATTTATGCGACTGCCTTAGGCTTAGCTGGTGCAACGAATAGTATGCCAAGCGATCGCTATATGGATACTATCGATCAGTCATCATTCCTCGTTGCTGACGATGGAAAATCACGCCGTCGAGTCCAATATTATTGGGCAAATGATAATTTCATGGGTGTTCGCATTGCCGAATATAAATTATTAGTTAAAGAACAAAGCTTTAATATCCCCGATACATGGCCACAAGCAAGTCCTTTTCAAGGTACGGCTCAACCGTTGCTATACGGCGGTAAGATTTTCAACTTACTTATTGATCCGAAGGAAGAGCACGCAATGGCTCCTCTAAAGCAACCTCAAATTCCGGTTTTAAAAGAAGCTGTAATGAGGCACTTAGAAACCATGAAAAGATATAAGACTCCTGTGCCATTTAGATAATGAGTATGACAGACCAACAACGAGCTATTAATAGATATTGATATGAATATGAATGATATGGTTTACCTCAATGGTGGTACTTTTCTAATGGGTTCAAACACCCATTACCCTGAAGAAGCCCCAGCACATCAGGTTAGTGTTTCTCCTTTTTGGATTGATAAAACACCTGTTACAAACCTGCAATTTAAACAGTTTGTTGAAGCAACGGGTTATATCACTTTTGCCGAACTCCCTCCTAATCCAAACGATTATCCGGGAGCTCCAGCTCACATGTTACAACCGGGTTCCTTACTATTTGTTCCCCCTTTAAAGCCCACTGATTTAACAGATTGGTCTTGGTGGAAATTTGAATTTGGAACGACATGGCGTAATCCACAAGGCCCTGGATCAACTATTCGTGGTTTAGATGATCATCCTGTTGTTCATATTGCTTATTGTGATGCTTTGGCTTATGCCTCATGGCGTGGAAAATCTCTACCCTCTGAAGCGGAATGGGAATATGCAGCTAGAGGAACTCTTGAAGGTTGTGAATTCGCTTGGGGTGATGAACTCACGCCTCTTGGCAAGCATATGGCCAATACATGGCAAGGAGATTTTCCCTATGAAAATACAATGGAAGATGGTTATTCACGAACGTCTCCTGTAAAAACATTTCCCCCAAATGATTATGGGCTATATGACATGATTGGAAATGTATGGGAGTGGACAGCAGATTTTTGGTCGCCAACCCATCAATTTAAATCGGTTTCACCTTGCTGTATACGACACAATCCACGCGGCGGTGCGAAAAATCAAAGTTATGACCCAGCAATGCCTGAGATCTCTATCCCTCGGCAAGTACTTAAAGGAGGTTCTCACCTCTGCGCCCCTAATTATTGTCGACGATACAGACCAGCCGCCAGACATCCTGAAGCTGTTGACACTTCTAGTAGCCATATAGGTTTCCGATGTGTCATCCGTGCATAACTGAAATATAAAAGTAAAAAAATGAATAACTCACTAGGAGAAGATTAAAGGAAAGAATTCATAAACACTAAATCAAGCATAAGTACTTAGCTTGAAATCACTATATTGATGATATTCATACAGCGTTCTAATAAAAAAAATTAATTAGAATGTTGTATGCCCCAAAAGGAATTTGAGGCTCTCATGTATTCACGCATTACTCGTTACTCGTTACTTATTTTAGCAACATCACCATTTATGAATACAGCATCTGCTGCTGCTTTGGATAGATCTGGACAGCCAGTGACTGATTTTTTTCAAGATGGTACCTATGCTTCCGTTTCTTATAACTATGTTATTCCCCAAATAAGTGGGCAAGATACTGGTCTAAGTTCTCATGGAAATCCACAACATATTCCGAATATTACCAACAACTACTCATCCCTCAGAGGAGGATTAAAAACTGATTTAAATGAAAATATTAGTGTTGGCCTTCTTTATGACCAACCCTTTAGTATAGATCTTCAACATCATGGCCAAAATGATTTTGTCTCTCAGCCTGTAAATCACCTTGTACAAGGAACTAATGCTACGTTGAGTAGTCATAATTTGACTGGTTTAGTTGGCCTGAATATTAATGAATATTTAGGTATTTATGCAGGGCCTGCGATTGAAGAGATACAAGGTAAAGTACAATTACGTGGGCACATTTATAAAGGTATGGCAAATTACAATGCTGACCTAGACTCAGATTATGCTACTGGTTGGGTCATAGGATTAAATATTAAAAAGCCTGAATTAGGGTTAAAAGCAGCCCTGACCTATCGTTCAGAAATCAGACATAAAACCGAAGGCACAGAACAATTTAGCGCATTAAGTAATGATATTTACATTTCACCTGTAATATTTACCTCTCCAGAATCGATTAATTTTGATTTTCAAACAGGTTTGAATAAAACAACATTATTAACTGCAAATGTCCGCTGGGTACCATGGAAAGATTTCGAGTTAAAGCCTGCCAAATTAGCAGAGCGAACTGCACCAGCGAGTCCCGACCATACTGGGTTTCCATTAATTAGTTATGAGAAGGATCAATGGTCTGCACAAATTGGATTGGCTCGAAAAATGACTGAAAAGTTTGTCCTATCCACATCAATTAATTGGGACTCAGGCCTTGGAGACCCTGCAAATGCATTAGGTCCAATTAATGGTTATTGGGGAGTCGGACTTGGATTCCAATATCATTTTTTACCCGAATGGGCTATCTCATTTGGCGGCAAATATTTATGGCTCGGAGATGCTGAAGCTAAACGCCAAAATGGTGATATTGTTGGAAGATTTACAAATAACGACAGTATTGTTTTTGGATTAAAACTGTCTTATCAAAATAAATCTAATCATTAGAAATTTTAGAAAGGACGGTATTTTCCCGTCCTTTCATATGTAAAAACTTTTTAATTAATCTAAATTCATGGCAACCGCTCTGGTTGCTTTACGCTTTCGCGTGACGAACAACCCGCAAACAACCACAAGCAAAGTTACGCCCAAAGATAAAGTAGTTTCATAACTATAGGCTGGTGATAAGAACATATAACCTAAAACGGTCATAATGACTAAAATCACAAACCAAGTTAACCATGGGAAAAACCACATTTTAAAAGATACCGCTGTACCCTCTTTTTCCCATTTATGTCTTAAACGCAATTGTGAAAATGCAATCACCAGATACACCAGTAACGCAATTGAGCCAGTTGTTGAGAGCAAGAACCCAAAGACTTGCCCTGGAAACATATAATTGACAGCACAGCAGACCACACCAATCAAAGTAGATAAAAACACAGCCGAAGTCGGTACGCCTGCTCCATTAATTTTTGTCACAACTCTCGGGGCTTCCTGACGTGTACCTAAAGCAAATAGCATTCGAGATGAGGTATAAACTGCGGCATTCATACAGCTTGCAACTGCAATAAAAACGACAGCATCCATAATCAATTTAGTTTCAGGAACATTTAGGCTCATTAACACAAACTGAAAGGTGCCAAATTTTTGTAAGTCTGGCGAACGCCAATCCACCAAAGCAACTGCAAGAAAAATAGAAACAACAAAGAATAAAATAATTCGGTAGAGCACTAAATTGGTCGCACGTTTAATTTTTTCTTCAGGATTTTTAGATTCAGCCGCAGCAATAGAAAGAATTTCGATTCCAAAAAATGAAAATGCTGAGATTAAAATGGCCGATACAACCCCGCCCATGCCGTGTGGCATAAAACCACCATTTGAAAATAGATTGCCGACACCACTCACATTTTTTGCTAAAGGCCAAACTCCAAATACAGCCATTGCCCCGATGATGATAAATACTACAATTGCAACGACTTTAATGAGGGCAAACCAAAACTCAAACTCACCAAAACTTTTGGTACTAAAAAAATTCGCTAGGCTGAGTAAAATAATAAACGCAAGCGCATAAACGGCACTGGAAATTTGTGGGAACCATGCATGTAAAATTTCAGCCCCTGCGATGGCTTCAATTGGAATAACCAGTACCCAAAACCACCAATATAACCATCCGATGGTAAACCCAGCCCAAGGGCCGATTGCTTTACGGGCATATGTAGAAAATGAACCTGTATCTGGTTGTGCTACGGCCATTTCGCCCAGCATGCGCATGACCAGAAAAACTAAAATACTTGTAATTATATAGGCAAGTACGGCGGCTGGGCCTGCTTTTGCAATTGCCGCAGAAGAACCTACAAATAAACCCGCACCAATAACGCCACCAATACTAATCATGGTGATATGTCGGTTAGAAAGTCCTTCACTTAATTTTGTTGTTTTATCATTGTTCATATTCGATTCCTTCAAATTGACAAACTTATTTTAAAACCGTCTTAAAAATGTACTTCTCCAATTTGTACGAAACAAAAAAGGGAAAATCAGAGTTTTCCCTTTTTATTCATCAATTTAATGTAGGCATAGCGAACTGTTTGGATTCACGGACTTGTGTCGAAGGCCAACGTTGGGTAATGGTTTTACGGCGTGTATAAAAACGCACACCATCTGGCCCATACGCATATAAATCACCAAACAATGAACGTTTCCAGCCACCAAAACTGTGGTATGCAACTGGCACAGGTAATGGCACATTGACCCCTACCATTCCAACTTGAATATTGCTGGTAAAATAGCGTGCTGCTTCACCATCACGAGTGTAGATACACGTTCCATTGCCATATTCGTGGTCATTAATCAGTTGCATTGCATCTTGCATGGTTTGGACACGAATGACCTGTAAAACAGGACCAAATATTTCTTGCTGGTAACTTGTCATGTCTGGTGAAACTTGATCAATTAAAGTTGGCCCAACAAAAAAACCTTTCTCATAACCTGCTGGTTTTGCATCACGACCATCCACAACAATTTTAGCACCTTGTTGCTCTGCACTTTGAATAAAAGCTTGTACTTTATCTTTATGTGCTTGCGTAATGAGCGGTCCGAAGTCATTACGCTCATCTGCATAGTGACCAAACTTCAATTGCTTCATTTCTTGTTTTAATTTTTCAATCACAACATCTGCAACTGCATCACCAATTGCAACCGAAACTGAAAGTGCCATGCAGCGCTCTCCAGATGAACCAAATGCAGCACCTAACAAAGAAGTCACCACATTATCAATATCGGCATCTGGCATAATAATCGCGTGATTTTTAGCCCCTCCTAACGCTTGGCAACGCTTACCACTCGCCGTTGCTGTCCGGTAAATGTACTCTGCAATTGGGGTTGATCCGACAAAACTTACCGCTTGAATTTTTGGATGATGCAACAATGCATCAACAGCTTCTTTATCACCATTTACAACATTGAAAACACCATCAGGCAACCCTGCTTGTTTTAATAGCTCCGCTAGAAATAACGCAGCCGACGGCGCTTTTTCTGAAGGTTTTAAAATAAAACAGTTACCGCAAACAATCGCCATTGGGAACATCCACAATGGAACCATTGCTGGAAAGTTAAAAGGTGTAATACCGGCAACCACACCTAGCGGTTGAAATTCGCTCCATGAATCAATATCTGGCCCGACATTTTTTGAATATTCACCTTTTAAAAACTCAGGCGCGCCACATGCATATTCAACATTTTCAATCCCGCGCTGTAATTCACCTTTTGCATCGTGACAAATTTTTCCGTGTTCTTCACCAATCAGCTCGCAAAGCTTGTCAGCATTTTCTTCAAGTAATTGCTTAAATTTAAACATAACACGTGCACGCTTAATTACTGGTGTATCACGCCATGCAGGAAAAGCTTGCTCTGCAATTTGAACCACTTGGTTGACCAGCTCTGCGTCTGCAAGTGCAACATCTTTAGTACTCTCACCAGTCGCAGGATTATAAACAGGTTGTTTCTTGGTGGTTTTAGTGACGAGTCCACCATCAATAAAATGCCCTACCACTTTAACGGATTGCTGAGTTGAATCTGTATCTGTGTTCGTAACTGCATTACTATCAAAATTCTCTAAAGTGTTCATCTTTATTCCTTATATCTATTCATCTTTTCCAATTAAGTTTTAAGTCGATCAATGTTATTTGACTTGATAAATTGCCTCACCGACGGCATTCAGGAGTCTTTGCAATTCTGTTTCTGTGCTATTAAACATCGGGCCAAATTGGAGTGTGTCGCCGCCAAAACGGACATAGAAACCCGCTTTCCAAAGTTGCATGCCAATTTCGAAACCACGAATTGTCGCATCGCCATCACGCGGTGCTAATTGCACAGCACCAATCAGCCCGCAGTTGCGTATATCAAGAATGTTTGGAGCGCCTTTTAATTCATGTAAAAGTTTTTCAAAGCTTGGAGCTAGAGCAGCCGATTGATGGATTAAATTTTTCTTTTCTAAAACGTCGAGTGTTGCTAAAGCAGCCGCACAAGCCACCGGATGCGCCGAATAGGTATAACCATGGGTGAACTCAACCGCATGTTCTGGTAAATCTTGCTGCATAAATGCATCATAAATTTCATGGCTTGCCACCACTCCACCAAGCGGAATAGCGCCGTTGGTAATTTGTTTGGCAAAATTTAAAATATCTGGCGTAACGTCAAAATATTCTGAAGCAGTCCATTTCCCCATTCGTCCAAAACCAGTAATGACTTCATCGAAAATCAGCAAGATATCATGTTGGTCGCAGATTTCTCTTAAGCGTTTTAAATAACCAGTCGGCGGCACAATGCATCCTGCCGAACCAGAAACTGGTTCTACAATGACAGCGGCAATATTCGATGCATCGTGCAGCTCAATTAACTTAAGCATTTCATTGGCAAGTTCTACACCACCTGTTTCAGCACAGCCTTTGGTAAAACTTAAATCGGGCTGCAAGGTGTGCGGTAAGTGGTCTACATCCATGAGCTGACCAAACATTTTACGATTGCCACCAATGCCTCCAAGGCTGGTTCCTGCAACGTTTACCCCATGGTAGCCACGTGCGCGACCAATCAATTTGGTTTTGCTTGGTTTACCTTTAATTCGCCAATATGCTCGCGCCATTTTAATTGCGGTGTCGGCAGACTCTGAACCCGAGTCGGTAAAGAACACATGCTGCAATTTTTCAGGCATATGCTGAATAATTCGTTCAGCCAATTGAAATGACAAAGGATGACCAAACTGAAATGCCGGAGAGTAATCCAACTTTGCCAACTGAGTGCTTACGGCTTGCTGAATTTCTGGAAGCGTATGTCCTGCACCACAAGTCCAAAGGCCCGACAAAGAGTCGTAGACTTCGCGTCCTGCGCTATCAATTAAATAAGATCCTTTAGCACCAACAATCATGCGCGGATCTTTATGGAAATTACGATTTGCAGAAAATGGCATCCAATGCGCTTGATAATTTAAGCTCATCTGAGCATTTGATTGAACGGTTTCTGATGCAGAATCACCATCAGTTAATTTGTCGATATCAAACATAATCACTCTTCTTGTTTTGAGGCTATTTTTTGAGTGTACATAGCGATATAGTTTTGATAAATTCAAATTATCTTGAGTTTAGATTTAAAAAAACAAAACTAAATGAAACCTAAAAAATTAAATCAAGTCACTGATTTTGATATTAAATTGCTTAAAATTTTTAAAACAGTTTGTGACTGTCATAGCTTTACGTCTGCCGAAAGTATTCTTGGTATTAGCCGCTCAGCAATTAGTCTGCATATGAGTGATTTAGAAAATCGTCTGGGCATTCGGCTTTGTCAACGTGGTCGCGCAGGATTTGCACTGACGGATGAAGGACGGGAAATTTTAGAATATATAGAAGTGCTCACCGCCTCTATCGAAGACTTTCGCTCTAAAGTTAATCAGATGCATAACCGTCTAAAGGGCGAATTTAATATAGGCATTATTAATAACCTTGTGACCATGCCAAGTGGCTATATTACCAATACGCTGGCACAACTTGCCGAAGAACATTCTGAAGTGATTATTAACATTAGTATGAGCACACTTTCAGATATTGAGTGCCGTGTGCTAGATAACCGTTTACACGCTGGAGCAATTCCCCTTGTTACCCCTTTATCTGGCCTAGAATATTTTGATTTATATAGTGAAAGTTCATTTTTGTATTGCGGTAAAAACCATCCCTTGTTTGGCAAATGTAGCAACCTCAATTTAGATAAGTTAAAAACCTGGCAAGCGGTACTCCCCAATTACGCCATCACTCCAGAAGCAGCAAAATTGCACCAGCTTTTAGACTGTAAAGCGACAGCAAGTGACCGTGAAGGAATTGCATTTCTGATTTTAACTGGAAAATTTTTAGGTTTTTTACCCGACCACTATGCTAAAAAATGGGTTGAAGATGGCTTTATGCAAGCTGTTTCAAAGGAAAAAATGCATTACAGCACACCGATTTGCTTAATTACCCATAAAGGCAAAAACCACAATATTATTTTAAAAACTTTTATGGATATGCTTGAGAAGCGGATCGTAAATAATTAAAAATCTATCTTTTTTAATTTATTAAGCTCAAACATGGCCTTTTTATATTTAAAATATGCCTTATTTATCTGTTTTAGTTTCTATTGATATTACTAAGAAATAGTTAGTACTTTACAGATGCATTAACAATTCACAACCTAGAGGTAGTTGTAGTTTTACCCTACCTCCTCAGTAAAAATTAGCTTATTTCTTAGGATATGAGCACGGTTAGAAATTATTTATACAGAATTTTGCAGATCGAATGCATTTCGAGCGTGTTCAACCATTGGAAGCTTATCAATTGTCCACGCATGCAGTTGTCGTAAGGGTTGCTGCAAGGTATTGCCCAGAGGCGTGATTTCATATTGAACAGCCAGTGGAGACGAAATCACATGGCGGGAAATAAGTCCATTACGCTCCAAACGGCGCAGACACTGGGTCAGAGCCTTTTGTGTAACACCTTCCAAACGACGCTTAATCGCATTAAAACGATGTGGACCATCCTCTAAAACAGCCAATACCATCATCGACCATTTATCTGCAATTTGATCAAATAAGGCTCTGCTTGGGCAATCTGATGAAAAACACTGCGGTTCAATAACTAACATCGAATGTTCCATGACTCTCCCCGAACAACTACATACCAATGTGGTACTAGGTTTAAATTTTATACCAATCTAAACGCTTGAACAACAAGCTCTCAATCCACTCGCTTAGCCATCTTGATTGAGAGTCACATCATACAGTGTGGCAAGTAATTACTATGAAAATGAAGTTTGAGGTGGTTTACGTGAGTATACCTAGTCTACTTAAAGTACCTAATTGACACTAGGTTTATAATATATACCATTAAGACTTACACCTTTTTAGAGTCTATTTGATGTCTGCACTCAATCATTTCTTCCATCCTCTTAAGCTTGCTTCAGGCATAACTCTTCGCAATCGTATTGTGATGTCGCCAATGACAACTTGGTCAAGCACTGATGATTTTCAAATCTCGGATGAAGAGGAAGCCTATTACCGTCTTCGCGTTAAAGGTGTGGGTTTGGTCATTAGCGGCTGTGCCCAAGTCACCGCGAATGGTATTGGATTCACAAATGAGTTTTCTGCTGCTGACGACAGCTATATTCCAAGTCTTAAGCGGCTTGCTGACGCTGCAAAGAGTGGTGACGCACCAGCCATTCTTCAGCTATTTCATGCAGGCAACAAGGCACTCCCTCATCTCATTCCCGATGCAGATGTTGTGAGCTCGAGCGCGATCTTGACAAAAGCTACTCCTTTCATGGCACCGCTGACACCTCGGGCACTGACAAGCGATGAAATCTTGCAGATGATCAAGGCATTCGGTGAAGCAACAAGACGCGGTATTGAGGCGGGTTTTGACGGAATAGAAGTGCATGGCGCCCATGGTTTTCTTTTGCAAAATTTCCTGTCGCCAGCTACCAATACACGCACCGATGAATGGGGTGGCTCGTTAGAAAATCGCATGAGGCTCCCATTAGCCGTCGTTGCAGAAATCAAGCGCGTCATAGCAAATTATGCTGACCGCCCATTTGCTATCGGTGTCCGCCTTTCACCTGAAGAGACAGTCGATGAAGGTTACCGTATTGATCAAACTCTTAATTTTATTGACCAATTGTTAGACCTCGGGGTCGATTATATTCATGTCTCTTTGGCTAACCTGTTGACTGACTGCCCTATTGACGATCCAACAGGACCATCCATTATCAGCCACATCATTAATCGGGTCGACGACCGTGTGCCTGTTTTGGCCGCTGGTGGCATTCTGACACCAGATCAAGCCAAGCAAGCACTGGATACTGGGCTATCTATGGTTTCGGTTGGACGCGGACTTATCATCAATCCAGGCTGGGTCGATGATCTTAAACAAGAACAGGAAGTGAACTTCGAACTTGATCCAACCAAGATAGATGCTCTCAAGATCCCACAGAAGCTTTGGGCCATCATTCAAGGCATGCCTGGCTGGATTCCTTTGAAGCAATAAGCATCACTTAGACTGTACACCAGCTTAGCTGCCATCAAGCTGGTGGTGAGCGCTCTCATGAAACAAAGACTTATTATTTTTTATATTCTTTGATGTAAGAGACAGTTCAGAGAATAACGGTATTTAGTTAGCCATCAACATATTCGATCTTGAGAATTAAAAAAGGAGGTAGTGGCCTCCTTTTTTAATTCAAACTGTAAAGATTTGCTGATCATGAATATCTTTATTTGATAGATATTACTAAAGATGCTTTGATTTCACTTTAGGTGGTAGTTGATATTTGTGCTATTTCTTTCTTTTCTAGACGATTTAGCAATGTGCCAAAAATTGCTGCAACAATGTACATAAATAATGAATAAACTGCTGCTGGCATAGCGGCCATACTACTTGCCATTACTGTAAACGCAATGGTCATGGCTAAAGTACTGTTATGAATCCCAATTTCAAACGCACAAGCTTTTGCCTGAAAGCTATTTACACCAAATAATCGTGGAACAAAATAGCCCACCATTAAACTACATACGCAGAACAACAAAGTTGCCAATCCAATTTGCCCAATATACGTCATCAGATTTTGGTAATCTCGCGCAATTGCCAATATGATGATGGATACGAGAAAAACGATAGCAAAAATACGTACAGGTTTATTGAGCTTTTCAGCCATATGCGGTGAAAAATGACGGACTAACATCCCAATACACACGGGTACTAAAATAATTAAAAAAACTTGTATGATTTTAGAGAATTGCAAACCAACGTTTTGTCCATTTTCCATAAAGTGTTGTATTGCAAAATTCACAATTAATGGAAGTGTAAAGGCAGCAATCACCGAATTTATAGCCGTTAAAGTAATATTTAAAGCGATATCACCTTTATAGAGATAACTAAATAAATTAGCAGTTGGCCCACCCGGTGATGCAGAAAGTAGCATTAATCCCACAGCGAGTAATGGCGGTAAAGCAAGAACCTTACAAATAATAAAAGCAATACTGACTAAAATAACCAGTTGGCAAAATAATGCGATAAAAACTGCTTTTGGGTGTTGTCGTACACGTTTGAAGTCATTTACGGTCAGCTCTAGACCTAAACCAGCCATAATAATTGCAAGTGCAATTGGTAAAAATACGGTAATTAATCCTGAACCCATAATCTCATTCCTTTTTCCATTTATTTATGGACCTTCTAGTCCAATACACTTATGTTTTTAATTAAAAAATTAAAAATTCTTATTAAACCTTTAGTTCTTTTCTTAAAATTTTACCCACATTCGACTTGGGTAATTCATTAATAAATTGAATATAGCGTGGTTGTTTGTAGCCTGTCAGGTTTTCTTTTGCATAGGTCTGGATTTCTTCAACCGATAAAGAATCATCTTTTTTAACAATAAAGGCTTTAGGCACTTCACCCGATTTTTCATCTGCAATGCCAACCACGGCGACTTCCAAAATTTTTGGATGTTGAGCTAAAACTTCTTCAATTTCGTTTGGAAAAACATTAAAACCTGAAACTAAAATCATGTCTTTCTTACGGTCAATGATTTTGGTATAGCCTTTTTCATTCATGAAGCCAATATCACCGGTTCTAAAGAAACCATCATCCGTCATGACTGCTTTAGTTTCTTCAGGCAAATTCCAGTAACCTTTCATGACCTGCGGGCCACGAATTGCAATTTCTCCAGTTTCACCGGGTGCTAATTGATTACCTTCATCATCCAAAATAGCAATATCTGTACTCGGTACAGGAATACCGATCGTGCCACTAAACAGATTAGAGATTGGCGGGTTAAAGGTAGCAACTGGTGAGGTTTCTGATAAGCCATATCCTTCACGGATAATACGCCCAGTCAGTTTTTCCCATCCATCGGCCGTGGATTTCAAAATTGCCATACCGCCGCCTGTGGTAATTTCCAAACGGCTATGGTCCAATTGATTAAAGCCTTCATGATTAAGTAGCGCATTAAATAAAGTATTTACGGCAGGAAAAACTGTAGGGCGATATTTTTCAAAACAATGCACGAGAGCATCTAAATCACGAGGGTTTGGAACTAAAACAGTGGCATAACCTTTATTCATCGCGCTGTGCAGCAAACAGACAGTAAAACCAAAAATATGATAGAGCGGTAAAGCACAGATCGCTATTTCATCTTCAAAAGCATCTCGGTCACCAAAATAGCTTTTAAAAACCACGTTATTTTGTAATAAATTGGCGACAATATTTTTATGGGTTAGTTCCGCACCCTTTGATACACCTGTTGTTCCACCCGTATATTGCAAAAGCACAGTATCATCAAGAACAAGTTCAGGACGTATATAGTCTTGGGCATTTACCTTCAATAAGATTTGCTTAAAACTATAGTTTTTTGAATCTGATGTGTCTAATTTAGCAGCTTGTTCGACTAACATTTCAGTCATCGTGGTCGTAATAATCTGCTCAACCGACACCTGCTCTTTGACAGCCTCATAAACAGGTAAAAACTGTTCCAATATAAATAAGACTTTTGCACCTGCATCATTTAATTGATGCTTTAATTCACGTGCTGTATAGAGTGGATTAATATTGACCAGAATGTAACCTGCGCGAATCACGGCAAGTGAAATAATCGGATATTGAATAATATTGGGCATCATTACGGCAACACGTGTACCTTTTTCTACCCCTAAACTTTGCAAGAAGGTTGCTACTTTTCGGCTATATAAATCGATTTCAGCATAAGAAAAAGATTTGTCTGCAAATATAAAAGCATTTCTTTGCTGAAACTTATTAAAACTGTTGTCCCAAAAATCGAGAAGTGAAGTCTGTTCATCAGGCAATGTAATCGTACTTTCAATATTCCATTGCTTATATTCATCTAACCAGATCTGATTTGTCATCTTATCGTCCTTTATGATAGATAGGAATTTCGATTTTCTTCTGTGTCATCTATGTCATTATTATTAAGTTAAAATTTATAACCAATTTTCAAACCATAACCAATTGAATAGTTATTTTTATATTCACCGACATAATATTCACTGCCTGCCTGAGCACCAAGCTGGCCTTTGGCATCACCTAACCATAGATACTTCATTCCACCTGAAATAAAGTATTTTGCAGTTGGACTATATTGCGCACCAAGACCAACATTGTAATAACCTTTCGCTGGCCCGCCTGTGGACACACGTTCTCCTGCACCCGAATCCCATCCAATAGAAACTGAACCTGACCATTTATCACTCAGACGTTGACCAATTCCAAGATTGGCAGACCATTGATCGTCATAATAGCGAACCAAATTAAAACCATTTGGACGACTTGGTGTCGATAGAACCCCAACAACTTCTGAGATTTCGCCAAAACGATACGGTTCAAACTCAAAATCATTCCAGTGAACCCAACGCACGTTACCAAACAATAAAGTGCCTTTGCGTAATCCGGTCTGAAATTCCAAATTCACTGACTCAGGTGCTCTAAATTTAGTTGGACCTGAGGTTCCTGCATCTGGTAAGCCCGCCACAATATGATTGAGCGCTTCTTTACGTGATTCAGTGAGTTGCCCTATAGAAACCATATACGCCAAATGCTGATCAAGAAAATCACGACCTTGTTGCGTACTTAACATATCAACCATTGGTGCATTTTCATTGGCAGTCACTTCATGCATAATTTCTGAACGATAGGTTAATGAGGCTTTAATGGCTTTTTCGGGAATTTGATAAGCCAATCCTGCCGTCCATCCCCAATCGCCAACTTCTTTGGCTTCAAAGTCATAGCCATTATATAAACTGAAAACTTGACCTCTTAAGTTGACGTTGCTTTTAAAAGTCTGATAAACAAGGCCTGCATAAAAATTCCAGTTTTTATCAGGTTGATAGCCAAAAATCAGACTAAAATTTTGCATATCGAAATTCGATTTGCTGTTCCCTGTCACTACTTCTCTACCTGTCTTTTGGGCAAGTGTTGCAGAACTCATGCCTGGTACTAGCACCGTATCATTTGGTGTAGCAACAAAGCTGTTGTTTCCATAATATTCTGAGTCGGATGTAAATGGCTGATCATAAAGAAAGCCAAATGAAAACTGCGGGGCTAACTGTAATTTCAAAGCTGCACTGGGGCGATAATCAGAATTTGCAATATCAGAAATAGCATTACGCGTTGGGTTCGTACCCGCTTCTTGTCCTTCTAATGAAGTGTCTGAAACAGATAAACTTGCCTCAAAATAATTATCAGGTTGTAGAAATGCAGAAATTGATTGTCCTGTTCGATCAAATGCTGCTGCATAGAGTGGGCTCGTACAAAATGAAGCCATTACCATGACTAAAGTTTTCTTTTTCATCTTTTTAATCCGTCCTAGATTTTTTATTTTTACTTATTAGGGCGCTCTTATACCGAACGCCCGAAGTTTGTTTCTATATGGTGGTTTTTATTAAGCAACTTCAAATAGACTGGCTGATTCCACATCTCCCATTGATACCGTGACATAACACATCTTCAATAAACTTAGGTACTTCTCCTGACCATTCAACGGCGTGTTTAAGGAATGATTCTTACTAGAACCATTCTTCTGGCATAGTGAGTGGAGTTGTCTCTACCGGATCAAGCACTGCTAACCAACTTATAATTTTTGGCATTTCCCAACCAAAGAAATAATCACAAGCTGCAAGCTTCCCACGCAGAAAATCAGGGTCTGTTGAATTTGGCATGAGTTTATGAATGACTACGGCCTGATCAAGCCACAACCATCCCACCACAAGATGTCCAAAAGCTTCCAGATAATTAGCAGCATTTGCCAGTTGGAGTTCTACATCGGTTAAGGCATGTAATTTCTCTGTTACATTTTGGATGAGTTGCCACTTTTGAGCTAAGTGATCTGCATGATCTTTTAAAGAAGGCTCTGCTTTGGCTTGTGCAATCGTACTGATGATTTTTTCATGTAATAATTTCATCGACAGCCCATGATTAAGACGAGTTTTACGTCCTAATAAATCAAGTGCCTGAATGCCAAATGTTCCTTCATGGATTGGGTTAAGTCGATTGTCCCGATAAAACTGTTCAACGTTATATTCACGGGTATAACCGTAGCCACCATGAACTTGAATTGCTAAATCATTTGCCACAAGTCCCCATTCAGAAGACCAGCTTTTCACCACAGGCGTTAATAGATCAAGTAATTGATTGGCTTGATTGCGTTGCTCATCATCTTCTAATGATTGAATATCATCGGTTAATCTGGCTGCATATAGGCAGAGTGCCAACGCACCTGAGACATACGCTTTTTGTGCTAAGAGCATACGGCGAACATCTGCATGTTGAATGAGTGGGATCTGTGGAGAACTTGGATTACGTTCGCTACGAGAGCGACCTTGTAGTCGGTTTTTTGCATAATCTAAAGCATGCAGATAACCTGTATATCCCAATGCTGCCGCGCCAAGTCCAACTGAAATTCGGGCTTCATTCATCATATGAAACATATAGGCCAGCCCTTTACCAGCTTCGCCAACTAGTTCACCAATTGCGCCTGCTTCTCCTTCGGGTGTGAAACGACCTTCCCCAAAATTCAGCACGCAGTTAACTGTTCCCCGATAGCCCATTTTATGGTTAATCCCAGCCAGCACCACATCGTTGCGTTCACTTGGTTGTCCATTTTCATCGAGTAATTTACGCGGTACGGTAAACAGTGAAATGCCTTGCACACCTGCGGGTAATTGCCCATTTTCATCTGGAATTTTTGCCAAAACCAAATGAACAATATTGTCAGAGATATCGTGTTCGCCGCCTGAAATCCACATTTTGTTTCCAAACAAGCGATAACGACCATCTTTTGTTTTAATCGCACGTGTACGAATATCAGCCAGACTTGAACCTGCTTGTGGTTCAGATAAACACATTGTTCCGAAGCATTTACCTTCCATCATTGCATTGACATAGGGTTTCACTTTTTCAGGTTCACCATGGGCCATTAATAAATTTGCATTACCAATGGTTAAAAAGGCATAGCCTGCTGTTCCTGAATTGGCACCGAGTAGATATGCCATACCTGTACGCTCAATGGTATTTGGTAGGTTCATACCATTCCAATCTGATGGAAAAGCAGCACTCATCAAACCCGCATCAGCAAAGGCCTTAAGCGCGACTCCGACTTCAGGATTAACGGTCACACGCTCACCATCAAAAACAGGTTCGTTACTGTCATTTTTTTTATTATGAGGAGCAAATAAATCGGTTGCCAAAGCCTCGTAAACGTTTAAAACAGACGTATATTCAAAACGGTCCTGTCCTGCAAAAGAATTGCGTTGACTAAGTTCTTCGACTTTTAGCCAATCGAATAGCAAAAAATCTACATCACGGCGAGAGAGAATTAATTCATTGCTCATGGTTTATTCCTATACATTCACAAGTGTAAGCCACTCTGTAACAAGTGCCGGCTTGGCTTGGTTTTCAATTTCAATACTGACTTCCATGATCAGTTGATAAACGCCCTTATTTTTCTCGGAAACATTTTTTAAGTGAAAATGTCCGCGCACACGCTTACCGCTATGCACAGGGCTGATGAAACGCAAATTATTGATGCCATAATTCACAGCAGATTGCTGCCCTTGTACAGTCGGAATGACTTGGGCAGCCATGGCTGAAAGTAAAGATAGGGTTAAGAAACCATGCGCAATCGTGCCGCCAAAGGGAGTTTGACGCGCAGCTTCTTCATCCACATGAATAAATTGACGATCCAGTGTTACATCAGCAAAGGTATTGATCATGGTTTGCTCTATTGCAATCCAGTCCGAGCTACCGAGTGCCTTGCCTTGTAACTCAAAGAGTTGCTCGATGCTTAATGTATTTTTTGTCAAAATTATTCTCCTGCCATTAATGAAGCCTTTTTCAGCTCAAGCTCACCCTGAGCGCCTCCTCTGACAGGCACAAACTCATCTGTTCGGTCTGAAACATCAGCTAAACGTTGTGCTAAAACATGAGGAACTTGTTCATCTGTACCTAAATAAATTCCTTGCGTAAGGGTAATGTGGGCAGCTTCAAAACTACCTGCGCCAGCGCAAAGAATCATACGGGTGGGTGCATCTTCGCCAACTAAAGCCGCAATTGCCGGACTGACCGCGCTTGGTGCAAGAGCTTTGAGTGCGTCTTCGGGTAACAACCCTTCAAGCATACGAGTTGCTGCTGTTGGTGCTAGACAGTTCACTCGAACATTAGATTTTTCACCTTCTAAAGCAAGCGTCTGCATTAACCCAACCAAAGCCATTTTTGCAGCACTGTAGTTGGACTGCCCAAAATTGCCATACAAACCTGAGGATGAAGTGGTCATGACAATACGACCATATTTTTGCTCGCGCATGATATCCCATACAGCTTTAGTGCAATTTACGGCTCCCATGAGATGTACATCAATTACTGTACGGAAATCTTCTAAAGCCATCTTGCTAAAGGTTTTATCTCGGAGAATTCCAGCATTATTAACTAAAATATCTATGCGACCCCAGCGGGCAATAGTTTCATCTACCATCTGTTGAACTTGTTCAAAATCAGTGACTGAAGCACCATTTGCCATCGCCTCGCCACCCGCTGCAATAATTTCATCCACGACTTTTTGGGCCGCCATGGTTGAGCCGCCCTTTCCGTTTACATCACTACCCAGATCATTCACGACCACTTTTGCACCCAAACGAGCCAGTAATAGTGCATGTTCTCGCCCTAGACCAGCGCCAGCACCTGTAACAATAGCCACTCGATTGCTTAAATTAATTGTCATGATTTTTTCCTAAATAAATGAATAAGATGTATTTAATAAATGTTTTAATAAGCTGTCACGCCGCCATCAATTGCAATGGCTTGACCTGTGAGATATGAGTTTTCTTTGGCACACATCATCAGCATCATTGCCACCACTTCGCTTGGATGGCCAAGACGCTTCATTGGCGAGGCCTGCGCTAAAAAGTCTTGTTTCTCTTTGAGTTCACTGTCGACTACCATCGGGGTGGTTGTATAAAATGGACAAATTGCATTAACTCGAATGCCTTTATTTGCATATTCAATCGCTGCTGTTTTGGTTAATCCCACCACAGCATGCTTTGCCGCAGCATAGGCAGCCAATTTGGGAGCCGCGCCTAAACCTGCAACAGAAGCAACATTCAGAATAATGCCACCACCTTGTTGCAACATCTGACGAATTTGATGCTTCATTCCAAAGAACACACCTTTGGCATTGACGGCAAAACTCAAATCCAGATCTGCTTCATCGGTATCAATAAAGCTTTTCATAGGCGGACTCATACCTGCATTATTGATCCCGACATCGATTCTACCAAACTGAGTAACTGCACTTTGCACCAAAGCCTGTACATCTGCTTCACAGCTGACATCACACACTTGCGCAACGACCTCTACTCCTGCTTGGCGTAGCGGTTCAACTACAGTATTTAACCCTTCAATATTCAAGTCACCCAACACTAATTTTGCACCATACTTTGCCAGTCGCTCTGCCAGCAATGCACCAAATCCACTAGCCGCACCTGTGATTAAGACCACTTGACCTGAATAATGTTCGTACATTGCTATTCCTCCCTAAATAGTTAAACCACCATCAACCACAATACATTCACCATTGGTGTAACTCGCAGCATCGGACACCAGATAAAGTACCGTTCCCGCCATTTCACGTGGCTCTGCGTGACGGCGTAATGGAATTGAACTCATCCAGCTTGTATAAATATCTTCATTTTCAAATAGTGCCGATGCAAATTTGGTCTTTGTAAGACCTGGTAACAAAGCATTCACTCGAATACCCAATGGTCCACATTCTTTTGCAAATGCTTTGGTCATATTCACCACCGCAGCTTTGGTAATAGAATAAATACCTTGTTGGTCTCCGGGTTGTAGGGCATTTACAGATGCGGTATTCACAATTGCACCGCCGCCCTGTTCCTTCATTAATTTACCTGCCTCGACAGACATAAAGAAATATCCACGAATATTGACATCAACCGTTTTGTTATAGGCCCCAATATCAGTATCCAAAATATGCCCAAAATAAGGATTGGCAGCTGCATTGTTGACTAAAATATCTAAACGACCATGTTCTTTACGAATATATTCAAAAATTTCTGCAATATCTTCTAGTTTACCCACATGACAAGCGGCAGCTTCCGCTTTACCATTTGCTGCAATAATTTCATTAGCAACGCGTTGGCAATCTTCAACCTTGCGACTAGATACAATCACATGTGCGCCTTGTTCAGCTAAAAGTTTGGCAATTTCCTCACCAATACCACGACTAGCACCTGTAACTAAGGCTATTTTTCCAGTCAAATCGAATAAATTTGTAGCCATATCATTTCCTTATGTTCATGGATTTTGTGAAGTCAGTTGTAAACAACGCTCATATAAATTTTCGACAAAACTCCCAAAATTTTTAAAATCGGGATTTTGAGTTTCTTTATGGTAATAACGATAATAAATTTGCTGGAGAATAGCGGCTAAACGAAATAAGCCAAATACTTCGTAAAACGTCCAATTGTGGGTATGTAAACCTGTTTTTTGCAGATAATAGTCCACGACTTCCTGACGTAAAAACATGCCTTGTAAATAGGTTGGCTGACGACGCATAGATTTCAATATTGCGTTATCGTCATCTTGTACCCAATAAGCCAAAGCACATCCTAAATCCATAAGTGGATCGCCGAGCGTCGTCATTTCCCAATCCAACACCCCAATAATAGAGGTAGGTTGTTGACGATCTAAAATGAGGTTATCAAATCGCCAATCGTTATGAATGACACACGTTTTACTGTCTTGAGGGACATGCGCATGTAGCCATTGTCTTACCGCACTGAAATTTGGTACATCAGGCGTTAATGCTTTTTCATAACGCTTATCCCATCCTTCAACTTGGCGACGACAATAACCCTCGCCTTTACCTAGCATTTCTAAATCAGTGCCTTGATAAGGGAGTTGATGTAAGGCGATTAAAGAGTCCAGCATATTTGTACAGAGAACTTTGAGCTGATCTCTACTTAAACTTAGGTCTTGGGGCAGATCAGCCCGAAGAATTATGCCTTCGATACGTTCCATCACATAAAAATCACAACCAATGACGGTGTGATCTGTACACAATGCCACCATTTCTGGAACCATAGGATAAAGTGGCTTAAGTGCTTTTTGCACCCGATATTCCCGCACCATATCATGAGCAGATTTTGCTTTTGTGCCTGATGGTGGGCGACGTAAAATCAAATCGTGATTATCGGATTCAATCCGATAAGTCCAATTAGAGGCCCCACCCGAATATTGAGTTATTTTTGGTGTACCTTTTAAACAAATACCTTGTTGAAACAGCCAGTCTTGTATAGCAGTTATGTTGAGTTCTTCACCCTGACGTACCTGACCACCAACATCAATCACAGACATGGTTATTTCCCCTCTGCTCGATGGTGGCTATATCCCCGCTTTTTTAACTCGATTTTACTAATAACACGTTTATGAACTTCATCTGGACCATCCGCTAAACGTAAAGTTCGCGCAAGAGCAAAAAAACGAACCAACGGCGTATCATTTGATATTCCCATTCCACCATGAATTTGAATCGCCATGTCCATGACTTGTTGCATCACATTGGGTGCGACTACTTTAATGGCTGAAATTTCAGTCATAGCTGCAACATTTCCAACGGTATCCATTTTCCAAGCTGCATACAAAGTCAATAATCGAGCTTGATCAATCGCAATTCGGGCATCTGCAATACGCTCTTTATTGCCGCCTAATTCTAAAATTGGCTGACCAAATGCCGTACGACTCATACCACGATCAATTGCCAATTCTAAAGCACGTTCCGACGCCCCCACACAGCGCATACAATGGTGTATCCGCCCTGGCCCTAAACGCCCTTGTGCAATTACAAAGCCTTGTCCAGCTTCGCTAATGAAATTACTCACGGGTACACGTACATTATTAAAACTGATTTCGCCGTGACCATGGGGTGCCTCAGTTTCATTAAAAACTGGAAGCATTCTTTCAATCTTGATTCCAGCCGTATCGATAGGTACTAAAACCATCGAATGCTGTTGGTGTTGACCTTTATTTTCATCAGGTGTGCGTGCCATCACAATCAATATTTTAGCATTCGGATCACCTAAACCTGATGACCACCATTTTCGACCATTGAGAACGATTTCATCACCCTCAATAACCGCGGTAGTTTGCATATTGGTGGCATCACTTGATGCAACTTCAGGCTCGGTCATACAAAAAACTGAACGAATTTCACCTTTTAATAATGGTGCTAACCATTGTTTTTTCTGCTCTTCATTCCCATAACGCCATAAAACTTCCATATTGCCAGTATCTGGAGCATTACAGTTAAAAACGGTTGGGGCTAAAAAACTACGACCCGTTTGTTCTGCGATATGAGCATATTCTTGAATATTCAGACCCGCACCTAATGTGTCATCAGGTAAGAACATATTCCACAAACCAGCTTCCTTTGCCTTATTTTTTAATGTTTCCAAAGCGGTCGGCCATTTCCATGTGGTCCAATCATCGTGGTCGCAAGTCCGTCGAACCTCAGCCCAAAACTCATCTTCAATAGGCTCAATTTCAGTTGCCATGAATTGCTTAACTTTTTCTAAATATTGTTTGCCACGAGCGCTAAGTTCAAAATTCACAGTTTTAATCACTCTATTTGTTATGCTATTTCCTGACCATACCTAACTTGTTACAATGAATAAAATGAATTGTTTGAATAACAAACCATGAATGAAATGAATAATAATGTCGCCTCTCTCGCTCGTATTGACCTCAATCTATTTCGGGTGTTTGTCACAATTTATAAAGAAAAAAATCTAACACGTGCGAGTGAACAGCTATTTCTTAGCCAACCTGCTGTTAGCCATGCTCTAGCTCGTTTACGCGATCATTTTAATGACCCACTATTTATTCGAGATGGGCATGGCGTTGTTCCATCGCCTTTAGCCAAAAGGTTATGGCCTAAAATTGAACAGTCATTGCAACTTATGCATCAAGCAATTCAAAGCACGCATGACTTTGTGCCAGCACGAGATTTAAAGCATCTCACAATCGCTATGACTGATGAGTATGAAGGGATTTTTTTGCCTTCTATTATTCAACACTTAACTCAATTTAATCCTAATTTGCAGTTAAATAGCGTACGCATTGATCGTAAGAACTTAAGGTATGAGCTGTCTACGGGTAAAATCGATTTTGCAATTGATGTTCAACATTCCGTTGAAGATAGTATTGGTTATGAATGCTGTAATAAAGACCAGTTTGTGGTAATAAGCCGCAAGCAGCATCCATTATTATCATCTACGGACCTAACAAAAGAAATTTATTTAGATGCCAAACACATTACTGTATCCTCTCGCCCCACAGGTCGTGTCTTTGAAGATTTCTTCTTATCTAAACTAGGTATCAAAAGAACTATTAGCTTTCGCTGCCAACAATATGAAACGGCAATCCGATTAATTACACAAACGGACCATTTACTCACGATTCCTCAATGCCAAATTGCTTATTTTAAAGATAATTATCCTCAAATTAAGGTGCATCCACTACCCATTGATATAGCTGGATACCAAATGAACTTATATTGGGATCAACAAAAGTCCCATGAACACCAAATAGCGTGGTGTAAGACACAACTATTGCAGATTATTAGCAATTTATAGAAGAGTTTCACAACTAATTCAGAAGGCTAATTAAGCTCAGCATTTTATTTATGCCTGATGCATTACTTAATTATCTGTAAGGGTAAAAATCACAAGATTATTTAAAAAATTTTATGGAAATGCTTGAGAAGCGAGTCATGTCTTCTGATAAAACAAAAATGCTTTAATTCTGTTTAATTTCAGTATCGCTAAGTTCAATTGTAAATGGTTGCGTTAGATACATGCGGTCTATATTTTTATTGGTTATTGGCTTGAACTGGGCTTCCTTTACAGCCTTAAGTATTTTCTCATCTAAATGTTTAAATCCACTGCTTTTTTTTAAATACTCCTCATGCCGCCCGTCTTTATAAAGCTCAATCAAAACTTCAGCATAGGCATATTTCGGTTCAGGATTTAAATCCTTTTTATCTTCAGCAAAAACAATGGTATTTGAGAGGGCAAAAACCAAAAATAATAAAATAGCTTTCATAATATGTGATTTTCTTTATTCGTCAAAGTTATACCTTACAAGCTTAACATCATTTATAAGTAGTAATAAAATAGACTTATAAGATCAACTATTTAAACTTAACAGTCATTTCTCTAATGCATATTTAAGATCATCTGGCGTTTCCAAATTGCTTTGGAGAATAAATTTCACCCAATAAAAAGAGCACCTAAGTGCTCTCTAGTTCTCATTGATTTTTGGATAAGGCAAAATTTATTGCCCTGTCATATGCGTGTTCTTGTAGCTCAGTATATACATAGAAATCCTGTTCTGCCTTGGTAACAGGATTAATGAGTTTCATTGGTTCATAACTATGAGTATTTAAATCATTGGGATCAACATCAAATGCTTCTAATTGCTGCTCTCTCCACTCGCCACTTAGAACACCACCCACACAAAGCCATTTTGTTGAATTGTCTGACATATATAATCCTTATTATTGGAGGTGCTTTTATACCATATCACGACGACCTTTAAGTCAGTTTAATTTTTCATCCCATCAAAAGATAAAGCCCCGTGTTTAGGAGATAGCTAGGTTTTTTAGTTCATCTTGGCGACTAAATTTATTGAATCTCTTTTTTCTAATTCACTCTTTAACTTTAAGATTTCAGGCCCCTTATTCAAATTTAGAGAGAAATAGTCACACCAATGTAACATTACATAGAAATAGAAATCTGCAATTGAAATTTCACTACCCATCAAAAACTGATATGAATGAAGTCTACTCTCTATGTAATCAAAGCTTCTTTCTAATTTTTGTTTAGATACTTCAATCCAAGAATCAATCTTTTCATTGTAGAAAAAAGCAGAAAAGTTCTTATGAATATCCATACTAATAAATGATAAAAGACTCATCATTTCATAACGCTCAAAAGAACCAACTTTGGGAATTAGATTCTTCTCTGGAACCAAATCAGCTAAGTAAGTCAGTATAGTGGTAACTTCAGTTAGAACTTTACCATTATCAAGCCCAAGTGCTGGAACTGCCCCTTTAGGGTTAATCTTTAGATAATCCAGCCCAGATCCAGTCACTTTTGTTGATAAATCTACAAACTCTGTATCAAATACTTGCCCAGTTTCTTTTAAAGCAATATGAATCGCCATTGAACAGGCATGTGGATAAAAAAATAATTTCATTGATGATATCCATAATTTAAATAGAAAAAATAAAGGTAAAAATACAAATCTGCATTTCTACCTTTTTGAAATTATTTAAGTTTCTTATCTACACTGAGGCCACCTGCTCCAAAAATAACAAGTGCCAAAAGACCTCCCGCCATTGAAATGTTTTTCATAAACATAATTTGGCTGTTCATATCAGAACCACTGTGAAATAGCACTGCTGCCACTAACGAGAAACCAAATAATAGGAATGCTGCAAGTCGGGTTTGGAAACCAATCAATACAAGAAAGCCTCCTCCAAATTCAACAAGAATAGCGAATGGTAATAATGCGGATGAGACTCCTATAGACTCCATATACCCTGCATTACTTGAGTATTGAAATATCTTTCCTAGTCCAGATAAGATAAAAATTACAGATATCATTACCCGCATTAGAAGTGATGCAAATGGAAATATCCTCGGATGTTGGATAACTTTTTCAATTGCATTATTAATTTTAGTCATGGTTATTCCCTCAGTTCTAAGCAGAAACAGCAAACATTTCTGGAATACCATTAATTGTTTGGCTAATTGATTGAGAACGAGTTGGAAAAGCCATTCCTTCTGCACGTACTACAAAAACATCTTGGACACCTAAGAAGTTAAAAATATCTTTTAGATAGGATTCTTGATGATCCATAGGGAATTGGTCGCCATAGGCACTACCGCGAGCACTGACAATAATAACTTTCTTACCTGAAACTAAGCCTTGCGGTCCATTTTCTGTATATCTGAAAGTTCGACCCGCAATTAAGATTCGGTCAATCCATGCTTTCAATGTGGTAGGGATACTCAAGTTATACATTGGCGCACCTAGTACAAAAACATCCGTTTCCTCAAATTGTTGAAGGATACGTTCATCAACTTGTGCTTCGGCACTCAAGTTATCAAAATGTTTGGCAAAATGTGGAAGTGGATCTGCATGTAAATCTCGATACGTCACTTCTAAAGGACCATGTTTTTTTAACTCTTGAACAACCGCATGACCAATTTCTCTGGTGGCAGAGTATTCACCGAGTGCGCTCGAGTCTAAATGTAATAATTTCATTTCATACCTATTAGGTTTTTAGTCGTGAAATGAGTTTATGTGTTTTAGATTTGCAACTTAAGATCCATAACTGGGAACATATGTTGCAGAAAATGCAACCAACAATCATACAGATCGAAGTAAAATAAATTATTAGCTCTTAAGGTTAAAAATCACCTATGAAAGATTTGAATGACTTATATATTTTTGCTTTGATTGTTGAACATGGCGGTCTAAGCAAAGTAGAACAAAAAACAGGAATATCTAAATCAAAATTAAGTCGCAGACTTTCAACTTTAGAGAAAAATTTAAACGTTAAATTATTACAACGAGACTCAAGACAAATTAAGCTTACGGCAATTGGGGAACAGATTTATCAATATGTGCAATCTATGCTTTTAGAGGCACAAACTGTCTATGATCTAATAGATCAGCTGCGCGGTGAACCTATTGGAGCGATTACTGTAAGTGTTCCAATAGATGTTGCGGAAAGGATAATGCCTCTTATTCTGCCTGAATTTATGGATAGATATCCCAAAGTAGAAATCAAATTTATTGTGACTAACAAGAGAGTCGATATCCTTAAAGAGTCTGTTGATATAGGTATACGTATTCGACAGAATTTAGATAGTGACCATAATTTGGTTATGAGACATCTTGGCTATACACAGTCAGTGTTGGTTGCTAGCCCCAACTATCTTAATCAGTATGGCACACCTACGCATCCGAGTGAATTAACTAAACATAAGTTGTTAAGTAATATCGAAAATGAAAATCAAACTTGGTTCTTTAGTAATCAAGTTATTAATGAGAACTTAAGTTTACCTATAAAACCATTTATCAAAGCTGCAAGCTTAACCCTGCTGAATTGTCTAGCAACTGATGGAAAAGGTATCGCCCTACTGCCTTTATTAAAGTGCAAAAGTTTAATATTAGAAAAGAAACTGATTGTAGTTTTACCTGAATGGGAACTTCCAACTGGAAATTTTCATTTAATCTTTCCATCTAGAAGTGGTGCTTTGCCAGCATCAAAGGTCTTCCTTGATTTTTTGATAGAAAAAATTCCCCTACTGTTAAAAGAAATGCAGGATATTTAATCTTTTTATACTAAATCTGTCATAAATTTTTCTCAATTAACCAGTTCGAAATCACTGAGGCCAATGCCTGAGGTTGTTCAATTGGAATCATGTGGCCAGTATTATTAATTATCTCAAGCTTTGCATGTGGCAACTGATCTAATAATTCAGTTGCTTCCTCATTACTACGCAGTTGGTCGTCAGCACCAGAAATAATTAGAGTTGGGCATGTTATCTTACTCATATCATAAGAGCTTCTATCTAACATAGATTGTTTAATGAACTCTTCATAACCTAATGTTTTACCCATCTCTTGGATTCTTTTTACAAGAGTTCGATTTTGAGCATTTGATGGATGCAGGGTTTTCTCAATCGATAGCGAGCTCAGCCCACGAAAAGTTTGTTTAGAATTAAGTCTAATTGCGGTTAACTTTTGATTTTTCTGCTCCTCACTATCAGAGCGTAGTGAAGAAGCTATTAAAATTAATGCCTTAACCTTCTCAGGAAATTGCTCTACTAGAGATCTGGCAATATAACCTCCAAGTGAAAATCCAATCAGTACAAAGTTTTCTGGTACTTTTTTAACAATATTTTGAGCAATTTCTTTTATTGTATTTCCTTCTTTTAAATTGGCTCGAAATATATCCCACTCCATAGGCATCTCATTTACGAATTCATTCCAGAGAGATTCATCAAGCATATAACCAGGAATTAAAACGACCGAAAGTGGCTCTCTATTCATAAATTTATAACACCTTAATAAAATGAATGCCCTAATGAAGATGAAAATTTCCATTAGATAAAAACATCAAATCAACTATAGACTCAAATTGAAGCCTTATGGTTTCACCCGCTTGCACATTATCAATGATATAAGGTTCGTTTAACAAAGTTCATGAAATTGTACTCCCATCAAAATCAACTATTAAAAAACCCACTGAAGTGGGTCATGTTTACTCTATATAATAGCTGTTGCCATCGGAACTGTAGAAAACCAAATTTGAAGTAGGGTAAATAAATTCACCTTTTAACAAAATATATTCAACTTTGGGTCTCTGAACTCTAGATGAATGATTGATTTTATTAGTGTTTACTTCTGTATAATTTGCCTGTGCTCTTTTTTCTTTACCTTGGAAATCAATAATTGTAATGTCTTTTAGCATTCATATGCTCCAATTTAATCATGCATATTATGCCTAACGATATTTTTATACTATCAATATTTTGTAGGCAACTAGATTGAATTAATTTTAAAACTTTATTAATCCACTATTTTGAAATCATTTATATATGTGTGCTTTATGTACCCCTACTTGAAATTCGGATGACGTAATTTCAAAATTTAAAGGATAAGACTCAACAGGTTATATATAATTGATTTTATTTATGAAATAAGTCGTCGAGATAAAGATCTTTTCTAGGACATATCAACACATATAAGTCTTAAAACTACCGCAATGTAAAGGCTTTTAAAGCGTACTATGAACTCTCCCTAGTGAAGATAAGAAGATAAAAATGTCAGGTTTTAAAAGTTTTTCTCAGAATACAACAAACAACACTAATATCATCAAAGCTCAAATGAACAAGCATTCTTCAGCAACACCACCTACTGAAACTCAGCCTTCACAAGTTCCTGGCACCGTAAAAGATCTGCCTGAGAATAATGAACAACCTGATCCTAATAACAAATAATTTCTTATTAACAGTGCTTTGGACGTTGTTTTGAGGCTCTGCTACTATAAAGAATAAATTAGTGCACTGATTTATTATAATATTAACTACTTTTATCAATTTGATTTGTTTAGTTATTTAAGAAATTACAGCCATTCATTCCAGAAAATTGATATGACTAGTCTCTCAGATATGAGGGGCTTTTTTAATTGTTTTTTTCACTTAACCAGTATTTAGCCGACCACCCTAGATAGATTAAGCCCACCAAAATTGGCGGGCTTATTTTTTAATATCTGAATTATGAAAGGTATGGATGTTTTTGCGCCAAGTAATCATTCGCTATCTTTGTTGTCTCAGCATAGGTCAACTCAGCACACAGCCAAAAGCGATAAGTGTTTTCACCAATAATGTAACTTTGACGATTGTAAGTAGATTCCTTACTTGTATCTATTTCACTAGCCTTAAAGAACGTTCCTTCACGGTTATTTACAACTTCGCCGTCTAAATCACCACCAATACAAATGAACATTATAAGAAACCGTAAATTTATGAATTTCAGCTTAACACATAAAGTAAAAAGCCCACCTTACGATGAGCTTTTTATTTAATTAAGATTATTAATAAGTATTAGTCTTTAAATTCTGCTAATACAAATTTTTTAACGATTTCATCAAAATTTGGTTTTCGAAGAGTTAGCTTGCTATTTTTTATAGTTTTATACCAATAACTCGCTGCAACTCCCATGCTAATCAAAGCTAACAATTTCATTGCTCACCTCACTTATGGGGAAGAGTAGAATTTAAATTAACATTCACGTTTGTAGCGTTCCAACTCGTTTTAGCAAAGTTTCTGTATATATTTAAAGCAATATGTAATAAAAAAAGCCTGCTGTTCAATAAGCTTAAATTTTTTGGATCAACTCTTAATATCATTGAAAATTCTATCCTAGAAGCGTGGCCGCACTGGAACATGAAAGCTGACTTCATTGTTCATACATTACTCCCATTAAAAAAGAGCCTTTCGGCCCTTAAAAATCTAATTTTTACTTTCTTGATACTGCCGGTAAGCAACAATTATCTTCTCTTCAATTTGTAAATTTTCTAAAGTGAAATCATCTTCAATAGACCGTACACTGAAGTTTGTAGGAGCCGATGTACTATGTGAAGGCAAATGCTTTGGAATAGTTACCAATTGGGTTCTTTGGCTTAGATACTTTTCAAGCGCCGCATCCAAATCGGTTTTCTCAAAAAATATATAATCAACATTTAAAGAATTCACTGTAATGACGTCACAACCATAAAAATTATTAAAGTTTTTGCTTAAATCGGTGTTTGGGTCATGCAAGATATCTTCGTAAGTCTGTAAACTGATAAACACTAAATCTGGATTTCTATCATAACGATCATGATAGCTTGTCCTGCCCTGAACTAAATCAATTCTAATCGTCATAATAATTACTCAAGATGTTGAATCTCAAATATATCAAATAAAAAATAAAAAGCCCCGCCAATAATCAATATTTAGTGGGGCCATTTACACCATAACTCATTCAGTAAATTCCACCATCATTAATGCGAACCTGTTTAACTTTTTACAGCCAAAAAGCCAAATATCTCAAGCTAATTCCACCTAATCAACTTTTATATTAATCAATAAGATATCTTGTTATTCTGATATGAGAACAATATACTATTTTCAAATTGTCCTACAATTATCTTCACTTTATAAATAATAATTTATTACATGAATGGAATAAGCATGAAGAACATCAGTGATAGTGAACCGATTCCTTCTCAATATAGCTTGCGCTTACCAAAAGAACTCAAAGATAAGCTTACAAATGCAGCAAATAAAAATCATCACTCTTTAAATAGAGAGATCCTTGTAAGGCTTGAGCAATCATTACTTATAGATCAATGCCCTGAATGTGTTAAATATTTAAAAACGATTGAAAATCATAAAACAATATTTGAGGAGCAATACAAGATGTTTGAAGAATTAAATAAAAAATTAAAGTAGATAATGATATCAAAATACGTTCGCACCAATTTCTATATATTCCAGTAAAGCAAAAAGCCCATCTTCTGATGAGCTTCTTATTTAATTAAGATTATTAAATGCATAAGGCTTTAAATTCTGCTAATACAAAGTTTTTTACTATTTCATCTAAAGTTGGTTTCAGAAGAGCGGGCTTGCTATTTTTTATAGTTTCATACCAATAACTCGCTGCAACTCCCATACTGAACAACGCTAACAATTTCATTGCTCACCTCACTTATTGGGAAAAGTGGAACTTAAAGTATCATTCGCCTTTGTAGCCTTCCAACTCGTTTTAGCGAGGTTTCTGTATGTATTTTAAGCAATGTGTAATAGAAAAGCTGACCTTTATTAGATGAACTTAAATTTTTTGGGTCAATTCTCAAGATCATTGAGAATTTTATCCTAGATAGCATATACCGTATTAGTACTTGAAAGCTGATTTTATTTTTCATAAATTTCACCCATTAAAAAACCCTCCATTAGAGGGTTTGGGTCAAAGCTAATTAAGTAAATTTACAATATTGGTCCACCCCATTTTATGAGCCAAATCTAAAGGAGTCATTGATTGATTATTCACTTCTAACTTATTAGTATTCAACCTTAAAAGTTCTTGAACAAATAAATAATTACCGGCTATAACTTCACGATGTAATAATTGATTACCACTTTCATCTTTTTCAGTAATAATTGTAGGGTCTGTATTTGTAATATTTATGAACTGATCCAAAATACTCTTACACATGGGATGTTCATCTAGATTTTCGGGATAATTTTTCTGGTCATAAACTAGAAAAATTTCATCAGGATTGCCAAAATCAATCCCCCACGCCTCATCATATTCTTTACGATTTACTGCATCTAAAGTTTTACGATATTCTTGAATCGTAAACCCACCATGAACATTGCCATTAGACAAAAACATCCAATCAACTATAGACTCAAATGGAAGCCTTACTGTTTCACCAGCTTGGACATTATCAATAATATAAGGTTCGTTTAACAAAGTTCCTGAAATTGTACTCCCATCAAAATCAACTTGATCAATCCACATATACTCAATCAAAGGTTGATTTTTATCCTCAAGATTTTCTTGGGTAAATGCACATTTCACATAAGCCAGTTCTAGAGCAGGAACAATTCGTCGATATTCCCAATAGAGTTCTCGCCAAAAATATTTAAATGTACTTATAGCTTTCTCAAAAGCTAGAATCATTTCCGGAGATTCATTCTTATGCAATTTATACATATTATCCATATAACAGTTAATTAATATTAAACTTGCTTATATTAACACTATGATAAATTTAAATATCTTGAAATTTCTCCACTATGAACACGAATGTTCAAAAAAAGAGACCTCAGCCAAGACCAAATTAAAGTAGGCGTCGTGGGCTGTAAGAAGTTCGGCAAATTAAAATCAACTATTAAAAAACCCACCGAAGTGAGTTCAATTGCTATCTATAAAAGTGATTAATTACATTTAATAGTCTTATTGAAGGTCTTATAAGTGCCTGTTGTAATTACTTGAGCTGTATATATCTGTTGGCTATGGGTTTGATGATTATTATTTATTTCACTAAAGCCTTTACCATCACAAACAGTTTCAGCCTTTTTGTTTACTTTGTTTTCCATTGCTTCATTAGAACCCAAAATATTAGAAGTGGTCTGAATCATATAATTTCCATTTTCAAGTTTAGTAGCTTGAGCTGGAAACATTTGTGCGCAACCCATTAAAGAAAGAGTGGATGTTTCAAGAAGAATTAGCATAAGGTATTTATTCATAATTTCTTAGTTCATTGAATTGAAAAAAAAATGACAAAATATATTTTTAAATTTTAACAGTCAACAATAAAATAAATAAACACCACTACAATAAAAAAGCCCACCTTCCGATGAGCTTTTTATTTAATTAAAATTATTAAATGCATTAGGCTTTAAATTCTGCTAATACAAAGTTTTTTACTATTTCATCAAAAGTTGGTTTCAGAAGAGCGGGCTTGCTATTCTTTATAGTTTCATACCAATAACTCGCTGCAACTCCCATACTGAACAAAGCTAACAATTTCATTGCTCACCTCACTTATTGGGAAGAGTGGAACTTAAAGTATCATTCGCCTTCGTAGCCTTCCAACTCGTTTTAGCGAGGTTTCTATATGTATTTTAAGCAATGTGTAATAAAAAAGTCCGCAACTTTGAGAGCCTTCTTTAATGCCAATAGTAGTGCAATTTACTGATTGTTAGCCCACTATTTATCTTGGACATAACTAAATTTTCAGAACTTATTTAGTCTTCCTTTTGGGTGACCAATCTTTCCATTCACCTTCAAAAGGAGTGAAAATATCAAATTCGCACATAAATTCCCAAGGCTCGGGATATTCAGATAAAGGCTTTACAGGCAACCATTCTTTAGGTATCCAAGGAGTATCTATATTTAACTGATATCCATTTCTCCATGCTAATTTGCTATAAATTACAGAATGAGTAGCAATAAAATGCTCAGTGAAAGTAAATGCAAATTCAAAATTACGGACTTTGGCAATTTTTGGACTAGTTAATTCAGTCAAAATATTTTCCATTTCACCCTTATCACCATTGGCTAAGGCAAGATAAAAACGATGGTCAATTAAATACTTTTTATCCTTTTTTAAATCAGTTTGCAAAATGAGTTCACAACGTTCACGTAATTTATCCCACTCATGATTAAGAGCTAAGATCAACTGGTACCCATGAAAATCGGGCTTACGTGGATTATCACGGTCTTTAATTGAGCCTAGTCGATCATACGATACTCGGTGCTGGCTATACCAAGAAATGATTTCCTCATTATCTGATAATAATGCTGAAAAATGTTCATATGCTGGAAACCATCCAATAGGGTCAAACTGAATGACCATTCGATTTAACTTCGCAGCAATATAGCACCATTGCTTAAAACCCATTAAGTCATTGTCACGAAACCAAGATACTATTGCATTGGCTTCAGCATAACTTCTTAACCTTCTAATACAAAATGGTATATTACCCTTTTGATTTGAAACAAAATCTACAAACTCAACAATATCTTGATTAAATTCAGCATGTTGCATTACATGTGCTAATGCTTTTTGATATTCTTCCTTATTTTTAATACTATTCATAAAGGCTGATTTTTCCATGAAGGAGCTAATTTTCTTAACATTAAATAAGGGGTTCTTACTACATAACTACAAACATATAAAATCATTAGTAACCTTTAATATTTAATTTACCAATCGCTCTGTCTCCAAACTGCTATTTTTCAACTATTGAGTACTGTTAAATAAAGTATTATTTAAAAATCAAAAAACTATCGTAGATTGCTAATACTCAATAAATTCATGTAATGAATTTATAAAGTGTACAAAATTATCTACTAGGTACAGAATCTTTCTTTTACCCTCATTCATTCCAAAATCATAGAATTCATCGTGTAAAACAAGCACAATCTTAGGTTGATCTTTTATCCAAGGATAATCAGTAATCAAAACAAATAAAATTTCCATCAGGTTTCGATCAAAATCCTATCAATTTTCCAGCATAATCATCATCGCCTTCAGGAAATTGCATTCCTTCTATTCGAGGTTCATGCAAGTATCCTCCTAACTCTACTGTACTGATATTTAGCTCACCGTCAGTATCAACCTTAGAGGTAGTATTTCCGCCAGAATATGTTGAACTTATTTCTCAACATGATGGCATCTATCCTGAAATTTCTAGCTTTGACTATGTTGCTGCAAAATTTTCAATAATTTCTTTATTAATTGCGCCATTTGGATACTGATCCCCAATATCTTGTAGCATTTGATGGTTCTCCACTATTTAAAAAATTTGCCTAATATTCTTAAGTGTCAAAAATCACAAAGTGCTTTATTTGTACTTTAGGGCACTCTTTTGTAAGTAATTTTCCCAATTCTTCATTAAGCGATTAATATTTTCTGCATAAGAATACAATGATGGATTATATCCATCTGTAGGAGGCATATATTTAATAAAACTATCCATTTCGGCTGGATAATCAAAATCTGTATAAATAATTTCTACTTCATCTAAAGGATCTTCAAAACTTGCGCGATTAATCCAAAGCCAGCTAAGAATTACATATAACCATTTTTGATTGGTAATCGCATATTCATCTTCTTTAAAGTTAGGACATAGTTCATTAATAAAAGGAGTGATGTCATTTGATTCAGTGGGTATAAGGAATGACAGCTCAAGTTCAGCTTTAGTATAACTCCCTGTTGATACAATATTTTCTGCTTTTTTTATTGGTATTTCTGAAGTGAGAAGATTATTTTCATAGCCCCATTTGATATCACACCATGAAAGGTTCACCTTTTCATCAATAAAATCAGCAGGTATTGGAAACAACGTCATCTCTTTGTGTCTCTGTTCTTAATAAAAGGACTGTAATTCTACTATGTGCAAAATCTTCACAAGTAATAGTTTATTAATTATCAAGCATATATTTAAAAATATTATAACATTTTCAAATTAAGTCTTTTAACTTCAGCTTTATCACCATACCACCACACTGGTATATCTTTGACTTTAGCTGACATTTCTTCATTAGGACCTAGATCACTTTCTAATGAATAGTAGTCCCCATTTTGATATCTCGGCATAATTGTACTATTTATAAATAAATCATAGCCTTGTTGATAGCAATGTGGACATGAAAGTAAAGAGTTTAAAAACCTTTTAGTATTATTCTCAATATAATTACGATAAAGAGGACCACCATTAGCAGCATATTCTGGCAACTCCTCATTTAAAATAGGATCATTACGCCCAGTTATCCACACAATCGTATTACAATTTGCACATTGCGCCCCCATAGCCTCCGATGGGTGGTAATGATTTGGTCGAATAAACAAAATACCATTTTGTTCAAATCCTTTCTGGTACCATACTCCTATACCCAATTGACTGGCTGCTACCTGATGTAAAGATCTCATAGGTACTCCTTTTTAGAAGAAAAGATAGAATAAAAACATAAATAAACTACCAAGTACTATTACTACCCATGATATTAGTTTAGATATAAATCTATCTTCTTTAAAAAAGAATGGTAAAACCCATTTATTGATGTCTATTTCTCTTAGCCAAGATAAATACCAAGGAAAAGTTAAGGCGAATATAATAGAACTTGTGAACATAGCAACAGATGAAGGTCTCTTGTAAAATTCAGACTCACTCATTTTAAAAAACATTACCCAAAAAATTACTTCTAGAGCGCATAGCAAGACACATAAATAAATATAAAACTTATTCTTCAGATTAGTGATAAAAATTGGGGTTAGTGTCCAGAATGGAAAAATGAATCCAAATCCAAGTCTAAAACCATATAAATCATTATGAATATCAAATAGAAAGAACCGTAGAGGTATTATTACATAATAAAGAGCAAAAAATATAAGGCTTAAAAACTTAACTCGATTAAGAGTGTTAGAGTCAAGGTCTGCAAGAATAGGTTTAGATATTAAATATCCAAAAAAATAAATAGCATAGAAACTAATTAGATAAATAAATATGGAAGAATATGACTCATAGTCAAAAACACCATACAAGAATGAAGATAAAATCCAAAGCAATCCAAAAATAAAGAAATTTTTAGCAATAATAAAAAATGGAGATTTGGTTCTAAGAACTGATGGTTCAATCATAATTTGCACTGCGGTATATCCCATCTATACATAGCCATTTCTAAGTAATGACTATAATTAATTCAAATTTATCAATATATTCGGTAGATATATAAATTCATGCCATTGTATCCTCCTGTACTCCAGCTGTTTGCAACCACACTTTTGAGTAGGTTGATTCAACTACAAAAAATTTATCTGTATCGTTTCAATCAAATCATCACCTATCACTTCAAATACTTTAATTTTTGCAGAACGAGTGTTCATTAAAGGATGATTTAAAGATATTTCCTCTAATTCATCCAATGCTCTTAATTTATTAATCACATGAATTTCAAGTGGCAATAAAGTAAACGGAGGACTAATAAATTTTGGAGGATACTTACGTAAATCATTATCTATTAATTCTTCGCAGTGTAAATTTGCTATATCTATTAGTAATGGTTCTAAAAATACTGAGTCACATGACCAATTATTTATCAAATCTTTAAATTTTCCATCTATTTTTGATTCTAATCTAAACTCTTCATTAATCCATTTGTAATAAGCCCATAATGAAAAATAGTCATAACTTAAAGGAAAGTCAGATAAAAATTGTTGTTGTAAGCAAAACTCCACTTGGCGTGCTAATTTCTTTGCTAAATTTTTATTATTTAATAGAATCGCCCAAAAAAGTAATGCAGAAAATTCTGAAAAATACTTCTTTAACTCATGTACATTCATTTTATCTAAAGGTTTTATTTTAAAATCTTTTAATTGTAATTCTCTTCCCACCTCTGCATACATCAAAGCAAGATTTAAACTATTTAAAGCATCTATATCTGCATTATTATTTTCAATTTTTAAGAATGCCAATTGGGCATAAGATATAGACATACCCACTATATGATGGGGAAAAAGTATGTCTTTCCCATCTAAGGTATCTAGTATATGTTTTTGATCAAATTTTAACGAATACGCCAAATTTTCAATACTATATATTTTATAAGCTTTTAATAATTTATTTAATTCCCTTATTTCTCTCATAAAATAACCTTATTGGCTTTCTATCCATTCAAAATAGTTATAAAGATTTGATTACTTTTAACTTTACTTTAAAATTAGCTTTATAAACTATAATTTATCTTTGTGGAAATACTTATTTAATTTCCCACCCAAAAACCTCTCCACCACCACATCCCTCTCTTCCAAACTGTTCGAGCTTAAAATCTGAAACATCAAACCATCAATAAGATTTAAAACCATGTTGGCATCGGGTTTTAGCGGGCGGTTTTCCAAACTAAAGACCAAATCAAAAATCTCGTGAAGTAGCCATTTTCTATACTCAATTGCCATGTGGTAGGCCTGAGGGTAAAGCTGTTTAATTTCAAAAATGGCTTTAAGCAATAGATAGTACAGACTATTAAAATTGACATGTAAAACAATAATCTCTTTGAGTTTATCGCTTGAGGTTCGGTAACGGCTTGAGTAAATAATTGCCAGCACTTCTTCTTTCAATCGGCTTTTTTGAAAAGAGACGCACCTTTCAATAAGCCTCTCTTTTGAATGAAAGTAGTTATAAAAAGTGGCTTTAGGAATTTTAGATTCTCTGGCAATTAAGTCTACGCCCGTATTGTGAAATCCATAGATATTGAATAGCTCTATTGCGATATGAATAACCTGTAATTTTTTGGAAGATGTTTCTAAAGTTGGCATAGTTTTACCTTTATAAATTCTTGTTGTTTCTAAATGAGAGACAAAAGCCATTACCCTTTCTGGGAGAAAAAAGGCACAGCAAAGCCGTAAAGACTGTGCTTGGCACATCTCAAGTTTTATTGTTGCTAAGTTTTTTAATCGAATTGATTTAAAGCCTGAAAAGCCAATAGCTCATCAAACTGTTTTAAAGTGATTTAAGTTGTATCGAGATAGATTTTGACAGTGACTGCTAATAATTTATGAATGTGCATGGTCCAACTCCTTATTTGGAGTTCTGCCAAAACATTATAAATTATGGTGGCAGAACGGAAGCGGGTTGACGGACTGGTTTCAACTCCAGCACACTCGAAAGTGTCCCACTCCCGTCCTACCGTAACGGGAGGGAACGAGGTGTGCACACAAAACTATTCCTCAGAAGAAATAGTCCTGATGTGGTTGAAATAACGGTCCGTCAAAACCGACTGGCAATGTAGGCCAGCCCGCAAATGGTAATCTGCAATATTTAAGGTGTCAATGTGAAACTGGCTAGAAAATATTTAATTAATTATTGTTTTTCATTTAATTACATATTTAAGAGAAACCTTAAATATGAGGTTTATTTAAGTTAGGATTAAAAGCCACTCTAACGGTGTAAGTTGGAAAAAGTGGTTCTAACAGGATAGTTTCATTAAAAATAAAGACTTTAGGACATAGAGCCATAACATCATATATATTTTCGATTATTGATTTCAGCTTAGAAGTAAAGACTGGAATATTCTGATCATCTGCAACGACATAGACATTTTCATTCTGAATCGTTTGCATGCTTTCTAACAACTCTTCCATATCATCAAAGTCGTTAAAATTCATATTTGTCCATAAAATACTGTTTTGTTTTATAGGATACATATTCAACTTCGTATAAACATCCTCTGCATCTATATCACTAATAATTTGAAAATCATTTTTGAGTGCATTTTTGCATTCTTCAAATAAAGACATATCTTTTACCTAGTTTTCTTTTAACAATTAACAATATATTTCACATTCATTTTATAACTTTTAGCTATTAATTTTTCATACAAGCATTTATTTAATTAAGTTCTTTTATACTTGTTAAAAATGCCAATGCTTGCTCAGTTGATCCTTCATTTAAAGGACTATAATTGGGATTAAAGTAACGCAAACAGGCACCTATTATATTGTCAGCTTTAGGCACACGGTCTTGTCGAGCTGCTCGGAAATAATCTTTAAAACGAAAACGATGCGGTAATTGAGCGTCTTGTTCTACTAGATTTTCGACAGCAACATAAGCCAAAACAATAAATAGAGGGAACGTGAAAAACTGCCGCCCCCACTCGAAGTAGATTGCTATTGCTGAAGTATCTAAACATCGCATCGGCTACTTCACGGTGCTCAACCTCTTCGGCCCCGTGCCATTGCAATAGACGCAACATTTCTACATCTACAGGTGCTTGTTGTAACCCCTCTGCATTAAGAACCCAATCTCCTAACACTCCAGTCAGATGCTCGGCAGCAGCCACCATTGCTAATCGGGTCGTCAACCACATCGACTTTAAGCGTGGACGCTTCAATTCATAGCCTAATGGTTTGGGACCAATCATGTCATTAAATATCCAATTCATCATCTTGGTATAACGACTTAAATCAATACCCAAAGCCTCTATATGCCGAGTTCCTAGAGTGTGCCCATAACTATGAGCACCCTCTTGTTTAATGAAAGCAATGGCTGCCTCTTTAAGTTTTTCATCTTTAATATAAGGCAATGCATCTCTAAAAGTCTGACAAAACCAACGTTCTGGTGCAGGTGTAATCGGGTTAATTGAATTTAATATTTGTGAAACGATTGGATCATCATAAATCCAATGCCTTGGTGTTTCAGCAAAATTAAATACAGGGCGCCGCGGAACAATGACATGGTTTTGTCTGATTAAACTATTCATGATAACAACTCCTTATATCAAAAGCGTTTACCACTAATCCTGAGTCAAAATGTTAAAGCCCATACGTGGACCAAAGGCAATCAATGTATGGATTAATCCTTTAATTGCTTTCGGTTTTTGCCCACTGCTAATACGGCGAAATTGCGCTGCATGCCAACCGAGTTGCAAATAAGCATCTACTGGTTTATATCCAATCGCTGGAATTTTTGCTGGTTTTAATACTGATTTTCCGGCTAGTAGTTGTTTGGCTAAATCGGGCTGTATTGCAAAAGGCCGAGCCAACCCCACCATATCAACCGTACCATTGGCAACAATGTGATTCATAAAATCTACATCACGTAGTCCGCCTGTTAACATCAGTGGTAATTTGCTTTGCTTACGAAGTGCAGTGGCATAGTCAATAAAATATGCATCACGCTGAGCAGAACGCTCAGGCGCATAGCCTAACTGGGCAGGAGATTCATAATTACCGCCTGAAATCTCTAATAAGTCGATCCCTTCTGCTTCTAAAGCTAATGCAATTTTTAAAGATTCTTCCTGACTTAAGCCGCCCTTTTGAAAATCGGCAGAGTTGAGTTTTACGCTTAAAATTTTATGCTTGCCAATCGCTTGGCGAACCGCCCGTACAGTTTCAATCAACATACGTTGTCGGTTTTCAGGACTTCCTCCCCATTGATCGGTCCGAACATTTGAGAGCGGTGACAAAAATTGCGAGAGTAAATAACCATGTGCAGCATGAACCTGTACGCCATCAAACCCTGCTTTAACAGCCAGTTCAGCGGTTGTGGCAAAGCGCTTAATTTGCTCTAAAATATCGGCTTCAGTCATCGCCCGTGGAACACGAATAATATTCATGGCAGGTAAATCAAGCCCAACTGCGGATGGTGCGATCGGCTTTTTCAAAAGTGGTAAAACCGCAACACGACCCGGATGGTTAATTTGCATAATTATTTTGCTGCCATTGGCTTGAGCAGCCTGAGCCCATAACTTATTTGCTTGTAAAAATTGCTCATCTTGCAAAACGACATTTCTTGGTTCAACAAAGGCACGATGGTCAATCATCACATTGCCCGTAACTAACAACCCAGTTCCGCCCCTCGCCCATGCTGCATAAAGTTGCTGTAAGTCTGTGGTGGGTGAACCATGTCGATCTGCCAATTGTTCACTCATGGCCGACTTTGCAATACGGTTGGGTATGGTTATGCCACATGCCAATTTTAATGGTTGCTGTAGCGAAGAATTTGTAAATGTAGACTGTGCCATGGTAATTATTCCTAAAATTGTTTGTTCTGTAGGTGTTGTATAAACATCAACTTTTGATTACTTCAACAGATCTTCATTGAAATATTGCTTTTTTAATAAGTTCATCATGTCCCGATTGTCATGCTGCCAAGGATGAAAATCTGCGGAGAAAAAATCGCGATAATTTTTACCAATACGTCTGACTAGACCTTGTCCTCCAAACAAATAACGAAAACCTTCATAAAGTTCTTTTAAATCTCGTTTTTTTCCAGAAGCTCGTAATAGTTCTGCTGTTCCTCTGGTGGTAATAACAAGAAAAGAAAGCGTGGTTTCTATCATGACCCATCGTAAGAAATAAGGTCTATTGACCAAAGACTGATATACATCAAAAGCCACAGCTTTATGTTCTGTTTCCTCAATCGCGTGCCATGCCCAAATTTTTCTTACATGGGCATTAAATAATTCTAAATCTTGGGGCGCGGTACTAATAAAATAGTCAGCTAGAATTGCTGTGAGGTGTTCCATACATACGGTGCATGCAAGCTGATGAGCTGTAGAGAGTTGCTCTTGCATTAAGCGATTCATCTTTTTAAAGCGCTTATAAATTCGGTCTACCGGATAGCCCTTTTTCAGCATGACCGCATTGAGCGCGTCGTGTTCTTTACCGTGATGTGCTTCTTGACCAATAAAAGCACGGACTTGTTTAAGCAGAACAGGATCTTCAATTTTTGCCTGATAATTACGTACACTATGAATAAATTGACGTTCACCATCTGGAAATGCACTCGATAATGCAGTCAATAACATTGTGAGTAAGGCATTGTTATTAAACCAGAACTCAGGAATTTCATCTGGAAAGTTAAAATCCATTGTTCTTACAGGAATATCAATTGAAGCCGAAATTTTAGAACAATCTTGTGTTTGTTTTGACTTAAAGAATGCATTCATCTTTATTCTCCAGCTATAAAACGCGAGGATTAAATTGGCGTAATAAAAATAATGGTGTACGTAGACGAGGTATTTGAATTGGCGGAATTAACCCACCCGACAAATCAACTCGATGCAATCTTGCTTCAATGACTTTGCCCAGCCCCATATTATGTAAAGGATCATTTTCCGTACCCCTAAAACGTAAGTTCATTTCTACACGACGAACTTCAAGTGGATGTTCTTTAGGGGTAAATCGGACCTCACGTGGTAGCCCAAGCCCTAAACCGCCTGTGATATTACGGTGTGGCAGTCCTAAAATTGGAGGTGCATCAAGAATGACTTCACCAAGCTTGGCATCCATTTCAATGAGTGTGGTACCACGGCGTGAGGCATTGCTAACAATACGTTTGCCATCATTTTCCCAACTGATCTCACCCATCTTTTTAGGATAGCCTAGCAACTCACGTCCAATAATCATGGCGCGATCATCGTCTAAAATCATCCAAGGACAAAAGATTCCTGTTTTATTGCCTACCTTAATATGAACGAATAAACCCGCTTCATGGTAAGCACCCGTATAGACATTTTCTGGGAAATAAGCACAGAACAAATCAGCTCTTGCAGGTTCCGCCAATTTCATTCCAGACGGTAACCAGCGAGCCATGATTTTTTCATCAATTTCAACAACAGCCGTTAAGTACTGGGCATTGTGATACAGCTTATTTCCAAGATTGGCCAAGCCCACTGGAACACTTAAATCATTGATGAGTTGTCTCATGATTTTAATCTCGAAAATACTTGTTTCAAAATGGGAAGCAAAATGATGCGCGGGGTATAACGTCCCCCAAAAGTTTGAGCCTGTGCAATAAAACCGGGAATCACGATACGACGATTGCAATCCATACCTTGAATCGCTTCTTTAGCCACCCTTTCAGCCGTCACCCAAACAAAATTTCCACCAACTCCATCAATTTTGCCAATACCAGCAACTTCATTAAAACCTGTTTTAGTAGGCCCTGGAGCAAGTAAAGTACAAGTCACGCCTGTACCTGTTAGCTCGCTATGTAAGGATTCTGCAAATGAGTTTGCAAATGCTTTAGTTGCCGCATATGTGGCATTTGCCGGAGTGGGTTGATGACCAGAAGTAGAACCGACAATAAGTATTGCTCCGGATTTTCGTTTGAGCATTTGTGGCAACACAGCTAAAGTCAGGTCGTGAATTGCCACACTATTGACTTCAACCTCTTCGCGCTCTCGATCTGCATCTAACTCTTGAAGTCGTCCAAAAGTCGCAAAACCTGCGTTATTACAAAGAATGGAAACCTCAATACTTTCTAAATACTGACGAAACTTAGCTCTAGCTTGTCTATCTCCCAAATCACATGGATATAAATCTACAGATATTTGATATTGAGCTTTTAGTTTTTCAGCCAGTACTTCTAATTTTTCGACACGGCGAGCAACTAAAACTAAGGAATAACCTCGTAAAGCAAACTGTTTTGCTAACTCTTCTCCAATACCAGATGAAGCACCTGTAATCACAACGCGAGCTGAGGCTAGTGGAATAGGTAGGCTCATAATTCTTGCTCAAAATAGAATAAATTGATTATTCCGAAGTTTTGACTTGAGCGTGAGATGTAGATCAGACATACTGATAATCATTTTCGGCCACAACAAAAAACAATATGAAAGATCCCTATGGACTATCTAAGGCCAGCATTCCTATTTCTTATGCTCATTTATTATTAGAAATTATGGTAGACAAAGGGTTTTCAGCCCTTGAGATTTTGAAAAAAAGTAAAATCCCCTTAACGCTTTTAGATCAATTAGATGCCCGAATTACCCCTATGCAATGGTCTAAACAGGCATGGGAAAGCTTAATACTGTCAAAAGATTCAGGCTTGGGATATGAATATGGAATAAAACTGCGTTTAACTGCCCATGGGTCAATGGGATATGCCTTAATGAGCAGCCGCAATTTACGACAGGCTATTGAGGTTTCAACACAATTTTTTAATATGCGATTAAAAGATTATGGGATGACTCTGCTAGACGATCATGACTTTTTTATTATTGAAATTAAAGAAAGTCACCCTGTTGTCAGCAATCAACCCGCACAAATAGAAATGCTGAGACGTTTTTTTTATGAATGTTTGATGATTGGCGTGATTCAAGCTAGTCAATTTTTGATAGAGCATGATTTAGCTGATATTGAGTTATGGGTGGACTGGTCAGAACCTAGCTACCACAAAGCTTATCAACATTTATTGCCTACTATTCATTTTAATCAAACGACTAATCAAATTCGATATAAAAAACAGCTTCTAGACTTACCTATTAAAATGGCAGATCCAATTGCTTTCAAACAAGCTCTAGCACAATGTGAAGCTGAACAACTCCGCTTTTCCGAACAAATTAAAGATATATGCCTGACCGTAAAAGCAGAGTTAAACTTAAAACCCCAAGTGGGCTACCCCACTTTTGATGAAATTGCCGATCGCTTAAATATGTCTAGTCGGACACTGAGACGTCACTTAAACCAAGTCGGTTCTTCATATCTGCAATTGTTAGAAGAAGTACAACAAAAAGAGGCTGAAAACTTATTACTTAATAGTGATATGGAAATACAAGAGGTAGCTGTTTATCTGGGCTATATACAGCCGACTAATTTCACACGGGCATTTAAGAAATGGACTGGAATAACGCCAATCCAATTTCGAAAGAAAGAGATATAAAAACTAAACTATCACAAACAAATGTGTGCATCTTGCTTTAAAGCATTTGATTTGGTTGTTATTTACTGACTCAATAACTTGGTCTACCCCGACTTTATGAAAGTTGTATTTATTAAAATATACAAAGGCCTAAATCAGAACGATTTAAGCCTTTTTATTTTTTAGGTATATAGCGTCGATTTAAGATAAAAATTCTTTAATCGTCTCTTGCATAGTTGTAGTGGCACGACCAATTAACTGGTGCAGCTCTTTACTTTCACTATGCAAGCCACCTTTAGATACGCCTTCATCTGAATCTGCCAAGATATTGGCAAAGCCTTCTGGTATACCCAATTGTACCAAAAGCGCTTTATATTCTTCTTCTGGTAAGTCTTGGTAAATTATTTCTTTTTTGCTGATTTCACTTGTCCATTTTGCAACTTCATCAAGGGTATAGCTCGTATCACCTGCTAATTCATAAACTTTATTTTCATGCCCTTCTTGAGTTAATACTACAGCGGCAGCAGTCGCATAATCTAAGCGTGAAGCAGAAGCAATTTTACCGTGATGCGTTGCCCCAAAAATTTTGCCATGCTCAACTGCTTGGGCAAGTCCCATCGCATAGTTTTCGCTGTACCAGTTATTACGTAATAATGTATGTGAAATATTCGATGTTTTTAAATATTGTTCAGTCTCTACATGTTCTTGTGCTAATAGAAGCGGTGATGTATCTGCGTTTAATAAACTCGTGTAAACAATAAATTTTACCTGTGCAAGTTTTGCCGCATTAATCACATTTTGGTGTTGTACTGTACGTTGACCAATTTCATTTGATGAGATTAATAAAAGCTTATCAATACCAGCCAATTGAACCGAAAGTTTATCTGCGTCTTGAACATAATCAAAAGCACGAACTTCGATCCCTTTTGAGCTTAAATCTGATGCTTTTTCTGGATTGCGAACTAATGCCACAATATTTTTTGCCTCAGTACGTTCGAGTAATTGAGAAATAACCAATTGGCCGAGTTGACCTGATGCACCAGTAACTGCAATACGCATGATGATCTCCATCTGATGTAGTTGATATCTTTCAATCATCGTAGTACCTTAACTTACTAAAAGTAAGTACTTACCTAAAAGTAAGTTTAGAAACAAATGTAAAGTTTTGTAATTAAGGTGGTGCGCGATGAAAGGATACGTTTTTTCAGCAGATTGTCCCTCTCGGAAAATTTTGTTAACACTCACTAGCCGCTGGAGTGTCTTGATTTTAGTGGCACTTCGAGATCAACGTCTGCGCTTTAATGAGTTAAAAAAACTAATTGATGGCATTAGTGAAAAGATGTTGGCACAAACCTTAAAAACGCTTGAGCAAGATGGTTTTATCGTGCGTCAGGATTATGCAGAAATACCGCCTCGTGTAGATTATCAATTAACAGACTTTGGACGGGAGGCTTCCGAACGACTTTTTGATTTGACGACTTGGCTTGAAAATAATTTATCCAAATTATTAGAAAATCAGCCGAGTGCAGATATCGTTCAAAATTGACTCGGGAAATAAAAGTATTATCGTATATTAAACATTCAAACTGGTTTCACTCACCACTTTATGTTAGTATTATTTTAGTAGTTACTATTAAGTTTATTAATTCGATATGAGTAAAAATAGCAATCTTGAAGTCTGCCCAATCGCTAGAAGTCTTTCTGTTCTAGGTGATGCATGGAGTATGTTGATTTTACGTGATGCTCATGCGGGTTTTACACGTTTTGATCAGTTTCGTAAAAGCTTAGGTATTGCACCAACCATGCTAACTAAACGTTTGTCTGTTTTGGTAGAGGAAGGCTTACTCGAAAAAAGACAATACTCTGAACATCCGCCGCGTGAAGAGTACCTATTAACTCAAGCCGGTAAAGATTTTTTACCTGCTTTATTTGTGATTGGCGCATGGGGCCGAAAATATAAACCTTATGGCCAGCCCGAAAAAATGGTGACTTTTCTTGACGCAGAACAAGGCACTGAGATTAAACCGATTGTGATTGATCAAATAACGGGTGCCGAGATTGGTACTCGCCCTATTCGCCAAAAAAGCGAATAATATTTTAAATAAAAAGCACTCAATTGGAGTGCTTTTTATTGTGCCTATTTAAAGTAAATCAGCTATTTTGCTCGGCTACGTTGGGTTGCATAAGTTCCCCAACCATTACGTAAAACAGATTTAATAAATGCCCATAAACCACTTTCATAAGGTTTTGGCTCTCTACCTTGACCTATGCGTTTTAATTGTTGGGTGTACCAAAGTACTTCCATAACGCCTAGACTATCAACCTTCTTAATGCCTGTTTTGATGGGATGCACCGACCGAAGACCATTTTTGCCCGCCAGCAAATATTTAGGTACATCAGGTTCAATTGCCATAATTCTTGCAATCCCAATGACATCACACGCTTGAGACTGCAAAGCTTGATTCATACCTTCTACGGTCCGAAAACCACCTGTAACCATCAGTGGTGTTTTTACGAGTGTTCTTACTTTTTCTGCGAAATCAATAAAGAAAGCTTCACGTGCAATTGTCGAAGCTTTTTGTGGTGCTTTGGCTACTCCTGATTCATAAGTCCCACCTGATATTTCAATCAGGTCGATACCTGCATCTGCTAAAGCCTGAATGGTTTCTAAAGAGTCTTGCTCAGTAAAACCACCTTTTTGAAAATCTGCCGAGTTAAGCTTAATTGCAATTGGAAACTCTTTACCGACTTGTTTTCGGATTTCTGTATAAACTTCCATTAAAAAACGACGGCGTTTTTCAGGCGTACCGCCCCACTCATCGTTTCTTAAATTATGCAAAGGCGACAAGAACTGGTTAATGAGATAACCATGTGCAGCGTGAATCTCGACGCCACTAAATCCAGCCTTTTGACATATGGCAGCACTACGACCAAAACGCTGAATAATATCTATAATCTCTGCATCTGTGGCTTCCTCAGGCGTCGCAAATAAAGATTGCATTTCTGGCCCGAACGGCACTGCCGATGCAGAAATATTACGTACATTTAATCCTTTCGTTGATTGTTTTCCCGGATGATTTAACTGTGCCCACAATTGAGAACCTTGATCGGTCACGGATTTTGCCCATTTTTGTAAAATCGCAAAATCACGCTCATCCTCAACAACAACATTCCCAGCCTCACCCAAGGCACGTCGGTCAATCATAATGTTGCCACTGATGATCATCCCAATTCCTGATGCAGCCCAACGCTGATATAACCGAACATGTTTTTCGGTTGGATTATTTGAATAGGTAGCTAAGGTTTCACTGGTTGAAGCCTTCGCTAGTCGGTTTGGAATGCTGAAGCCATTTGGCAACGTTAATGGCTGATTCAAAAGATTGGCTTTTAATTGCAGTTGAGTCATGGTCTTATCTCACACAGTTAAAGATGGTTTTGAATGAGGTTGAATAAAGTCCACTAAACTTTGAAACCACATCACATCCACAAAATTTCCGCTAATCACAAGGTCTTGTGTTTTAAGTGCCGTTAAAAACGTATTCACGCTATCTTTAGCAGACAATACGGCGAACCCCTTGCTACCCGTTTTAAATGTAAAAATAAAACTGGGTGACTTGGTTAGCCCTGAGTAAGAGTTAATCTTGCCGTTTTTCACTTCGAAATAGCGCCCTTCACCATTTGCAGTTTGAATCTGAAAGGTGACATTTTTGTCATTCACATAGGCCGCACATTTCGGATTCTTTTTTACAGCACGCTGCATGAGCTTGGTCAGCATCCACAGCAATAATTTAAATTTCATCATTTTTATCTTCTTGATTCATCAAATTGAATGGACCGAACTCATGGGCATTATTCATCTAAAAACTGTATTGCATGTTTTACGAAGCGTTCAGGGTACTGAAATTGGGCACCATGTCCTGCATCGGGATAAATAAATAGCTGCGCGTTTGGAATGTTAAGTGCCATGTGATATGAGTTGATGGTCGGAATCATCACATCATCTACACCATTTAAAATGAAAGTAGGTTGTTTAATCTCACGTAAATGTGCAAAAGGATCTTGTTCATCAAGTTTAGGTAAAAAATGCATATTAGCTTCTATCTGTGCCTGCATGACTTCAACTGAACTCGCCGGATCTTGATCTTTACGTTCATGTCGACGTTGCCAAAATTCACGACCCGCTTGAATCGCAGCTTCAGAGCGGCCAAAAAATAAAAAGAGAAAGTCTTCTTCAGACGGCACAGCAGTTGTGGCATGTTTCAATACCAATGCAGCCACTTCTGGGTCGTCACCTCGTGGTTTCCCACCTCTTGGCCCTGTACCTAAAAGCATCAGCTTTCTGACGAGTTCAGGATGACGGCGTACTAAGTCTTGTGCCTGAAATCCCCCGAGTGAAAAGCCTAACAGGTCAACTTGTTTTAAGCCTAAAGCACGAATGACTGCTGCCGCGTCGTCTGCCATATCCTCAATGCGAGTACGGGGCTGGCCTGTAGATGAAGCAATACCTCGACCATTAAACAAAATGACTTCACGCCCTTCTGCCAAACCATTGGTAATGATTGGGTCCCAATTGTCTAATCCACCGCGGAAATGCTGGAGAAAAAATAACGGTGGTTGCTCTGTATTTGCATTCCCCCATCGACGGTAGGCAAAATTTGCTCCATCTACTTCAATGAATTGGGTCTCTGCTGTTTGGTGAGTAATAGTAGTCATTATCTTTATCCTAAATTTAAGTTTCTGATTAAGCTAATTTTTATTTAGCTAAAAACGTGAGGGATTGTTTTACAAAATCTTCATGAAACTGAAAAATTCCACCATGACCTGCATCTGGATAGATGACGAGTGAGCTATTCGGCAAACGTTTTGCCAAATCGTAAGTATTTACTGTTGGCACCATTCGGTCATGATCGCCATTGCCAACAAGAACAGGTTGTTGAATTACAGAAAGGTCAGCAGACTCTTTATTTCCCCATTTTTTGAGTGCTTTAAGTTGGGCACGATAGGCAGATATGGTGATTTCTTTATCACGGTTTTCAGTACGTTCATTAATACGTTGAATAAACTGTTTTGCCGCAGCTTTACCATTTTCTGTACGCGTGAAGAAAAGATAAACTTTAGGGTCTTGACCAGTAGCCATTCCACGGACTAGATCCCAATTAGAAATTCGTCCGACTGTACTAATTCCTGTACCGCCCGCAGGACCAGTTCCCGATAAAATCATTTTTCGAATCAAATTCGGCTGTTTTAGCGCAATCTCTTGTGAAATCATGCCGCCCATCGAGAAGCCAAATAAATCAACTTGCTTAAATCCTTTTGCCTGAATGAAAGCAATCGCATCATCTGCCATCTGCTCAATCGACTGGGCTGGTTTACCTGTAGAAGCACCAACACCACGATTATCAAACACCACCACATGATGTTTAGCCGCAATTCCATCAATAATTCGTGGGTCCCAATTATCTAGAACAGCCGCCAAGTGATTTAAGAAAATGACAGGTGTTCCACCGTTTTGTTGACCGTATTCTCGGTAAGCGAAGTTAACGTCACCTGCACTAATAAATTGAGTGGGTACATTCTTCCAATTTGTATCTTGCTGAGCGTTTTGCCCTGCTTGCGGATTGCTAACAGCACTTGATGACACTTTATGTGCCTGAATAGATGCTTCATTAAAAGAAACCGATGGCACAACCTCTGCCTGAGTTAAGGGAGCACTAAAAATAGATACCGCCGTTAAACTCATAGCAACTGTATTTAATAAAAACTTCATTTCTCTGATCCTCAAATTTAATTCATTGATCTGATTTATCTGTTTTTTATGAGTGATCTTTCAAAGGGAGAAAAGATAAAAAACAGAGTAAGTATCAATTTAATACTAACTATACATAGGTAAAATTAGATTGTCACTATCTTTTTAGTAGTAACTATTTTATTTTTAGATTATGATGAAAAAATCAAGCCGGAATTCATTCGTTCAGGCGACAAAGTTTAAGTAAGGAACATGATATGACTAGCAAAGTAGTTCTCATTACAGGCGCATCTTCGGGTATTGGTTTAGCGACCGCAGACCTTTTACAGGAAGCAGGATTTATTGTTTATGGCACAAGCCGCCAAGCGAAAAACTCATCAAACTATAAATTTCATCTGATTGAGCTAGATGTAAATCAAGACGATTCGGTCACTCAAGCCATTGAAAAAGTAATTGCAAATGAAGGCCGAATTGATGTCTTAATTAACAATGCTGGGTTTGCAATATCGCCTGCTGGTGCTGAAGAAAGCTCAATGCAACAAGCACAAGCTATTTTTGATACCAACTTCTTCGGCGCTGTTCGAATGACACGTTCAGTAATTCCACATATGCGTGAAAAACGTTCAGGGCTGATCTTAAATGTCAGTTCAATTCTTGGACTTGTGCCTATGCCTTTTAGCGCACTTTATTCTGCGTCAAAACATGCGCTTGAAGGTTATTCTGAATCTTTAGACCATGAATTAAGGTCTCAGGGCATTCGTGTATCTCTTATTGAACCCGCTTACACCAAGACTTCTTTAGGAATGAATTTACTTGAAGCCGACAATAAAGTTGCTTTTTATGATGAAGCACGCAAAAAGTTACATCGACAAATGATTAATTCAATTAATAAGTCGGATGACCCTAGTGTGGTTGCCAATACAATTTTAGATGTGATTCAAAGTCAACATGTCGTATCTCGCTACACAGCAGGTAAAACTGCAAAAAACTTAAAAGCGTTAAGACGATTTGCACCAGCAAAGATCTTTGACAAATTAATTCAGCGCAGCTTAAAAGTTTAGAGCAAACTTAAGCTTATAAAACATTAAAAACAAATTTCAAAAAATAGAGGTTTAAAATGAAAGCAGCCTACATAAGCCGTTATGGCAAGATTGATGATGTACAGATCAATGAACAACCCAAACCATCTCTAACCGAAGATGCTGTCCTTGTTAAGGTACATGCAGCAAGTATTAACCCTCTCGACTTAAGAATTTTAGAAGGTGAATTTAAGGCAATTTTGCCAGTACCATTTCCTTTTATTTTAGGCAATGATTTTGCAGGCACAGTGGTAGAAGTTGGATCGAACGTTACTGGGTTTAAAGCTGGAGACGAAGTGTATGCCAAGACCGATCTGAACGGCGCTTTTGCCGAATATACGGTCGTTCAGCAGTCTTCGCTGGCGCTTAAACCGCAAAATATTTCGATGGAACAGGCAGCAGCTCTACCTTTAGTTGCCTTAACTTCATGGCAAGCACTAGTTGAAATTGCAAAAGTGAAAGCTGGACAAAAAGTACTGATTCACGCAGGTTCAGGCGGTGTGGGTTCAATTGCAATTCAACTTGCAAAGTCATTAGGTGCTATTGTTGCAACCACAACCAGTGGCAAAAACACTCGTTGGGTTAGAGAGTTGGGTGCCGACATCATTGTTGATTATAAAACAACGGACTTTGAGCAAGAGCTTAAAGACTATGACGTAGTTTTAGATACGCAAGGTGGGAAAACCTTAGAGAAATCACTCAATGTACTTAAACGTGGTGGGCGTCTTATTAGTATTTCAGGTCCACCCGACCAAGCTTTTGCAGAAGCAATTAATCCGAACTGGTTTCTAAAATGTGTTATCCCGCTTTTAAGCTGGTCAATTCGACATAAAGCAAAAAAACGTGGCGTTACCTATTCATTTTTATTTATGCAACCGAGTGGTCCACAGCTCTCAAAAATTACAGAATTGGTAGAAGCTGGAAAGATTAAACCCGTAGTTGACCAAACCTATGACTTTGCTCAAATTAAAGAAGCACTTCAATATGTAAATACGGGCCGATCAAAAGGTAAAGTTGTTTTAAATAATATTGCTGAACTTTGAGCATTTATTTAAATAAAAAACACTACGAATGGTCAAATCATTAAAGATCTTAATGACTCGACCATTCGTAGTAGCTTTATAAAATTAAAGAGCTAAATGATTCATCCGCTCTAACTCACGGATTAAACCTGAGTGATCAAGTTCGCCGTCACCAGCGACCACCATATTTTGAAAGAGCTGATTGACCAATTCAGCAATAGGCAAATTCAACTCTAGTGATTTGGCATAGCTAATGGCGGTATGAATATCTTTATGCTGGGTTTTAGCTGTTCCACCGGGTTTAAAATTACGCGTTAAGATACGTTCACCATGTTGCTGCAAAATCGGAGAGTCTGCAAAACCGCCTGTTAATGCCTGTTTGAGTTTTACAGGGTCAGCTCCTGCCTTACTCGCAAGTAATAAACCCTCACTTACCGTTGCAATGGTAGTGGCAACAATCATTTGATTGACCAGTTTAGCAAGTTCGCCACAGCCAGCGTCACCGACTAAAATTGGTCTGCCCATCGCTCTTAAAATATTTTCAGCCTGTTTGAAGGTAGAAAGCTCTCCACCCACCATAATTGCCAAACTTGCATTTTGAGCGCCTTTTTCTCCGCCAGAGACCGGAGCATCTAAATAGCGAAGTGATCGCTCTTTGCACTTTTCACTTTGTGTTTTTGCAACTTCAACCGGTATCGAACTCATAACAATCACGGTGCTTTCTGGTTTTAGCTGCGAGACTGCACCGTGTTCTTTAAACAAAATGTCATCACATGTTTTTCCGTCGCTGAGCATACAAATTAAAAACTCGACATCTTTTCCGACTTGCTCAATTTCACTGCAAACCTGTGCACCAGCGTCTTTTAAAATATCTGCTTTAGATGGAGTTCTATTCCAGACCTTGAGTTGATGGCCTGCTTTTAATAAGTTCATGGCCATTGGCATTCCCATAATGCCTGTACCAACAAATCCGATGGTCGCCATTATTTCATCTCCGTCGCAGTTCGAACTTTGAATTGCTGTTGCTCTGCTTTTAAGCTATTTGATTTTAACTTTGCCAATAGCAACAACCCTAAACCACCCATGGCAACAAATCCTGCAATTACAAGAAATGCTACTGTGTAGGTTCCAGTGGTTGTATATAAATATCCAGTTAAATATGGGCCAGTAAAACCACTTAAGTTACCGACAGAGTTAATTAACCCAATCCCGGCTGCGGCACCAACGCCTGTTAAAGTTTGCCCAGGAATGGTCCAGAAAATATTAATTGCACTAAACACGCCAATCGCAAGCAGAATAAAACCTACAATAATTGCCCAAGGTTGGTTCACAATTAAGGCAATCGCAATTGCTGAAGCAGCCATGAGTGCAGCACAAGCGCCATGTTTATAACGCTCTTGTTTACGGTCAGAACGACGGCTCCATAAAACCATGCCGACTGCCGCGAAAGCATATGGAATTGCAGTGAGTAAACCATTTTGAATGAGGCTGATTTCCATACCAAAGGTGTTACGGAATGACTCTAAAACACTTGGTAAGAAGAAGAACATTGCATTTGAACCTGAAGTAATTCCAAAATAAACAACTGCCATAATCCAAACCAATGGATTTTTAAATACTTGCTTAATCATTTCACCCTTGGTTAAAGCCACTTCTGTAGATTGTTCTTTTTCTCTTTCTTCACGCTCTAACGTAGTCATGAGCCATTGACGCTGTTCAGCCGTTAACCACTCGGCTTCTTTAGGGTTGTTGGTTAAATATTTTAAGCAGACTAAGCCTAAAATTATTGAAGGAATACCCTCCAAAATATACATTAAGCGCCAGCCTTCATAGCCAATGGTATTGCCCCATTGCATAAGACCAACTGAAATTGGGGCACCAATAATTTGTGCAATTGGCAATCCAAGATAGAACGTTGCGAAAACACGGGCACGATATTTTGCAGGAAACCATAAGGTTAAATAAAAGATAACACCCGGAAAGAAACCCGCTTCGGCAATTCCAAGTAAAAACCGTAAAACAATAAACTGAGTACCACTATGAATGAAACCCATAAGCCCGGCAATGATGCCCCAAGTAATCATGATTCGGGCAATCCAGATCCGTGCCCCAAAGCGATGAAGTAAAACATTACTCGGTACTTCAGCAATGAAATAACCAAGGAAAAATACGCCCGCACCTAAACCAAAAATGGTTTGAGTAATTCCAATCGCATCATTCATGTGTAGCGCAGCAAAACCAATATTGGTTCTGTCTAGAAATGCCATAATGAATAAAATAATCAGAAATGGGATAATTCGACTCGAAACACGCTTAATTGTCTGCTCTTCAATAGCAGTAACATTCTTGATATCTTCCATAATAAATCTCACATCAAATGGCGATCACTGCCATTAATTTTGGGTATCTTCTATATGTGCCTGAATGACGCTTTCAAAATTTTTATCCGCTTGGAAACCTAAAGACTCGGCATATTCAGCCTTCACCTGAACGGGCCAACTTTTAACAATACGTTGAATGGTTTGGTCTTCTTGCCATTGCACTAAATCGGTTGCTTGTTTACCTGCAACTTTTTCAAGCGCCTCAAGCATTTCTTTAACCGTAACGGTTAATCCCGGTAAAGGAATAATTCGATTGTCTTGAAGTACATCTGTCGAAATGGTTGCAGCCTTAATCATTGACTCGACACAGCGCCGTGGTGAAGTCACAAAAACTGGGGTATCTGACGGTACTGGGCAAATTGCCGTTTCGCCTTTTAGCGGTTCACGAATAATTGAGCTAAAAAATGTAGATGCAGCTTTATTTGGTTTACCGGGACGAACTACAATGGTTGGTAGTCTTAAAATACGGCCATCAATAAAGCCTTTTCTTGAATAGTCTGAAACGAGTAATTCTCCTACTGCTTTTTGCATGCCGTAAGAAGACTTTGGCGTAACAACTGTCTCGTCTGTCACAACTTCAGGTAATTGACCTCCAAATACAGCACAGCCACTGGCAAAAATGACTCGAGGTCGTGTCTGCTTTTTTCTTAATTCTTCTAATAAATTTAAAAGTCCATAAAGGTTAACATCCATTCCTAAGTCAAAATCAGCTTCTGCCGCTGAACTGACTACGGCAGCCAAATGCCAAACTACATCAATATTTTCTGTAATATTTGCTACAGTAGTTTTATCGGTAATATCACCCACAATGACTTCAATTTTCGGGTCTTGCGGCAAGTCATCACCAGCAAATGCATCAAACAGAATAATTTTATTGATGGGCTTTGGCTGCTGTTCATCTAAAGCCAAGCTGCCGATTTTTAGAATCTCTTTGGCGATTTGTTTTCCAATAAAACCAGTACCACCAGTGATTAGCACATTCATACAGGGATCCTTTCCTAATTTTTATTCACTTAAAAATTTTTTAATCATCGTGAATTAAACGATAAGGAGTCCAAGCAATAATTTCCAATGAATAATTTCTAAATATTGATAACTTTTTAATATCAGTTTTATATGGTTATAACTCAACAATAACTTGCTATTTTTTCTTATTTTTTAATTAAAAAGCCCCAAATATTTCCATGTTTTGGGGCCTATCATTTTACTTACGTTTGGTGTTCTTTAATAAAATCTCGATAAAAGCTGAGGCAATGTCAGAAACTGGCTCATCTTTACGCGTCAAAATTCCATAATCTTGCGCATCTAAAATCAAATCTGTTTCTAAAATCTGTAATTGCCCTTCTTTTACCTGATCAATCACCATCGCTTCTGGCAACATTCCGACCATAGGCGCACCTTTTAAGATCTGTAAAAAAGTCTGCATAGACATGGTGTTCACCGTATTTAAAGGTATTTTTACTTTTGCCCGCGCAAATGCACCTTCCATACGTTCTCGAATTGGCGTGCCTTTGGGATAGAGGACCCATGGCCAATTTAATAATTCTTCTAGGGTACAAAATTTTTTCTGAGCGCATGGATGGGCACTATTCACAACAATACAAAATGGCTCTGGTCCTAAGGGCTGAAAATTAAAAAACTGGCTTTGAGTGACATCTGTAAAACGGCCTATGGCTAAATCTAAAGTATGTTCGCTTAACATTTCCATTAAATGATCACTGGTCTGTTCAACCACATCGATAGAAAGTAGCGGCCATTTTTTCTTAATTTCAATAATTGAGTTTGGAATGACCACTGCGGTTGCCGCAAAGATGCCTCCTACCTTTAAGAACCCATGACCGCCCAACCGCAAAATTTCAATGTCTTCAACAAAATGCTTTGCATCATTTAAAACGCGCTGCGCATAGCGAATGACATGCTCCCCCAAAGCAGTGACTGGCATATTTCGGGGTAAGCGTTCAAAAACCTGAAAACCTAGCAGGCTTTCAATTTCTTTTAGCATTTTACTCACGGCAGGTTGACTTAAGTTCATCTGCTCGGCAGCCAAATGCATGTTATTGGTTCGTGCTAAAGTTTCTAACAAAACCAAATGTTTGAATTTTAACCAATTATTTAAGCTTGAGTAAGTCAAATCCGCCATTTATAAAAATCCTTTTCGATAACTATTCGTTATTAATAATTAAATTATTACGATTGGTGTTTATTAAATAAGAAACATATCATGATTTCAAATAAAAGAAGGATGCTTTAAATGAACTTTACCTTAAATTCCCAGAACTCATTACCAGATGACGCTACCCAAGGATGTTTAATTGGTCGCGCGTGGATTCCAAATCAAATTTCTGGTCCATCTCCGATTCTTTTAAAAGACAATCAGGTTTTTGATATTTCAGAAAAGTTTCATACGATTTCCCAGTTGCTTGAAAGTTCAGATCCTTTAAAAGCTTTATCTGAAATTGAAGGAAGATTAGTTGGCTCAATAGATGAGTTATTTGCTAACACAGTCGCTGAGCCAGATACAAATAAGGCGTATTTTTTAGCTCCTATTGATTTACAAGTGATTAAAGCGGCTGGTGTAACCTTTGCGGCAAGCATGTTAGAACGCGTGATTGAAGAACAAGCTGGTGGCGATGCGCAGAAAGCTCAATCCATCCGTGAAGTTGTACAAAATGTGATTGGCGATAATTTAAAAACAATCGAACCCGGCTCAGAAAAAGCCCTTCAACTCAAAGAATATTTAATTGAACAAAAAATGTGGTCTCAATACCTTGAAGTAGGTATTGGCACAGATGCAGAAATTTTTACTAAAGCACCGGTTTTAGCAGCCGTGGGAACTGGTCAAAATATTGGTATTCATCCTAAATCTGAGTGGAATAACCCAGAGCCAGAAGTGGTATTAGTTGCAAATAGTCACGGTAAAATTTTAGGTGCTACGTTAGGCAATGACGTTAATTTACGGGACTTTGAAGGTCGTAGTGCTTTGCTCTTAAGTAAAGCCAAAGATAACAATGCGTCTTGTGCAATTGGCCCTTTTATTCGTCTTTTCGACCATACCTTTAGTTTAAATGACATCCGTGCTTGTGATGTTGAATTGCAAATTGAAGGTACAGATAACTTTGTGCTCAATGGTATTAGCTCTATGTCTCAAATTAGCCGTGATCCTGAAGATTTAATTCAGCAAACGCTGAATGAAAATCACCAATATCCAGACGGTTTTGTTTTATTCCTAGGCACTTTATTTGCCCCTACTCAAGATCGAGAACAAGCTGGCGCAGGGTTTACTCATAAGGTCGGCGATGTCGTCCGTATTCATTCGCCTAAACTCGGCACTCTATACAACACGGTCATGACCAGCGACAAAGCGACGCCGTGGAATTTTGGAATAAATGCATTGATGCGTAATTTGAAGCAACGCGAATTATTGTAATTTTCACGTATTATTGGTCAGTTGAATCGTAAGATTCATCTCGTGAAAAAAATTAAATTTCAAAAAGTATGAGTGAAAGGATCTAAAAATGAATGATCAAGATAAACGGATTTTTTTACGTAGCCAAGAATGGTTTGATGATCCTACACATGCTGACATGACAGCACTTTACGTTGAACGTTATATGAATTATGGATTGACCCGTACCGAACTACAATCGGGTCGCCCTATTATTGGCATTGCACAGACCGGTAGTGATTTAACCCCCTGTAACCGTCATCACAAAGAACTAGCTGAACGTGTGAAAGCAGGTATTCGTGATGCTGGTGGTATTCCGATGGAATTTCCGGTTCACCCAATTGCAGAACAGTCGCGCCGTCCGACTGCTGCACTCGACCGGAACTTAGCTTATTTAGGTTTAGTTGAAATATTACATGGCTATCCACTTGATGGTGTGGTGCTAACAACGGGCTGTGATAAAACCACACCAGCTTGTTTAATGGCAGCCGCGACTACAGATTTACCTGCCATTGTTTTATCCGGTGGTCCAATGCTAGATGGCCATTTCAAAGGCGAGTTAATTGGCTCAGGTACAGTGCTCTGGCATGCAAGAAATTTACTTGCCACTGGTGAAATTGACTATGAAGGCTTCATGGAAATGACGACTTCGGCATCACCTTCGGTTGGGCATTGCAACACCATGGGTACAGCACTTTCAATGAATGCCTTAGCTGAAGCGTTGGGCATGTCTTTACCTACATGTGCAAGCATTCCTGCACCGTATCGCGAACGTGGGCAAATGGCCTATATGACAGGAAAAAGAATTTGCGAAATGGTCTTAGAAGATTTACGTCCCTCTAAAATCATGACCAAACAATCATTTGAAAATGCCATTGCGGTAGCGTCTGCTCTAGGTGCATCTAGCAACTGTCCTCCTCATTTAATTGCAATTGCCCGCCATATGGGCATTGAGTTGAGTTTAGAAGACTGGCAACGCGTTGGAGAAAAGATTCCTTTAATTGTAAACTGTATGCCTGCGGGTAAATATTTAGGTGAAGGCTTTCACCGCGCTGGTGGTGTTCCTGCGGTTATGCATGAGTTGCAAAAATCTGGTGTTTTACATGAAGACTGTGCATCGGTCAGCGGTAAAACAATGGGTGAAATTGCTAAAAATGCAAAAACCTCAAACTCAGATGTCATCTTTCCATATGAACAGCCACTTAAACACGGCGCAGGCTTTATTGTGCTCAGTGGTAATTTCTTTGACAGCGCCATTATGAAAATGTCTGTGGTTGGCGAAGCATTTAAGAAAACCTATTTATCTGACCCAAATAGTGAAAATAGCTTTGAAGCAAGAGCGATTGTTTTTGAAGGCCCTGAAGACTACCACGCACGAATCAATGACCCTGCTCTGGAAATTGACGAGCACTGTATTTTGGTCATTCGAGGTGCTGGAACAGTGGGTTATCCGGGCAGTGCAGAAGTTGTCAATATGGCTCCCCCCGCAGAATTGATTAAAAAAGGAATTGACTCACTGCCTTGCTTGGGAGATGGCCGTCAAAGTGGAACATCTGCCAGCCCTTCTATTTTAAACATGTCACCAGAAGCGGCCGTAGGCGGTGGAATTGCGTTATTAAAAACCAATGATCGATTGCGCATTGATCTGAACAATCGCTCCGTCAATGTGCTTATTTCTGATGAAGAGCTAGAAAAACGCCGTCAGGAATGGCAGCCAACAGTCTCTGTATCTCAAACACCTTGGCAAGAAATGTATCGCAACATGGTCGGCCAACTATCTACTGGCGGTTGCTTAGAACCCGCGACTTTATATATGCGTGTGGTCAACCAAAATAATCTGCCACGACATTCTCATTAATCTCAGGATATTTATTATGGTCATTGGACACAACTTTATTGGCGGTTCACGCAGCGCGCAAAGTGCAAACTTATTAAAAAGTGTGAATGCAACAACTGGCGAAGCTTTGCCTTTTGAATTCCATCATGCAACCGAGCAAGAGGTCAATCAGGCCTGTGAAGCAGCAAGTAAAGCCTTTAAAACTTACCGTCACACTTCACCTGAACAGCGTGCTACCTTTTTAGAAAACATTGCTGATGAGCTCGATGCTTTGGGAACAGATTTTCTAGAAATCGTCTCACAAGAAACTGCCTTGCCACTTGCACGCTTGCAAGGCGAGCGTGGCCGTACCAGTGGACAAATGCGTTTGTTTGCCAAAGTGTTGCGTCGTGGTGACTTCTTAGGGGCGCGTATTGATACCGCTTTGCCTGAGCGTCAGCCTTTACCACGCCCAGACCTACGCCAGATTAAAATTGGTGTTGGCCCCGTTGCAGTATTTGGTGCCAGTAACTTTCCACTCGCTTTTTCAACTGCAGGTGGCGATACCGCCTCTGCACTAGCAGCGGGTTGTTCGGTTGTAGTGAAAGCGCATAGCGGCCACATGGCGACAGCAGATTTTGTGGCTCAGGCAATTGAACGTGCTGTCGAAAAATCAAATATGCCTAAAGGTGTATTTAACATGATTTATGGCAATGGCGTGGGCGGACCTTTAGTTAAGCATCCCCTAATTCAGGCAGTGGGTTTCACCGGTTCACTTCGAGGTGGTCGCGCTTTATGTGACATGGCAGCAGCCCGCCCACAACCGATTCCGGTGTTTGCTGAAATGAGCAGTATTAACCCAATGCTGATGTTACCCGAAGCATTAAAAAGCCGAGGGGACAAAATTGCACAGGACTTGGCAGATTCAGTCGTTCTGGGCTGCGGTCAGTTCTGTACCAATCCGGGTTTAATCTTGGGAATTAAATCAGTCGAATTTAGCCAACTCATTACTAACCTAACCAACATTATGGGCAGCAAACCTGCACAAACCATGCTGAATGCTGGCACCTTAACAAGCTATGCGGCAGGTCTTGAACATTTAACCCAGCATCAAGGCATTGAACACTTAGCAGGTCAAATCCAGCAAGGCAATCAGGCTCAGCCTCAACTGTTTAAAGCTGATGTTGAGCTTTTACTAGCAGGTGATCAGCTTTTACAAGAAGAAATCTTTGGGCCAACGACTGTCATCATTGAGGTTGAAGATAAAGCCCAACTCCTTCAAGCCCTGCAAAGTATGAATGGTCAGCTAACGGCGACTTTAATTGCCGATGAAGCAGATTTAACCGAGTTTGCAGATGTGGTTCCGGTGCTCGAAGAAAAGGCTGGTCGTTTGCTTTTAAATGGTTATCCAACAGGTGTTGAGGTGTGCGATGCCATGGTACATGGCGGGCCATATCCAGCAACTTCAGATGCGAGAGGAACTTCGGTTGGAACCTTGGCAATTGACCGTTACTTACGTCCAGTGTGTTATCAGAACTACCCGCAAAGTTTATTACCTGAAGCTTTAAAAGACAGTAACCCGTTGCAAATATTAAGACTGGTTAATGGTGAGATGACCAGAGATACCCTATAAATTTAATCGAAATTTATAGGGTATCTACTGTAATTTCCTGCCATTTAAAAGAATAAAAGTCCTTCTTCGGGCTTTTATTCTTCCTTAAGTTTTTATTCACATTTATAACTATTTACCTGATTAACATTACCTGCAATATAAGTAATTTTCTTCGGATATAAACAAACAGATAAACTGCGATTTGGGCATACGGTCGGCCTAATTCCGTGAATTTATTCAGAGCTGCAATTCTCGCATGCATCTCATTTACCTGACTTGAAAAATGCTTTGCTGATAATTTATCTCCTAATAATTTAATACAGTACATTTTAGTCTCAACCAAACTTCTATGATGATAACCCAACCATTTCTTCCAACTAGCCAGCCAGATCGTCTAAATGATCCAAAAAATCCACAGCAGCAACAAATAGACTTAAATACGTATAAAAAAACCTCAATGAGATATTGAGGTTTTTTTATACATTTGCGATAGTTTTATCAGTTCTGCTGATCTTTTTGCCGCTGTATATCTTTCTGATCTTTCACGTTTTGTTGTCGCTGTTGATTTGGTATATGGTGTTGGTATTGGTGGTTTTGTTGCTGTTGTTGATCCTGTTGGTTTTGCTCGAATTGTTGTTCTTGCAGTTTATTTTGGCGATCTTGATCAATCTCTTGTTGCCGGTGTTGATCACTTTTTTGATTAGCCATATTAATTGTCCATTCTTTAATATGATTCATTTTTAAATTCACATACTTATCATTATAAAGCTACTTACTTCATGTGACATTTTCTTTCATTGTAAATTTTATGATTGAAGATAAAAATATATGACTAATAAAGATGCAGTTATTTGAATTTCCTAAAAATATAAATTACATTGACTACTTGATCAAACAAATTTCATTTTAGATTTTACAGATTAAAATGCTTTTCTCTCACCCCAACCCCAACAAAAAATACTCAAGCAACCTCTCCCGTTCATCGGGTTTACTCGGGTCTAAAAGCTGAACCATCGCGCCATCAATCACAAACAAAAACATGTGGGCATCGGGTTTTGAAGCATTTGGATTGGACGTTAAAAGCAGATTATAAATTTCCTTGATCAACCAGTTTCGATAGTCAATGACGACCTGATATGCCTTTGGATGTGTTTTCGCAATTTCAAAAATAGCTTTAAACGGCAAATGATATAGCCCTTCTAAATCGGCATGTAAAAAGTATATTTTCCTAAGTTTTTCAACCAGCGTTAAGTCTTTTTGAACATAAATAATTGAAAGTATTTCTTCTTTTAAACCATCTTTTTGAAAGGTCAGACTCATTTCGATAAGACGCTCTTTTGAATGAAAATAATTATAAAACGTGGCTTTCGGGATTTTTGCTGCTTCAATAATTCGGTCTACCCCGACATTGTGAAAGCCGTGTTTATTAAAAAGATATCTTGCAGAATGAAGTACGCTTAAAGCACGAAATGGAAGATTTGAATGTGGCATAGTTTTACCGTTATAAAATAAATTTTTGTTGTATATAAATGAGATATAAAATCCGCTGCCCTTTCTTGGGAGAAAAAAAGGCATAGCAAAGCCGTAAAGACTGCGCTTGGCACATCTCAAGTTTTATTGTTGATGCAAGTTTTTTAGTCGTGACGATTTAAAGCCTGATAAGCCTAGAGGCGATCAAACTGTTTTAAAAGTTTAAGTTGTGTCGTTATAGACTTTGGCAAAGACTGCCAAGAAATGATTAGTGTGCAAAGCCAACTCCTTTTTATTGGGAGTTCTGCCAAAGCATTATAAATTATGGTGGCAGAACGGAAGTGGGTTAGCAGACTGGTTAGACTCCAGCACACCCGTGGGTGTCCCACTCCCGTCCTACCGCTACGGGAGGGAACGAGATGTGCACACAAAACTATTCCTCAGAAGAAATAATCCTGATGTGGTCTAAAACGGTCTGCTAAAACCGACTGGCAATGTAGGCTAGCCCGCAAATGGTAATCTTCAATATTTAAGGTGTCAATGTGAAATTGGCTAGAAATTATTTAATTAATTATTGTTTTTCATTAAATTACATATTTAAGGAATATCTTAAATGTAAGCTTAACAATATAAGATAAATCTATAATCTTTTTAAAATTCTGAGTTTATTGGCGTGTTCCTAAATTTCACCTCTTCTACAAAACATTTCTTGCACTCTATCTATTTTTATGTATGATTGAGTAATCACTCAATTAATATATTTGTATATGGCTCGTCCCCGTAGTGAAGATAAACGTAATGCAATTTTAAGTGCTGCTATTGAAACATTGGCAGAGCTTGGCGAACGTGCATCTACCTCAAAAATTGCTAAAGTCGCTGGCGTGGCAGAAGGCACTTTATTTACCTATTTTAGTAATAAAGAAGAACTGCTTAATCAGTTATATCTTTCGCTAAAGGCCGAGCTCCGTCAGGTCATGATGAATGGTTACCCTACCCAATCAGACCTGCAAGCACAAATGTCGCACATTTGGCAAAGCTATTTGGACTGGAGTTTAGAAGCTCCCCTTAAACGAAAAGTCATGGCACAGCTTTCGACCTCAGAACAAATTACTGAGCAAAGCAAACAAATTGGCATGCAAACCTTTTGTGACCTGACCCAAAACATTCAAGAATGTATTAATGACGGAAAATTGAGAGATTACCCGCCGTTATTTATTGCATCAATTTTAGGTGCACTTGCCGAAGTCGCACTCAATTTTATTGCCCAAGACCCTTCTCAAGCAGAGCGTTATCGCAAATCGGGTTTTGAAGCATTTTGGCATGCGGTTTCAATTTAAATAAAAGGTAAGGACCCACGGCGTCCTTATTTTTGAAAGAGTTAATGAGTGAGTAAATACTCATTTTATAGATATTAATAAGTACTTCAAAGGTTCTTATTTGCAAATACAGGTTTGTTCCACTAAAGGAAAAACAAGATGACTATTTCAAACACAACAGACTTGCCTTCTCCCTTAATGCCGTCACAACAGCAAAATGGCAAATTTAGAAATACACGCCCAAACCTACACAAACCATCTTTTGGTAAAACACTTCAGTTGATGTGGAAGTTTCTATTTAACAAACCGAAAGACACTGTGCCCAACCGAGACATTCCCGTTTTGAGTTTGTCAAAAGAACAACTTTTGAGTGCGCCTGACCGTTCCCTATTTCGTCTTGGGCACTCGACCATATTGTTAAAATTGCGTAATGAGTTTTGGTTAACTGACCCTGTTTTTTCAGAGCGTGCCTCGCCTTTTCAGTGGATTGGGCCAAAACGTTTTCACCAACCACCCATTAACATTGCCGACTTACCGCCCATCAAAGGCGTGATTTTGTCGCATAACCACTACGACCATCTCGACTACCATGCAGTCATGCAGCTTAAAGACAAAGTTGAGCATTTCTTAACACCGCTTGGTGTGGGTGACACCCTCATTAAATGGGGAATTCCAGCAGAAAAAGTTCAACAACTTGACTGGTGGGACACCACTCATGTTGATGGTCTTGAACTGGTTGCGACCCCTGCCCATCACTTCTCCGGTCGTGGTATGGGTGATAGTAATGAAACGCTTTGGGCATCTTGGGTGATTATTGATAATGATCTACGCGTGTTTTTTAGCGGAGATACAGGATATTTCGATGGTTTTAAAGAGATTGGACATCGTTATGGTCCCTTCGATCTGACCATGCTAGAAACTGGAGCTTATGACCCTGAATGGCCAGATGTTCACATGCAACCCGAACAAACTTTACAAGCACATATCGATTTAAAAGGACGTCATTTATTGCCCGTGCATAACGGTACTTTTGACTTGGCGCTCCATGCTTGGGACGACCCGTTTGAACGAATTGTTGCTTTGGCTAAACAAAATGAGTTAGCAATTAGTACGCCTCAAATGGGTGAAGTATTGAATTTAAACGAGCCAAAAGTTGAAAATTATTGGTGGCGTTCGTAAGTTTTTCGATATTTTTTAAATTATTTATTTCTCTTTAAAGGTATTTAAATTCAGATATATATCTCCCATTCCTCCTATCTATATCGTTCACAAATAAAACTAGGACTAACTTTGTCTTAGTTTTATTGTTGACTTAAAACACAGACTACATTAGTCTGTGTTTGTAATTGATCAATTATGAAATTAAATGGCTTATATCACTAGTAGCGTCGAGTATGCGATTCACTGTCTTCTTTTTCTTGTGAACAATGAAGATAAACCATTGAGTAGTAAGGATCTGGCCGAATTACAAGGAGTCTCTCCGAGTTTTATGGCCAAGATTTTTCCTAAACTTGAAAAGGCAGGCCTTGTTGTTGCACAAGAAGGTGTTCGTGGTGGGTATTTACTGGCCAAACCGGCTCATGAAATCAGCTTTTTAGATATTGTGAATGCAATCGAAGGTGAAAAACCGCTTTTCGAGTGCCAAGAAGTTCGTGGGAAATGTGCTGTCTTTAATCATGCCCCACCAGATTGGGCAACCAGTGGTGTGTGTGCAGTGCATGCTGTCATGCTACAGGCCGAAAAAGCCATGCGAGATGCATTAGGTGCTCATACACTTGGCGATATTGCAGACCGCTTTGGTCGTTATGCACCCGACGTATTTTTTAGTGATGTAAATGGCTGGATCAATGAACGCATTGAAGGAAGAACAGCAAAAATGCGAAAAAGTAAAATATCGCGGGACACCCCCGACTAATAAGCTTGTAGGGCCTCAAACCCTAGAGTAACAACACCCCTAACCCTTTTTTAAACGCCTTCTCAGATTTTTCGGACAATCAGAGAAAGGATTCGCTCACCCAAAATTTTGTGATGAGCTGGAATGTATTGTCCGAAAAAACCTATCAAAAGGATAATCAAATGAGTAAGCGTATTATTATTGCAGGTTCTGGTTTTGCTGGTTTATGGGCTGCACTTGCTGCACAAAGAGCAATTCACTTGGCTTCCCAAGAACAAAATATTGAAGTGGTTATGGTTTCCCCTAGCCCGAATGTTGGGATTCGACCGCGGCTTTATGAAGCTGTACTTGAAAATATGAACCCTGATATTTCAGAGTTATTAAGTGTAGTCGACGTTAAATACGTGGCTGGCTGGGTAAATCAGATTGATGCCGACCAACAAACAATTGAAGTTTCAACCACCGACGGCGGCAAGCAAACCTTAAGTTATGACCGTTTTATTCTGGCAACTGGAAGTACGACGTTTATGCCGCCTATACCGGGCCTTACCGAATATGGGTTTAGCGTAAGCACATTAGAAGATGCTGAAAAACTAGACCAGCATCTTAAAAACTTAGCCAACAAACCTGCAAATGCAGCTCGTAATACTGTAGTCGTCGCTGGTGGCGGTCTTACTGGTCTAGAAACAGTGACTGAAATGCCTGAACGTCTACGTAGTATTTTAGGCGAAACTGATATTCGTGTGGTGTTAGTCGACTCATCTGCACAAATTGGTGCTGCTATGGGTGATGAAGCTGCGACTGTAATTCGAGAAGCTCTCGACGAGTTGGGTGTTGAAGGTATAGCTGGAGTCCGCGTTACTGCAATTGATGCTTCTGGTGTCACACTTTCTAATGGCGAAAGAATTGAAACAGAAACCGTCATTTGGACTGCGGGCATGAGAGCTAACTCACTCACCTCTCAAATTGCAGGTGAAAAAGATAATTTAGGCCGTATTTTAGGTGATACCTATTTACATGCACCTGAAGCAAAAAATATTTTTGTGACCGGTGATACCGTAAAAGTTCCAACCGATGATTTAGGTAATTTTAACGTAATGTCTTGCCAACACGCCATGAGCCTAGGTCGTGTGGCGGGTTACAATGCTGCGGCGGAATTGGTTGATTTACCGTTGCATGCCTATAGTCAACCAAAGTATGTGACTTGTCTTGATTTAGGCCCTTGGGGTGCTCTCTATAGCGAAGGTTGGGACCGTCAGGTTCAATTTGTTCGTGAAGAAGCTAAAAAAATTAAGCAAGAAATTAATACTGTCTGGATTTACCCACCTGCGGCAGACCGTGATGCTGTGTTTGCGATAGCAAACCCTGATTTTGTTATTGTTCCTTAAACGATCTGTTTTAGTGAGTACAAATCTATTTAAAACCCCAAAAGTAGAGAGCTGCTTTTGGGGTTTATTTTTGAAACATTAAAATCTATGCTTTTTCTAGTTCTTCTATAATCGCTAAAGCTGTCTTTTTAGCAGAAAAAGGATTTTGACCTGTAATTAAATTGCCATCTTGAACAACATAGGGTGCAAATGGAACAAAAGCCTTTTTATAGTCAGCACCATACTCTTTTGCTAACTCTTCGGCATTATAAGGTACCTTTTTTGCCACGCCTGCCAAGATTTCTTCACTCCATGCATAACCTGTTAATTTTTTACCTTCTATCAGTCGTTTACCATTTGAAAGCCTTACATTAAGTAAGCCGCAATAGCCGTGACATACGCTCGATACAATGCCGCCTTTTTCATAAATATTTTTGGTGATCTCTTGTAGTTCAGGGTTATCTAGAAAATCCCACATTACCCCATGACCACCTGTGTAATAAATCGCGTCATAATCTTGCCAATGAATATCTGAGGGTTTATGAGTGTTGGCCAGCAAAGTCATAAACGTTTGATCGTCTTCTCTCGCTTTGACAGATTTATCGGCAACTAAAGCGCCCAGTGATTTTGGTTCAATCGGCGTTTTGCCGCCATTTGGACTTACAATATCTTGGATATAACCTTTTTCTTCGAACTTATCATAGGCATGCGTGAGTTCGCCTAACCATAGACCTGTGGGTTCATCTACATCTTTATAGCGTGAAACATTGGTCACGACATGTAATATGCGTTTAGACATCTTTTCACCTCATTTTTCATATTTATAATTCTGTTCATTAATTTATCAAAGCATAGAAACCTGTTACTGAAAGTTTGTGCTTAGTAAAGTTATGAACCTTGCTTTTACACCACTATAAGTCTAAAGTTAACTTTAATGTCAAGAGAGTAGTGGCTATGAATATTAGCGAATTATCTAAACTAAGCGGTTTAACGACCCCTACCATTCGTTATTATGAACAAATAAAACTCTTGCCTAAAGCTAAAAGAAAATCGAATGGCTACCGTGAATATAGTGACAACGACTTAAAACAACTTTCTTTAATTCAACAGGCTCAACAAGTTGGATTTTCTTTAGCAGAAATTAAAGCTTTTTTGCCGTCAAAAGTTGCCTCTTGGAATCATGATGAACTAATTAAAACCCTTGAATCCAAAATTCAGGAAATAGAACTTTTAGAACAAAAGCTAAAAGTGAGTAAACAAAATTTACACACCATGATTGATGCGATCAATAACAAGCCCGATGAGATTACTTGCGAACAAAATGCGGAAAGACTCATGAATCTCTATTACGACAAGGCAAAAGCACCATAAAATTTTAAGAAACCCATTGACCTTCAAGTGAGCTTTAAGCATAGGATTGGCTACAGGTGATTGATAAGGAACCTGTGATGTTTAAAGTTTGGAATTTTCAGCGTTGGTTAACAATTATTTTTGGCATTCTTTTGTCTTCAAATCTGGTACATGCCGCAGAGCCAGATAAAACCCAAAGCCTTACTAAAGCAAACGGAAGAATTTTAGTCGTGATGACCAATCACTCGGCTTATCCTTCCCGTTCGGATAAAACAGGACTTTGGCTTACTGAACTGACTCACTTTTATGATGTTGCTTTAGCGGCTGGCTATAAAATGGATTTTGTAAGCCCGCTCGGCGGTGAAGTTCCGTTAGATGAACGTAGCTTAAAATCCACTTACTTAGACAAATCAGCGCGAGATCATTTAGCCAACCCAGCATTTATGCAGCGGTTAAAGACCACATTGTCCCCTAGTGCAATTAATCCATCAGATTACAAAGCTATTTACTATACTGGTGGTCATGGCACCATGTGGGATTTCCCAAACAATAAATCTTTGCAAAACATTGGCGAACAGATCTATCGTCAAGGTGGAATAGTTTCAGCGGTATGTCACGGCGTGGGTGGTTTATTGCCTCTACAAGATGAAAATGGCAAACCTCTAATTGCAGGTAGAACCGTTACAGGCTTTGCAAATATTGAAGAAACTCTTTCAGGTATTAAATCTCAAGTACCTTTTTCTTTACAAAATGGACTCATTGAACGCAGAGCAAACTACAAACAAGCATTTGTTCCATTTACCTCATATGTAGTTTCAGACGACAGAATTATTACAGGACAAAATCCTCAATCGAGTAAGGAAATTGCCGAGGCAGTCGTTAAGCGTTTAAGTAGCATTCAATAAATCTAAAAAGACGAATTACAGCTCCATTCTGTAATTCGTCTTTTCCATATAAATACTATAGAAAAAAATCAGCCGATCTTTTGATAATGAAGACCTATTGCACCTGAAGCAAAAGTTTTATTTTCAATGAGTTTAAAATTAGTCTTTTCTTGAATGCCTTGAAATAGTGGCAAGCCACTACCAATCAGCACGGGCGAAACCGTAATTTTATATTCATCAATTAAATCAAGTTGCATCAAGTAGTGAGCGAACCGAGGACTCCCCAGAATTACCATATCCTTGCCCTGCTTCTGTTTAAGCTTATGAATCTCTTCTTCAACATGATCTTTCACAAGTCTGGAGTTATTCCATTCAACTTTATCTAGAGTTGTAGAAAAAACAATTTTCTCTGTCTTTTCGATCCATTCGGCATGATTTCGCTCATGCTCTGAAGCTGCTGGATTTGAAAGCATAGTTGGCCAATAATCGTACATCATTTGATACGTCGCACGCCCCCAAATCAACGTATCGGCAGTGCTCAAAATTTCTTTTGCGTGGTTTGCTAAATCGGCATCGTAAGCAATCCATCCTATGTCCATTGCTCCATTTGGACCTTCGACAAAACTATCAAGCGAGGCATGTAGAAACTGTATTAGTTTTCTCATTATTTACATTCCATTGTTATAAAAAATATTTATCACTTTTTAGTATATTCAATTTGAATTATTCCTTGTGGAATGTTTTGTTTTCTCTTTTTCTTAGGACAAAAACCAAGGTGTATTTGTTTGAAATAGCTCTAAATCTTATCAATTACCCGAATAAGCATGATTCCTTATTCGGGATTAATCTATAAACATGATGCTTTAAACAAAGTTTTGTTAAGAAATTACCAGTGATCCAGAACCCGGAAGTTCGGTTACTAGCTTATAACCCATGAGTTTAGCAGGCGTATATGTACCGCCTTTGACCGTATTTTTAAGTAAATAACTCACCACAGCCAGTGAACCATTCACGGTAAGGCTATAAGCATTTTCTGTTTGGATACGGGCAGTTTTTATTTCTCCGCGAGCATTTCTTGCTTCGCCCCAAACATAGGTCGGTACTTTCGCGCGAAGTTCTTCGTTTGGCCCAACAACCGTTTTTTCAATACGTGACTTAATTAACTTCTGCACAGCCTTGAGTTTTAATACAGGACGTAAATAATTCATCATTTTCGCGCCCATAATCATTTTTGGAAACGCAGGCACAAACACTTCAATGTTTGGAATACCAGTTGTATAGAACGCTGTAGATACGTCACCCCACGGAACACTCATGGCACTTTTTTTACCGTCACCAAAATCAATAGTCCGAACATAATGTGCTAATGGAACGGTGGTAATTTTTCCGTTTTTACGAATTTTTCCGCCCTCACCCATCCCTTCTATACTTGTTTTGGCAGTACCCGGTGAAAACCCAGTTCTAGAGTCAAAACCAAGCGCTAAATGGGTCGCATCTGGTAGTGCTTCTTTCAGTGCGGCTGCAACACAATCTGTTGGAATCACATCAAAGCCAACACCCGGACAAAGTACAATATCGGCTTTTTCTGCTTGGTTATTGAGAGACTGTGCCAATTCAAATACAGAAATTTCACCAGTAATATCAAGATAATGAGCGCCTGCTTTTATACAAGCTTCCATCATGGGTTTTGAGGTAGCTGAAAATGGCCCTGCACAGTGCATAACCAGTTTAAAACCTTTGAGATGCTCACTTACCGCCTCTACATTATCAAGACCAAAAGCCTGATAGGTGAGCCTTAACTCTTGAGCTAGTGCTTCAACCTTGGCCTTGTTACGACCAGCAAGAGTTGGTTTTAGACCTTGGCGTACAGCTTCACGAGCGATTAACTCACCCGTGTAGCCATTTGCTCCATAAATTATCCAGTTTGAATCGTTAGGATTTGTCATAACACCACTCTTTTATTAAGAAGCAAATGAATAATCACGCATGCCTTTTTTGTATTGGCGGGTACGGCATGACATAGCTGATTGTTGCAAAATTAAAGCCCACGCTGGTGAAACATTTGGTTTTGTTTTTTTACCCGAGCTTAAATTACGTAACTGAAATTTGACCACAGCCATATTTGCAAGGGAAGCTAACGTTTTATTTTCCCATGTAATTGGTTTTAGTTCAGGTGTAATATTTTGGCCTTGTTTCCAAGCATTGGGCAAATTAGGTTCAATTGCTAAAGCTGTGGCAATGCCAACCATATCTACACCACTTTCAACCACCTGCTCTGCTACCTGTTTACGGCGTATGCCTCCTGTCACCATAACAGGCATTTTGGCAACTTTTCGAATTTCTTGTGCAAACTCTAAAAAGTAAGCTTCCCGAGCAAGTGTTCGACCATCACGTGCTTGGCCTTGCATTGCTGGCGCCTCGTAGCTACCACCTGAAAGCTCAACCAAATCGACAGCGTATTCGTTTAACATTTTAACCACTTGCTGGGCATCTTCGGCGCTAAACCCACCGCGTTGGAAATCGGCTGAATTTAGTTTTACTGCAACAGTAAACTGAGGCGAAACCACTTTACGAACTGCTTCCACAATTTCCATTAAAATTCGAGCACGGTTTTCTAAAGAACCACCCCATTGATCTTGGCGTTTATTACTAATTGGAGAAAGAAACTGGCTTAATAAATAACCATGCGCTGCATGAATTTCTACACCGGTAAATCCTGCTTTTTCACCTAAACGTGCCGTGTTTGCAAAACGCTGAATCACCTCTGCAATCATCTCTTCGGTCATTTCGATTGGAGTATTAAAGCGATTTGACATTTTGCCTAAATCGAGTGAAATTGCAGAAGGTGCCCAAGTTTGCTGACCAAGATTGGCTTGCATTTGACGCCCCGGATGATTAATTTGAAGCCAAACCTGAGCGCCTTTGGAACGACCAATTTGTGCCCATTTTTTGAAAGTATCTAAATGCTTTTCATCTTCAAGAACCACACCGCCCGGTCCGGTCATGGCTCTACGGTCTACCATCACATTACCCGTAATAATTAGACCTACACCGCCATCTGCCCAAGCTTGATATAAACGCATTAGCTCTTCTGAAGGTGCGTGGTTTAAATCAGCCATGTTTTCTTCCATTGCCGCTTTCGCAATTCGGTTTGAAACATATGAGCCATTTGGAAATACTAATTTTTCGAACACTTTCATTGGAATGACCTCATTCAGTATGGCTTTACTTTAAGATTAAAGCTAACTTTAATGTCAATACTTTTTCAATTTTTACTCTTTAATAATTTGAATTAACTAATTTTTTATATAAAAAAAGAGGCATTCAATAGCCTCTTTTTTTAAAGTTTAATACTTTTATTACTCGCGAATAAAGGCTAATAAGTCAGCATTAATCACTTCATGGTTCACGGTTAACATGCCATGAGAAAAACCAGGGTAGATTTTTAATTGGCTATTTTGAAGCAATTCAGCAGATTTCACGCCAGAAGTTTTATAAGGCACGATCTGGTCATCATCACCATGCAATACCAAAACTGGAATCGTGATTTTCTTTAAATCTTCGGTAAAGTCAGTTTGTGAGAAAGCGACAATACCGTCGTAATGCGCTTTTGCACTACCCGTCATACCCTGACGCCACCAGTTAGCAATAATACCTTCCGATGGCTTAGCATCAGGTCGATTAAAACCATAGAATGGTCCAGATGGTAAATCACGGAAAAATTGTGCACGATTGGTGAGAACTTGATTTTGCAGGTCATCAAAAACTTCTTTTGGTAAACCTTCAGGATTATTTTCAGTTTTAACCATGAGTGGCGGGACAGCACTGACAAGCACAGCTTTTGCAACATTTTCTTCGCCATGACGAGCGATATAGTGAGCCACTTCACCGCCGCCTGTTGAGTGGCCAATATGAATTGCATTTTTAATATTGAGATGTTTAACCACCTCTGCGACATCATCTGCATAATGGTCCATATCGTGACCATCCCACACTTGACTAGAACGACCATGACCACGTCGGTCATGAGCCACAACACGATAACCTTGTCCTAAAAAGAAAAGTAGTTGAGTGTCCCAATCATCTGAACTTAAGGGCCAACCATGATGAAAAAATAAAACTTGGGCATCGCGTGGACCCCAATCTTTATAGAAAATATCAACGCCATCTTTTGTGGTTACATATCCCATCTTTGTTCTCCTGCTGAAAATCTGCTCGTAGATTCGTTATAAAGGCTTGAATATTTATACTAAGGTTAAAGTTAACTTTAAGGTCAACAGTCTCAATTTATTTTTAATAATAAAATTTATATGAAGGCTCCACAGGACTTTGTATCTTTTTAATCTTTAATTGTTTTTGTTTTATTTCTTTTAAATGTCAAAGATCTTACATATGAAAATTTAAAATCTTGACTTTAAAGTTAACTTTAATCTTATAGTGACTACATTGGCTATCAATTAACACGTCTCGATATGGACAAACGTAGCTACTCGGTCAATTAATGTTAAAGGTGAACTCTCATGAATATAAAACAACAGTTTACTGAGGTTGAGTTTGGGCAACAAAAAGTCAAAGTACCCAAAGGCGGTTATTACGACCGTTTTAGAATGAACCCGGATTTAGACGAAGTAGCTCAAGATCCAGCTGCTGGCAATATCGATTTTTTTCATAAAATTCCTAAAAAATTAGTTGAATCGAGGGTTGGACCTGTCTGGGCACCAAACTTTTATTATCGTAGTTCAAATATTCAGCTGTTAATGCTTGCGCCAATTAAGCAAATTAAGGCAAAACTTCCTGCTGCTTTAACTCCTTTACAACCATTTCCAGGCTATGGATTGGTCGTCGTTACGTTCTTTACCTATTCAGTTTGTGACAATGACCCATATAACGAAGTGTCAATTGCGATTGTTGTACGTAAACCGAATGCTCGTGGACCACACATTGCTGAGTTAATGAAATCGATGCGTCAACGTCATTTCTATGCACATGTTTTAGCATTGCCTGTAGATACAGAAATTGCCCGTGTGCGTGGTGTATATGGTTATCAACTACCAAAATGGTTAACTAAAATTGATGTCAACATTAGCTCAAAAGAGGTCCAAGCCAATATTGCCGATCTTAATGGCAAATTAGATTTAAGCTTAAAAACCCGTGTACCTAATTTAAAACATGTCGATTCTGAAACACATATCAACAAAGCCACCATGCTACATGTTGTTGATGGCAAATGGCATCAAACAGAAGTTCAGTCCAACATTCTTTCTTTTGCACAAAAGCTTTTTCCAAAGAAAATTCAACTTGAAAAAAATGAGGGACCTTTAACTAATTTGCTAAATGAACTTGGTGCTTCAAAAATTCTACGTTTAGACGTAATAGAAGATGCTCAGGTGGTATTAAATCTACCAGTTAAAATTTAGTAATCTGTTATTTAATAATGCTAAAGGTAGCCTTAAACTACCTTTAGTATAAAACATTTTAAAAATCATAGATAATGGTAGCATTTATACGATTATCAATTCCTTCTCGATCATTAAAAGTTGTCCTTTGCCCATACATATATTCAAAACCAATATTTATTGCTTTTACTGGTGTATAAAAGGCATTAATCCATCCTTCTATTAGCTCTTTATTTTGAGTCGGATCATTTTGTACGAGTTCAGAAAATGAATTACTACTATTAGCACGCATATAGCCTAACCCGACTGAGGATCGTATCTTAGGCGTAAATTTTTGAGTTAACCCAACTGTTACTGTGTCAAATTCATTTGGTTTGATATGACCATTTCCATCAAATACATAAGCATAGTTAGACCACAGTAAATTTTTAGTATCACCCTTAATATGATTGTAATCAGCTCGAATTAAAGTATTTGGAGTGACTTGCCACTTGCCGCCTAAAGCTGCTCCCCAAGCGATAAACTCATCATGATCACCTGCTGATGTTGCTTTTTGAGTTATAAAAACTCGACCAGAAAGTGCAGATCCATTATCAAACTTGTAATTTATACGTCCTGTTGCTGATGGTAGTTTCAACTTTGCATTAGCATCCGTTGTAAAGTTCTGCGTACCTGTAGTCGTAACAGTTTCAGACTTAGGATCTTCAAGGCTAACTGCAAAATTCAAATGTGAATCCACAGGATGACTATATTTTATTTGAGATACACGTGTTAAAGAACCACCTACAGAAAGTGCTGCATCTACTGTTTCTGGGAAATACTCAATGGCATTAAAGTTTGACCAAGTTTGACCGATTAACCAGTCATCAAAGGTAATATAAGCATGACGGAGGCGGAATGTATCACGCCCCGCTCCACCAAAGAAATCCATCTCTAACTTACCACCTACTTTGTGATCCCAAGTACTAGGCGCAGTAAAATTAAAACCAAAACGGGTCGCATTTAAGGTACTTTGGAATTTATCTGAATTATGTGTTTCAGCTTCGGTATGCTTCAAAGGTACGGTACTGATGTTGTTATACATCGCACTAGGACCCTTAATTTGATATGAAGCATCGGCACGAATATTTCCATACAACTCAAATTCCGCGCCACCTTTGGTCACAAGGTGCTTAAGGTCCGAGGAGCTAGTTGATGACGTAGCTACTACTTTTTTATCTTCATTTTGTTTATCGAACTTTGCTTGTAATTCTTGTATTTGCTGCTGAAGTTTTGCAATCTGCTCTTGAGTCACTTCTGCATAACTCGATGTAGCCACAGCAAATATTGCAAGGCTTAGTGTACTTCTATAGAATAATCTTACTGATTTATTCATGTTAAACTCCATTTTTTGTGAATAGTCATCCGTAAAGCAGTTTTAGGCATCATGCCTAAGAGATTGCTTTTTGGTTTTAATAAGGAACATAGGCCTCTCACCACAAGCAGCTTATGTTTTCCTTATATTTATTAAAGATGAGTCGGTTATTAAGAATTAGACGTAATCATTTCTCTTAATTTAAATTTTTGAATTTTTCCTGAAGGTGTCATTGGAATCTCATTCCAAACCTCTAGGCGCTCTGGGATATACTGCACAGCAAGTTTATGCTGTTTAAGAAAATCAACAATTTCTGAAAGTTCTATAGATTCCCTATGTTCTTTTAATTTGATAACTGCACAAGCGCGCTCTCCAAGACGTTCATCTGGATATGAAACTAAAGCAACGATAGCGATATCTGGATGTTGGTAAAGTAATGACTCAATTTCAGCAACCGGAATATTCTCACCACCACGAATAATCACGTCCTTATTTCTTCCGCAAATTCGTATATAACCTTGCTCATCTTGATATGCTAAATCGCCAGTATCAAACCAATCATCATGATCAGTAGCATTCAAATAAGGACGCTTAAGATATCCCCCAAAATTTGAACATGTGCGAATCATTAAAGAGCCTGGTTCATTAATTCCTTTCTCTTTACCATCTTGATCAATGATTTTAATTTCAACACCCGGTAAAGGTAACCCATCTGTATTAAAAGACCTTTCATCATCATCTTCAGGCCTTGTCATGGTCACAGCACCACACTCAGACATGCCCCAGGCAGAAATTACTTTTACTCCAAGATTTTCTCTTGCTTTCTTTACTAAAGGACCAGGAATCGGTGCACCTGCACAAAGGAATGTTTTTAATGAATGAAATTTTTTGTCGCCTTGTGATGCAGCATTGGATAAGTCATTTAAAAAGGGAGTTGAAGCCATTGTGAATGTAATTTTGTATTTATCAATAATGTCAATTGCTTTATCAACATCCCAAATATCTTGAAGAACAACCTTGGCTTTTAAAATAACTGGCATAATAAGGCCGTACATAAAGCCTGTCTGATGTGCCATTGGAGATGCCATCAAAATTACATCCTCATGATTTAAATGTAATCTCTCCGCGTAAGGCACTATATTTGCAAACAGTGTATTTGCGGTATGCATTACACCTTTTGGTTCACCTGTGGTTCCAGATGTAAAAATTAATTGTGCGATATCATCAGCATTAATTTTTATGTCATTAAGCGTATTTAGGATTTGAGGATCTTTATCTAATCCGTGATTGAGTAAAACATCAGCAAAGTTATTTTCTCCATTTCCATCAATCACAATAACATGTTGTAAGCTATTGATATTTTTTTGAAGTTGATATGCCAATTGCTCATAATCAAATTTACGAAATATTTTTGGAACAATAAAAACCTTACTTTCACTATGCTTTAACATAAATGTAAGTTCACGTTCACGAAAAATTGGCATTAACGGATTTAAAACTGCACCAATACGTCGGCATGCAATATAAAGTAAACTGAATTCCCACCAGTTAGGTAATTGGCAAGAAACAATATCATTTTTTTGTATGCCTAATTTTCTTAATCCCATAGCAATCTTATTAGAAGTGTGTAATAACTCACGATATGTAAAACTTCTCTCTGGCTGATCATCTTTTATACTGACTAATGCTGTTTTATCCGGATATTGATGAACAGCATCATTTAGCGATTGAAGAATGGTTTTATCCAACCAATATCCCTGTTGAATCATTCTTGCTCTTCGCTGTGGCAAAAGTACTGCATCGAAATCCATTCTTTAACTCCTTGTTATATTCTTTCCTTGATTTATAGACTACTACCAAGATCATTTTTTAAAGTTGAAGCCCACCAAGTGACTAAACATTTTGTTTAGCCACCTTCAATAATCAATTGATAATAATAAATAAATTATATTTAAGCTGGCACAGCCTTGCGACCTGCTTTGTGTCTGGCAATAATTGTTTTCATAATCTGGGCGGTACCATCACCAATTTGAAAGCCGAGTACATCTCGTAGACGCTGCTCCATAACTCCACGATCGTATCCAGCATGACCGAAGGTTAATAAGCATTGATGTACCACATCATAAGCAAGTTTAGGTCCCCACCATTTACACATCCCAGCTTCAGAAGTATGAGGAAGATGATTATCTTTCAACCATAAAGTCTGTAAACACAATAATCGAGCAGCTTCAACTTGGGTTTCATAATCTGCCAAAGGATGAGAAACACCTTGAAATGCAGTTAATGGCTTCCCAAAAGCTTCACGCTGAGCTGCATATTCCCAAGCTTCATCAAGTGAAACCCTTGCCACAGCCAAAACCTGTAAACCGATCAATGCTCGTGAAAAGTCAAAACCTTGCATGACTTGTACAAAGCCCTTATTTTCTTCCCCTAAACGGTGATTGACAGGAACTCGTACGTTGTCAAAGAAAATTGAGCCTCGTCCAATGGCACGTTGACCATGACAATCAAATCGCGTAGTACTAATACCAGGTAAATTCATCGGGACCAGTAAAGCTGTCACACCATGAGCCCCTGACTCAACTGAACCAGTGCGCCCAAAAATAACTGATGCATCAGCCTGATCAGCAGCTGAAATTGATGTTTTTTCTCCATTAAGGATGTATTCATCACCTTCACGCTCAATTTTCAAACGTAAATTTGCAGCGTCAGATCCACCTCTTGGTTCAGTTAAACCTATTGAAAAAATAGCTTCACCTGCTGTAAGTTTTGCTAGCCACGGGCGGACAACTTCTGGATCACCATGTTCAGCTAAAATCTGGCCATTTAAAGAGGCAAGTAAATTAATATATGAAAAACTCAAATCGGCTTTAGCAATTGCCTCATGAATAACTCCTGCTGCCAAGCGCCCCATCCCTTGTCCACCATACTCTTCAGGTAACTCAGGTGCGATAAAGCCCATCTCTCCCATTTTTTTAACTAAATCTCGGTCAAAAGTTCTAGTCTGGTCACGTTCTAGAAAGCCGGGAGCGATATATTTTTGGGCAAATTTCTCAACTGTTTCAGCTAGATATTCCAAGTCTTCTGTAATATAAGGATTTTTACTCATCTCGTTCTCCTTAATTATTTGAAATATTTTCGGAATTCTGGCTTACGCTTATCTTTTAGGGCATTTACACCTTCACGAGATTCCTCTGTATCATAATAAAGTTTCAATGCATACATACCCATACCAGCAATACCAGCTTGATGTGCGGTATCCATATTGAAACTACGTTTTGCGATTGCTAACGCTGTTGGACTACGCTCACAAAGTTCTTCTCCCCATGCTTGTACTTCCGCATCGAGTTGATCAGCTGGAACACATTTATTTGCCAAGCCCATTGATACAGCCTCTTCTCCAGTATAACGGCGACACATATACCAAATTTCACGAGCTTTTTTCTCACCCACAACTCGAGCCAAGAATGCAGTTCCATAACCCGGATCAACAGAACCCATTTTAGGACCGACTTGACCAAAAATTGCTTTATCAGAGCAAATTGTTAAATCACAGATGGTTGCCAAAACATTTCCACCGCCAATCGCATAACCTTGTACACGTGCGATTACAGGCTTAGGAACATCGCGGACAGCTGTATGTAGTTCTTCCATTGGCAAACCAATTGTGCCACGTCCGTCATAGTTTCCATTATGAGCAGACTGATCTCCACCTGTACAGAATGCGCGATCACCGGCACCAGTTAAAACAATTGCACCCACATCTCGATCATAACCAGCTTTATTTAATGCTTTAATAATTTCATCACAAGTCTGCCCACGAAAAGCGTTCATTTTTTCAGGGCGGTTAATGATGATCCATGCCACACCATTTCTAACTTCGTATAAAATATCTTCAAAATTCATTTTTTCATTTCCTTGAACTGTTATTCGTTATTTATTCCAAAATTGGAATTAACCATTCATGGTTAATCCACCAGAAACACTTAATACTTGACCAGTAACAAATCCAGCATCATCACTTAAGAAGAATGTAATAGCCGATGCTAAATCATCTGGTTGACCCAATCGGCCAAGTGGTATAGCACGTGTAAAAGCTTCACGAAGTTTTTCTGGATTCGAAGCGCCTTCGGTTACGCCAGCCAATAAAGCCGTATCAGTTGGCCCTGGACAAATAACATTGAAAGTAATGTTATTGCGTGAATGCTCACGAGCCAGTGTTTTAGAAAAAGAAAGTAATCCACCCTTACATGCTGCATATACAGCTTCACCAGATGAACCAACTCTTGCAGCATCAGATGCAATATTCACTACACGCCCATGATTTCGTTCAACCATTACTGGTAAAACAGCATGGTGCATGTTCAACATGCCAATTAAATTGATCTGAATTAATTTTTCCCACTCATTCGCAGATGTTTTCAAAAATGGTTTAAATACATCCCAACCTGCATTATTTACCAAAGCATCAATTGGCCCCAATTGTTCTTGGGTAGATTTAACTGCGGAATCAACAATCTGACGATCTGTAATATCACACTCAATTGCAATTGCCTGACCATTATTTGCTTCAATTTCCGCAACCAGACTCTTCGCTGCTTCTAAATTCATATCAAATACCGCAACTTTTGCACCTTCTTCAGCTAAGCGTTTACAAGTTGCTGAACCAATTCCACCAGCACCGCCTGTCACGATAATTACTTTGTCTTTTAGTCCTTTCATAAGTTTTCCTTGTCCATTTAGTGAGCTAAATTTTTCATTCCTTGTTGATAATTTCAAAATAGCTAACAAGAAAATTAATTTCAATTACTAAATAACAGAGCTCACTATGCGAAATATATAAACAAGTTGACATATTTTTATAACTATATGTTTTTTAATATAAATATATTTATTTATGTAAAAATTATGAAATAATTAGTTACATTTATTGCGCAAAAACAAGATGCTTAACCGTCAATTTCAAGAATTAAAAATACAAGATTGGAAATATTCCAAAAGAATAATTAGTAATATTAATTTTTAGATTATTTAATAAATTGAGTAGATATAATTTTTCAAAAAAAAGCCCTTATTCGTGTAATCCACAAATAAAGGCTTTTTTTCAATTTTATTTTTTGAAGAAGATAGTAATAAACACTATCCCTTAAACCTTATATGGTTTAAGGGATAAGACCTTCAGAAGGTCAAATCTTAATTAGAAAATGCAGCTATACCCGTCTGAGCGCGCCCAAGGATAAGAGCATGGACATCGTGTGTTCCCTCATAAGTATTTACAACCTCTAAATTTACAAGATGTCGAGCAACACCAAACTCATCGCTAATTCCATTTCCTCCCAGCATGTCCCTAGCTAGCCGAGCAATATCAAGAGCCTTACCACAGTTATTACGCTTAATTAGGGATGTGCCTTCAACAGATGCAATGCCTTCATCTTTCATACGTCCAAAGCGTAAAGCCACTTGCAAGCCCAAAGCAATTTCAGTTTGCATATCTGCAAGTTTCTTTTGAATTAACTGATTTGCTGCTAAAGGACGCCCAAACTGCTTACGATCCATCGTATATTGATGTGCTGTATGCCAGCAAAACTCAGCTGCCCCCATTGCACCCCATGCAATACCATATCGTGCACTATTCAAACATGTAAACGGACCTTTTAAACCCCGAATCTCTGGAAATGCATTTTCCTCTGGAACAAATACGTTATCCATTACTATTTCACCAGTAATGGAAGCCCTCAATCCCACTTTTCCATGAATTGCAGGTGCAGAAAGACCATCCCAACCTTTTTCTAAAATGAAGCCTCGAATATCACCAACATTGCCTTCAGGTGAAACTTCTTTTGCCCATACTACGAATACATCAGCAATAGGACTATTAGTAATCCACATTTTAGCGCCAGTTAAACGATAACCACCCTCAACTTTTTTAGCGCGAGTAATCATACTGCCAGGGTCCGAGCCATGGTCAGGTTCGGTTAGTCCAAAACAACCAATGTATTCACCTGTAGCGAGTTTAGGTAAATATTTTTGCTTTTGCTCTTCAGTACCAAATTCATTAATAGGAACCATAACTAAAGAACTTTGAACGCTGGCCATTGAACGATAACCTGAGTCTACTCGTTCAATTTCACGAGCAATTAACCCATAACTCACATAATTCAACCCTGAGCCACCATATTGTTCAGGAATTGTAGGTCCTAAAAGACCTAGCTCGCCCATTTCACGAAAAATAGAAGCATCTGTTTGCTCATGACGGAACTGTTCTAATACACGTGGCATTAGCTTATTTTGACTATAATTAAATGCAGTATCCCGAATCATTCGCTCTTCTTCAGTTAACTGATTTTCTAATAAAAAAGGATCTTGCCAATTAAATTGAACTCTACTCATTTTCTCATTCCTTTAGGTAAAAACATCCATCTATTAAGTTGTAGCTTGTTTAATCATGTCTCGAGCAATAATGATTTGCTGAATTTGTGTTGTTCCCTCATAGAGACGGAATAAACGAACATCTCGATAAAATCGTTCAATTGAATATTCACTGATGTATCCAGCCCCACCATGTATCTGTAAACAACGATCAGCTACTCGGCCACACATTTCTGTAGTAAACATTTTTGCACACGATGCTTCAGTACTAATGTTTTCTCCAAGATCACGACGACGTGCTGCATCTAACACCATGCATTTTGCAGCGTAAATTTCTGTTTTTGAGTCTGCCAACATCGCTTGAATGAGCTGAAAATTAGCAATCGATTGACCAAATTGTTTACGTTCTATTGCATATTGCAAAGCATCTTCCAACATACGCTCTGCCATTCCTGTACTATAAGCAGCTATATGTAAACGGCCCTTATCAAGCACTTTCATTGCTGTTTTAAAACCAATACCTTCAATACCACCAATTAATTGATCTTTATGAACACGACAATTATCAAAAATGACATCACAGGTATAAGAACCTTTTTGTCCCATTTTTTTATCAATCTTTCCTAAAGTGAGCCCAGCAGTTCCTGCCTCAACCAAAAAAGCAGAAATGCCTCCAGCACCTTTAATATCCGGATTAGTTCTAGCCATCACGGTAAAAGTTGATGCACGGGGTGCATTAGTAATAAAACGCTTGGTCCCGTTTAAAATATAATAATCGCCATCTTTAACTGCAGACGTCTTCAAAGCAGCAGCATCTGAACCCGAGTCAGGTTCGGTTAGGCAGAAAGAACCTATAATTTCTCCGCTAGCATAACCTGGTAAATATTTTTGCTTTTGTTCATCGGTACCATCAATAATAATTCCACTTGAGCCAATCCCATTATTTGTACCAATCAAAGAACGAAATGCAGCAGAAGTTTGTCCCAACTCAAAAGCAACAAACACCTCTTCTTCCATGGTAATTCCAAGACCACCATACTCTTCAGGAATGGTTAAACCGAATAAGCCCAATTCCTTCATTTGTTGGACAATATGGTCTGGTATCGCGTCAGTTTCATCGACCTCATGCTCTAAAGGCCTCAACGTATTCTTAACAAAACTTCGAATTGTAGATAACAACTGTTCTAATGTTTGTTGATCACGAATCATCTTTCTCTCCTTATATCCTTATACAATGCTATCCAAAGCACCATTTTGTAATACAAAACCACAAGTAATTTCGTTATACGAAATAAAATAGCAGCACAACTCTAAACAAACAAGAATTTTTGCTTAAAATTTCGCAATACAGAATTAATGTTCATTAAATTGCATAAATATATTGATTTAACTCTTAAATAAAGCTAAATTTAAATGGCTATTTATTTTGTTATACGAAATTAAAGTTAGTGATTGGTTGATTCTTCTTTTCAGTTTTTTAGCCAATATTGCTGTTGACTAGGTGAATCATTTAAAAAAGCATTAACTATTCTAATTTTTTTTGTATAGCGAAATATAATTGATATGATCAAGAATAGTGTTTGATCAAATACGGGAATGGTATGCATTTAGAATATAATCAACTAAAAGAACAAGTCGAAAAAAAAGTGAACTTTGATGAAATCCGTTTAGATCCGATTTCTCATATTCACCGCGAGAATAATCCTCAATTTATTGCTTCCTTAGCGCGTGGATTAGAGATATTACGTTGTTTTTCAGCATCCAACCAAGTTTTAGGGAATCAGGAACTATCTCATCTTACAGGCTTACCTAGGCCAACAATTGCAAGAATTACGAGCACCTTAGTGTCCCTTGGTTATTTAAAGCAACTTCCAAATTCTACTAAATACACTTTAGATATTGGGGTACTGGCGCTTGGTTACGCCGCATTATCGAGTATATCTATACGATCAATTGCCCATTCTTACATGGAAGAAATGTCCAGATATGCACAAGCTCCTGTTGCTATGGCAATGAGAGACCGGTTAAACATGATGTATCTAGATGTGGTTCAAACCGAAACCAATTTAACTATGCGCAGACCAATTGGTTCGACTTTACCCTTACATAACACATCTATGGGAAGAGCCTGTTTAGCAGCTCTTCCTGAAAATGAACGTGAATTTATTTTAAAAGCATTAGAAAAGAAGCACACTGCTGAAGAATGGCCAGCGATCAAACGTAGTTTAGATCGAGCCTTTCATGATTATCAAAACTATGGGTATTGTTTATCTTTAAGCGAATGGCATAAAGAAGTGAACTCTGTTGCCGTTCCCTTAATACATCCAATATACGGTTTATTAGTCTTTAACTGCGGAGCACCAAGCTATTTAGTTAATCAAGAAAAACTTGAAAATGAAATCGGACCAAGATTAATTCATATGGTTCAAAATATTCAAGATGCTCTAAACACCTTACATTAACCCTCTATTAAAAACTGAACTCTGTTTCAGTTTTTTTAGGAGTAATTTTAGTAATGAAATTGGATTTCGCAATATGGAAAAAATAGAAAGAGAGTCAATGGAGTTTGACGTTGTCATCGTAGGTGCAGGACCTGCAGGTCTATCTGCTGCGATTAAGATCCGTCAATTAGCGATTGAAAATAACTTACCCGATCTTTCTGTTTGTGTAGTTGAAAAAGGCTCTGAAGTAGGTGCGCATATCTTGTCTGGTGCTGTGCTTGAGCCACGTGCCATCAACGAACTTTTCCCGAACTGGAAGGAAGAAGGTGCGCCTTTAAACGTACCTGTAACTGAAGACAAAACTTTCTTCTTGTTATCAGACACCACATCTAAAGAAGTGCCTCACTGGATGGTTCCTAAAACCATGCATAACGATGGCAACTATGTTATCTCTTTAGGTAACGTGGTTCGCTGGTTAGG